>JANMLZ010000177.1:0-30675 GCA_031372825.1 Cyanobacteria bacterium OTE_58_metabat_593 | reverse complement strand
GTTTGCCAGTTGGTTGACGGCGAGTATCAGGTAAAACAGTTTAAGGGCGATGACACAGTTGAGTCGCTGGCTTTCCCAGAGTTGAGGTTGACGGCCGAAGTGATTTTTCGAGCCGGTCTGCCTCCAACCGAGCCGAGCTAGAAGGACTGGGGGCGATCGGGTATCAAAAGGATATCAAATGGGTACAAAAGGACACCAGTTTTGTGACAAATCGGCGTTTTGTACCAAGTGCTGTTTTGTCGGGACGGGCGATCAAACTCATATCAGCTACAGTCGAATTTGTCAAGTTTTACCGATATCCTTGTCGGTAAAGCTTGTGTAATATTTTAGCTTTCCACATACTAATCACCAGACAGAGGAAACCACAACATGATCCAAACCATATCCAAAACAATCACGTTTGATGAGTTCGTTGCTTGGTATCCAGAGAACTCTGTCCATAAGTACGAACTACACAACGGAGTAATTGTTGAAATGCCTTTAGGAACTGGCCGCCATTCCCGCGTTATAGGTTTAACCAGGGACGAAATCAGCGCAGAAATCAGGCGACTGAAATTGCCTTGCTTTATCCCCGGCGACTGCCTGCTCAAACCCGTCCGCAATGAGGCGGGCTACCTGCCAGACGCAGTTGTCCTGGACGAAGCAGCTCTCACAAGAGAACCGCGCTGGGATAGGGAATCCGTCATCACGATGGGTTCTTCAGTACGGCTGGCTGTAGAGGTCGTCAGCACGAACTGGCGGGACGATTACCATCTCAAATTCGCCGACTACGAAGAAATGGGCATCCCCGAATACTGGATTGCGGACTACCTCGGTTTGGGCGGCCGCAAGTTCATCGGTACTCCCAAACAACCCACACTATCGGTTTGCCAGTTGGTTGACGGCGAGTATCAGGTAAAACAGTTTAAGGGCGATGACACAGTTGAGTCGCTGGCTTTCCCAGAGTTGAGGTTGACGGCCGAGGTGATTTTTCGAGCCGGTCTGCCTCCAACCGAGCCGAGCTAGAAGGACTGGGGGGCGATCGGGTATCAAAAGGATATCAAATGGGTACAAAAAGACACCAGTTTTGTGACAAATCGGCGTTTTGTACCAAGTGCTGTTTTGTCGGGAATAAACTATATCAGCTACAGTCAAACTTGTCAAGAACTACAGACATTGTTAGGAGTAGTCCTTGTGCCATCTTCTAGCTTTCCGCATACTAATCACCAGACAGAGGAAACCACAACATGATCCAAACCATATCGAAAACAATCACGTTTGATGAGTTCGTTGCTTGGTATCCAGAGAACTCTGTCCATAAGTACGAACTACACAATGGAGTAATTGTTGAAATGCCTTTAGGAACCGGCGACCATTCGGAAGTTACGGGTTTTATACACTCAAAGCTAGCAGTTGAAATTGACCGTCGTGAATTGCCCTACTCCATCCCCGGTGACTGCCTACTTAAACCCGTCCGTAACGAAGCAGGTTATCAGCCAGACGTAATAGTCCTAAACAGAACCGCCCTTGCAAATGAACCACGCTGGAAAAAAGAATCTATCATCACGATGGGGTCTTCAGTGCGACTGGCTGTAGAGGTAGTCAGCACGAACTGGCAAGATGATTACCTGGTTAAAGTAGCCGATTATGAAAGACTGGGTATCCCAGAATATTGGGTTGTGGATTATGCTGCTTTGGGCGGCAGACGCTTCATTGGCAATCCGAAACAACCTACTATCTCGGTTTATCAGTTGGTTGACGGGGAATATCAAATCAGCCAGTTTCGGGGAAATGACATAGTTGAGTCGCTGGCTTTTCCAGAGTTGAGGTTGACTGCTGAGCAGATTTTTCGAGCCGGTCTGCCTTCAACCGAGCCGAATTAGAATGACTGGGGCGATCGGGTATCAAAATGATATCAAATGGGGTACAAAAGGACACCAATTTAAGGCATCTTGTTTGTGATTGATATTGGTGTCCGAGCTCACGTATAATTGAGATATATAATAAATTTATACCGTGCCGTAATGACTACGCCGCCGAATCCGCTGACTCCGACTCCGACACCATCCTCATCGAGTCCAACTCCTGTAGGGCTATCTCCTCCAGTAAATACGCGATCGGGTACATTCACGAAAAAGTTAGTGATGAATGTTTTAGAGTTTGTCGATCAGTTATTCTATGGGTTAATGGGTCAACTTGGGAGGACGGTTTATGGGTCAATTCAGGATGCGATCGCACTTGGTATTCTTTTAAAACTTCCCAGTTTAATCTTTCAACTTATTAGCACTAAAAATTTTGCTGATTTCACGAGTTGTTCGCAAGAAAGCCCTTGGGGTTCATCGTTTTATTTTTGTTTCATTATCGTAGGTTCTGACTTTTTGTTATTGATAGTTATTGTAGGTCGAACTCTCATTCGGTTTTGGAGAGATTTAAAAGATTTGAAAAATAATCCCTAGGAGATATTTGATATGACTTTAGTCAACCGCAAACAAATTAGTCTTTATGAAGAAGCTGAAGCTGGATTAAATTCTTTAGTCAAGCAAACGGCTCAAGTTGGTGTTGGTTTGTTGGGGATGCTGTTGCTGACAGGGGGAAATCCGCCAGCTTTGACAGTAGGGTTAAGTGTAGTTGGGGGAATTGCGTTTGTTGCTTGGAGTGAAGAGAAGCGACTGACTAAATTTTATGCGCGACAATCGCAACTCAAACACGATCCTGTCATTGCGAGTGAAACGAATCAATCGCAACTTCTTAACTCTAGTGAGTCTGAATCGCTTGCAAATGGCATTAAGCAAATTCTTGAAGCAGATACTAATAATTTATCTGAATTGGTGAAACAGGCTGGTCTAAATCCAGATGAAGATTTAGCCGGAGCTGATTTCAGTAGAGTTAAAGCAGTTGGCTGCAAATTGAGTAGATTCAATCTCAGCGGCGCTGACTTAGATAATGCTGATTTGAGTCGTGCCGATCTGAGTTTTGCTAACTTAAGCAATGCTAAATTAACAAACGTAAAACTTTGTCGCGCTGACTTGAGTAGTGCTGACTTGAGAAATGCTTTGCTGATGGATGCCGACTTGAGTTTTGCTGACTTAAGCGATGCAGACTTGAGCGATGCCGATTTGATTAATGCTGACTTAAGCAATGTCAATTTAAGCAATGCCAATTTGCACAATGCTAATTTGACAGCGACAAACTTGAACACTGCCAAAGTAGACAATGCTCGATTCGGTAACAATGCCGGACTTGATAAAAAAGCAAAGTATGAACTAGAAAAGCGAGGTGGAATCTTCCCGCAAGAGGAACGAATCGCTGTACTGGTGTAAAATTTTGTTTAGATGGTAAAACAATTGCAGCGTCATGTTAGGGTGTATTTCAGGTAAGAGTTAAATTTATCATTCCACCTAAGCAATGCCAGAAACCCTACCGACAATATCTCAAATACGTCATGAAAATAAGTTCCCAGATTGCTTGTATATGGAATTGGAAGCAATTTTAGTTGAATCTGAGCAGATAGACTTGCCGATCGCGATCGAGTTTAATGAACAGTGGGAATCGCTACTGGGTGGGCGTGTCAAGTTTGGTTTGAAAGGTGGAACACTGAAGCTCAAGCTGGAAAACAGTCAGATTCCTCAGAAGTTGTGTAACCTGACTGGCTTAAAAGAGCTTTGTATAGAGAGACAAGCAACTGAAAATTTTAAGTTGTCTTCTATGTGTCAGGTAACGACTAATGGTTCGGAGTTAAATCCGGCTTGGTTGTTTGAACTCAAGATAGGTTCACAGATTTTAAAAGGATCGCTACCGAAGGAAAATTTAGGAACTCTGACAGTAAATGATCGGCCTTGCTGTGTGGAAGCAACTTTTGAGGTTGCACTCAGATACGTTTATATTACTGGTGTGGAGGGAATTTGGCCAGAAAACATTTCCCGAAATCAGCAGATAGTTTTGGAAGCAAGTGCCAGAAAAAAGTTATGTGACTCAAAGTTGCAACCGTATCTAAGTCGAGCGGAGTTGCAATATGGCTAATGAAGACTCTCTGCAAGAACTTCAAAACTCTATTCAGCAGGTTCTTGAGGCAGAAACCAATGACTTTTTGGCATTGGCGAGAATTGCTGGTTTAGATATTTCTACAGATTTTGCTGGTGCCGACTTGAGTAATGCCAACTTGAGAGGTGCCGACTTGAGAGGTGCCGACTTAAGAGGTGTCAACTTGAGCGGTGCCAACCTGAGAGGTTCCCAATTTATTACTGCCAACTTGAGCGGTGCAAAATTGATCCGTGCCAACTTGAGTGGTGCCGATCTAAGAAATGCCAACTTGAGCGGTGCAAAATTGATCCGTGCCAACTTGAGTGGTGCCTACCTGATCCGTGCCGACTTGAGTGGTGCCGACCTGAGTGGTGCCAACCTAAACGATGCTAACTTGAGCGATGCCAACCTGAGCGATACCAACCTGAGCCGTTCCAACTTGAGTGGTGCCGACTTGACAATTGCCGACTTGACAGTTACCGACTTGACAGTTGCCAACTTGAGAGGTGCCAACTTGAGAGGTGCCAACCTGAGTGGTGTCAAGCTGAGTGGTGCCGACCTGAGAGGTGTCAAGCTGAGAGGTGTCAACTTGAGCGGTGTCAACTTAAGTGGTGCCGACCTGAGTGGTGCCGACTTGAGCTATGCCAAGCTGAGATTTGCCGATTTAAGAAGTGCTGACCTAAGCTGTGCCAACCTGAGCGATACCAACTTGAGCGATGCCAACCTGAGCGATGCTAACCTGAGCGATGCCCACCTGATGCGTACCAACCTGATACGTACTAACCTGATACGTGCCAAGGTGGAAGTTGCCGACCTGATATACGCCAGGCTGGGCTGACAAACAGGTCAAAACCCTTAAACGAAAAAGCGGGAAAGTACGAGCATCGCACAAAGCCTGAAAATTCTCATCTCACCCACACGACAACAGTTCAGAGCTTCCACCCATACATTGCAAGTTGTTAAATTGTGTGATATCATAAAACGTTCTCGAAAATAGCGCAACAGCAACTAATTACTGCATGGCAACGAAGCCAACGATCGCATTTACCCACCTCGGCTGCGAAAAAAATCGCATCGATACCGAACACATGATTGGCTTGCTGGCTCAAGCAGGCTATGAAGTCGATTCTAATGAAGAATTAGCCGATTACGTCGTCGTCAATACTTGCAGTTTTATCCAAGCTGCGCGAGAAGAATCAGTCCGCACCCTGGTAGAATTGGCCGAAGCTAATAAAAAAGTAGTCATCACTGGCTGCATGGCACAGCATTTTCAGCAGCAATTGCTGGATGAATTGCCGGAAGCTGTCGCAATTGTCGGCACTGGCGATTATCATAAAATCGTCGATGTGATGCAAAGGGTCGAAAAGGGCGATCGAGTTTCCCTCGTCTCTAGTGAACCAACTTACATCGCTGATGAAACTACTCCCCGCTACCGCACAACATCCGAAGGTGTCGCTTATCTGCGAATAGCCGAAGGCTGTGACTACCGTTGCGCTTTTTGCATTATCCCGCACTTGCGCGGAAATCAGCGATCGCGGACGATCGAGTCTATTGTCGCTGAAGCTAAGCAATTGGCATCGGAAGGGGTAAAGGAAATTATCCTAATTTCTCAAATTACCACCAACTACGGCAAAGATATCTACGGCGAACCGAAACTAGCTGAACTGCTTCGGGCTTTGGGCGAAGTAGATGTGCCTTGGATTCGGATGCACTACGCCTATCCCACAGGTTTGACTCCCCAAGTTGTCGCAGCCATCCGCGAAACTCACAACGTTTTGCCCTATCTGGATTTACCCCTGCAACACTCGCATCCCGAAGTTCTGCGGGCGATGAATCGGCCTTTTCAAGCTGGGATTAATGATGCCATAGTCGATCGGCTCAAAGCAGCAATTCCCGGCGCTGTAATGCGGACAACTTTTATTGTCGGCTTCCCCGGCGAAACAGACGAACACGCTGCACATTTGCTGGAATTTGTCAAGCGCCACGAATTCGATCACGTCGGAGTATTCACATTTTCCGCCGAAGAAGGCACGCCAGCCTACAGCTTGCCAAATCAACTGCCAGCAGAAACAATGGAAGTTTGGCGCAATTCGGTAATGGCGGCACAACAACCTATATCATTGAAGAAGAATCAAGAGTCTGTCGGTCAGGTAGTTGATGTCCTGATAGAACAAGAACAACCAGAGACAGGCGAGTTGATTGGTAGATCCGCTCGGTTTTCCCCAGAAGTAGATGGACTCGTCTATGTGACAGGAGAAGCGCGGCTGGGATCGATCGTATCTGTGAAAATTACTGGTGCAGATGTCTATGACCTCTACGGTCAAATATAAGTCTTGCTGCAACTGTCGCGATCGGCGGTGCGGCGAACCAAAACCGGACACCAGCCAAAAATGATTAGCGGATTGTGCAGCAAAAGTAAAAGTGAGTACAAAATTGTGCAAGGATATGTAGGAAAGGGGTTCTAAACTTTTTTAGCCCCTCTCTGGTAATCGACCCTCCCGTCGGGTGCGGTAATCTCTACAGAACGATCGGAAAATTTTAACGAATTTAATGTTTTGTTTCTGAATGTAAAGAGTTATGATGATAACAAGCCAGAAATAAGCGGGGATAATTTTGAGATTGCTTCGCCGTCCGCCCTACACCACAACGGTATACCGAAAGAGTGTTGAGATGGATAGGCGCTAACGGTCGCCGCATTCCCTGTTGAATCCCGTAGGCGACGGATTGCGGGATAGCGCCTGAACAAACAAACCTGTTACTACATGAGTAGTTAAGTGGGGCTGGTCATGATCCTCACTATAAAATGCCCTAGAGAGAAAGCTTGCAAGTACCTCAAAGGAAGTCCAATATCCTGTTAAAGAATGTTGGAAGCCTATAACCCGATCGCTGGCGGTTGGTATCGGTGATGTCACAAAATCAAAGACGGCTGTCGAATGGGTAAAATTAGTCACCATCGACGGAG
Organism: Cyanobacteria bacterium OTE_58_metabat_593; assembly: GCA_031372825.1. Classification (GTDB taxonomy): domain Bacteria; phylum Cyanobacteriota; class Cyanobacteriia; order Cyanobacteriales; family Microcoleaceae; genus Microcoleus. Next base: position 23,714 of record JANMLZ010000177.1, on the reverse strand, counting down.
CTGCCCTATACTCGATTGCTATTTAAGAAGGTGCGCGCAGGCGCAGCACCATACAGAACTCTTATGAGTTCCTGCCGCCGAGCAGAAATCCGCATCCGAGTTGGGCGACTTAGAAGGCTAAGACTCGTTATTAGGAGCATTAATGAATTTATTGTTTGAAGGCTTGGGTCTTTCGGAAGAACTCGTTCTCCATCTGGAAACACTAGGCTTTACAGAACCTACTCCCATCCAAGTACAAGCAATTCCGCACTTGCTAGCAGGTCGCGACGTTGTGGGTCAAGCCCAAACTGGAACGGGCAAAACGGCAGCATTCTCGTTGCCCATCTTGGAGCGGATTGATTTAGATGTAACTGCGGTGCAAGCATTGGTGCTGACACCGACTCGCGAATTGGCGATGCAAGTTACTGAAGCCATTCGCGATTTGAGCGGTATCAGCAGCGATGGCCCGGTAAAAGTCGGTCGCTCTCTGCAAGTTCTGACAGTGTATGGCGGTCAATCGATCGATCGCCAAATGCAGCGTTTGAAGCGCGGCGTTCATATCGTTGTCGGTACACCCGGACGCATATTAGATATGCTCAGCCGCGGTAGCCTGAAACTAGACAAGGTAAAATGGCTAGTTTTGGATGAAGCTGACGAAATGCTGAGCATGGGCTTTATTCAAGATGTGGAAAAAATCTTGGATGCTGCACCAAAAGAACGTCAAACAGCATTTTTCTCGGCGACGATGGAAGCTTCCATTCGGAAATTGGTGTCGCGCCATTTGCGCAACCCAGTCAACGTCACCGTAGAACAGCCAAAAGCAACGCCGAAGCGGATCAGCCAAGGCGTGTACATGATTCCTCGCGGTTGGTCGAAGGCAAGAGCTTTGCAGCCAATTCTCGAAATGGAAGACCCGGAATCTGCACTGATTTTTGTGCGGACTCGGCAGTCGGCGGCGGAACTCACCAGCCAACTGCAAGCCGCAGGTCACAGTGTTGATGAATATCACGGTAATTTGAACCAAGCACAGCGGGAACGCTTGCTGCACAGGTTCCGCCAATGTCAAGTGCGCTGGGTAGTAGCGACTGATATTGCGGCACGGGGTTTGGACGTGGATCACTTGACTCACGTAATTAACTACGATTTACCCGACAGTGTAGAAAGCTACGTTCACCGGATCGGACGCACAGGCCGGGCTGGTCGCGAAGGAACAGCAATTACGCTGATTCAACCGGTCGATCGCCGGAAACTGCGCTTAATTGAACGCCACGTGCGATCGAGCTTGACAGTACGAAACATTCCGACACGGGCGCAAATTGAATCGCGCCAGTTGGAAAAGATGCAGGGTAAAGTTCGCGAAGCTTTGGCTGGCGAACGGATGGCATCTTTCTTACCTCTGGTGTCTCAGTTGTCTGAGGAGTATGACTCCCACGCGATCGCCGCTGCTGCTTTGCAAATGGCCTTCGACCAAAGCCGTCCGGCTTGGATGGGCGCTGATTACGCTCAACAAGAAGATCCCCCGATTGGTGGAGAAAACAGCGTCAAACCTGTCTTGATCAAGAAGCGGGCTAAGAGTGTTACACCGAGTAATTCTGTAGCGCCGACTTTTTCAGGAACACCGAGTGCTCCTGTTCCCCAAAACAGCTAATTTGTAGGGTGCGCTGAGGCGCACTTTACTTTGAATGCAGTAGAGATGCGATATCGCGTCTCTACTTTTTTGTATGGGTGTGAGGCTAAATCTCTGATTATATCATTCCGGCTGCGCCGGAATGACAAGCGAGGAGACGGCAGTGCCGTTGTCCCTAAATTGATCGCGGTAGGGACAAAGGCCCAGCCGTCTCCTCCGTCTCCTCTCCTCCGTTTACATCATGCCGATGCAAACGGATTTGATATAACTAAAGATGCAAGACGTGCGATCGAACAATTTCTGTAACAAATTCTACGCTAAGTACGTTAATTGATGAATTGGGTACTGAATGTCAAAATGCGATTACTTTAATCCATCAGCTTCAGTTGCCTAATTTGAGCGATCGACAAAAAGCTGAAATTCTAGCAGACTTTCTGAGTGCTGCAATTCATCTAAACGTTTGCTGTTGGTTAGAAGGCTTTTCTGTCGCTGTCAGCATTTTTTCTAAAGTAGTAAGAGTGGGATTCATCGCAGCAAGAGGACGAACTAAAACAGCAAATCCTAAGCAGGAAACTGCGAGATTGCAAATGATGGCCGCGAGGGCTGCTTTAACAAACATTTTTACGATTTATCTCATAGCTTTATTTATTAAATAATTACTGCGATCGCCCGCTATTTCAGGATAAATGCTCATGGTTGAGCGGCGGCTTCCGGGCGAAGAGAATTCGCCTGTACACAAACAAAGCCAGCCGATGCGGAGTGAAAGAAAGAATAAAGAAACAAATTAACCCGAATTGGTGTGATATTCTCGTAAATGCCATATCTGCATAAAATAAATAATTTAGATGACCGCAATAGATTCTACTAAGCACCAAAAATCGAAAGCCCTGAAACCGGGTAGCCGCCGCCCCGCTAAAGAACTTTGCAGCGAGTGTGGTTTGTGCGATACATATTACATCCATTATGTCAAGGAATCTTGTGCTTTCTTAACACAGCATATCGCAGAACTGGAAGCGGAGATTCACGGGCGATCGCGCAATCTCGATAATCAAGACGATTGGTATTTTGGAGTCAGTCAAAATATGATGGCCGCCCGCAAAAAAGAGCCGATCGAGGGCGCTCAGTGGACGGGAATCGTCAGCACAATTGCGATTGAGATGCTCGAAAAAGGGATTGTAGAAGGCGTTGTTTGTGTCCAAAATACCAAAGAAGACCGCTTTCAACCGATGCCAATTATTGCTACGACTCGCGAAGAGATTCTCGCAGCAAAAGTCAACAAACCAACTCTTTCTCCCAACCTTTCAGTATTAGAACAAATCGAAAAATCTGGGATGAAGCGGCTGTTAGTAATTGGCGTGGGCTGTCAAATTCAAGCTTTGCGAACAGTCGAGAAAAAACTTGGTTTAGAAAAACTCTATGTTTTGGGAACTCCCTGCGTAGATAATGTCAGTCGTGCGGGATTGCAAAAATTCCTAGATACAACTAGCCGTTCTCCTGAAACGGTGGTGTCTTACGAGTTTATGCAAGACTTTAATGTTCACTTCAAACACGAAGATGGTTCTACGGAAAAAGTGCCGTTTTTCGGTTTGAATACTAAGGAATTGAAGGATGTTTTTGCTCCTTCTTGTTTGAGCTGTTTTGATTATGTGAATTCTTTAGCAGATTTAGTTGTGGGCTATATGGGAGCACCTTTTGGCTGGCAATGGATTGTGGTGCGAAATGACACTGGGCAAGAGATGTTAGACTTGGTAACGGATCAGCTCAATACTCAGCCAGTGATGTCGAAGGGAAACAGAAAAGAGGCTGTTCAGCAAAGCATTCCGGCTTACGAAAAAGGGGTGACTTTGCCAATGTGGGCGGCGAAGTTAATGGGAGTTTTTATTGAGAGAATTGGGCCGAAGGGTTTGGAATATGCTCGGTTTTCGATTGATTCTCATTTCACTCGCAATTATCTGTATGTGAAGCGCAATTACCCGGAGAAATTGGAGGCTCATGTGCCGGAATATGCTAAGCGGATTGTCGCGCAGTATAAGTTGCCAGATGTGTAGTTTAGTAGGTACTGTTACAGCAAGCTGAGACTAATGAGTGCGATGCAGCTAATCGGAAACTTTCGAGTTTCACCGCACTCTTCCTCCCTGACAATCAAATCAGCGACCTCAAACTATTCCCATCCTTAACTAACCTGACTCGGCTCGTCAACGATAAAACTTTACAATGACGCCCGATCGCCCTTAAATACTTCAGCGAATGGTAAATTTGGTATTTATCGGAAAAGTACGATCGCCCTTATTGACTAAAAGCGATCGCACATTCCTCCTACAAATCAGCCGCGTGCTGCTTCAATTCATCCAAAGAAACGTATTCCAAAGCTAAGGCGTGAGTAGCACTCAAAACCACAAGCGGCGCACATCCAGCATCCATTGCTTCTTTCCAGCGAGACGCGCACAGACACCAGCAATCCCCAGGCTTCAATCCCGGAAACTTAAATTCGGGTACGGGAGTGCTCAAATCGTTTCCGTTAAATTTGGTGAATTGCAAAAACTCTTCTGTTAATTGAGCGCAAACGATATGAGCACCCAAATCACCGCCGCCGGTATTGCATTTGCCGTCTCGATAATAGCCTGTCATCGGCGAAGTGCAGCAAGTCTCTAACTTTCCACCAAGCACATTTGTAGCTTCTGTCACGATCGCAACTCCTCTGCAAAACTCTTCGATCTAATTTTACAGCTTAGTTTTACCAAAAAAGTTTTTTTAGATAAATTTTTCCATTGCGAAGTTAATAAATTTTTCTCCTCTTCGTTCTACTTCTTGTTCTTTCAATACCATAAATCCCTGACTTTCAAAAAAGTATTTAGCTGTAATGCTGGCTTCTGTATATAACTTTTTAATTCCTAATTCTCTGGCTTTTGCATCAATTTGTTTTAAAATTAGTGTACCAACTCCTTGTCTTTGAAAATCCTTGTGACAGTAAAAGCGATCGATATGACCGTTTGCTTCTAATTCCCCAAAACCTGCAATTGTCTCACCCTCTTCTGCTACAAAAGTAAATTTACTACTTAAACTTTTAGTCCAAGTTTCGAGATCGAGATCTGCTGGCGCCCAAGCATCTACTTGTGCTTTTGTGTAGTCGCGAATATTTACTTCGTGCACGGTGTCGTAAAACAGTTGCACAATTTGTTTGGTATCGCCGATTTCGTAGGTTCTTACTCTCATAAATTACAGCAGATTCCATGTATGTGTCGTACGCATAATCTTCTCGTCAGTAAGGTGCGTCGCCCTCAAATCTGCAAGTTACATCTAAGATATCGCAGCGACGCACCCTACACATTAACTGTCAACTGTCAACTGTCAACTGTCAACTGATGAACATTTTGTCTCATTTCTGGCCGGGCGATCCTCTCCCTTGGCGCAGCCCCCGTAGGGGCGGGCTGCGCGATCAACCAAAAAAAATCTCCCGACCCCTTGACAAACTCTACTTCTCTGTGATTTATTAAATATAACGACCGTTCGATATATACAAAACCTGTCACAAGCTCAAAAAAAGTCATTTTTGTCGCCGATAATACTATATCGACTGTTCGATATAGGATTATCGATCCAATAAATTTTAGACTTTAGGTAATCTAAAATCTAAAATCTATTCACCCATGCCAAAAATAGTCGATCGCGATCTATACCGCAAAGAATTAATCAACAAATGCTTTGACATATTTGCCGAAAAAGGTTACTCCTCAGTAACTATGCGCGAAATTGCCTCGGGAATCGGAGTTTCTACAGGAACCCTTTATCACTATTTCCCGAGTAAAGAAAGTTTGTTCGAGCAGTTAATTGAATATTTGAGCTATGAAGATACAAAAGAAGAAGCACTGGCTGAGTTAGGAAATCCACCAACTCTAGGAGAAAGAGTTGAGAAACTGATGAATTATCTCAGCGGAATTGAAGATTATGTGCTAAAGAATATGTTAATGACTTTCGAGTTTTGCCACCACAAAACTCGCCAAGAGATTGACAGCAATCAAGCACTCCAGATAGCAGGAAAACGTTATGAAGAGGCAGTCATTTGCTACTTAGGTATCTCCGATCCAGCCCTCGCTCGATTTGTAATTTGTTATATTGACGGTTTGGTGGCAAGAAGATTTTATCAAGGCGAAAGGATATCTTTTACAGAACAAGCGAATGTATTAAAAAATATATTACTCGCTTATTTAGACAAAAAATAGCTGGAAGTACAGGATAAGTATGAACTTTCAATCTTTGATTAAACCAAAAAATCGATTGCTAATGGGATTAGTAATTGGTGGCGCTGCTATTAGTCTCGGTACCACTTTTTACGGCATTTCTCAGTTTGCATCGCTGTCTAAAAATACTGAACCTTTGCCAGTAGAAACACCGCCGGTGAGAAAAATAACGGCACTGGGAAGATTGGAACCCCAAGGGGAAGTGATTCGCTTGGGAGTGTCGCAAACTTTAAATGGCGATCGCATTTCCCAGCTTTTAGTCAAAGAGGGCGATACGGTGAAAGCAGGGCAAGCGATCGCAATATTGGATGCGCGCGATCGGCTAAAATCTGTTTTAGATGAAACTCAAGAAAAAGTCAAGGTTGCTCAAGCCAGTTTAGCACAAGTAAAAGCTGGTGCAAAGTCGGGAGAAATTGCTGCCCAAGCCGCCACAATTGGCAAGCTAAAAGCTGAACAGCAAGGCAATATAACTGTACAGGAAGCAACAGTCGATCGCCTGCAAGCGCAATGGCAAGGTGACAGAAGCGCGCAGGAGGCAACTATCAACCGAATAACGGCCCAGTCGCAAGGCGAGAGGAAAGCGCAACAGGCAACAATTAGCCGGATAGCGGCACAATGGCAAGGAGAAAAAACTGCACAAATAGCGGCAATTAACAAGTTAGAAGCTGAGTCTAGTAATGCTAAATCTGAAGACTTGCGACATCAGCAACTTGCGGGTGAAGGTGCAATTTCTCAATCGGTAAGAGATACTAAGCGGCTGACATTAGAAACCAGCCGCCAGCAAGTGAAAGAAGCACAAGCTAATCTCAGTCGCATCAACAATACGGCAAAGCAGCAACTAGAAGAAGCGCAAGCAAACCTCGATCGCATTAATGGTACAGCCAAGCAGCAAATCAACGAAGCAGAAGCAAACTTAACTCGCATCAACAGGACATCTATCCAGCAGCTTAACGAAGCTGAAGCCACACTCAAACGCATTAAAGAAACGGGTAGCGAACAACTAGAAGAAGCGAGAGCAACCCTTGACAAAATAGCCGAAGTGCGGCCCGTAGATGTGCAAGCTGCCGAAGCTGAAGTCAAAAGTGCGATCGCCCAAGTCAAGCGCGCCCAAACCGAATTAAATCAAGCTTCTATTCGCGCACCAAATGCCGGAAAAATCCTCAAAATTCATACTCGTGCTGGTGAAAAAATTAGCGATGACGGTATTGTTGACTTAGGAAAGACCGAGCAAATGGTAGTTGTTGCCGAAGTTTATCAAACCGACATTAGCAAGATTAAGCTAGGACAAAAAACCGCCGTGACTAGCCAAGCATTCTCGGAAGAGTTGCAGGGAACAGTTAAAGAAATTGCTTTAAAAGTTAGTAAACAAAATGTGTTTAGTAACAAACCCGGAGAAAACTTGGATAGTAGAGTTGTCGAGGTAAAAATTCACCTGAATCCTGAAGCTAGCAAACAAGTTGCCGGATTGACAAATTTGCAGGTACAAGTAGCAATTAAACAGGACTAAAATCCTGAATGCTAACCTTTGAGGATTGAAAGTTATGACAGAAATTGGGCCAGATCCGAATCAACCTTATCCGATCGCAAATCAGCCAAGGGTTTGCTTTATCAAAAACTTGATTAAATCGCCTAAAATTATTGTCGGCGATTACTCATATTACGACGATCCAATAGATCCAGAAAACTTTGAGAGAAACGTACTTTACCATTACGGGAGTGAGAAATTAATAATTGGTAAATTTTGTGCGATCGCCACTAACGTCAAATTTATTATGAACGGTGCAAACCACAAGCTCGACGGCATTTCTACCTATCCTTTTCCTATCTTTGGCAACGGTTGGGAAACAGCGATGAATCTATTAATGGAACTGCCAAGCAAAGGCGATACTGTGATTGGCAATGATGTTTGGATCGGCTATGAATCCGTCATTATGCCGGGAGTCAAAATCGGCGACGGTGCAATCATTGCCGCCAAATCCGTTGTAGTAAAAGACATTCCCGCTTACACCGTTGTCGGTGGAAATCCCGCAGGTTTAATCAAACAGCGTTTTAGCGATGCTGAAGTTGCACAACTATTACAAATTCGGTGGTGGGATTGGGAAATTGACAAAATTTCGCGCAATATTAACTTAATTATGCAATCTGATATTAAAGCGCTCAGCAATACTGAGTAAACTTGCAAATACAGCGATTTAAAATCAACAAAGTGGAGGTTTCCCAATGCTTAAAATTGCCTACTTAGTTCTCTGTATTCTAGGAACAGCTTTGCCGTATTCCCAGTTTATCCCGTTTCTCTTAGAAAAAGGGTTGAATGTCAACGAGTTCTTTGGACAATTATTTGCGAATCAGATTTCCGGTTTTTTCGGCATGGATGTCATCGTGTCTTCCGTGGTTTTGTGGATTTTTGTTTTTAGCGAAGGTTCGCGTCTTAAAATGAAAAATTTGTGGATTTATATTGCCAGTAATTTACTGGTTGGTGTTTCCCTAGGTTTGCCTTTATTCCTCCTAATGCGCCAGCGCCAACTTGAACAAGCAGCCTCAAACAATTAATAACCAATTCCCCATTCCCCATTCTCTATTCCCCATTCCCAAACAAAATTTATGTTTCGCAAAACACCCCTTGCTTGGTTGCAAGTAACCAGAGAAAAAACTCGTCTTGCTGTTGCTATAGCAGGAATTGCCTTTGCAGATATTCTGATATTCGTGCAACTGGGATTCCGAGATGCACTATTCGACTCTGCCGTTAAACCGCACCAAAGTTTACAGACAGATTTAGTTTTAATTAATCCTCAATTTGAAACTTTTGCTGCGGTAAAACAGTTCAGCAGAGAGCGACTTTATCAAGCGCAAGGAGTAGAAGGAGTGAAGTCCGTCACTTCCTTATATATTGGTATGGGAGAGTGGCGAAATCCTACAAACCGCACTACTAGAGGGATTTTAATTTTTGGGATAGACCCCGCAAACATCACATTTAATCTGCCCGATCTCAATCAAAATTTGCATCAAATTAAAATGTTTAATCGCGTGTTGTTTGACCAAGCTTCTAGACCTGAATACGGCGAAATTGCAAATATTTTTCACAAACAATCTACCCTAGAAACTGAACTCAATAAACGCAATATTCAAGTAGGGGGAGTCTTCAGTCTCGGTACTTCTTTCACCGCTGATGGCAATGTCATTGCTAGCGACTCTACATTCATGAACTTATTTCCCGATCGCAAACCTGACGAAATTGATGTCGGCCTAATCAACCTCAAACCCGGTGCTGACATCAAAAAAGTCCAGTTAATGCTCAAAAATATATTGCCAGATGATGTCAAAGTTTTGACTTTGGCAGAATTTGCGGAAATCGAAAAAGCTTATTGGGGAAATGCTACTCCGATCGGCTTTATTTTTGGATTTGGTACAATTATCGGATTCATTGTTGGTCTGATTATTGTTTACCAAATCCTTTACTCCGACGTTTCCGATCACTTGGCGGAATACGCGACTTTAAAAGCAATGGGATATAGCGATCGCTATTTAGTCGGAGTCTTGGTTCAAGAAGCTCTGCTATTAGCTGTATTAGGTTTTATGCCGGGAATTGTTTTAGCGAACGGACTGTATTCCTTAGCGCAATCTGCTACATTGCTGCCAATTGCAATGACAGCAAATCGAGCAGTTTTAGTGCTGAGTTTGACGATCGTGATGTGTACAGGTTCCGGCGCTCTCGCCCTCCGCAAACTCCAATCAGCCGACCCCGCAGACATCTTCTAATCTGCGTTCATCAGCGTCAATCTGCCTGCATCTGCGGTCAAAAAAACTCTCCTAAAATTACCATGCAAACCCTAAATTTTCCAGCTAACCCAACCACCGCAACCGAACCAGTAATTTCAGTCAAAAACCTCAACCATTACTTCGGTCAAGGCTCTCTCAAAAAACAAGCCTTATTCGATATTAATCTCGATATCAACCCCGGAGAAATAGTAATTATGACGGGGCCCTCGGGTTCGGGGAAAACAACTTTATTGACGATGTTAGGCGGGCTGCGAGCGGCTCAAGAAGGCAGTCTGAAAATTCTCGGTCAAGAAATACGCGGCGCTAGTAAAACTCAGTTAACTAAGCTGAGAAAGCAAATTGGTTATATTTTTCAAGCACATAACTTGATGACATTTTTAACAGCTAAGCAAAACGTGCGAATGTCTTTGGAATTGCACAAAGAAATGCTAAATCAGAATATGGATGCTTTGTCAATAAAAATGTTGGAAGCAGTTGGTTTGGGAGAACGGGCTAACTATTACCCCGAAAATTTGTCGGGAGGACAAAAACAAAGGGTGGCGATCGCCCGGGCGTTAGTCAGCCACCCTAAAATAGTCTTAGCGGACGAACCAACCGCCGCTTTAGACAAAAAATCCGGGCGAGATGTCGTAGAAATTATGCAAAGACTAGCAAAGGAACAAGGTTGCACGATTTTGCTAGTCACGCACGACAACCGCATTCTCGATATTGCCGATCGCATTATCTACATGGAAGACGGCCGTTTAGCTGCAAATCCGAGTCTGGTAATCAGTGATTAGTCGCTTTATTTGCCGGGCCCACGGCCTCGATCGCAGCTTCAAGCGCGATCGACACATGAGTCCAATGAGTTCCCCCTTGACAAAAAGCCACATAGGGTTCTCGCAACGGCCCATCAGCCGAAAACTCGGACGTACTTCCATCAATAAAAGTACCTCCAGCCATCACTAACTGACTTTCATAGCCGTGCATTGGAGCTGGAATCGGGTCTAAATAAGAACCAACCGGGGAATTTTGTTGCACCGCCTTACAAAAGGCCACCAACTTATCGGGACAGCCAAATTCGATCGCCTGAATCACATCCCTACGCCTCGCCAAAGGAATCGGATTAACTCGATAACCCAACTTATAAAAAACATAAGCCGTCAAATGATTGCCCTTGATCGCCTCTCCGACAAACCCAGGGGCCAAAAACAAACCCTGAAATAGCAGGCGATTTAAATCAAAAGTTGCGCCTCCGCTGCTGCCAATTCCCGGCGCTGTCAAGCGACAAGTTGCCGCTTCCACCAAATCGGCCCTCCCAGCCACGTAACCGCCAGTAGGGACGATCGTACCCCCCGGATTTTTGATCAAAGAACCGGCCATCAGATCCGCACCAACAGCAGTAGGTTCGCAATCCTCAACAAATTCTCCGTAACAATTATCAACAAAGCAAATTGTGTTAGGATTCTGATGTTTGACTATTGTGACGATTTTTTTAATCTCAGAAATAGACAGACTCGATCGCCAAGAATAACCGCAAGAGCGCTGGATAAAAACCAGGCGAGTTTTTGCTGAAACAGCAGAGCTCAGTGCCTGCCAATCCACACTTCCCTCGCGAGTTAGAGGCAACTCACGGTAAAGGATGCCAAACTCGATCAGTGAACCTTGACCTTGCCCCCGCAAGCCGATGACCTCTTCTAAAGTATCGTAGGGAGAACCAGCCACTGCCAACATTTCGTCACCAGGGCGCAGGATGCCAAAAAGAGCACAGGCGATCGCGTGAGTACCCGAAACAAACTGTACCCGGACAGCAGCCGCCTCTGCGCCTACTACTTCGGCAAACACCCCGTCCAAAGTCTCTCGACCCAAATCATCGTGGCCGTAACCCGTAACCCCTGCAAAATGATGGACTCCAACCCGGTGGCTGCGAAAAGCTTTTAAGACTCGTTGAAGATTTTGCTTGACTGTCGCGTCAATACCAGAAAAAATCTGAAGGAGTGCCTGTTCTGCTTCCTGTAGCCGTGAAACGCTATTCATCTATACCTCGCTCACCACTTGCGTGCGCGCTGTTCATTATGGCGTAGATTCGGCCCTTACTTTGTAAACATAATATCTTCATGACGATCGCAACTTCCAAAAAAACTTCTACTGATTGGCCTGTCATAGGCTTTATGGCTTTTCTCCATATCGGTGCTTTATTTGCTCTCCTACCCGCTAACTTTAGCTGGTCTGCCGTCGGCTTCGCTGTATTCTTGCACTGGGTAACAGGTGGCCTAGGAATTACTCTCGGATTTCACCGTCTCGTCACCCACCGCAGTTTTCAAACACCCAAATGGCTGGAATATTTCCTAGTTTTTTGCGGCACGCTTTGCTGTGAAGGCGGCCCCATCGAATGGGTAGGAATGCATCGGTTACACCATGTACATTCTGACACCGAAAAAGATCCCCACGATTCCAATCAAGGCTTCTGGTGGAGCCACATGGGTTGGATGCTCTCGGATATACCGATCAGAGCTGAAATCCCCCGCTTTACAAAAGACATTAGCGACGATCCAGTATACAAGTTTCTCCAAGCATATTTTATCCCGATCCAAATAGTCTTCGGTCTCTTGATCTATTTATTAGGCGGCTGGTCCTTCGTGGCTTGGGGCGTATTTATGCGGATTGTAGTGGTATTCCACTGCACTTGGCTGGTCAACAGCGCTACCCACAAATTCGGATATCGCACCTATGAATCCGGCGATGGCTCCACCAACTGCTGGTGGGTGGCTGTACTCACCTACGGCGAAGGCTGGCACAATAACCACCACGCCTTTCAATACTCCGCTCGCCACGGTCTCCAATGGTGGGAAATTGACATAACCTGGATGACAATTCAACTCCTGCAAACACTGGGTTTGGCAACCAAAGTCAAATTAGCAGAAAAATAGTAATTTGGTAATTGGTAATTGGTAATTGGGCATTGTTGACTGCTTTTCTGCTAACTGCCAACTGCCAACTGACTAATTAGCCAGTTTTTGCGATCGGGTTTTGGTTGGGTTGAACCGAGATTGAATCATCTTGTGCGATCGACCCAACCAAATCCAGAATCAGTTATAATAGACTTGGAAACAAAAATTTTGTTTAGCAACCAAAATTTTTCATTTCAAAATAAAACGGTAAATCTTTTTCAATCCTCACTCAAAATCTATCATTCATTTTTTATTAGTTTGGTCAAGTGTGCAGCAAAACAGTTGACTGCTAAATCCAAACTATTATGCGTGAATCCAGCTCGGCATCTAATCAAAAATCAAAAATAGAATGACAATTGCAACGCAAGACAAACTCCAATACAACTGGGCACACATTATTGCTTTAGGCGGAGTTCACATCGGCGCTTTGTTCGCCCTACTTCCGAGTAACTTCAACTGGACAGCCGTTGGTTTAACAGTATTTATGCACTGGATCACCGGCGGTTTGGGAATAACTCTCGGATGGCATCGCCTGCTTACCCACCGCAGCTTTCAGACACCCAAACTTGTAGAATACTTTCTCGCTTTTTGCGGAGCTCTTGCTTGCCAAGGAGGAATAATTCATTGGGTTGGGCTGCACCGCTTACACCACACTCACTCCGACCAAAATAACATCGACCCTCACAATGCCCAGCAGGGTTTTTGGTGGAGTCACCTAGGTTGGATGTTCTATAAAGGGCCAGCTCACGATGAAATTCCTCGCTGCACAAAAGACATTGCTAGCGACCCATTTTACCAATTTTTGCAAAATTACTTTCTGCCAATACAAATCGCCCTTGGTGTCTTGCTCTACTTAGCAGCAGGCTGGTCTTTTGTAGTTTGGGTAATATTTGTACGCTTAGTTTTCGTGTATCACTGCACGTGGTTTGTCAACAGCGCCACCCACAAATTTGGCTACCGCACCTACGAAACAAAAGATAGTTCTACTAACTGTTGGTGGGTTGCAGTTTTGACTTACGGCGAAGGCTGGCACAACAACCACCACGCTTATCAATACTCTGCCCGTCACGGAATGGCATGGTGGGAATTTGACTTTACTTGGATCACAATTCAAGTGATGGAAGCACTAGGTTTGGCAAGCAAAGTTAAATTGCCAGCAAAATAGTAACTTGGTAATTGGGCATTGGGCATTGGTAAAAAATTACAAATAACCAACAGTTAACAGTTAACTGTTAACAGTTAACTGTTAACTGCCTAATGAGCCCGTTTTTGGTCGCCCCGCCCACGCAAATATTCCGCTAAAAACGCCAATCCTCCCGAACCTACCATTAACAGCACGCTCAAAGCATTAATATCAGGTTTCACCCCAGTCCGAATCCGGCTAAAAATTTCCATAGGCAAAGTTGTAGTTCCGCTACCTGCGGTAAAACTCGCAATCAAAAAATCGTCCATGCTGAGGACAAAAGACAGCAGACAACCTGAAACAATACCAGGTAATAATTGAGGTAATAAAACCTGAATAAAAGCCTCAACTGGTGTCGCCCCCAAATCCAAAGCGGCTTCTTCTAAAGATGGGTTTAAATCTGCCAATCTAGTAGAAACAGCTAGAGCAATGTAAGCCAAACAAAATACAACGTGAGCGGCGACAATTGTCCACAAACTGAGCGGAATAGCTAGTGCTGCTAAAAATACCAGAGTAGCAACTGCGCTAGCAATATCTGGAATAATAATCGGCAAATAGGAAACTCCCTGATATAAAGTTTTGCCCGGAAAACGATAGCGGGCTAAACCAACAGCCATGAGAGTGCCGAGTACAGCCGAGATAGCAACTGCACAAACAGCGACTGTTAAACTGTTTCTCAGAGCAATTAAAATCCGCGTATCGCTAAATAATTTAACGTACCAATCTAAAGTAAATCCTTCCCAGCCAGCGCTAAAACGCGATTTGTTAAAGCTGTAAAATGTGAGTACCAGGATGGGCAGGTACATATAAAAAAACATCAAAGCGGCAAATATTACCTGCCAAGAAATCTTAAATTTAGGTTTTAAGTACATATCGGCTTCAATTTCCTCCTGTGAATTGTCGGCAGTATTTTCCATATCTCGCTAATCGGGAATTGGTAATTAGTAATTGGTTATTGGTTATTGGAACAGTCAACAGTCAACAGTCAACAGTCAACTAACTTAGATTGCATTACGATCGCCATATTTGAGTAAAAGTGCAATTCCAATACTCACTGCAAAAATCAACACCATACTCAGAGCCGAACCCAGCCCCCAGTTTTGAGTCGCCCCCAAAAATTGATTGTAAATCAAACGAGCCGCCGTCATGCTCGAAGCCCCGCCCAGCAACTCTGGATCGACAAAATCACCCAAACAGCTAATAAATACTAGCAAAGAACCCGCAGCAATTCCCGGCATCGTCTGGGGTACTGTCACTTGCCAGAAAGTTTCCACTGGATTCGCCCCCAAATCCTGAGATGCTTCTAGTAACCTGCGATCGAGCTTTTCCAGAGAAGCGTAGAGAATTGTCACGATATAAGGCAAATAGCTGTATGCCATGCCGATGAGAACGGCAGAACTTTGATTTAGCAATTCTAGAGGAGGAATGCCTAAAAGTCCCAGGAGCGAGTTGAGAACGCCCGTAGGACGCAGAATTGTAATCCAGGCATACGATCGCAACAGCGAAGAAGTCCACAGGGGCAACACAAACCCTAACAAGGTTAAATTCCGCCACTTCGGCGAGACATTGAGAGCGATCCAGTAAGCGACGGGGAATCCTAGCAGTAAACACAGAATAGTCGTTCCCGTTGCAAAAAAGAGCGATCGACCCATCACCTGCAAATTCAGCGGTTCAAACACTCGCAGGTAATTGCCGATTCCCGAAGGATTCACCAAATCTCCCGGCTTAATATTCGGCACTAAACTAAGCTGAAAAATCACCAGAGTTGGTATTACTAATAATAAAATTAGGAACAAGCCAGAAGGGCCTAGCAATGCCAGCGGGCCTGTCCAAGACGACCAGGGAGAAACAGTTTCAGCCTTGGGAGAACTTGGAGGAGGAGTAGGAGGATCTTGAGTGGAAACAGCCATAAATAATTGTTTTGAGTTTTGACTTTTGATTTGTAAAACCGTAGGGTGCGTCGCCATCCTAAAATCTGTAAATCAAATCGATTTTCTGGTTGCGACGCACCCTACCATATCTAAGATTAACCGCTGGTTAATTTAGTCCAATAGCGATCGTACACGTCGATAAATTTTCCTACGGGAGCAACACCTTCGCAATTTTTTAAAGTAGATTCGGAAGGAAAAAGAATTGGATTTTCCCTAACTTCCGGCGACAATAAACTAAAAGCATCTTCCGAAGGAGTTGAAAAACTCAGCCGCTCTACTAAAGAAGCAGCAACATCTGGTTGCAGCATAAAGTTGATCCATTTATAAGCTGCTTCGGGATTGGGAGCACCTTTAGGAATTACTAAAGTGTCAGTCCACAGAGAAGAACCGCTTTTTGGGACGACATACTTCAATTTATCATTATCTGGAATTACTTCATTGGCATCAGAAGAATAACACATGGCTACCTTCAAATCTCCCGTCAGAATTTGCGGCCGCCAAGCGTCTGTGGTAAAAGAGGCGATCGCAGGTTTTAACTCCACCAACTTTTCATAAGCTTTTTTGACTTCCTCTGGGTTCGTAGAATTGAGTGAATAACCCTGCATTCGCAATGCAGCACCCATCACTTCTCGAACATCATTTGCCAGAGTCATTCGCCTAGTTAACTCCTTTTTGTGTTTCCACAAGTAGTCCCAATCTTCTGGAGCTTCTTTGAGCTGTTCGCTGTTATAAATTAAGCCTGTGGTACCCCACGCCAAGGGTACACTATAGCGGTTGCCGGGGTCATATACAGGGTTTTGGAATTGTTTTTTGAGGCGATCGATCCCTCCCAAAGTCGAGTGGTCTAATTGGCTCAACAGCCCCAGTTCCTTCATCTGAATCACCATATAGTCAGATGGGTAAATGATGCTGTAGGCGCGGCCACCACCGGCTTGAACTCTAGCTACCATCGACTCATTGGAGTCAAATACGTCTGCGATGACGCGGATGCCAGTTTTTTCGGCAAAGCGATCGAGCAAAGCTTTATCGGTATAGCCTGCCCAAGTGTAGATGAAAAGTTGGTCGGCAGCACCTTTGACGGGAGGGGCAGATTGTACGTCTGCAAGTCGCCAACCGCAACTCGAAAGAGCTAAACCGGAGATTGTCGTCGCCGAATTTTTGAGAAACTGACGACGTGTAGAATTAGCCCTGCAAAACCTGGAAATTGGTAGATTAGTTGGAGGCACAGATTCAAAGATTGGGAATAGGGAATAGGGAATTGGGAATTGGGAATTGGGAATTGGGCACTGGTTATCTGTTATTGGTTATTTGTTATTGGAACTAACAACAGTCAACAGTCAACAGTCAACAGTCAACAGTCAACAGACTAATTATTTTCGATCGCCTAAAGCGAGACAATCAGTAGTTCCCCAGTAAGCATAAATCGGCGTGTGCGGGTCTGGGAAAGTGCCGCCTGTATTTGGCTGGCGCACCGTAATTTTATCGCCAGACGACAACTCAACCACGTAATGAACGTGGGTACCCATGTACATAATATTTTTGAGTCGCCCTTCAAAACAGTTGACCGAAACTTCTGGCTGGTAGAGATTCAAATATACTTTTTCGGGCCGGACGCTAACTATCACAGAGTCGCCGATGACACCACTCCACATATCCGACTGCTGAACGATTATTTTCAGATTGGCGGATGTGCGAACTGTGAGAGTCGATCGGTCGATCGACTCCACCGTACCAGAAAACAAATTTGTATCCCCAATAAAATCCGCCACAAAAGCCGTCTGCGGACACTCATAAATCTCTTCAGGAGAGCCAATTTGCTCGATCCTGCCCTCGTGCATCACCGCAATCCGGTTAGAAAGACTCATCGCCTCTTCTTGGTCGTGAGTCACCATCACAAAAGTCAAACCCAATTCTTGATGCAAATTCGACAATTCCAACTGCATCTGCTTCCGCAACTTCAAATCCAGAGCACCTAGGGGCTCGTCCAACAGCAGAACCGCCGGTCGATTTACCAGAGCTCTCGCCAAGGCCACCCGCTGCTGCTGGCCACCCGACATTTGACCGGGAAACCTGTTGGCGAAAGATTCCATTTTCACCAATTGCAAAACTTCCCGTACCCGTTCTTCAATTTCCGCTTTTCCCAGCTTTTTTATCCGCAATCCAAAAGCGATATTGTCCCAGACATTCATATGTCCGAACAAAGCATAGCTTTGAAACACAGTATTTACTGGACGGCGGTAAGCCGGAGTGTTGGTCATCGACTGACCGCGAATCATCAATTCGCCCGCCGAGGGAGTCTCGAAACCAGCGATTAAACGCAGCGTCGTAGTCTTACCGCAGCCACTCGGCCCGAGAATGCTAAAAAATTCTCCTTGGCGAATGCTGAGGTCAACTCCGCGAACTGCGGTTTCGCCATTAAATACCTTGAAGACCTTGCGGAGTTCAACGTCAAGCGCTGTATCCGTTGCTGTCGTACCTTGGTTGAGTGCTGTCTGAAACATATTCGCCCTTTCCTGGGGTTAATGCACGCTGCTTAAATACAGTTTAACTTTAGACTTTTCTGTATTTTAGGCGAGGAATGTTGGAATTGAGAGGTTTTAGAATTTGTTCTTTAGATTTTATCTTAGAGCGTTGCGGGCAATACGGTAATGTCCTGTGTTTCTTACCCAAGTTCGATCGACCTGTCAACTATTAATTCTCAGGACTTGGCGTAGGAGAGGGTTTTTGCGGTTTCTCTGTTTTTGGTGCTTCTGCTTTTTTCCACTCAGACAAAGGTCGCTGGACGGCATTTTTAAAATCAAAAGGCACTAACAGCACAGGCAAATTTTCGGCTGAGTTTTGAGGTGGCGCTTCTGCTGGGTTGGCTTGAGCGTACAAGAAGCGACCGCTAAAGTCTGTTTTGCCTAAAACTAGGCGGTGAGTTTCTTGGTTGTCTAGCTTGACTGTAACTGTAGCTTGGGGTTGGTCGAGACCAAATTCTGGGAGTTGAGCGGCTGTAATGTTAATTGTTCGATCGCTCTTTCCTGTGGCTAGCCTGTCTAACAAAAAATCCACCGAGGCCTGACTCGCGTGTGCTTGTACTGGCAATTTCATTTCCCAGTTAGAATGGCCTCCTTTTGTAGCATAAACTCTTTCAAAAGTCAAGATTTTTTCGGGAGTTTTGACTGTAAAGAATTGTACGCGATCGGACTTGAAAGTAAAAATCTTTTGTTTTTCATCCTTAGCCGCTTCCTGCTGCGGAGAAACTTGCATCTCGAACAATGAAACTAACCCAATCATGCTCAGCGCGACGGCTATCAATATAAATGTATTTTTCTGCAATTTCATAATAAATGTTGACTGTTCACTGTTGACTGTTCACTGTTGACTGTTCACTGTTCGCTGTTCACTGTTGATTAATGTTATTGGTTATTTGTTATTAGCCACGGCAAAGGATTAACAGATAATAACTGCTAACGGTCAACGGTCAACAGTCAACTGACAACAGTGAACAGTGAACGGTCAACGGTCAACGGTCAACAGTCAACTGACAACAGTCAACTGTCAACTAACTTATCTTCTCTTCCACCAGATAGCGCCACCAATTCCCAGTCCGAGTAAAGGCCAAATTAGCCAACCTAAAACCAGCAATCCTACTTGAATAGTAGTCATGTTAATACGGCGGTTGGTAGCTTTTTTGGGACTGATAGAAAAGCTTTGTTGGTCTGGTTTACTCAACCAACTTACCGAGTTGAGAAACACGTCGCTATTGAGTTGTTGATCGAACCAACCGTTAGTCACAAACTGAGATGTACCCATCACTACCATTCGCGCTGTCTTTCTAGGAGTTGAGGGCGCAGAAGGAGTTGACTTGGGACTGGGAGATGTTGTGGGAGATGTTGTGGGTGTCGGTGTGGGAGATGTTGTGGGTGTTGGCGAAGTTGTCGGTAATGCTGGGGGTGTAGCTTCTTGGGAAACAATCACCGAGTAGCTAATTGGGGAAGCTGTCGGCGAAGTTGTTGGTGATGGCGAAGTTGTTGGTGATGGGGAAGTTGTTGGTGATGGGGAAGTTGTGGGTGATGGCGAAGTTGTCGGGGAAGTTGTCGGGGAAGTTGTTGGTGATGGGGAAGTTGTTGGTGATGGGGAAGTTGTTGGTGATGGGGAAGTTGTCGGGGAAGTTGTTGGTGATGGCGAAGTTGTTGGGGAAGTTGTGGGTGATGGGGAAGTTGTTGGTGATGGCGAAGTTGTCGGGGATGGCGAAATTGTCGGGGAATTTGTGGGTGATGCTTTTGGCGATGCTTGGGGTGAAGGCGTGACGGATGTGGGTGAGGGTGAGGGTGAGGGATTTAAGGGAGTGCTGTCAGAAGCCGATCGCACTAAAGCTACACCTAATAATAACGGGCCTTGTCGATCGGTCTTTGGATCGAACTCCAATTTCTTAGTCGTCAAATCGCTTTCCGCCCAACTTTCCTGACTCGTCCAAATCAGCGGCTTTTCCTCTATTCCTTCTACCTTGGTGACTTCCAAAGCACGAGCAAAGGGATAAAATGAAATACCAGCGCCAAAACTTTGAGTAATCGGATGTTCGCCGTAGCGCCTGACTGTGGGAACCGTGGGGCCGAGCCCGAATCTTTGACCACCGCCGGAAGCATCGATGGCCAAACGATTGTCTAGTTTTATGCCCCATTCTTGCAGGATTTTGTCCAATCCGGTATTAATTCCCGGGTCTACCATTAAGAATAAACTGCCGCCGCGATCGAAATAAGCTTGAAGTGCTTTAATTTCTGTATCCGAAAACGGTTTTTCCAGCCCAGCCATAATTAAAGCATCTGCATCTTCTGGTATTTGTTTACTTTCTGCCAAATTTAGCGTTTTGGCATTATAGTATTTGTCTTTCAGGGCTTTTTCAGCTTGCTGAATTCCGCCTTGACCTTCTTTTATCGGGCGTTCTCCTTTTCCTTGCAAAAAGTAAACAGTGGGATTGCGGGTACTGAGTATTTCTTCTAAGCCATTGGTAAGTTTTATTTCAGAAAGTCCTTGATTTGGGTCGCTACCAAAAGCAGTGCCGCCTTTTTGTAGTACCTGTTTTTTGTCGCCGGATTGTAGGTAGATTTCTCCGATACTGGTAATGCTAAATTCCCGGGCTTTTCCCGGTTGGGATAGCGGGTCTACAAACTCGAATTGGAACTTTTCGCCTCCCTCGCGTTTGTAGCTTTGCAGTAATTCTTTAATTTGGGGATTTTGGGTGGAATCAAACACCAAAACTTTGACAGGTTGTTGCAGGTTTCGCAGGATTTGTTGCGTCTGGGGCGCGAGGGTAAATTGTTTGCTTTCGGTTAAGTCGATGCGGAGGGGATAGCGAAAGGCGATGAAGTTAATTACCCCGAGAATCAGAAAGACGGCGAGGGTAGCAATCAGGGCGTTGGTACTGGCCTGAGTGGAACGTTTTCCCCAAAAGCCTTGTTCGTAAGTCAAGGATAGCAGCCAAAGTGCGATCGTCACTGTGCCGGCAATCACTAAACCAACTGTCAGCGGTTCCCATGCGGAGGATAGGAGTCTTGCTGTTAACCCTGCTGCGGTAAGGAGAGGGCCCAGCCAAAAAATGTATTTCCAGTTTGTTTTGCTAATTTTCATAAGGTAAATATGTGAGAAAATTCCGGTTCGAGAGTGTTATTCTATATTGCATTAGCCTGCAACCATGCTGTCAAATCTGACTGCTGGTTGAAATCCAGTACGGCATCTCCTAATTCTTCTAATTCCTCTAAGCCTAACTGACGGATGCAGTTTTCTGTTTCCGGTTGGATTGTGCCTAAACGCCGCACGAGTTGACGCAAGATTAACGAAAGTTGAGCGGTTTTTGTCACCTGGTCTCTGGCTACATCTATGGCAATCTGCTGGTCTTGAATCCACAGTTCTTGGTTCTGCAATTGGGTTAATTCTGCCTCAGTGAAATTGTCTTCGCTAGCAATTTTCAAAGCTTTCTGAATTTCGGGAACTGCACTCAGCGTTTCTGGTAGTGTCTCCAGAGTTCTGGTGTTTTTGAGGAAATAAATCCATTGGTCAGCGGCTGTTTCTAATTGTGCTAATTCTTTGGTAAATTTTGGCAGTTCGATAAATACTAATTCTATTTCAGTATCTGGACAATCAAACTGTTTTTCTTTTTCTTTAAAAAGAAACCTAGACATAAATTCTGGCTGATTTTCAAACATTTCAAAGTCGGCAATTTTTAAGGATATTACTGTTTTTAGTCTTTCGTAGCGTTCTTCTCCTGTTAATTGCAGGCTATAACTTTTGGCAGCATTGTACAAAACTCTGTTCCCAAAGGAAGGGACGTTGAGTAATTGGATTTCAATGAGGGCGATTTTGTTGCCGTTAATTGTGGCTTTGACATCTAGCTGTGTGTCTTGGGCTCCGAAACCTTGATTTACTGGTGGGGAGTCGATTATTTCTAAGTCTTCGATGACTGGTTGTGCTTCATAAAGGATGGCGTTTAAAAAATTAATCAAGATGTCTTTGGTGTCGCTGGAACCGAAGATTTTTTTAAACGCCAAGTCGATTTTGGGATTGATAAATCTCATTGTTTTAAGCCATTAGTGGAATAACTAACATTAATTGGGAATTGGGAATTGGGAATTGGGAATTGGGAATTGGTGGCTTCTCCTTTAATCTCCGACTCTCCTACTTTCCCACTCTCCCCTCTTTATTTCCCGAACTCTTCCCTGTTTTTTTTAAGAACGCTGATAACGCAAGGCATCGATCGACTGGGCTGTCAGAAATACTCCTAAAATGATGTAACTGGCAAACATAATTAAACTGCTGGTATCGAAAACTCCCTTGACAAGATTGGTGTAATGTGTTAATAGGGAAAGTTGTCCTAATGCTGCTCCGAAGGGGCCGCCGATACCGACGGCGGCTGCGTCGATTACCCACAGAAATAATACTAGAGCGAAGGTAAGGATGGCTGATAAAATTGTGCTGTCTGTGAGGGAGGAAATAAACATTCCGAGGGACAATACTCCGGCTGCTAGTAGGATTAAGCCTCCGTGTCCTAACAGCAGGACGCCGGGTGGTACGGGTGGTGTTGATGAACTTAGGGCGATCGCCTCGCAGAAGAGCAGGGGCAGTAACATGGTGGTATAAAATGTTAAAACGCCGAGCAGTTTACCCGTAGCAACTGCCCAGTTTGTTAAGGGCGATGTGGCTAATAGTTCTAAGGTGCCGCGTTTGCGTTCTTCTGCGTAAAGTCCCATTGATAGTGCGGGTAATACGAACAGTGAGAGGGAACCCATGATTCGCAGGAAGAGTTGCAGGAATTCGTAAGCAACGTCGATCGCGGGTTCGGTAATTCCCATTTGGTCTCGCTGGGAGATTTGGGGAATTAATCCGTCGGGGGCGAGGAGAATGGCGATTAAAAAGTAGCCGGTGATCAGCCAAAAAACTGCGGCGATCGCATATGCTAATGGTGAGGCAAAATAGCTTTGCAGTTCTTTGCGGTAAATTGCGACAATATTACTAATCATTACTAACCTTGGGAATGGGGAATTGGTCATTGGTCATTGGCTGAATCGCCTGTAGGTGGTGTTTTGCTGTCGTCGCTATCCTGTTGTTTTCTTTGTATTTGTCGCTTTTTGGTCAGTGGTGGCTGTTCGACTGAAGGATCGCTACTTGGTTGTTGCCTTTTTTTAGCTTGCCTATTTCTGACAACTGGTAGGGTTTCAGGTTGAGGAAGTTCGATCGACTCTGGTGTCTCGACAACGGTTTCAGGTTGAGGAAGTTCGATCGACTCTACTGTCTCAACAACGGTTTCTGGTTGAGGAAGTTCGATCAACTCTACGGTTTCTGGTTGAGGAAGTTCGATCGACTCTACTGTCTCAACAACGGTTTCTGGTTGAGGAAGTTCGATCGACTCTACGGTTTCTGGTTGAGGAAGTTCGATCGACTCTACTGTCTCAACAACGGTTTCTGGTTGAGGAAGTTCGATCGACTCTACGGTTTCTGGTTGAGGAAGTTCGATCGACTCTACGGTTTCGACAACGGTTTCTGAGTCGGGAAGTTCGATCGACTCTGGTT
>JANMLZ010000121.1:0-57423 GCA_031372825.1 Cyanobacteria bacterium OTE_58_metabat_593 | reverse complement strand
TTGGCACTATGCGGTGCCGCATTTTCGCGGCTGTTCGGGTGAGCTGAACCTGGCGCCGCGGGCCTACCACTCGGGCGACTTCGAGGAGATAGCCTGGATCCTGGCCCGGCTGCGTGCCCGCCATGGCCGGCCGCTGGTGGCGGTGGGCATCTCGCTGGGCGGCAATGCGCTGCTGCGCTGGGCCGAGGAGGCCGGTGACAGCGCCGCCCGGACCGCCCGCGCGGTGGCGGCGGTGTGCTCGCCGGTGGACCTGGCGGCCAGTGGCCACGCCATCGGCCGCGGCTTCAACCGGCAGGTCTACACCCGCATATTCCTGCAGACCATGCGCCCGCGCGCGCTGGCCAAGCTGGCCCAGCACCCAGGCCTGTTCGATCGCCAGGCCATGCTGGCAGCGCGCGACCTCTACGACTTCGACAACCTGTTCACCGCGCCGCTGCATGGCTTCAAGAACACTGATGACTACTGGTTCCGGGCGTCGGCCAAGCCTCATCTGCACCGCATCCGCATCCCGGCGCTGCTGCTCAATGCCCGCAATGACCCTTTCATCCCCGCAGCCAGCCTGCCGCGCCAGCACGAGGTGGGCCGCCACGTCACACTCTGGCAACCGGCGCATGGCGGCCATGTGGGCTTCCCGCAAGGGCGCTTCCCGGGCCATGTGCACAGCCTGCCCGAAGGCGTGATGGCCTGGATGCAGCAGGTGGCACCGGCGACCACCCGATCAGGAGCTTGATGCCATGGACGAGATCGTCAAGGCCGCGATGCAGAAATGGCCCAAGGTGCCACATTGCCATGGCTGGCTGGCGCTGGACGCCCGCGGCGACTGGTACATGCGCGATGAGCGCATCCAGCAGGCCGGGCCTTTTCCGCAGGTCAAGGGCAGCCGCATCACGCACGACAAGCTGAAGGCCTTCATCGAGCGCAACTACGCCGCCGACGAACACGGCTGCTGGTACTTCCAGAACGGGCCGCAGCGGGTGTACGTGCAGCTGGAGGCCGCGCCCTGGGTGTGGCGGCTGCAATGGCCGGCCGATGGCAGCGGCCGAGCGCCCGGCGTCACCAGCCACACCGGCCTACCGGCCCAGGTGCGCAGCAGCTGGCTGGACGCCGAAGGCCGGCTCTACCTCGACACCGACCTCGGGCTGGGCATCGTGCACAGCCAGGACATGCTGGACGCGGCCCAGGCGGTCGAAACCGGCCTGTGGACACCCCAGGACCTGGCCAGCGCCGACGCGCCGGCCCGCTTCGGCTTCCAACGCGACCCGTCGGCGGGCCCCTGAGCCGCCAGCCGGACACATAAAAAAACCGCCCGAAGGCGGCCGGTCAGGCGCTGCGCGGCGCGCTCACTTGGAGGCGGCTGCCGCTGCACCCGAGGCCGCTGCGGCCGGCAGCTTGGGTTCATCGAGCTTGCCGCCGGCCTTGTTGGCCATGAAGACCACCGCGCGGCCGATCTCGACTTCACTGAAATCGCCACCGCCCTGCGCACCCATGTTGCCCTTTCCCTTGAGGGCCGAGGTCAGCAGGGCCTCGTAAAAATCATAGTTGATTTTACTCTGTAGGATTTTTGTCACCAATTGGTGTCATTTTTTCCAGTTCGAGATTCAAAACTCAGCATTTAGGAAGCAACACAATTATCTATTCTGACCCCTGAATGCTTCTGCCTCTAAGGATACAGATATTTCCTTAAGCGACAGGTGAGAGCTTCTGCACTTTCTCTGCCAAGGAATCCATCAGGGATTGGAACGGGCTGACGAATTTCTCAATCCCCTCCAGGAGCAAGTCTGCCATCACTTGATCCAAATCGATGTCGATATCTGGATCTTTGAGACTTTCGATCAGCGCGTAAGCTTCTGCCACGTTGTTCTCAATTCGGGGTGCGACATCACAGTGATCGAAACAAGCTTCAACGGTGTTCGGTGGCAAAGTGTTCACCGTATCGGGGCCGATTAATTCATCCACATACATCACATCGCTGTAGTTAGGGTTTTTGGTGCTGGTACTCGCCCACAACAGCCGCTGCACTTCAGCTCCCTTGGCTGCTAATGCCTGCCAGCGATCGCTCGCCACGATCTCTTTATATTTCTGATAAGCTACTTTGGCATTGGCGATCGCAATTTTTCCTTTCACCGCTTCCAGTTTGGCTTTCGTAGCAACATCAGTGACGTTTTTGAGTTTATCGTCAATCTGACCGTCGATGTTGATATCGATCCGGCTCAAGAAGAAACTGGCAACAGAAGCAATATTGCTCACATCCAAACCTTTAGCCGCCCGCGCTTCCAAGCCACGAATGTAAGCCCAGAAGGTTTCGACGTAGCTGTCAACGGAGAAGAGCAAAGTCACGTTAACGTTAATCCCTTCGCTGATGACTCGTTCCACTGCCGGCAATCCTTGAGCAGTTCCCGGAATCTTGATCATGACATTGGGTTTGCCGATCGCCTGATAATAACGTAAGGCTTCACTAATCGTGCTTTCTGTATCATTCGCGATCGTCGGTGGCACTTCAATGCTAATGTAACCGTCCAAACCGTTGGACTCTGCGTACACTGGGGCGAAGATGTCGCAAGCGTTGCGGATATCTTCAAAAACTAGAGATTCGTAAATTTCGAGTACAGATTTACCATCCCGGATGCCAGCTTCGATATCAGCATCGTAAATCACATTACCCGCGATCGCCTTCTCAAAAATGGCCGGGTTCGATGTAATCCCGCGCAGCCCGCGACTTTCAATCATCTTTTTGAGTTCGCCGGACTCGATCAGGTTGCGAGTCAAATTGTCCATCCAGATGCTCTGGCCGATTTCTTTGATTTCTAACAGGTGATTCTTCGTCGCTTCTGTCATGATCTGTAACTCCTACAATTTGATATTTGATAATTGGGAATTAGAAATTGGAAATTCAGAATTGGCAACTGGGAATTAAAACATTCTTGCTTCCTTCCCGACGTTACATCCGTTACATCCGTTACACAATCCGCTGCCGAACTTCCTAACCTCTATTACATCCGTTACATCCGTTACACAATCCGTTGCCGAACTTCCTTCCCGGCGTTATATCCGTTACATCCGTTACACAATCCGTTGCCGAACTTCCTTCATTCAGAAAGTGTTCTAGGATTGCGCGATCGATGCTTGAATAAAAGACTCAACCAGCGCGACATCTTCTTTGCTGCCAATAATCAAAGGCGTGCGCTCGTGAATTTTAGTCGGCACCACATCCAAAATGTCTTGAATACCCGTACTAGCCCGCCCGCCGGCTTGCTCCATCAAAAACGCCAAAGGAGCCGATTCGTAGAGTAAGCGCAATTTGCCATCGGGGTTTTTCACCGTTCCTGGGTACAAAAACACGCCTCCCTGAAATAAAATCCGGTGGAAATCTCCCACCAAGGCCCCTCCGTACCGGGCGGTATAACCTTCACTGCGGTGTACATAACGAATGTAATCCCGAAAAGGTTCGTCCCACTGCCAAAAGCTACCTTCATTAACACTGTAAATCGGGCCCCTGTCTGGAATCTTGATGTTTTCGGTTGATAGAATAAACTCGCCCAAACTGGGGTCAAGGGTAAAGGAATGAACGCCCTGCCCGATCGAATAAACCAGCATGGTACTGGGGCCGTAGAGCACATAACCAGCGGCAATTTGTTTATGTCCGTGTTGCAGCAAGTCTGAAGCCGAACCGTCTTCATCATCCCCCTCTTGCTTGCGGATGCTGAAAATGGAACCGACATTTAGATTGATGTCAAGATTGGAAGAACCGTCTATGGGATCGTAGAGCAGACTGTAACGCCCGATCGGACAATTTTCGGGAATGTAGTAGGGTTTTTCCATTTCCTCGGAAGCCAAGCGACAAACAAGTCCACTTTGTTGGAATACCGAGATAAACACTTCATTAGCATAGATATCCATCTTTTTGACGGATTCTCCCTGCACGTTCACACCTCCTGTAAACCCTAAAGCATCTTCCATTAACCCAGCTCTGCTGAGTCGCCTGGCGATCAACTTTGCCGCTAGTCCGATACGACTCATTAGGGCACTCAGATCCTGAGCATCTGCACTAAAGCTGTGGAGTTGCTGGAGTACGTGACGGGATAGAGTTGTACAATCGCGGTCTAAGGCTTGTACCTGTTCGGTTGGGCCTAGGCGGGCTTCCCCTGTGGGCGCGTTTACCATGATTTTGATGTCCTCCCTGTCTTGTGGCTCCCTCGTTTGGGATTTTTCAGGTATTGCTGAATCGGCGATGAGACCGATCGTCCCCTAACTTCTATCTTAGGGAGGGTTTTGCCAAAGGTGGTCGAACTTTAGGTGAATTTTAGATCCAGATCGAAAATTGAGGAGTGCGATCGACTGTTGAGTCGGGAGTTGTATTCAAAATCACTAAATTTTTGATTTACCGCAGAGGAAGGAAGAGGGAAAAAGGTTTTAACTTTGTGGAAGCAATACCTTCAATCTTTAAATCGCGATCTATAGCTATCGAACAGTTCATCGATTTTCTGGGGGTCAGATACCAGCGTCCCCCGCTCATCCCGGAACGTGCGATCGCGATCGCCCTTGAAAGAAAGCCAGTTGAAACTTGTGGTTACAGCAAATTTCACATCAGAGATAAGGATTTTTGCATGGGTATCTCCAAGGCGCTTGAGCCGGAAATTATCCTTATACTGACTCGCTAATTTTAGAATATTCTTCTCAGCCTGGATATCAGATTGGTACTTTTTATCATTATCATTTTCTCCCAAACCGTACCCAATGAAAACTTGTACTCCCCGCTTGAGGAGATTTTCAAACTCTTGGAGAAATTTTTTATCCACAGAACTTGCTCGAATCCAAGGCGAGATAATCATCAGACGTTCTTGGCTATCTTTAAGAGCCTGTTCGAGCAGTGGACGGTGTTCGTATACTTCTAGAAAACGAATAGGCAGCAAAGCTAGTTCAGATTTAAGTTGATTCTCAAGATATTCTATTCGCTGTAAAGCTTCTTGAAGCTGCTGAGTTAAAAGACGTTTTTCTTCATCGTTATTAGTCTGCTCAATCCGATTTTGTGTGGTCTCAATTTGGGCTTGTAGTTCGGCCTGAGCCGTAAATACTTTTTCTTTGACGATTTCAATATTTGGAATAGGGTTTCGATCGATGAATTCACGTCCTAAAACTTCTTCAGCTAGTTTCCGTGGTGCGGTTTCTTTTATCGTCTCTAATATTTTAAGTTTCTTGACTCCATTAGAACGGGCGAAAGCGGCTTCATGTTCAGTGGAAAGGACACCATCAATACCGAAGGCAACCTGAACATCATCACTATCTTTTGCTTTATAGATTAGTGCCAATGCAGGTTGAAAAAATCTCTGTCTACGCTCAATAGCTTTCAAGGCTAGCAGGTCTCGATCTTGCTTGACTTTGGCTTTGCTTGCCCCCTCAATCTGGCGAATAATTGCGTCCACATCTTTGAGTTTAAGATCGGAAAGTTCGGGTGGCTTTTTCGGAGATGGTTCAATTTCTATGATTTCTCGATCGCGCAAGTCTTTTTGCTTGAGTAAACGTGATTCCAATCGCCCATACCAGCGAGGATACCGTAAAAGCCCATCAAAATTTATATCAAATGTTCGCTCTTCGGGAACAATAATTTTGGCATCGCGGAGCGTTCCTTCGCCTTTCTTAGTCAATTTCCAAACTTGCATCAGAGAGCCATCAGGAGCTATGAGGTCAATATCCTCACTCATCCTTAAAATTATCATTGCATCCCTGATAATAGACGATTCGAGACCAAGAAATCCAGCAATATCCTCTTCAGAGGATAAACTAGCATTAATAGCTTTCAAGACATATTCTTCTATCGGTGGAATCGGTTTGCGGAGTTGGGTTAGAGCTTGAACAGTGATTTTATAAACTGGCAATCCGACTTCTTTACAGCTAACTAAATCGAAGCCTGTACGATTGTCATAGCGGCGTAGTTCTTCTGGAGTAAGAAAAACTGATTCTTCTGAACTCATAAGTTAGGCTCCTTTAGGGCGCAATTTTTAGGGTGATTTTCAACGTAATCCAAAACTCGCTGTAATGGGTTGTCATGTGAGGTTCTACAGAAGTGGTGATCTCCCACGATTACTAAGCCAACTTTCCCTCTGGATAAAGCCACATTCAGTCGTTCTGCATCGCGTAGAAAACCCACTTTACCTTCTTTGTTAGAACGAGTGACAGAGTACACTGCAATATCAGCTTCGCGTCCTTGGAAGGCATCCACTGTATTACACTCAACTGTTAATGCTTGCCAATTGTTTAATTCTGAGGCAAGGTTACGATCGAGCAACTTTAGCTGTGCTGCATACCCCGTCAATACAGCGACACTGTATTTTTTCTGCGCCTTTACTGCCGTCTGGTTTAGCTGTCTGAGAAACTTAATTATAACGTTGACTTCGCAGATGTTGTTAAAGCTAGAATTTACTGCCTGTTCGCGACACTTTTGAAATGTTGCTGTTGTTAACCAAGTAACGGGTTGTGGTAAAATCTGACTTAGGTTTGTATCTATATCAGTCCTGGCACTTTTGAGTTTACCCTCGTAGAAGCACTCACTGACTAGATTGCCGATTGGTGCTACCATCCTATGTTGAATTGTTAACATCTTGTGGCATCCATCTGGGAGTGTTCTGAGCAGTCGATCGAATAAAGTTTCTCGAATATCATCCTGAGTAAGTTCGTATTTTTCTAAAAAGTCAGAATCTCTACTGGCTTCATCTCGAAATGGTGGGAGTTGTTTAGGGTCGCCAACGAGTATCCAGCGATGCGATCGCGCAATTGGAACCAACACTTCTGTCGCCGTAGCTTTTGAAGCCTCATCAACAATACACAGGTCAAATTCTATGTCTTGAATATCTCTAGAAATTCCGATACAGGTTCCGGCTACTACTTGCGATCGCTTAATCAAAGGTACATTGAATTTCTCATTTCGACCAAACTGATCGAACCACTCCGCCTGAATAGCTATCAGCCGTTGGAGCATTTTCGCATCGGGTGCATTTGGATCTATTAGTTGATTGATCCGCTCTTCTATCTCCTGAACCGAAAGTCTCAAAAGTTTATTGATACTGTTTCCGGTTAATTCTTTAAGACACTTTGCTTTTTCCTTCTGTTGCTCTCGTGCTTCTTTTAATTGCTTACGAAGGATACTAATTTCAGATTCAATACTCTGACATTCCTCTAGCTTATCCTTGGGGATTTTAGTCTCCAACAATGAATCGGGATTTTCTGGGTTGTAATTTATTGCTAGTATTTCATCTAAATCGTGTTTCCAGATATTAACATCTGCTCTGAGACTTTCAATTTTTGTCGCCAGATTTTTTATTTCTTGAAATAGTGTGGCTATTTCACTGTTATGCTGAGAAATACCTCGTTGCGCTGACCAATTATCAATAAATTCCTGTCCTTTAGCGATCGCACCCTCTCGCCACTGTTCCATCTGTTCTTGGATTAAGAGCGAATGAACATTCTCTGATACCCTTTCATGGTTACCAAGTCGCACCAACTTCAAGTTAGGATTTTTAGCTTGAATCCGTTCTAGGGCGTTATCTAGTGCAACATGAGTTTGTGAACTGAGCAAAATTCGAGCATTAGGATTAGCTTTAAGAGTTTGCAAAACAACTTCTGTAATAAATGTTGTCTTTCCTGTACCTGGTGGACCTTGGACAATTATAAAATCTTCTGTTGCGAGTGCAGCTTTAACAACTTCCTGCTGTGATTCATTGAGAGGTTGAACAAACTGGACATCCACCTCTAGTTTAGGAGTACGAACTTCTTGAGAATTGACGAGTAATTGGCGAATGTCTGAGCGTACTCCCCTGTCAAATCGAATGGCATCAAGGGCATTTTTTTGTCGATTTTGGGCAACCTCAGCAGCACGAGTATCAAAGCGTAACTCACCAGATTGTGGGAGTCTGTCTGGTTCTCCATATTTAACATAAAGAGTCAATCTGTCACTGATGACCTGCTCAACATCTCCCCCCAAGATGCTAAATCCTTTTGAGTTTGTCACATGGCGGGGTTGTCCAGCTATGTCATTTTCTGGAAGTTCTGATAGTTCAAAGATAACGCGGTTTCCCTCACGAGTAACGCTTGTGTATTTAATTGGTTTTTCTCGGTTTTTCTCCCAATCTGTCTTGGCTCTGAGAATATCCCACCAAACTCGGAATAAGCGTTGTTTTTCTTCTTCAGCTCTTGTCTGCCGCAGGTTTGCTTCATGTTCTTCTACTGCGAGTTGAAGTTCCCTCAGAACATCCTCTGCTTCCGATCTAATCAGCGGTCTTCCAAATTTGAATTCGTAGGGTGGAACTAATGCACGTTCTCGATTCTGTTCTAGTATTGCACTAGAAAAATCCTGGGCGTTGATAATGGATAGGCAATTAGTATCGACCGCTACATGGTATCTGTAGGAAAACCCAAAAATAGAGTAATGACCTTCAGAGGATTCATCAGCCAGATTTGCTGCGTTAGATTTCTTGAAAGGTGAAATTCCACATCCACTATTCAAATCATCTAGGAGAATCTTTTGAATTTCATCTTGAGGCACATCAAGTAGATTCTGAAGATTGTTTAAAGCCTTATGGGTAAGTCGGAGGTAGCAATCGCGTTTCTTGGCTGACTGGGTTTGCGATCGCTTCCCTTGAATAGCATTAAGTTCAGCTAATAGTACCTCTGCATTGCAGTAACGCTCTGCGGGGTCGAGGGAAACAGCACGCTCGATTATTTCAAGGATTTCAGGTGGTGCATTAAACGCTTTCAGTGCGCTGGGGATATCATTATGCTCTGTGAGTTCAATATTGGCCAGACATTTCAAAACCAATACACCAAAACTGAAAACATCGCGGGTGTAGGTATAGGAACCATCGTCGAGTTCTGGTGGCGTGAATGTACGCGATACAAAGTCTTTGAGAGTAATGCTTGGTTGCAAATAGCTCTTAAGCTTGGATATGCCGAAGTCAGCGAGTTTGAGTTTACCCTCATTCCCCACTAAAATGTTGCTGGGCTTGATATCCCGATGTATTATTCTGCGATTATGGGAAAAAGCCAGAGCCTCCAACACGGGTAACGCTACCGCTTTCCAAAATGAATCCCAACCGTCGGGAGGAGATTCTTTCAGAAGAGTTGCCAAATCCTTGTCCATCCACTCCAAGACAAGAAAATAGTTACCCGTAGTTTCATCCTTACCAAAATCTAGAAGTTCCATGATTCCAGGATGCTTTAACTCTTGGAGGGCTTGGGTTTCACGTCTGAAGGACTCGGCTAGAATATCTGCTTCAATCTGCCCGTGTTTGAATTCTTTTACCGCAACCAGTCGTTCTTCCCGATCGTAGTCTCTTGCGCGATAGACATCAGCCATCCCGCCAGATCGTGGGTTGGGGGATAGAGCATAGCGATCGTTGATGAAGCGAACTGGCATAACTTAGCTACCCATAGAAGATTTCTGTTCTTTTTGTAACACAGATTCCATTAGGCCAGCTTTTCAGCGGTCTATGGACTGTCAATCATAGGTAGTCTTAATATTTTTAGATGATGGCGAATTTTTAAGATGCGTTTACCCGAAAGGGTACACACCTTACGACTAATTAAACGGAGATTTGCGCGCCTTGAGTATCGATCGCGATCGCCCTGACATCAGCCTTCACCCCAAACTCCGCCCAAGCCGCCGCCATTTCCCTCACAACCGCATCAGCATTAGTAACATCCGTTAAAGCCAAAAGCGTTGGCCCCGCACCGCTAATTACCATCCCACAAGCCCCTGCATTCAACGCAGCTTCTTGCACCGCTTCATATCCCAGAATCAGCGATCGCCGATAAGGCTGGTGAATCTTGTCTTGGAGGGCGCAACGTAGCCAATTGCGATCGCCCACACTCAAAGCCCGCACTAACAAACCGAGGTGTGCGGCATTGAAAAT
The DNA here is from genome assembly GCA_031372825.1 of Cyanobacteria bacterium OTE_58_metabat_593. Taxonomy (GTDB): domain Bacteria; phylum Cyanobacteriota; class Cyanobacteriia; order Cyanobacteriales; family Microcoleaceae; genus Microcoleus. The sequence goes on along the minus strand of JANMLZ010000121.1, from coordinate 47,521 downwards.
CGCGTCAGCCCTGCTGTAATCTGCGGGCAAAACTTGGCGCGCCTCGGCGGTAGAAAGTTCAAAATCGGGAATAGCTACCACGGGCACAATATCAGGATGCCACGGAATATCGCAAATTTCCCAGGAACTGCCCGGTGTATTGCTAGCAGCGAGGCGACAACCTCCCAGTAAAGCGGGGACAACGTTGTCGGGATGTCCTTCAAGTTCGATCGCCAATTGCATCACTTCCACCTGACTCAAAGGCGCACCGGCTAATTCATTTGCACCGACTAACCCGCCGACAATCGCAGTTGCGGAACTTCCCAAACCTCTAGCCAGCGGCACTTGCATATCTATGTGTATGGCGACGGGTGGCGGCGATTGGTTGAGGCGATCGTACAAAGTGACAAATGCTACATAGGCTAGATTACTTTCATCTGTCTTGACTTTGGCAGCTTCTTGGCCGGTAACGGTAATTTTCAGTTTCTCGGTTGCTGAGGGTTCGAGTCGGGAGAATTGGAAGGAGTTGTAGAGGCTTAAAGCAGCGCCGATGCAGTCGAATCCGGGGCCTAAGTTGGCGGTTGTGGCGGGTACGGTGACGGTGATGGTGGAGGTTGCGGGCATTTTTTGGATAGTGGATTGGGAATTTTTTACCGCAGATGAGGGCAGATGAACGCGGATGAACGCAGATGGAAGAACATTATACTATGTTTGTGGAAGCAATTGATTTTGTTGTAGTATTTGCAGATGTTTGATGGCATCTTGATAATCGTTGGTATTGCCATCTTTTTGATAGAGTTCGGCGGCTTTTTGATAATCGCCGATCGCACCTGGTTTGTCTTCTAAGAATTCGCGGACTCTGGCGCGGTTGTAGTAGGCGTCGCCGTAGTTGGGGTTGATGGCAATGGCGCGATCGAAATCTGCTTTAGCGGCTGGGTAATCTTTGAGGTTCCGCCCGTGGATGATGCCACGTTTGTTGTAGGCTTTGGCGTAGTTGGGGTTGAGGCGGATGGCTGCGGTGTAATCGGCGATCGCCCCTGGAATGTCTCCTGCTTCTGATTTGGCTAAACCGCTGTTAAATAAGTCTTCAGCGGTATTTTGAACAATTACTATTTGTGGGGATTGTGCTGAAACATTCACAGGGAATACACCCCAGCAACCGATGATTCCGGCAATGACAATTTGCTGTATTTTCATTTAAAGTTATTGAGGGATTTCATAATATCTAATACAGATATTGCCTGGTTTGTAGTGAGGACTTCACGACTAAAGTCCTTACTACAAACTATGAGATTACTTCAAAACTGTTTTAGAAGCAATGCGAGTTTTCTTGCGATCGCTCTCACTCAATTGTTCACCGGATTGCAAACGAGTGGCAGAGGTTTGCAGCACAGTTGCGGCACTTTTATCGCCCATTTGGAGGGCAGTTTTAGCCGCTGTTTGCAGCATCGTTGCCGCGCCGGCCCGATCGCCCTGCTGCAATCTAGTTTCGGCTAATTGAGTTTGGCGGTATTTAGCCAAAGCTAAAATGTGTTGCTGCACCATCGGGTTAAGTGCTGGCTGATAAACTTTCAGGATATTAGCCGAAATTGCCACCGGATCGGAGAGCAAACCTTCGCCCACACTCGGATCGTCGTAGCGAATTTGCAATTGCCCGATCGCCTGCGTACCTTCGGGTAACTGTCCAATATAAATATTAGCCAAAACTACTCGCTCTACATCCTTCATTAAATCTCCCAAACGTACCATAAAGCGATCGCCTTCTTGCTGCACCGGTAATTCGATCGTATCAGGAGCAACTTGGGCGATCGGTTTGAGTTCGGCTAACCGCACTTTTGGCATCAGCGAAAATAGCAAATAAGCATTAGTCAAACCTACACCTTGGATGCGAGTAAACAGCTTGCCAAACTCCTCAACCGCATCTTCAGGCCGCTGAATGTGAGCCAGAGCACCGCCGCCGGCATCAGCAATCTTTTCCAAAATATCCTGGTTCCAATTATCGCCAAATCCCAGAGAATTTAAAGTCATGTTGTAGTCGGCCGCCAGTTTAGCCAACTTCAAACAGCGGTTGTTGTCGCCGTGTTCGTTTTCGCCGTCAGTCAGCAGAAACGCCTGAGATATCGCTTCTTTTTTGCCTTTGCCCAACTCTTCAATACCTAACTTAATGCCCTCATCAATTGCTGTGCCGCCGGCCGGACGCAATTGCTCAATTTGCCGTTTAATATTAGCAGGGTCTCCGACAATTTGGTTGGGGACGAGGACTTTGGCTTTGTGGTCGAAAGCCACCGCGCAAAAGCGATCCCCAGGCTTCAGGCGATCGAGCAAACGTCCGGCGGCTTGTTTGACGGTTTCCAAGGGGCGTCCGCCCATCGAGCCGCTGTGATCGAGAATCAGGCACAGGTTTAAGGGGACGCTGGAGTCGATCGAGCTTGCCGTCGCAGACACCGAAATCGCTAGCTGGCGCTGCGTCGAGGGCGCGGTGGCATCAAGGTTAGGGTCGTTTAAAACCGGGAGCAAACTAACTTTCATGCGGGATACCTAAAGATTGCGTTACTATTTCTTTAAGAATAGCTCCATCAGTTCAGGCAACATTTCGGTTTATGAACACACCAATTAAAGCTGTGCAATCGCAATACTACGGGGAAGGCAACTCTCGGACGCCGCCTCCCGATTTGCCATCCCTGTTGCTGAAGGAGCGGATCGTTTATCTGGGTATGCCTCTGGTACCTGCGGTAACAGAACTGATTATCGCTGAATTGTTGTTCTTGCAGTACGAAGACCCCGATAAGCCCATCAAAATCTATATCAACTCCACAGGCACTTCTGGTTACAGCGGCGAACCCGTGGGCTTTGAAACGGAAGCCTTCGCTATCTGCGACACGATCAGGTACATTAAGCCGCCCGTGCACACTATTTGCCTCGGTTCGGCAATGGGGATGTCTGCGATGCTGTTAGCGGCTGGTACAAAGGGCTTTCGGGCTAGTTTACCCCACGCTTCGATTGTGTTGCACCAACCCAAGGCTTACACGCGCGGTCAAGCCAGTGACATTCAAATTCGGGCTAAGGAAGTGCTGGCAAATAAAGCGACAATGCTTGATATTTTTGCAAGCTGTACGGGTCAGCCGATCGAGAAAATTACTAAAGATATGGATCGGTTGCTGTACCTGACGCCCTATGAAGCTAAAGAATACGGTTTGATCGATCGCGTTCTTGAAAGTTCGGAAGAATTGGCGAAAGCCCTTCCTGCGGCCGTCGCATAACTCCGTTATGAGTTATTGGTTATGAGTTATTGGCGTCGCCCTGAGCGTAGTCGAAGGGTTATTGGTTACTTGTCATGAGTTATTGGTTATAAATTATTGGTTATTATCACCAAAAAATCGAAACCAAGAAATAACAAGTAACCAATAACAAGTAACCAATAACAAGTAACCAATAACAAGTAACCAATAACAAGTACCCAATTACCAACTAAACGGAGTTCCGAATTATGCCTATAGGTGTGCCAAAAGTTCCCTACAAAATGCCGGGTGGTTATGATACCCAGTGGATTAATATCTACGATCGCCTTTACCGGGAACGGATTATATTTTTGGGCAAAGACATTGACGATGAAATTGCCAATCAAATCATCGCTGTGATGCTCTATCTCGATTCGGAAGATTCAGGTAAGGATATCATTTTGTACATCAATTCCCCAGGCGGAATGGTGTCGGCAGGCATGGCTATTTTTGATACCATGCAGCACATTAAATCGGACGTGGTGACGATTTGTGTGGGCTTGGCTGCTTCGATGGGTTCTTTCCTGCTAGCTGCTGGTGCCAAGGGCAAACGGTTAGCTTTGCCTCACTCGCGAATTATGATTCACCAACCTTCTGGGGGCGCGCGGGGACAAGCAACAGATATTCAGATTGAGGCGAAAGAGATTCTGCGACTGCGCCACCAACTCAATGGTATCTACGCTAGCAATACCGGAAAGCCGATCGAGAAAATCGAGAAAGACATGGATCGCGACTACTTCATGTCGGCTGAGGAAGCCAAGGAATACGGCTTGATTGACAGAGTGGTCGAAGATCGTCCGTAAGTTATTTTTTCGATTTAGTAGTGCGGGCAACCCTCGCACTACAACCTAGGAAAGCAGTAAATTTTGGCAGAATCTTTACATTTAAGGATTCTGCCATATTTAATGGTATTATTAACGCTCATTCATGCTAAATGGATATTGCAGATTATTACCGACAGTTAGGACTGAGGTCGGGTGCGAGTTTATCGCAAGTTAAGGCTTCTTATCGGCAGTTAGCCAGACAGTATCATCCTGATGTCAATCCGGGAAACGACCAAGCTAAGAATAAGTTTATCGCAATTACTGAGGCTTATAAATTCCTCTTGACTATTGCTGCGCCCGATGTTATGGCGGAGGTAAAAGCACCTGTGGCGAAGCCGACAAATCAGGCTGTGCCGCCTGGGCAAAAGGTAGCTAAAGTGACTCGAAAAGAGCCACAAGCTGAATCTAAAGCAGATTTATCGGCGGCGGAACAAAAGTTAAAGAAAGATGCTTATTTTGAGCTGCAACAGTTGTTGAAATATCAGAGGTTCCCGAGGGCGATCGCCCTGATTGAAGGTTTGGCGCAGCGGGTTCCCGAAGATTTGGAGGTGCGCCAGTGGCAGGCGATCGCCTATCAGCGCTGGGGACGGCATTTGATTGGGGAAAAGCAGGTTGATAAGGCGAGAATTTATTTGAAAAAGGCTGTGAAAACTGACCCTCACAATCGGGCTTTGTGGGCGGAAGTTGAGCGGGATTTTCGCAGGTTGGAACAGATTTATTGATTGGGAATTGGGAATTGGGAATTGGGCATTGGGAAGTGGGAATTATTACTTTGGTTCTGTGCAGGTAATCGAAAGACTATATTGTGTGGTATCAACTTGTAGGGTGCGTCACTGTGAGATGTTCGATGAAATTTGCAGATTGTAGATGGGGACGCACCTTACTATTGTTTAAGCTCGGCAATTCCGATCTGGTATCATAGAATTCTTGAGTTGAGAAACCAGAAATGATTACCACACCACCCACCGAACCAACACTGACAGATGTAATCGAAAAATTAGACAGCCTATTAACCCGTGTTGATACTCTATCAACCCGTGTTGACAATCTATCAACCCGTGTTGACCACCTAGCGACTGATGTCGAGAAGTTCAACGATCGATTTTCCAACTACCAGCAAGCGACTCAGTGGGTTGTGCAGCTTGCTTTTACTCTGATTGCTAGTGCCACTATCACGGTGATTATTACTTCGGTTCTGCGCCGGTAATTAAAAGCTCTATATTTTTGAGTTTTTCTAAAATAACTTGGGTATTTTCAGGTCGGTTTTCGGGTAGCGGTTCCATCAATTCGTCGATCAAGCTTACGAACAACTCGTCAACATCGACAGCCTGGTTTTTCCAATTTATTTTACCAGTTTTTGGATTGACCGGAAAGTCGATCGGCTGTAGACCCGTTAATAAATGTACAAAAGTCCGCCCCAGGGCAAAAAAGTCCGTTAGCGTTAGCGAAGCGATCCGAAGGAAAGCCCTCGAAGAGGATCGCACTTCAGCTTTACCAGCAATTTGTTCCGGCGCACAGTATCCCGCAGAACCTACAGGCGTTGTCTCAATCCCTGCTTCTGTTGCGGCCCCAAAGTCAATCAATCTCAGTTTCCCATCGACTTCCAGCATCAGATTGGATGGCTTAATATCCCGATGCACTAAATGATATTTGTGGATTTCCTGCAAAATATGAAGCATTTGTTGCAGCCAGTCAAAAGCTAATTCTTGAGAAACGTACTGGTTTTTAGCTAAGAATTTTGTCAAATTTTCGCCATTAATTTTTTCCATCACCAAACAAGACAACTTCTGGGAATTATGGACGAGTTTAATTGAGAAATAACCGTCTGGTTCGACTTGGGGAACTCCGCCCCTTCCCGCCAGCCAAATCAAAACTCGCGCTTCCTGCTGGAACAAGCGAACTAAATCAGGATTATGGGTTTGTTTCAAGACTTTTAAAACTTTGACAGTTCCCCATTCGTTTTCCCCAGTCCCCAAATCTTCGACTTCAAAGATGTCTGTGGGGCGTGCGGGATTGGGCGATCGTACTGGTTTAAGGATGCGGTAGCGATCGGCAATTAGTAAAGGCGCGCCGCAAGCCAGACAATTTTGAGCAGCAGCAGAGTTTTCGCGTTGTTCGCATTGAGGATTTATGCAGTAAATCATCGGTCTTGATGCGTCGAAAACTGACGAATTTAACGGATTGATTCAATTATTAGCGCGAAACCCAGTAGTTCTGACCTTACTACTGGGTTTCTATTACCGGTCATTTTACACGCTATCACATTTAAGTCAAGGATTTAAGATTAATATCATCGTGCTCTACCGATTGAGCTACTCCCCAGTGTTTGGTTGGGGAGGCTGGAATTGAACTAGCAACCTCGATGACCTGATTGTTCCTGACATTCGTTATAATACAACTTTTCTTTTGTAGGCGCGATGCCAATAGGTGCCGCCGCTACCCGTGTCTAGCAATTTATCCTTCAAAAACTCCGTAAAACCTCTAGCGTCGCTGGCAAACTGTAGCAAATATAACTCTTTGTCAGCGCTCCGACTACCTCTTAAGATAGATGCGCGAATACCTCCCGGGCCCGGTTGCAATATTTGGAAACATTTCTTAACATAGAGAGAACAAAGGGAATCCGAGGAGACACCAAAAATCCTTAAGCCCTTGGGGTGCCCCGGTTAATCAGATTCTTCGCAAACAAGGGCTAAATCAATGAATAATCAGCAAAATTCCGAAGTTTCAGCATTTGTGCTAATGCTCCAAAAAGGCATTTGGCTGTTTGGAATTCTATCTTGGATATTCGGGCTGACAGATAGAAGTATTGCACTATTATCTGACGGATATTTGTCGGCGATCGATATCGTGCAGCTATTTACCGCCTCCTTTTTCTTCGTTAGTTGGCTGTTTTTAAGCCCGTTTCTAATTGCTACTTCGCAGAATCAGCCGAAGGAAGAAGGGATTCGGTAGAAAGTAGAAGCATCTGCCTAGTTTTTAGTTTGTCATGTTAGTTTCTCGATCGCTCTTGGTTTCTTCTGGAGCAAAGCGAACCGGCCAAATGCGATCGCAAAAAAACAAAGTTCCCGCCGTCACGCACAGCGGAATCGCCAACAGATTCAACAGCGGAATGCTCACCAAACCCAAGCAAACCAAACCAAAACTCCCGCTAGCCGGAAAACTCGCCCAAATTATTTCTAACTTCTCCTTAAAAGGCCGCCTCCGCCTCTCCAAAGGTGTATCTAAAAAGTCCAAACACACAATAGTCGCGCCCAAAGCTACGCCGCCCAAACTGCTAAGAATAGAACCGACGCCCGGGACAAAATTCAGCAGCAGCAGCGGTATCCCGACGCTCAACAAAATTTGCAGTTTTCGCAGTTCAAAGGCGATCGCCCTTTGAATATCCCGCAAACTGCTCGCCAAATTCATCGGTGCTTCTGCGGGCAATTGACCGTTTCGCAGGAGTTCCAATTGTTCGGAAAGTTTGCCGTACCAGGGCGAACCTAAAATCACGCCAAACTGCACTAACAAAAATCCGATAATCAGCAAAAGTCCTGACACAAGAAGTACGCGCAGCAGCCAGCCGAAAGCGACTGTCAACACGGCCAAAAAGCTCAGCCAAGGGGGAAAACTGGCAATTAAAGCATTAAATCGGACGGACAAATCGGCAACCAAAACATCTATGCCTGCCAAACTGGGAAATAGCAAGCTTAAATAAAGACCGATACCAATTATAAAATTTAGCACCACGGGAACTAATACATAACTCCACAGCTTGGGAGTTTGCCAAAGCAGCGAGAAAGCACGGACGGGATAGGTAAAACCGGCCAGAAGTCCGAGAGGTGCGGCAATGGCGGCGCGGGCGGGATTTGAATCGATCTGTTTTGACATATCGTTAAACAGTTGACAGTTGACAGTTGACAGTTGACAGCGAAGTGATAAGAACGGAGATTTAAACTCCGTTCTTATCATAATCTGCCGACCTGAGTAAGGGCTTCAAACCCCGGCTATTCGGTGAAGGAAGAAGGAAGAAGCAAGAAAGAAGCAAGAAGCAAGAAAGCCCTTCGACTACGCGAGCGGGTACAAATTCTATTATTATTGCTGATGAGGATTTATAGTAGGTTGCCCAAAAGTGAAGCTTTTTATTTACCATACCCCGGAACTTACGCCAGCCGACAAAATGCCGGCTTGTGCGATCGCAGTTGATGTGCTGCGGGCGACTACGACAATGGCGACAGCCCTAAATAATGGGGCGGAAGCTGTCCAAGTTTTCAGCAACTTAGATAAGCTGATGGTCGAGAGCGAAAAATGGCCCGCAGACAAGCGGATTCGCGCCGGAGAGCGCGGTGGCGGCAAAGTTGACGGATTCGAGATGGGAAATTCCCCGCTGGACTGCACGCCAGAAAAGGTGGGTGGGAAGCGAATTTTTATTAGCACAACTAACGGTACTCGGGCTCTGGAACGAGTCCAATCTGCTGCAATTGTGTTAACGGCGGCTTTGATTAATCGCAAATCTGTGGTACAGTTTCTGTTAAAGGAAAAGCCGGAAACTATTTGGATTGTGGGTTCTGGTTGGGAAGGGAGTTATTCGTTGGAAGATACGGTTTGCGCTGGGGCGATCGCCCAAAGCCTGCTAGCAGAAAGCCTGCTAGCAGAAAGCGGTATTCCGGCGATCGAGTTTGCTGGTAACGATGAAGTATATGCGGCTATTGCTCTTTATTTGCACTGGCAAGATCGGCTGCATGAATTGTTGGAACGGGCCAGTCACGGCCAGCGCCTCCTCGGTTTGGGTGTTATTGAAGATTTAAAATATTGCGCGCAAATGGATACTTTAGATGTGCTGCCGGTGCAGCGAGAACCGTCCGTTTTGGTGAAGTCGGATTTTAAAATTTCTTAAGCTGATTTCTGGGTTAAATTTTCGGAAAAAACGGGGAATTATGTTTTTGGGGTTTGTAATGAGGACTGAAGTCCTCATTACAAATCCGGTAGCATCGGAATTATTAGTAAGTAGCTGAAATTAGGAGATGGCAGTGCCGTGTCCCTACAATTAATCGGGCGTAGGGACACGGCACTGCCGTCTCCTCTGTATCATTCCGGCGCAGCCGGAATTGATATCATAATTATAGGACTAAAGTCCTCACTACAAACAACGGAAGCTAGTAGTTAGCGAACGATATTTTTTCAAATAAAGTACAATTAAAGATATTCGGTAGAAACCTAACTAAGGTTGTGTCTCTAGGGTACGATCGGCACTTGAGCATTGCTGGATTCACCCCCGAACCGCTGCATTAAACACTCGGCAATTCTGGCTGCTGCACCGCTTTCTCCCATGCGGCGCAGGCCGTTTTCAGTGATTAGCTGCAACCTGTCCGGGTCTCGCAACAAAGATTGGATGGCGCTGGCAACTTCGGCGGGATGTTTGACTAAAATTAATGATGGGCCTAACAGGCGACTTTGAGCTTCTGCAAAAGCGTAAGTAAATTGCGGGCCGTTTCCGGGAATGGCGATCGCCGGTTTGCCTAGACCGACAAATTGTTCTGTCGCGGTTCCGGCCATTGCTATTGCTAAATCGGCTTCGTACAAACAATCGTTAAAACTTTGCTGAGTCAAAATCATCGTGGCGTTTCTCTGCACAAATGTCAAGGGCAATAGCAAATTAGGAGATTCTTTCTGAATTTCTTGAGCGCTAGAAATAGGAGGTCGCAAAATACTTCCTTCTCGCCGTTGTGTCCTAGTTTCGCCGTCTTGTCGCCAGCCGAAAAATTCTAAACTTTGTCGCAAAGCTTCTAAGTTTAATTCTCTGGAAATGGCTCCGAAAAATAACAATTTACGATCGGCAAACAGCGATAAAATTCCGGCAACAGCCTCTACTATTAGCAGCCAATTAGCATAGGCTTCCGGCGCTCTAGAACCGGGCAGTAGGGTGATGACGAGCGATCGCTGCATTTCCCGAAACTCTGCGTCAGGGCCGTAAAAACTGGCTGGGTTTTCCGGTGCGAGTCCGTCCATCATCGGATTTCCGAGATTGCAAGCCGGAATTCGCAGCTTTTCTAAAGTCTCGGCGGTGAGCGCATCCCTGACAAAAACGGCCCGACAGCGTTTTCTAGTCATCAACCAGCGCTCCCAAGGCAAATAAACCGAACCGAACAAACTCTCCAAACTAATGCCCCGCGATTTGCGAGCCAGAGGCCCGTTTTCGTCCCGCAAATAATACTCCGACTTGGCCGTACCCACAAAAGCATAGGGCGCGCCACTGAGCCAAGCAAACAGCAGCGGGACAATATCCCCGCAGGCTAAAATAACGCCGTCTTGATTCCCAGATTGTTTTTGCGATCGCACCCAAGCGCGGATGGCTTTAAACTGAGCTAGGGTCAACTGAAACAGGCCGCCTTTGACATCGCGCAAAAATTCTCTTCTGTCCATGTAAATAAATCCGCCAGAAGGCATCCGCTGCACCGGGCCGATGATGGGGGCGTTTTGCAGTTGAGCGAAAGCTTGTCCTTCGCCCACTAGCGGAAATACGGCTAATTCTGGGGGATGCGGGTGCTGTTGTAGTTCCTGCAAGATGCGAAGGGCGATCGCGTCTTCTCCGTGGCCGTTACTGAGGCAAAGTATTTTCAATCCCAAATCTCTCAAAAAACTGTCTCTGAATATATAGAAGCAAGATTAGCCGCAGGATGCAAGGTGGTATAGCCGGATGTTGAAGTAAGTGGAGCGACGATCGCACGAGTCTGGCACTTTTTGGTAAAATAACAGGTGAAACTCCTATTTTAGAGGTAAAATCGGATGGTACAAACCCTGCCAAAATCTTTGACACTCGAAGAGTTTCTGAAGTTGTCAGAAACCAAACCAGCCAGCGAGTACATTGACGGTAAAATCATTCAAAAACCCATGCCTCAAGGAGAACATAGTGTCATTCAAGGCGAGTTGACAAGCGCTGCTAATGCTGCTCTCAAATCTCAAAAGGTGGCGCGAGCATTTCCAGAACTACGGTGCGTTTTTGGCGATCGAGCGATCGTTCCCGACGTGAGTGTATTCACTTGGGAGCGCATTCCCCGTAAAGAAAATGGCGGTGTGGCAAATGTGTTTGCGATCGCCCCGGATTGGACAATTGAAATCCTCTCTCCCAGCCCAAGCCACACTAAAGTTACTAAAAATATCTTACATTGTCTCAAACACGGAACTCAAATGGGTTGGTTGATCGATCCAGAAGAGCGATCGGTTTTTGTATATCGGCCGAATCAATCAACAGAGGTGTTTGACGAACCGGAACAGTTATTGCCCGTGCCATCTTTTGCTAGGGAATTGCAACTGACAGTAGGAGATTTATTTGGTTGGCTGTTAGATTGAAACAACAGAATTGCATACCCCCGACAATACAAACAACTATGAAAAAGAATAATCAACCAGCTTTGATTCTGACTTTCCTCGTCGTTTTGGGGCTATTTAGTCTGGCTGGAGCCGTGATTTGGCTGGGTATGAGAATGCAGTCGAATGGCCCAGCAGCTTCTGTAGCACCGGTTTCTTCCTCCAGTGCCCCAAGTGCAGAAATACCTGAGCAATCGAGCGATGTGGCGCAACAATTAAATCAAGTTCCGCTAGAGAGCGATCGCAGTGTAGACTACCGGAAACTCCGCGATAGTTTGCTACAGAAAAACTGGAGAGCCGCCGATCGAGAAACTTACGAACGTTTGCTAGAGGCGGCTGGCCCAAAAGCCCGATCGACAGGCTTGATTCCTAAAGAAGAAATGGACTTGCTCTCTTGTAAAGATTTGCAAACGGTCGATCGACTGTGGAGCACTGCTAGCAACAGCTTATTTGGCTTTACGGCTCAGCAAGGCGTCCTCAAAGCCCTGGGCGACTACCGCAAAATGTACGATGAGGTGGGATGGCAAAGTCGATCGGGCGAATGGGCGATCGAATGGACTTACAATCCGCAAATCAAACGCATGGATTACAAACTCGGAAAAGAACCAAACTTTACCAAACCCCCAGCCGGACATTTTCCTACAGTTGAACGGGGCTATAATTTTGATGCTTCCCTCGATGGTGCACTCAAAAGATGTAAATTCTGAATTCTGAATTGGGCATTGTTGACTGTTAACTGTTAACTGTTAACTGTTAACCGTCAACAAATAACCAATTACCAATTACCAATTACCAATAACTACTGACCATCGATATATTGTTTTAAAATATTCCGAATTTGTTTAAGCTGAAATCCCTTAGCAAGTTGGCACAATTTCGCAACAAACGGCACTAATTTTGGCTCTAAAATTTCCAGCTTAGCACTCTCCTCAAAAATTTCTTCAATGTCCCCCATAGCCGCGAGTCTCAAAAGTTTTGTTACCGACTCAGCAGCCGCAGGTAACAGAGAAGAATAAGCCGGAAAATCAGATGCTGGTGACAAACTCGGAGGTGTATGGTTTTTGCTTTCGGGAGATTCCTCGTAAATCCATTCTAGTCCCAGATGCACGCGCAACTGTTCCAAAAAGTGATTTGCTTCGATCGGCTTCGGAAGAAAATCATTGCACCCTGCGAGGATGCTCTCTTGCTGCGTAGACTCAAAAACGCTAGCTGACAGAGCTATTAACACCACATCTTTTAATTCTGGCAACTTCCGCAGTCTCCTTGCAGTTTCTAAGCCATCCATCACAGGCATCCGCAAGTCCATTAAAATCACATCCGGTTGAAATTCAACTGCTTGGTACAGGCATTCTTGACCGTTTTGTGCTTCGGCAATTTCAAATCCCAAACGTCCCAGCAGCCTGCACAACAAATCGCGATTTAGTTGATTGTCGTCCACGATTAGCACTTTCCGCTTGTTGCCGACAAAACCGACAAGCCTGCGTTTTTCCCGCAAAGGAGACACTTCTAAGTATTGTTTAGTTGCAGGCACTTCTAAATCTATCCAGAAAGTGCTACCTTTTCCAAAAGTGCTCGTTACACGAATTTCGCTGTCCATTAGTTTCGCCAATCTCTGGCTAATTGAGAGTCCGAGACCAGTACCTTCAACAAATCTATTGCCTCCTACTTGGTGGAATGGCAAAAATATTTCTTCTAACTTGCTTTGCTCTATTCCAGTACCAGTATCCTCGATTTGAAAGCGGATTTTTAAAGCGTGTTTGGCTGCGATCGCATTGTGGGCGAAGCGCAGATAATTTTGTTTTAGTTCCGAACTCAAAGTCGAGAATTCATGCTTGTCTCCTTGGCCTCGATTCCATGCCCCTGCACCGACATAGCCGACTTTGAAAGTTACTCCGCCGCCAAGCGTAAATTTTACGGCATTGCTGAGTAAATTTATCAGAATTTGGCGCAATCTTTTTTGATCGACATGGACGGAGCTCGGCAAGGGAGATACTTGTTCGTAATTGAAGGAAATTCCTTTTTGATCGGCTCGCATCTGAAAGAGGTCGGCAATGTTTTTCGTGAAATTTAGAAAATTTAACTCTTCCGGGTAGAGATCCATTTTTCTAGCTTCGATTTTGGAAAGGTCTAAAACATCGTCGATTAACATCAGCAAATGTTCACCGCATTGTTGAATGTTGCTAAGACTTTCTTGGTGATCTGGACTTAAGTCTTTGTCTGTTTTGATGATTTGAGCGTAACCTAAAACGCCGTTTAAAGGCGTGCGGAGTTCGTGGCTCATGTTGGCGAGAAATTCGCTTTTGGCGCGGTTGGCGGTTTCGGCGGCTAATACGGCTTGTTGGAGGGCGGATTCTGCTAGTTTGCGATCGGCAATTTCGGCTTGTGCTTGTTGAAATAGCGTCGATTGCTGGATCGCGATCGCCAATTGCACGCACAATTGTCTGAGGGATTCTATTTCTGAGGAATCCCAGGAACGGGGGCCACTGCAATCGTGGGCGATCAGCAGTCCCCAGAGCTGACTTTCTGCGGTCGGTTCGGTGTGAGAAATGCTGTTTCGTGCTTTTAAAATCGGCACTACTAAGTTAGCTTTCACTTCAAATTGTTCGAGAAATTTAATGTGGCATTCGCTCAGTTCTTCACGGTAAATATTTTCCATAGCTCGAATACAGCCTTGCTGGTAAGTAGCAACAAATTCCTCTTTAAAACAAGGATCGAAATTGTTAAAATCTCGGACAGAAATTCGATTTTTTGCCACGGATTCCACAACTACTAAGCCGCTCCAGTCGGGATTAAAGCGGTAAATAACTGTGCGGTCTGTTTGCAAAAATTGTCGCACTTGTTCGACAGCAGTTGTCAGGATTTCTTCTAAATTGAGGGAGGAGCGAATGCGATCGAGCATGGAAACTACCAGCCGTTCTCGCCTTAATTGGTGCAGCAGTGCCATCTCGGCTTGTTTGCGATCGGTGATGTCGGTAATTACTCCCACTAACCCGATTAAATTGCCAGTTTCATCTTTGATACAGTCGGCGCGAAATAGGGTTGTTACCAGTTCGTTGCTTTTAGTTTTGATTTTGAGTTCGCCTTGCCAAGATTTACCTTTACGGATCGTTTTAAACATTTCTAGCAGCACTTGATTTTGTGGGTAAATTGCGCTTGCTCCGCCTGCTGTGTTGAGTTCTGCTGCTGTGTAGCCATACCGCTGGATAAAGGCTTGATTGTGGTAGATCGATCGCCCTGTCAAGTCAGCAATGCCGATCGCATCACTGGTGCTTTCTACGGCTTGAGTCACCCGCAGTAGGTCTAATTCTGCCTGTTTGCGATCGGTAATATCGGTAATAGTGCCGATATAGCCTTTAATTTCGCCAGCATCTCCAATTTCCGCTACTGCTTGACCGATCGCCCAAATTACGCGATCGTCTGCACGCAAAAAGCGGTATTCTGATTTAAACGGAATTTTCTCAATAATTGCCCGATACCATTCATTTTTTACCCGCTCCGCATCATCGGGATGTATAGCATTCATCCAACCAGTTTCTGCTGCTAATTCTGCGTTTAATCCCGTGATTTCGCTCCACCGCTGATTGATAAAAAGGCAATTGCCAAACGCATCGCTATGAAATATACAAACCGGCGATGCTTCTGCCAATGTTTGATAGCGACGCTGGCTCGATTGCAGTGCTGATTCTGCTTGTTTTCTTTTAGTGATATCGCGGACGATCGAAATTATCTCTCCGTCATCCAGCATTGTCAGCGACAATTCTTGAGAGAACTTAGTACCGTCGCCGCGCTGACCGATTCCTTCTATATTGCAGTATCCTTTTTGCTGGAGTATGGGCATTATTTGTTGTTCAGCATATTGAATATATGCTTGGCTGTAGAGCATTTCCCATTTATTCTCATACAGTTCATTAGTGCTAGCAAAACCGTACATTTTGAGATAAGCGTCGTTTGAATAAATACATTCTTTACGATCGTTAAAAATGGCGATGCCGTCATAAGCAGCGGCCATTGCCACTGCTTGTTGCTGGAGTTTAGATTCTGCTTGTTTGCGATCGGTAATGTCGTGACCGACTGAGTAGATTAAACCTTCTTCGCTAAATGGCGATGCTGACCACAGCAGGCATTTGTAAGAACCATCTTTGCAAATATAGCGGTTTTCAAAGCAGATACTAGACGTACCGGCGATTAATTTTTTGACTTCGGCTGCGGTGGCTGCTCGATCGTCTGGATGCACAAAATCGACGATCGGCTTGGCAAAAAGTTCGGCGCTGCTGTAGCCCAGAGCAGTTGACCAAGCTGGGTTTAAACGTTTAAAATAACCGTCGAAACCGACAATACAAAGCAAGTCTAAGGAAATCGTAAAAAAGCGATCGCGCTCTGTTTGTGCCTGCTTCAACTCAGTGATATCCATCACTAAACCATCCCAGAGAATATCGCCTTCGCTGCCAGATTCACTCTGATTATTCAGCTTTTCTGGTCTCGCCGCTCCTTGCAGCCACTTAACTTTTCCCGATGCCATAGTTTGCCGCCACTGCTGCTGCCAAGGTTCCAGGGTAGTGGCGGAAACTTCGATCGATGCTTCTAAATTTAAGATATCGTCTGCGTGAATTCCTGTGAAAATCAGTTCCGCATTTTGCTCTATTGCTTCGGCTTCTAATTCGTAGAGTTGGTGGCTGCCTGAAGAGACGTAGGGAAAACACCTTTTTCCAGTTGCTGACCTTCGGAATTGATAAATTGCTCCTGGCAGGTTAGCTACCAATTGTTGAAATCGAGCTTCGCTTTGTTCCAAGGCTCTTTGTTGCCTTCTATATTCAGTAAAATCTCTAATTGTCCCTACTATTACTTTACTGCCATCTGCTCTTTTAAATACGCTTTTTTTGGTAGAAATGATGTGTTCTTTCCCGGCGGTATCTGTAAAATTTTCTTCGGTTTCCAAGCAGATATTGTTTGTCAATACTTCTTCATCTTTTGTCCAAAAAACAGCAGCTTCTGATTTTGGGAAAAAATCATAATCTGATTTGCCGAGCAGTTCTTGCCGCGATTTGCCCAACAACTGACAAAAAGCATCATTTAAGATCATCCAGCGGTGCTGCTCGTCTTTAACAAAAATTGGGTCTGGCGTAGCATTTATAGTGTGGTTTAAAAATTCTTCAGACGCTTTCAGTTGCGCTTCGTAGCGGTAGCGATCGCTCACGTCCAACACTACTTTAATCATCCGGTCGATCGACCCATCCCGGCCGCGGATGCAGCGCAGCGAAACTCGCGTGTAAACTATTTCGCCGTCTTTTCTGAACCACCTTTGATCTGAGATGTAACCGTCGATTGTACCTGCGAAAATCTGAGACATTTTTTCTGTAGAGGCCTCAAAATCTTCTGGATGAGTCAACTCCAGCAAATTCTTTTGTACGAGTTCGTCGCGCTCGTATAAGAGCAAATTGCACAGGGCATCGTTAACTTCTATCCAGTTGCAAATTTCAGGGCTTGCGGGGTCAATAATTGGAGCGACAATGGCAATTCCGATCAGGGAATTTTCCACCACCGAGCGATATTTTTCTTCGCTTTTTCGCAAAGCATCTTGGCTGTGCTGGCGTTCGATGGCGTAACGGAGCGATCGAATTAACAGTTCGCCGTCGATTTTTCTTTTGACTAAATAATCCTGTACGCCAGCCGAAATCAACCGCAGAGCTTGCTCTTCGTCGTTTTGGGCCGTCAAAACTACGATCGGCACATTTACCCCGTACTCTTGTACCCGAGCCACCGTCTCTATTCCCCGACTGTCTGGGAGTGAAAGGTCTAATAAAATGATATCAAAAGTTTCTTGATGCAATCGCTCCTGCGCTTCGCTGAGGCGCTCAACTTTCGTCAGCAATATACGCTGCTTGCCACTAATTTGTGACAACAAATCTTCAATCAGCTCAGCTTCTTGAGGGTTGTCTTCTACTAACAGAACTTTAAAGCAGGTAGGAGGCACAGCTAAACTAAAAACTGCTTTCATAATTAATAATTATTAATCAAAACTTTTTTTCAAGCCAACTTGAATTTCCCTGGCGGTTATTGATTTGCACCTACACAGACATCGGCGGTTAGATTGCGGTGAGGGCGATCGCTACAAAAATTTTGTTTAAGATATAAAACTATATCACTAACCAACGCCGCTGTCAACGTGAAACATTTTTATTCTAACTAAGATATTGCACCATTATCAATAATGCTGTAGGGGCGGGTTCGCTCCTGGGCTTTGAAGCTTGCAGACAGGTTAAATAAACCCGCCCCCACCCCACGAAAAATCCCCAATTGACATTGGTGCAAGATGTGAATTATAACTTGCAATTTAACTTATACCTTATATCTTCTTGCTTCTGGCTTAAAATAGAGGATTGAATTAAGATTCCCTTGCCTTATTGCTTCTATCCTATTCCGAAACGATGTCTCGATTAATCAGCGAGAGTAAAGTGAAAAGTTGAACCTTGACCTGGTTGCGACTCCACCCAAATACATCCGCCGTGACGTTCCACAATCTTTTGACAAATTGCTAAACCAATACCTGTCCCAGAATATTCTCTTTGAGTGTGCAAGCGTTGGAAAATTTGAAAGATCCGTTCTTGATGCTGCAAAGCAATCCCAATTCCATTATCAGAGACAGAAAATAACCAGTTGTTTTCCTGTTTGTAAGCAGTAATATAAACCGTAGGTGGTGCATCCAGGCGATATTTGAGCGCATTGCCAACTAAATTTTGAAAAAGCTGTACTATCTGAGAAATATCCCCCATTACCGCTGGCAATTCGCTGTAAGAAACAACTGCTTGATTGTCATGGATAGCACCTTGCAGGTTAGCGATTGCTTGCTGAATTGCGTGATTGCAATCTATAATTTGAAAAGGTTTCTGACTCCGACCAACTCGCGAATATTCGAGCAAATCGTCAATTAAAGTCTGCATTCTCGTACAGCCATGAACGATATTGCCGATAAACTTACTAGCTTGGCTGTCGAGTTGGTCTTTGTAGCGTTTTTCTAAAAGTTGAGCGTAGCTGGCAATTGTTGCTAAAGGCGCTTGCAAGTCGTGAGAAGCCACATAAGCAAATTGTTCGAGTTCCGCATTTGAACGCGCCAATTCTTGATTAGATTTCAACAGAGCAGATTCGGCACGTTGGCGGTTTGATATCTCTTGTTGGAGGAGCAAATTTTGCTCTTGCAAAGTTTTTTCAACGGCGCGGCGGTGGCTAATTTCTTGTTGCAGGATTTGGTTTTTTTCATAAAGGGTTTTTTCAACGGCTAAGCGGCTGCTGATTTCTTCTTGAAGCAGCACATTTTGTTCTTTTAGCTGCTTTTGTAAATTCCGCAGGGTGAGGTGACTTTCGATGCGTGCGAGCACTTCTTCAAACTGAAACGGCTTGCTGATGTAGTCAACTCCTCCCACAGCAAAGGCGTTTACTTTGTCAAACACTTCATCTTTAGCGCTGATAAAAATTACCGGAATTTCGCGAGTTTTTGGTTCGGATTTCAGGTGCTGACAAACTTCGTAGCCGTTCATTTCCGGCATCATAATGTCGAGTAAAATCAAATCTGGCGGATTAGAATTGCAGGCTCTCAAAGCCATTTGCCCATTAATCACGCAGCGGGGCGCGTACCCGCGATGAGTCAATATCGTAGACAACAGACGCAGGTTTTCTGGCGTATCGTCTACTACTAAAATATTGCCTAACACCGTCTCGGGTTGCTGATTGCTCATTGGTTATTTTCCGATTTATTCAGTCTAGTTTTAATATTTTGAAGTTGCCATTTCTCACACTCCCAGCAGTAGAGTCAAAGCATTATTATGCCAAGTCAATCCTTTATCTAAAACCTTAAATCCAGCTACTTTGCACATAGCTTCTAAAGCAGAAGCTGTAGGTAGCCACCACCACGGGCCAAAGTCGTTGATGTCAAAAACTGCTTTCTCAATTAATCCAAAGATTGGTGTGCCGTAGGTGTACTGCTGCCAGTAAGCTTTTAAAATAGCTCGTTCTGCTTCGCCCAAAGCGGGAATAAAGATTACCCCAGAAGCTGCAATTTCATATCGTCCCCGCTCGTTTTCTATAACTTCTTGGGTAATCGCTGAAGTTAAGATTAAATGCTTCCCAGTTATTTGACGCAAGCCAATTAAAATTTGTAAAGGGTGGGGGTGGTGGTACAAAACTCCTGCACAGTGAACTACATCGTAAGGCTGGCCAATTTCTGCAAGCTGAATCTGAGTTATATCTCGACTGATACAATTATAATTAGCAATATTTAAACTTGCCATGCGATCGCGAAAATCTTGCCAAAATTTGGCTGAGGCGGGGGTGACATCAATCATTGTCAGAGAAACTGCACCGTATTTGCTAGCTACAGATACTTTTTCGTTGACATTTCCCCACAAGCCGCCGACTTCTGCAAAAGTGCGATCTTTGACGACTCGGGCAATGTAGCGATCGCGAATATCGTCAGTTGCCAACTCTGATAATATACTACGATCGCCCGAAGAGTGCTTTTTTTCCAAAACTTCCGCCAATTTCGCGGATATTACTGGATCTTCTGCTCGGATTTCTAATGCCATTAAGTACAAAACTGTGGCTTCGTCAAGCCGATCGCTCTCGGCAAACTTTTGGGCTATTTCGCTGTAAAATTCAGGAGCACACAGCGGCTGCAATTCGTGATGGTAGTAGCTGGTTGCTGCGTCTGAATTTGCCGGAGTTTTTTTAATTAGAGCATCGCCTAACTTGGTGTAAATATTCGGGAGAGCAGGCTCGATTTGCAGCGCGCAAAGGTAAGCAGAAACAGCCTCGTTCCACTCGTGCATCTCAGTGAAAGCATCGCCTAAATTGTAATAAGACCAAGAAAGATTTGGGTTGAGTTCAATAGCGCGCTTGTAGGCGATGGAGGCTGCTTTCCAGTGCTCGGTTTTTAACAGCGCTTCTCCTAAATTGTGGTAAGTCCAAGAAAAGTTGGGGTTGAGTGCGATCGCCCGTTGGTAGGCGAAGGTTGCTGCTGACCAATCCTGGACTTTAACTAAGGCTAAAGCTAAGTTATAATGAGACCAAAAGAATTCTGCATTAAGGGCGATCGCCTGCTGGTAAGCTGTTGCAGCTTCAGACCATTTTTCGACTTGCAAAAGCGCATCTCCTAACTTGTGACAACAACCAGAAGAATTGGGGTCTAAGTCAACAGCACGCTGGTAGGCTATGACTGAATCCCACCATTTTTCTAATTTGCTGCAAGCTTCACCGATGCTGTAGTAAGACCAAGAAAAATCCGGATTAATTTCCACAGCAGTGCGGTAAATAACAATGGCTTCTTCCCATTTCTCTAGCTTCAGTAGAACGCTACCTAAATTGGAGTAAGACCAAAAAGAATTTGGATTCAACTCAATACTTTCGCGGTAAGCTTTCTCTGCTTCGCGCCAGAGTTCTGCGGCTTGCAAAACATTGCCTAATTTGTAGTGAAACTCAGAGATATCCGGCTGAAGTTTAATAGCTTTGCGGTAGTTGACAATCGCTTCATCCCACTGTTTTAGCTCGCTCGCAGCTTCGGCTATTTGGCAATAGGCTTCGCAAAAACTTGGATTTAAATAAATTGTGCGGTGGTAACAAACTAGGGCTTTTTCTGGCTTGTTTTGAGCTAGCAAAGTATTACCCAAATCGAGATATTCTTCGGGTATTTCGCTCTGTTCCACCATCATTGCTTGATACCAGCAATCTGTCGCTTCTTCAGCTTGACCGACTTGGGTAAATATCCGGCTCAAATTGCGGTAAAATCCGGCAAAATCGGGTTGCAGGGCGATCGCTTTTTGGTAACAGGCGATCGCCTCTTGCCACTGTTCTAAAGTAGCGCAGACTGTGCCGAGGTTGGCAAAAGCTTCGGCAAAATCGGGTTGCAGGGCGATCGCCACTTTGTACCAATAGCGCGCGTCTTCTAGCTTACCCTGGGCTTGCAGCGCCTTTCCCAAGGTTTTGCAAGTTTCGGCAGAATTGGGTTGCGATGCGAAGAATTCGCTGCCAAGGGCGATCGCCTCATCCAATTTTCCAGCAGCTAAATATAATTCTGCCTGTTTCTGTAAATCAACCGCTGCTGTTTCTGAATTCACTTGTGGAGTTCCTATTTAGTAATAATTGCTTAGATAATTCTAGGGCAAAACCTGTCTAATTTTCAACTAACCCACAGACATCTGATTACCTGTAAACACTCGATAACCTTCACGAGATTTGTGCGATCCTCTTCGTTGGCGCAGCCCCCGTAGGGGCGGGCTGCGCTAACAAATTTTCCATAGATTTGCACACAATTTGAGGAAAAACCAATTTAGATTAAACTAAGATAGCAACAAGTTAACAGCGAGGCAAACAATGTCAGCAGCGACTCACGCACCGCAAGTCAGCGTAATTATACCAGCATACAACGGCGATCGCTACATTGTGCAAGCCGTAGAAAGCGTGCTAGGTCAAACCTTTACAGACTACGAAATTATCATTGTAGACGACGGCTCGACGGATGAGACACATCAAGTATTACAGCCTTATTTTGACACAATTCGCTATGTACATCAAGAAAATCGAGGAGTAGCAGCCGCCCGCAACCGAGGAATTCAGGAAGCAAAAGGCAAATTCATTGCTTTTTTAGATCAAGATGACTTCTTTTTTCCCGATAAATTAGCAGCACAAATAGCACTATTTCAGCAGCAACCATCATTAGGAATTGTTAACAGCGGTTGGCGCTTAGTTAACAACCAAGGCGAGACTATTTCGGACATAACACCTTGGCTGTATTTCCCCAAATTAGACTTAGAAACTTGGATAGTACAAATGCCCGTACTTCCTAGCGCTATGATGTTTTCGCGCCAGTGGCTGGAACTTGCAGGCGGGTTTAATTCAGAGTTTGATTCAGTAGACGATTCAGATTTAGTTTTGCGTTTAGCAATGTTGGGTTGCGAAGCAGCTTGGCTACCTCAAGTGACAGTATCCTACCGCCAGCACGACCAAAATGTCTCAATAAAAAAAGCCCTAAAACAAGCAAATCTTTTTATCACCTTAAAACAGCAATTTTTCCAGCTTCCCGATTTGCCACAGCACATCCGCGAGTTAGAAAATCCCGCTTTCTACGAAGCATTGACGTGGATGGCGTGGCAATTGTACTATAGTAACTATCCAGTTGAGGCGGTTGAATTTTACCAAAAATCTCTCCCTTACAGTTCTTATTCTGCGAAAGAAACAGTCACAGATTGGCTCAAACGTCTGGCTGCTATTGCTAAAGCTTACGGACGTACAATCGATTTTCAAGTATTAAGAAATTTATCACAATGGAAAAAATTAATGACTAACATACTTCCATCAAAAACACCGCGAGTCAGCATCATTATCCCGGCTTACAACTGCGAGCGCTACATTAGTAGAGCCGTCGAAAGTGCGATCGATCAAACTTACCAAGACTGGGAAATTATTGTCGTAGACGACGGTTCTACAGACGGCACTAGCCGAGTTTTAGATGCTTACCGCGATGTAATTCAGTACGTCTATCAGGAAAATCAAGGAGCAGCAAAAGCTCGCAATCGCGCTTGCGAATTAGCCAAAGGCGAATTCTTAGCTTTTCTGGATGCCGACGACTTCTTTCTTCCAGAAAAACTCGCCAAACAAATTGCTTTTTTTGAAGCCGATCCCTCTTTAGGGATGGTACAAAACGGCTGGTTGATGGTAGATGAAACCGGAAAAGATATCTGTGCAGCCATGCCTTGGCAAGTCGCACCAAAATTAGATTTAGAAACCTTTGTGGTGTACAAAAATGTGCGTCCCAGCGCGATGATGTTGCGGCGCGAGTGGTGGGAAAGTCTGGGAGGTTTCGATCCTCGGTTTCCGCCAACAGAAGATTTAGATTTTGCTTTGCGTTTGGGTTTGAAAGGCTGCAAATGTGTTTGGCTGAAAGAGATATTAACCTGCTACCGGCAGCACGATAAAAATCTGATGTCTGGCGGGCAAAAAGTAATGAAAAGTATGGAAACGGTGATGGAACAATTCTTCGCCAGACCCGATTTGCCCGATCGCATACGCCAACTAAAAAAGGCAGAACGTTACAAGTGTCTAGTCTGGATCGCGTGGCGGATGTACCGCGATGGATATGTGGCAGAGATGGTCGAATGCCTGCAAAAATCTCTGTATTACACTCCTTTTACTGGCACAGAAACTGTTTTTAAATGGTTGGAAAACTTTAGAGTTGCTTCCGAAGAATATGGCAGTAACTTTGATGCTTATGCCTTAACTAAGTTGCCAGAATGGCAAGATATAGTAGTAGAAGCTGCCAACAATACTTATCAATTTAAGTCAGCACCTAGCTCAATTTACCGCCAGCTTGCAGGGCACGTATTAGTGTATGCAGAAGACCACGGAATCGGCGGTTTAGCGCAGTTCAACCACTCGCTGCTTTGCAAATTAGCAGCCGACGGCTACCGAGTTACTAGCGTGCAAACTAGAACTTCTAATCCTTTAATTACCGAACAGCAGCAGCTAGGGATAGAGCATATTTGGCTGGAGTTCGACACGATGAAAGAGTTTTTGCGAATTGCTTACAATTGTAGGGATGCGGAACAAATTTACGCGCAAGCTAAACCGGATTTAATTGTATTTAGCGATGGGTGGCCGATGGCAAACTTTGCTGCAAAACAAGTTGCGATCAAACAACACATTCCTTACATAATTACTCTCGGTTATATCGATCGCACTTATCAAACTTTCAACCGCGGCGATCAGATTCCCTATTTCGATGCTGTCTCCTATCAGTACGATTTAGCCAAAGCAGTCATCGCTGTTTCTCACGAGAATTTAAACTTGTTTAAGAGTTTGTTTAAAGTGCCTCTGGAACGGGGAAAAGTCATCTATTACGGCCGCCCGAACAGTTATTTTGAACCGCCAAACCTTTCAACCCGCCAACGCTTGCGTGCAGAACAAGGCATCCCTGAAGATGCTATCGTTTGTTTCACGGCGGCGAGACTGACTCCAATTAAAGGATATCAGTATCAATTGCAGGCGATCGCCCAATTGAAAAATCGTCCTATTTGGTCGCAGCTATACTTCGTTTGGGCCGGCCCCGGTTCTGCCACTCACGATAACATGGAACCGGAATTGAGAGCAACTGTCAGCGAATTGGGAGTCACCGAACAGGTTAAATTCTTAGGACAACGGTGGGATATTGCCGATTGGTTGGACGCTAGCGATATCTTTATCTTATCTTCCGAAGCTGAAGGAATGCCGCTAGCAGTAATGGAAGCAATGGCGAAAGAATTGCCCGTAATTGCCACAGCAGTCAGCGGTATTCCCGAAGAGTTGGGAGAGACAGGAAAGTTGATCGCCGATCCGAAAATTGACGCACAAAAGACAGCGCAAGAGTTAGCTGAAACGGTAGAACTATGGGCGCAAAATCCCGAATTGCGGAGGCTGGCAGGACAAGCTTGCAAACTGCGGGCGGAAGAATTATTCAAGGAGGAACGGATGCTTTTGGAATACGCAGAAGTGATTCAAGAAGTGTTATCTGCTAGCAGCAATCGAGAAAAATTTGCGATCGCCCCGAAAGTCCAAAAACAGATCCAGCAAGTTGACAGTATGCTCTACTACTATTACCTAGTATGGCAAGCATGGCAAGCCTTCGATCGCGGGGATGAATCTGGGATGGTTGAAAATTTGCACTCATCTTGGAAATGCACGCCACTGTTTACAACCGAAACTATTTTGAGCTGGATCACAAATTTTGTGATGTTATCTTCAGAAAAGGGCGTTAAACTTGATACTTACTCGCTGACTCATTCAAAAGCGTGGCAAGAATTGATAGAATCAATCCAGGGTTTAGAAGTTGCAGTTTCTGTTCGTTAAAACGGTAGGTTTAACTGGTTCCTAGGCTCTGCCTAGGAACTGATATCCAGAGGCTCTGCCTCGCTTTTTTAGAGGAGGCAGAGCCTCCGGGTATGCGTCCCTAGGCAGAGCCTAGGGACGAGTAAAATGATATAAGAGGAGGACACGGCAGTGCCGTGTCCCTACAATTTATCTGGCGTAGGGACACGGCACTGCCGTGTCCTCTCAATCATTCCGGTGCAGCCGGAATTGATATGATATCCAGAGGCTCTGCCTCGATTTTTTAGAATTCATAGGAATGAGGCAGAGCCTCCGGGTATGCGTCCCCAGGCAGAGCCTGGGAACGAGTAAACGAGTAAAATTAGCTAGCAAATACAATATGCAATTCATCTTCAAATTCCCATCTATTAATAAGTTACTCCTAATTTGCTTAGCTCTAGTAACTGTCTTGTTAATCGCGTATTTTGGGCAGCCAAGTATTGCCCAAGTGCGATCGAACATCACAGTCGATTTTGGACAGCCAGCCACTGGTATCACGTCGATGAGCGGCTTCCTGCACGGAATCGACCCCACAAAGCCCCCCGATAGCTCTGTCAAGCCCTTGCAGCCGAAGCTGTGGCGTGTGGGAAGACTCGATGTGTACGATCGAGTAATTGCTAGCGGCGCCGAATTTCAACTATTAGTTAGCGACTTGTGGGGCTACGGTAGCAACCCCAAAGGCTGGCCCTATCAAAACTATCCCGCGTGGGAAGCATTCATCCGACAGTTAGCACAGCAAAATAAAGGCAAGAAAATTATTTGGGATATCTGGAATGAACCAGATTTAAAAAATCCGTTTTGGAAGGGAAGCAGAGAACAATTCTTTGAAACTTACAAAAGAGCTTACAAAATATTGCGGGAAGAATTGGGGCCGTCAGCCGCGATCGGTGGGCCGAGCATTAGCACTTACAACAAAGAATATTTAACGGCTTTTCTGGATTATTGCAAAGCGAACAAACTGGAAGTAAATTTCTTGGCTTGGCACGAACTCAATGATACTATAATCTTATTTGTGGATGACCACGTATTCGATGCCAAACGCAATTATCAACAAAGTCCGTTTTACAAAGAACTGAAATTGCAAAAGATTTATGTCAACGAAATTGTGGGGGAATTAGCCCAGTATCAGCCGGGAGAAATCTTAGGTTATTTGTATAACTTGGAATATGCAAAAGCTGACGGTGCTTGCAGAGCTTGTTGGGATACAACAGGAGCTAAAAAAGTTAGCAATTGCTTCAATAATACGCTGACTGGGACGGTTGTGCCTAATACTTTTGAGCCGAGGGCTGCTTGGTGGACTTACAAAGCTTATGCTGATGGAGTGAATTCGCGGGTGCTGAGTCGATCGGATAGCGATCGCCTTGTCGCTTTAGCCAGTAAGTCAAATCCTCAAGGTAAAGCACAGGTACTTTTAGGTTATTTCGATCGCAATTATTCCTCAGCAACAACGGTGACATTAAATCTTACGAATTTGCAAGCCCTAGGTATCCAAAGCGGTCAAAAAGTTAGTCTAAAATTAGAGAAGATTCCGAACAATCTAGAAGGCGCTGTGCAAAAACTTGTCACTGTTAAAGAAGAACAAATTTCGGCTGGTAGCGGCAGTTTGACTTATGTTGTTCCTAATTTCAATGTTCATGAAGGCTATTTGTTGACGGTTGGCAAGTAGGGACACGGCAGTGCCGTGTCCCTACTTAGTTTTTGGACGGGCAAGATGCCCATCCCACAAGAATTATTTTTTTGTGGGATGGGCATCTTGCCCGTCCTAATCCTAGTTTAGCTGCGATTATTCAAAGATTTTTGTACCGATTCCAGCCATTCTCGGACTGTTTGATTGTCCGATTTTGGGTCGTAGTAACAGCCTAATTCATCGAGGATGAATGTTTCTAAGTCGGCTGGGGCGATCGGCATTTCTAACAATTTGCTAAGTTCTTCGGATGCAGCTTCAATACTTTCGGGCGGTTCGCTGCTGCGGTAGTTGTTGACTACATCGCTGGGAGTTTCAGCTTCTAGCGGCCAGTCTTGGTGAAAGTAAGAACTGAAAAATTGGGTTAAACTAGGAAATTGATTTATCATTGCGGATAGGCTGTGAGAATAAAGTATCCGGGAGGTAATTTGGCGCTGCGCTGGAGGATGATTCTCAAGCGAGATGTTTGAGTTGCTTTGGATGCGCCTCGGCGCATAGTAATGCCAATTATTTTGTTGGCGTTGTAGTCGATCGTATAACGATTGTCTCGTTTTTTCATCCAGGAGTCGATCGCACTTTGATTTTTGCTCATTGCTTCCGCAATCGCTGCTTCGGCGACGGAACGATAAGTAAAGGAAGATGCACCAGAAATTCTCCTCTCGCTGGCTAGTCGCTGTGCTAGTTCTGCTTCTGTTTTGCCAACGTGTTTCTCTAAAGTGTGTCCTCCTGCTGCTTCGTGAAAATCCAATCCGCCCCCCGGTATGTTGGGGACAAAAGCTACGGTGGTTTGTGGTATCGTTGAGATTGCAGGTGCAAGAACTCTGGCATAAACACCAGGTATTGCCGATTGGAATAAAACTGTGATTGAGGCGATCGCGCACAGGATACTTAAAAACTGTTTTAGGCGATCGAGTTGACTTTTCATGGTTAAATCTCTTTTTTATATTAAGTATAGCTGTCGGCTGTTGTTTTGTCTATTTCCCAATCTACCATTAGTAAGTTAGAAATTACGCGCTGCATTTTAATACACGGTACGCAGCGCACACCCTAGGATTTCTTAGAATAGTTTGCGATCTACGCAGTTTACCGAAAAAATTGGGTCTAAAGCCTCCCCGTTTAGGGGGAAATAAAACAAAATGATTCATTGCTACAATCCTCTGCTATCGATGGAAGAGGATTGTAGCTGTCAACTGTCAACTGTCAACTGTCAACTGATGAAAAAGCTTCACTGACTCTGAGAGAATGTTAATAATTCTTTGAAAAAATGGCTGATGATTGATGATACATTAATTGATTATCTTTAAAAATTTGAAAAATGCAAGTAGTTATCCTAGCTGGCGGTCTCGGTACTCGTCTCAGAGAAGAAACAGAATTTCGCCCCAAACCTTTAGTTGATGTTGGCGGGCGTCCGATTATTTGGCACATCATGAAGATTTATGCCCACTACGGCTTTCAAAACTTTATTGTGTGCTTGGGCTATCGCGGGAACATGATTAAAGAATATTTCCTTAATTATGAAGCCATGAACAATGACTTTACTATCTGTCTGGGTCGCAAAAATAGCATTACCTATCAAGAGGAACATCGCGAACAAGATTTTCAGGTAACGCTGGCTGAAACTGGCGCCCAAAGCATGACGGGAGGGCGGGTAAAACGGATCGAAAAATATATCGATCGCGATAATTTCATGGTGACATATGGCGATGGAGTTGCTGATGTTGATATTGAGGCACTTGTGGACTTCCATAAGTCTCACGGAAAGCTGGCAACTGTTACTACATTTCGCCCGATTTCTCGCTTTGGAATTTTGAATGTAGACAGCGATAGCCGCGTAGTTGAATTTGCTGAAAAACCTCAAATAGACGGCTGGATTAGTGTGGGATATATGATATTTAACCGCCGGGTGTTTGAGTATTTGGGGGAAGATGATTGTGTTTTAGAACAGGAGCCGATGCAGCGTTTGGCGGCAGACGGACAGTTGATGGCTTACCGTCATGATGGCTTCTTTTTTGCGATGGATACTTATCGAGAATATAAGTATTTAAATGAACTTTGGGATGAAGGAAAGGCTCCTTGGAAAGTGTGGTAAGCGGTTAGTTGTTGCATTCTCAACAAGCCTTTTCTGAACGGGCTCTTCGGCCCGTTCCACAATAGATATAATTGATTTGTTGTGGAACAGGCATCTTGCCTGTTCTTGATAAGGGTGCACAATGTGAGGAAATAAGTAGGGACATGGCAGCGCCGTATTTGTAGAAACACGGCACTGCCGTGTCCCTACCCGTTATCTATAATAAAATAATTATAAAAAATGGATTTTCAAGATATTCTCAACAGTACAGAAACTTACCTACAAAAGTGCATAGCACCCCACGCAGAAGTTATCGATAGCGACTCAGAAGCACTGAAAATAGCACTTGCTGGATTGGAAGATCGATCGCTCTTAGCGCTGCGAGTTCCCGCAAAATGGGGCGGTTCCGAAATGTCACTCCCGATGTTTTACCAATATCAGGAATTGACGGCTCGATATTCCGGCGCTTTGTCTTTTCTGCAAACTCAGCACCACAGCGCAACTGCGATGCTTGCTAGCAGCGACAATGAAATGCTAAAAAGCAGATACTTGCGGGCGATCGCCCAAAAAGAGTTAAGCTTGGGTGTGGGGTTTTCGCATTTGAGGCGATCCTCTTCGAGGGCTTTCCTTCGGATCGCTTCGCTAACGCTAACGGGCAATCCTGCTGTCACCGCAACTCCCGCACAAAATGGCTACTTACTGTCGGGAAAAGTTCCTTGGATCACAGGTTTTGGCTTGTTTCAAAAGTTTATCGTCGCTGCGGTACTTCCAGACGATCGCGCTGTTTTTGGTTTGCTACCTTTTGTTAATATTGAATCAGAATATGGTAAAATAGCCTTCAGCGAAATCATGCAGTTAATCGCCATGAACTCGACTAATACGGTGACAGCAACTATCGATAATTGGTTGCTGGATGAATCGGAAATAATTTCAGTTAAACCTGTCGGGTGGATGGCGGAAAACGACAGCAAAAATATACTGAATTTTGTTCCCGCTACTTTCGGCTGTATTCGAGCGGGATTGGATGTAATTGCAGCAGTGGCGACAGCTAAAAATTCACCTTCGATCGCGGCGGCTTGCCAAAAACTAGAGCAAAAGCTCGATCGGCTAAAACAGAATTTCGCACAATCTCAACATAGCTCAAAAGCAGAACAATTAGCACTCCGAGCTCAAGCCATAGATTTAGCGGTGCGCTGCGGGCACGCTGCGGTTACAGTTTCTAGCGGTGCTGCTAACGGTACGCTGCATCCAGCCGGGAGAGTTTATCGAGAAGCTTTGGTGTATACTGTTTCCGGGCAAACAAAGGATGTGATGGAAGCTACGCTCGATCGCATTGTCAGCCAGCTTTAGCTAACTCTTTAGTCTGCGTAGGCAGACTTCGTTTCTGTAGTAGCGGTTTCAACCGCCGAATCTTGATTTTTGCCTTCATTTTTACCGATGACAAACAACTTTAACTCTAACAATTTAAGAACGATCGCCTACAGGCAAATTATAGACTTAACCCATCCAATTCACCCAAATATTCCTATCTGGCCCGGAGATCCAGCGACAGAATTTGAAACAGTATCTCAAATAGAAAAAGACGGCTATTTCCTGCGAAAATTCTCAATGGGAGAACATAGCGGCACTCACATCAACGCACCCAACAGCTTTGATGCAGCAGGCGCGAGCATTGATAGTTATGCGCCGCAGTCGCTAGTTTGTCCCGCAATTGCGATCGACATCCGCGATCGAACTTTTGCCAATCCCGACTACACTTTAACAATAGACGATGTACTGACTTGGGAACGGCAGCACAAACTTATAGAACCGGGAAACCTAGTTTTATTGTATACTGGCTGGCAAGAAAAATGGGATGATGAGCGAGCATTTTTTAACCAGGACGATCGCGGAATTTGCCACTTTCCCGGATTTGGCAAAGCAGCAACTCAATTTTTGCTAGAAGAACGATCGATCGCCGGAATTGGCACCGACACCCACGGAGTCGATACCGGGCGAGATGAAAGTTTTGCAGTTAACAAACTAATATTGGAAAAGCAGCGCATAGTGCTGGAAAATTTGGCAAATCTTGACTTGTTACCTGCGGCTGACTTCACTTTAGCGATCGGAATATTGCGTCTTTTGGGAGGTTCCGGTTCGCCTGTGTCGGTGTTAGCTTTTGTGGCTTGATGCGGTAAAACTTACATCTTGTACCACGATCCAGAACAGGCTCTCCGGCCTGTTCCACAAGAACATTAAGTTTTGTGGAACAGGCCGGAGAGCCTGTTCCTAAATAGGTAATTGAAAATGGTGCAATATCTCAGGTAAAATTGGATTGAGAGAAGTCGAGTAAAAACAATAAGATTAATGACAGAACTGCCAAAGGATCTCAACGACGCGATCGCCCAATCCCGCATTGCAACCGCCGCCGCCCTCTCGGACGGCAAAACTCTACTGCAAGTCGAATTAGTATTCCCAGAAATCGCACTGCAAGCACAGTCTATCACCCAACAATTCCTCCCAGAATTTGAAGCAATGTATTCCGGCCTCAAAGTCTTTTTTCCCGACACCGGTGCGGCCGCCCTCGCCCGCCGCGACTGGGGACAAACACCGTTTAAAATCACTGATTTGGGTAGCAGTCGCACGGCTGTTGAAGATAAAATAGCACCGGAAGATGAACTGTTTTTGCTGGTGAATCCGGCGGCTGTAGAGGTGGCGCAAGTCGAAAAACTTTACATCGCTGCGGCGGGTCGCCCCGTAATTCTACTCAACCCGCGCCTCGAAGATGTTGCTACCATAGGCATAGGTTATGCGGGCCGCCAATTGCGCGATCGATTCCTCAGTAAAATCGAATCCTGTTACTACATCAGACCCCTAGACAGTGCTGCTTTATTCCGCTGCTACCCGCAATCTTGGCAAGTTTGGCTGGAAACAAACGACGAATACGAATTAATTTCGGAAACTGCTCAAAAACCAGTCGGAGACGATTTAGAGCGGATTTTAGCGAAAGCTCTCGGAACCGCCGATCCCAATTCCACCGCACCTCCAAAACCGCTAAAAAAGAAAGGTTTTCTGGTAGAGCTCCAGACATTCCTCAAAGCTTTGACTCAGTAACAGCAGTTGCAGAATCACTATCAACAGCTTGTGAGTGTTTCTATCAGTAGCTACGGAAACAGATATTGGCGAGCTTTACTGAATCTTTACACAAAGCAGTATAATGGGTTACACCCCCTCCTCCGCCAAAGAAAGGAGGAAATACCAGCAAAATCAGATGACCTAAGCTAGTGATTGGGGGTTTTGAGTCAGGGAAGCGGATAAACACAGTGGATCACCGGCGGATTGTTATCGGGGACGTACACGGGCATTACGACGGCTTAATGCTGCTGCTAGAGGCACTGGCCCCGAGCTCGGACGATCGCGTCTATTTTTTGGGAGATTTAATCGATCGCGGCCCGAAAAGCGCTCAGGTATTAGATTTTGTCCAGCAAAGCCCCTACCAAACTCTGCTGGGAAATCACGAACAACTGATGCTGGAGGCTTTGTCGGGGGCGTCGGTGGATATGCGGGCGTGGCAATCTTGGCTGTACAGCGGTGGCGATGCAACAGTCGCTAGCTACAGAGATACAGGGATGATGCCCTACAAACACTTAGATTGGCTGCGATCGCTCCCGACGTACCTTGACTTAGGCGATATCTGGTTAGTTCACGCGGGCGTGCATCCCACAATGCCGATCGATGAACAGTCGATCGAACAACTCTGCTGGATTCGCAAAGAATTTCACACCATATCGAAACCCTATTTTCCGAATAAATTAATCATCACCGGTCACACGATCACCTTTACCTTTGAGGGCGTCAGGCCAGGCGAATTAGTCAGGGGCCAAGGGTGGTTGGATATTGACACGGGTGCTTATCATCCCAAAAGCGGCTGGCTGACTGGACTTGACCTCAGCTACCGCAGAGTTTATCAAGTAAATGTATTTAACAATCAAGTCCGAATTTTGCCCTTTGACGAAGTTGTCAGACAATTGAGGCCACAGCAG
Organism: Cyanobacteria bacterium OTE_58_metabat_593; assembly: GCA_031372825.1. GTDB lineage: Bacteria > Cyanobacteriota > Cyanobacteriia > Cyanobacteriales > Microcoleaceae > Microcoleus. The sequence goes on along the minus strand of JANMLZ010000121.1, from coordinate 14,435 downwards.
ATTGCACTCCCGAAACCTCAGATGAGTCCTGTGGTTCAACAGCAGAGTTAAGTATAGTACAATACGGTTCACTTAAGACAGATCCCCCCTGTCCCCCCCCTTAAAAAGGGGGGGGACAGGGGGGGTCAAAGTCCCCCTACAACCAGGGGGATGCGAGGGGGATCTCCGGCGCATAAATAGTGTTAAGTGAACCGTATTGAAGTATAGTAGACTTTTTTAACTTGGGATTAATTTGGCGGGCGTTTGTTTAGTTGGGCGAGATAATTGAGATACCGAGAAATGCGATCGACATCAGCGTTAAGTAAACGACTGGCCCAAGAATGCAGCTTAAGTTGCGATCGCATTTCTCGAAATACCTCAGCATCTGGGCGATTGTTGAGAGGAAAAACCCAAGCATCAAATCCAGCCGACTTGAGACGGCTAACAGTTCCCTCCCCATCCTGCACCCACAATTGACTGCTAATGCGAAGCGGTTGACAGCAATATTCACCGACAACAATTCCCCCTACAGAAACGCTAGCATCCTCTCCACGATTGGAAAGTTCTTGCAAAATAGCTTTCAGGGAATTGAGTCTTTTGGTATCTTGTACTTGCTGCGGTGTAAACTTGACAATCACCATTTCTAAAACTTGCACAGGTTTTGTCGATCGTACAATATTGACCGGTTCTGGTAGCCAATGGGTTTTTATTTCCGGTGGCACCATCTCCATTTCCTCTACAACCTCAACTGCTTCTACTGGCTTTGCAGTATCTACAATGATCTGAATTTCCTCGCCATCCTTCTCGATTTTCCCACTAATCTGTAAGATAGCATTCTCTGTAATATGCTGTTTAACTTCTTCATAACTCTTGGGAAACACAACAGCTTTGATTTGATGCGTCAAATCTTCTAATTGCAAAATTGCCATCGCATCGCCTTTCTTTGTCACTACAAGTTTGATATTGTTAATCATGACAATAACTGATACTTTCCCCTTTTTCTCTGCTAACTGTCCCAGAGTCACCACATCTGGGTCTTGATTTATTTGAAGCAGATTTTTTAGGGGATGTTCTGATACATAAAAGCCGAGCAATTCTTTTTCTAAACGCAACTTTTCCTGTTTATCAAAATCTTTGACAGTTTTAGATTTTGGTGCAGACTCATACTTATTTGCCGACTTCCCAAAGCTAGTGTCGCCTAACAAATCAAAGAGATTTCCTTGACCAGTTTCTCGATCTTTCTTGCGGTCTTGCGCCCATTTAATTACTCCTTCTAGGTCGTTGACTAACTGCTGGCGGTTTTTGTCAATTTTGTCAAAAGCACCACATTGAATCAATGCTTCCAAGGCGCGGCGGTTGACAGAATGGAGGTTGACGCGATCGCACAAATCCGGTAAAGATTTAAAATTACCCCCTTCCCTGCGCGCCTCCAAAATATTCTCAATTGCGCCCTCACCAACATTTTTAACCGCCGAAATCCCAAACAAAATTTTATGTTTTTCAGCCTTCGTCATCTCCATCGGCAATGGCGTGAAAGTAAGTTCAGAACCATTAATATCAGGTGGCTCAACATCAATCTTCAGCTTGAGACAATTGGCAATATATCTCTGTACCTTCTCCTGGTCGCCTCTGTTAGCCGTCAGCAGTGCAGCCATGTATTCAACAGGAAAATTTGCCTTTAAATAAGCAGTTTGATAAGTGATATAGGCATAGGCCATTGAATGTGATTTATTAAAACAGTTAGATGCAACTAGACTATTTGCTAGCGTAAAATTATGGTCTTTTGCAACACCAATATCATATACCTCTTGATTTCCTAGTGATTTTCTACTAATAATTTTGACCATGTTTATAGCTCCTGAGAATAGCCTCAATTTTATTTTTCTTTCGTTGCAGTCCCAAATTGGAATACTGATATACAAAATCATAAAACGTTTGTATATTTTTTCGAGTAAATATTCTCCAGTAATAAACTTTTTTGAACATATGCTCTTGTACAGAACCCATGCCTAGGTGTATTGATAGTTCGCAGGCAAGTTGAAAGGAACCGACGATGCACACTAAACCGCCACTTCTACCCTTGTTTGCATAAGCACAACCGTCACCATCAAAGTAGCCTAACACATAAGACCCTAAATATTTTAAGTTCGGAAAATAAGTAACTCCCGAAAAAGTCCTTCCTGTTATGATACCGTAGCCGCGTAAAGACCTTGCCAGTTGTTCAGAAGAAAAATTTATTCGGTAGTGAGGAGCATAATTTTGAGGCTGAACAACTCTAATTTCACCAGAGTATTGTAGCTCTATGCTGAGCATTTCTGTCAGTTCTTTGTCGATAGATTCAAAAGCTACATAATTAGTATTAGTAACACAGCTATCAGCAGCTATCAACCCTAATAAATAAGCTTTATAGTGAGAATCAATTACATCAAAATAGCTTTCATTTAAAGAGTAACGGTTTCGCCGCTTAGTATTAATATCAGCTTCTTTTAAAACTCTTGAAACCGCTCTCTCGCTCACACCAAGGTAGTTAGGAATTTCTCGGCATTCCATACCATCATTAAAAGCAGAAATAATTTTTTGCTTGTGTTCCGATTTTAGTTGACGATAGTCTAAATACATTTTATATCTGAGGGGGTGTTAAATTTTTTTAATTCTAATCCTTTTTCAAAGATTTCATCAATGGGCAGCATTTGACCGTCAGCGGTCATAAACTTGTGATCTTTTGTGGCGCGAATTATCGAGCCATCTTCCAGACAATACTCGAAAACCTCCTGCATTCCCCGGCGATGCCACTGTGCAATTGACTGCGTATAAATATGACCATTACTATCAACACTGTAAACAGTACATTGAATTTCTTCCTCAACAATTTTACCAATAGCCATAGGGCCATATTCCACAGTCAATATCTGCGTGTCATAGCTCAAACAATATTCTGCGAATTGTAGCATTTGCCCGAACAACTCTTCGGCAATTCTTTGAGTCACACCATTCTTAGTTGCCCCATCAATAAATGTTTCCTTTTGCTTCTGCATTTCATCAGCCTTCTTCTTGCCCATGGCGCGGCGCAGCAAGTCAGCTTGACCCAAAGAATAACCCGCCAAATCTTGAGCCATCCGCATAATTTGCTCTTGGAAACAAAGCGTTCCGTAAGTCTCTTTTAAAATTGGTTCTAATAGCGGATGGTCGTATTTAACCACCTCTCTGCCGTGTTTGCGATCGATAAATTGTGGAATCAAACCAGCATCCAGCGGGCCGGGACGATAAAGCGCCAGAATAGAAGAAATATCATCCAGACAAGAAGGTTTGATTTTTTTTACTACATCCAGCATCCCAGAAGATTCTAGCTGAAAAATACCTTCTAAATCTCCTTTTTCTAATAGTTGATAAGTTTTTGCTACATCATTTGGCAATCTTTTGTTCCTAGTAAATGTCTCTTGAGCCCTGCGTTCTATATCAGAAGGTAAGGCTTCAGCATCGATAGTTATATCTTGCGTTTGCTTAACATACTCGACTGTTTTTTGGAGAGTTGTTAAATTTTTAAGTCCCAGAAAATCCATTTTTAGTAGACCCAAAAATTCCAAGTCTTCCATGAAATATTGGGTAATTACAGAGCCTTCGTTATTCTTTTGAAGGGGTACAATTTCATCAAGGGGGACGGAAGAAATTACCACACCGGCCGCGTGAACGCCATAGGTTTTGTTAGTTCCTTCAATGCGAATTGCCATGTCAATCCACTGACGGACTGGGACTTCAGTGCCAGTTTCGGCATTGATACAAATTGTATTTTCGTAGTTATCTTTAAATTCCTGTGCCGGTGTTCCATTAGAAATCATCACTTTGAGTTTTTCCGGTTTTCCCCGCGACACGGGAATCATTTTTGCCATTTCATCGGCTTTTTTGTAGGGAATGCCTAAAACTCTGGCAACATCTTTCAAGACAGCTTTTGATGTCATTCTGTTGAAAGTAATAATTTGCGCTACGCGGTCTGTACCATATTTTTCGGTAACGTATTTAATCATGTCATCGCGTCTTTCGATGCAGAAATCGCTATCAATATCTGGCATCGATTTACGTTCGGGATTGAGAAATCTCTCGAATAGCAATCCGTGGTGTACCGGGTCTATGTTGGTAATGTTGAGGACGTAGGCAACTAAAGAACCTGCGGCAGAACCACGTCCTGGCCCTACGGGAATATTGTTGTCTCTAGCATATTTCATGTAGTCCCAAACTACTAAAAAGTATTCGGAGAAACCCATCTGCTGAATCATTTTTAGCTCATATTCTAGTCTTTGTTTGTAGACTGGGGGGATTTCATTTCTGGTGCGAGTTTTGAGGCGTTCTAATAATCCTAGCCAAGATATTTCTTCTACATAGGTATCGGCGGTATGTTCTGGGGGAATTGGGATTGTGGGAATCCGAGCTTCTCCTGTTAGCTCGTATCTTGATACTTTGTTTGCTACTTCTAGGGTGGTTTCGATCGCCTCTTTGATCGTTTCATCATCCAAATGGTCTCGAAACAGTTGCGCCATTTCCTCTGCGGACTTTATATATTCTGTGCCACTGTAGCGCATCCGTTTTTCTTCTTCAATCAGTTTGTTGGTGTTGATGCACAACAAAGCATCGTGAGCTTCTACGTCGTTGCAGGAAATATAGTGAGAATCGTTGGTGGCAATTATTTGAATTTTGAGTTCGCGGGCAATTTTGACGATTTCAACATTGACCATGCGGTCTTCTTGAGAACCGTGGTCTTGAATTTCTATATAATAGTCTTCTCCAAATACTTCTTTATACCATTTGGCAACTTCGCGGGCAGTATCTAGCTTGTTTTGCAGAATCATTTGGGGAACTTCGCCACCCAAACAAGCACTGGTAACAATTAAGCCTTCTGAATATTGTTTTAGCAGTTCTTTGTTGATGCAAGGACGGGCAAAAATCCCTCTTTCGGGCATTCCTTTTAAATGGGAAATTGTGGTAAGCTTTACTAAGTTTTTATAACCTTGGGTGTTTTTAGCTAAAACAACTTGATGGTATTTTCTACGACCTCGAACTTTGACTTCGATGTCGCCGTTGACGACATACATTTCGTTGCCAATAATCGGCTTAATATTTTTATTTCGGCAAACTTTGATTAGCTCGATCGCACCATACATCACGCCGTGATCCGTAAGGGCGATCGCGGGCATCCCCAATTCCACCGCCCGTTCAGCTAGCTGCTGTAGCTGAGACGCGCCGTCTAGCAAGCTGTAATCGCTGTGAATGTGCAAACCAACGAAGGACATAGCGATTTAAAAAATAAGATTTTAGACTCTAAATCTTACACCATTGACGTGTCAAAGGATAAAATAAAAAATAAATCTTATTATCACCTTTGAGATAATTTGGGCTAGGGGGTTTGATACCGCATAAGATGAGTTTGCTGTGATATTGATGATTTAATCGCACTTTTACAAACTTGCTTGTTTCAAATAACCCTCCAAGTCTTTAACCCGCTCCTTTGTGACTCTGGCTCTGCAATAACCGTAGATAGAAGGAGCTACGCTACCACCCTCAAAGTGACCTGATTCATAATCGCAAGTTTCATCTCGAAATTCAAGCCAACTGCGCTGTGCGACTATCAATCTCTGCTTCTGTTTGCTGTTGATTTTTGGCTGAAGTTGCTGATATACTTGATTCAGTTTTCTGTCTGCTGCTTGAAACTCTTGGCTGGAACACAGATTCATGTCCACTGTCGTTTGAGCGCTTTTACAGTTAGGTTGTTGGGTGAGTTCTAAGGAAGTGTTGCTAGCTTTGCTGGGGAGTAAAAATCCGACAGTCAATAACAGTAAACCCGTCGCCAATGTTACCCAAATAGTGCCATTTTTCAAAAGATTTACTCCTTTTTTAATCTGGAATTTTCTCTGATGGTGGTTGAGCCGATCGCCAAATCCACCAAGCAGCCGCCCATAGAGTAAAATTACCGATGAGAGTCATCGCTGCTTGTAGGGTAACGATCCATTCTAGGGCTGGAGAGTTGTCGAAATAGTGCCACGTACAGGCGCACATAGCGCTGACGAGAGCTGGTAACATCCCGAAGGAAAGGGCCCACCAAGCTTTGTTTTGAGTGATTTCGCCGTAAGTCCAAATTAACCAGATGGCGGCAATCCACTCGACGACGCTAGAGATATGAATAATCCAGGTAGGAATTGACAAAGCGTGCATTTTTTGTATTCTTAAGGAAGATGTATTTAGTTGTTTCAGGCTGTTGACTGTTAACTGTTAACTGTTGACTGTTAACTGTTGACTGTTGACTGTTAACTGTTGACTGTTAACTGTTGACTGTTGACTGTTAACTGTTAACTGTTGACTGTTAAAATAATTTATGGATCGATCGCAACAATTAGATATTGTAATAGTTATATTCCATCATAAACCAAGAAAAGAGTAGAAATGCGAGCAATTTTGTGCGGCTATTACGGTAAAGGCAACGGCGGCGACGAGGCGCTGTTGGCATCGCTATTGCAAATGTTACCAGATGGCGTGACGCCGATCGTCCTTTCTGGCAATCCCGTCGAGACAAATCAACGGTATGGGGTAGCTGCGCGCGATCGCATGAATGCCTTCCAAGTCCTCGAAGCACTCCGCACCTCGGATGCGCTAATTTGGGGTGGCGGTAGTTTGATCCAAGACGCTACTAGCATGATCAGCCCATTTTATTATGGCGGTTTGATGGGATTAGCGCAACAGATGGGATTAAAAACTATTGCCTGGGCTCAAGGAATTGGGCCATTGAGTCGAGATATTACCCGTAAATTATCTCAGCGGTGTTTTGCTGGATGCAGCGCCGTCAGCGTGCGCGATAAAGGTTCAGCTACTTTACTTGCAGATTGGGAAATCCCCTTTACTTTAGCGCCCGATCCCGTGTGGGCTTTGGAAAATTCCCCCGTGTCTGGTTTGTGGGATTTGCCAGCGCCCAGAGTTGCGGTTTGTTTGCGCTCGCATTCTACACTAACTCCGGCCCGTTTGTCAATCTTAACTCAAGCTTTAGTTGACTTTCAAAAAGCAACTCGCACCTTAATTTTGTTGCTACCTTTTCAAGCATCTCACGACTTACAAATTGCCAAACATTTGCACGAAGCACTGCCGAAAAGGAGTCGTATTCTGAGTTTAGACGATCCGAGAAAATTGAAAGGAGTATTCCGGGGAGTCGAAATGGCGATCGGGATGCGCTACCATAGTTTAATTATGGCCGCATCCGAAGAATGCCGCTGTTTTGCCCTCAGCTACGATCCGAAAGTCAGTCAGTTGATGGACGAGTTAGAAATGCCGGGATACTTATTATCAGAATTACCAGAAGATCCATATTTAATTAGCAAAACTTGGATCGAACACTACGCCAACGGCTACGCATTATCACCAGACAGGATAAAATTTATAGTAGGGCGATCGCTCTTTCACCGAGAAGTATTACAAAAAGCCCTCCAGTAATCTCATTCAGAGGTAAAATACCATGACAGTCAGTACAGCCGACTTAAAAATTACCTGGGAAAAATTGCCTTCCGACTTCATTTTAGACGAGGAACCAGTGGAAAATATTGACCAGCCTCTCCTAGCCGCCGCCTTGCGCGAAATCTTAGAAATCGCGGGGCTCATAGTAGCGGGAATATTAATTGCTCCAAATATGGGGATTTGTGCGACAGTAGACAGCAAGCTAGTTATTAAATCTCCCGATTGGTTTTATGCCCGCAACGTACAGCCATTTCCCAATCAAGAAATCCGCCGTAGTTATACTCCTAACTTAGAAGGAGAAATTCCGGCGGTAGTCATGGAGTTCTTGTCAGCTACTCCCTGCGATGAATACTCAATTAAGCCAAGTTATCCACCGGGAAAATGGTTTTTTTACGAACAAGTATTGCGAGTGCCAATCTATGCAATTTTTGAACCAACCGCTGGAGTTCTAGAAATGTATCAGTTGGATTCATCAGGAAGGTATCAAGTACAGCAACCCGATTCAAACAATCGTTATTGGATTGCAGGAGTTGGGTTATTTCTGGGTGTTTGGCAAGGAACAAAAACGGAAAGAACTGGATATTGGTTGCGCTGGTGGGATGAGAGCGGCGAGATGTTATTGTGGGGAGCAGAAATGGTGGAAAGGGAAAGGCAGCGGGGCGATCGACTAACCGCGCAATTAAGAGCAGCAGGCATTGAACCAGAAGCCTAATACAATAATGAACAATAAAAAATTGTCCCTCGGCAATTTTTTATTGCTCATTAATTAAAAAAGTATTAGACAACATCGCAAAAATCAATATTTATCTGCGTTAATCCGCATTAATCTGCCTTAATCAGCGGTTAAAAATTACATTCAGGAGACAGAACAATTGGCAAGAGTAAGAGTACGGGAACACGTCAATCCCCTATCCATGAGATATCAAGTATCCGCCAGTCCTCCAGATTGGACTAAAATCTATACTGACTTAAATTTGCCACTGCATTTAGATATCGGCTGCGGTAGGGGACGGTTTTTGTGGCACATGGCGCAAATTCAAACAGATTGGAATTTTCTCGGATTAGAAATTCGGGAACCTCTGGTAGAAGAAGCGAATCTTTGGCGTGACGAAAAAGGATTGACAAACCTGCACTATTTGTTTTGCAATGCTAATAGTTCCCTGAAGCCAATTTTAGAAACTTTACCCGCAGGTACTTTGCAGCGAGTTAGCATTCAATTTCCCGATCCGTGGTTCAAAAACAAACACCATAAACGGCGGGTAGTTCAACCGGAATTAGTCAATGATTTGGCAAATTACCTGGCAATTGGTGGTGAAGTCTTTATTCAATCTGATATTGAAGAAGTCGAATTAGAAATGTGCGATCGCTTTTCATCTCACCCTAGTTTTCAGCGTCAAAACAATGGTGAGTGGTTAGCTGAAAATCCCCTACCAGTGGCGACTGAAAGAGAAATTGGCAGACTGAAACGCGGCGAACCAGTTTATCGAGCATTATATCAAAAATAATGCTTGCTTTTGGAAACTTACCTTTGTCATAAATGTTATAATATCAATTCCGGCTACGCCGGAATGATAGAGAGGAGACGGCAGTGCCCTGTACCAACGGTCCCTTGTCGTCGGTCGCGCCTGGCGACGTCGCGCCGCTATTGGAATTGAAGTACTCTATTGTTGAAACGGCTTGTTGGTTGTCGCACCCGCCCAGGCCCCTCTCCTCCGTCTCCTTAAACCCAAGACGGTAGCCACATTCTAATTTTCCATTCCACTTGCGACAAAGGCAGTCCTAAATAGATAGGCATCCAGAAAATAAAAGCACCTACAACGAGAAAAATAATTGTTACTCCCATCCCTCGGAGGCGAGTTTGAGGGCTGTGCAACCACCTATCCGTCCACCAAGCAAGGGCTAAGGTTGTATACACAGAACAGCCCATATAATGGTACAAAAATACGCAGCGAGTTACCTTGACCCAAGGTAGTAAATTAGCGGCCCAGTTAACTACTAAATATAAGGCCATCCACATTTGGGCAGTCGGCGGAAACAAAATTGGTCGCTGTTGGTCGATCGCACTAACAGAAGCCTCCCTGCGCGTTTGCAGCCATACCCAAATCCGGTGAGCTAACACTCCTACTATTAGCAGTAAAGCTAAGGTTGAAAGCCACCACAGGAAAGGATTTCCCATCGCATGAACGTCAAAAATTACTTGATTTGCACCGCTTGGGAAAGCTGGCAAAACCGGATCTGGTTGTCCATTGTTGGTAGCAGTTTTGTAGAAGTAGACGATCGGGCGCAGCATCAGAGGCCAAGTGTACCACGCGGCACAGTAAGGATGCACGTCTGGCCCGCTTTTAATGCGTTGGTGATAAGTCAAAATTTCTGTTTGCATCTGCCAGAAATTGGGAGTTGGATTGAGATGCAGGTGAGGAATCCAGGATATGCTGTAAACTAAAATAGGAATTACAGCTAGACTTAACCCTACTTCTATAAGAGTGATCTCAGTCAGTTTTTGTACCGGACTTTCTTGAGGAATTAGAGCCGAAATTATCTCGGGGTTCTGTTCTGTATCTGCTTTGTTTCCCTGGATGAAACGCACCGCCCAAGCGCAGATTAAAATAAGATAAATACCCAAAAGGAACCACAATCCATTCCATTTGATTGCAGCAGATGCGCCGAAACCTATCCCGGCTAGTACCAGCCAAAGCCAGCGCTTTTTGCCTTGAGCTTCTACGGATTTTAAAATAAATAATTGACCTAAGATTCCAAACAAAACTAGATAAATATTGTTGAGGGCGTAGCGAGACTCAACTAAAAATAAACCGTCGCAGGCGGCAAACAAAGCGGCAAGAAAAGCGTAACTGCGGCGCCGAACGAGCTGATAACCTAGGGCACCGACGACTAGCGGAATAAAGGAGCCTGTGAGAGCATTTAGCCAGCGGTAATCCCAAGGGGAAAGCAGGGAGCCGGCCATACTGTTGACGGCGGTTTTGCCGAAGGGAAGGTGAGTTCCGATCCAAATGCCGATCGCAATTATGTATTGACTCAGAGGCGGGTGAGCGTTGAAAAAAGGAGTTTTTGTCAGATAATCGTTGGCAAATTTCGCGTAATAAACCTCGTCAAATACTAAGGTGTTAAATCGCTCCAGTTCCCAAAAGCGCAGAGTTAAAGATACGAGGAAAACAGCGAGCATTCCTAGGGGGAAAACCAAAGTTGATTTGTTGAATTGTTTTTTGTTTAATTTCATAGGATAGCAGAAAATCGTAGATGCTTTTTTATTTTGAGACTAACATGATATCAATTCCGGCTGCGCCGTCAGGTGACAAGCGAGGAGACTGCACGTGCCGTTTCCCTACCCCAGATTCATTGTAGGGACAAAGGCACTCGCGGTCTCCTCATTTTGGTCGCTAATAATTCCGATGCTACCGGAATTGATATGATACCAAAAAAAGCGGCTCCGCTTACCGCAGAACCGCCATAACAGAGGATGAAAAATCAAAGATTAACGGACTGCACCTTCAACAGAAGGTGACTCGATTGTCTTCATGAAGTACAACTTCACTAATTGCCATCCATTGGACAAATACAGAGGTAGTTTTTGGAAGAATTGCAAGACTTTCGGAGTTTCAGAAGCCACAATTGCGGTCAATTGCTGATTGTTCTTGAGGCAAACATCCAATCGTTCATAAAACTCTGGATTGTTCACATCTAGCATGACTGGGAATACTCGACCAGCGGTTTCGTTGGTCTTTTTGATCACTTCGATGTCGTATTCACGAGCATCGAGTCCGAGCGATCGATAAAAACCGGCCCGCTGGATATCATTGAGATACATCGTCGCGAATACCGACAGCAAGAAGAAGCGACACCAAAGCTTAGCGCGCCAATCGTTCAACATCTGAGGCTGAGCTCTCATCACCGCATCGAAGAAATCTCCGTGGCGGTTTTCATCCTGACACCAATTTTCAAAGAATCGGAAAATTGGATAAATCTGATCTTCAGGATGCTCTTTCAAGTGTTGGTAAATGGTGATGTAGCGCCAATAACCGATCTTTTCGGACAGGTAAGTGGCGTAGAAAATAAACTTCGGCTTAAAGAATGTGTAACTGCGACTCTTTGTCAAGAAACCTAAATCTAGAGACAAACCAAAGTCCGACAGCGCTTTGTTTAGGAATCCGGCGTGGCGCGCTTCGTCCCGAGACATCAGGTTGAAACCTTCGGCCAGCACTGGATTTTTTCCTTTGAGTCTGCGTCCCAATTCTTTGTAAAGCAAGAAGCCAGAAAACTCAGCGGTGCAAGAGCGTTCCAGGAATTCAATGAACAACTTACGTTTTTCGCCGTCGATGTGATCCCAAGATTCCTCGAATTCGGCATCTCGCACGAAGTGGTTTTTGTTGTAGTCAACGCGGAACTCTTTGATAATTGCTTCGAGTTCGGCTTCATTTATCGAGATGTCCATTTTGGCCATCTCGTCAAAGTCTGTTGTGTAAAATCTCGGGGTGAGAATAGTTTCTTTGGCTGGAGTTTTCGCTTCCTGCTGCTGTTGAGCAAAAGTTGGTTTTTTGAGGGAATCTACCATATGTTTATTGGATTTTTGCTTATAACTACTTGCTGGTTTCAGGTGTCGGATACGGAGGGCGAGTTCGATCGCTCCTGTATGCCGGCGCCCGCGCATTTTGGCGATTCGGGTGGAATCCAGGTTAAATTTGCTGTAATTTCCACGCCCTCTAGTTTACCAAGCTCTCGCCCCCGGAAATATGTTGCTGGCATTAAGAATTGCTACGCAGAATCCCCAGCAATAACAAACCTCGACACGGTAAAATGTTTGTGGCTCGCAATAAGCGCTGTACACTACTCGCGGGCTGCGAGCCGCCCAAAGCCCTATCAGGGATTAAAATCAACCAGTCTACGCTGTATACAGACGTGTAAACGTAGATACATGGTGCAAAAACTTCTAGCTATACTTCACAGTGAGCGGGAGTATTTTCACGCCCCGATCGGCGATCGACGCCAGCCGATCGCATAACCTGCGCCAACCTTCTCGATTTTTCAGCACCACACATCCCGCGCTGCCTGGTACATTTGCATCAAAATGCAACCCCAATTCAGCCCGGACGCCTTTATCGGAAACTACAGGGTCAGGAGTAATGTGAAAAAAGTCTCCCTCTATTCCCCGTGTCTCAAGGTAGTAAGGCTCGCTGGGGATTTCATACTCGCCCGCAGGTATCGGGCCCTTGCCTCGCACCCACTCATCGCCCGGCTGCTGCCAGTTGGCACATCCAGAAGTAGCGATGTAGTCGATCGCGCGATCGTCAGGGTAAACTAGCTGTAAATTTCCATAAATCAATTCTCGTGATTCAGCTAAATCCATCGTAAAAATTAGCTTGTACATTTCTTTTTAAGTTTTAATTCAATTAACTTTATGAGTCTTTCTGTCTCTTTAATCTCTGTCAATATTTGATTGCTAATAAATTCAATCGTTTGGGGTGACGCGTTTTTGTCAATCCATTTTTGCCGATTTCGTAACTGCGTTATATCTTTGTTCAACCATGATAACGCATTTAAAAGTTTTCCTATGCTGGCTTTTTCGTCAATTAATAATACTTCGATAAATTCTGCTGTCATCATTTATGCCTGTAAATTACGTTACCGCAGCTTAAGTCCTGAATTGCCGCTAATCCAGTTTTCAACCTTATCCAACCTTTCTCCATAAAAAATCAGCATTTGTTCCATTCTTGTCCGCTGTTGTGCAGCTAAAATATTGTCTTCTTGAATCTTTTTAAGAGAATTCCAAATTAGTAATACTATGCCCAAGATACAGCTAAGCACTGCCAAATCTATTTTGAGAAAAGTTGAAGTTAAGTTCATAATAGTAGGATATGTTTGTTACGTATTATTTTTGTTGCAAAAACCAGCTCGTTCGTCTATTCTTATTTTTGTATTTACTAATAGAACTATGGAACCTCAATTTGAACCATTGAACAACGAAAATCACGTGTTTTGCGTGTTGGAGCCGCAAGCAACTCTTCATGCTCGCAGCGACAAAACTTATACAACCCATGATTTTCTAGAAACTATTGCAAGTTTTTTGAAAAACAACGTGTTTGCGTCTGGCTTCGATCTTTGGACAAAAACAGGTGTGCAATGCAATTTGCTTAAGGTCGGTTCAAGCGGCTGGATTGCAGGTAAGGTTCGGGTCAAAATCATTTTAGAGTTTGTGCCAGACGAATCTAACGGTAACGCGCCTTAACCCACTTCAACTTTTAAAGCATATGACGGCTCGCTAATAATTGACCTGCGAAGCGGATAATACCGTTTAACTTGAATTTTGTAAGTTGCTAAACCCGATTCGACATAATCCGAAAGAACGGGCAAATTTAACAAAATTCGATTAGGCGACGGGTAAATAACGTTTGCTTTTTCTTCAATTGGCAGCTCGCCGTCTATTTGCCACAACCTGCGAACCAGTAACCGGGATTTTATTGACGAAATTAACCCGGTAGAAATATAAGTCAAACGAATTAAATCTTGGTCAATAGCGCTTTGATTTGTTTGCTGCCAAATCGTTTCTACTGGGTTAACGGTTCCTAAATCGAGCCAAGCCATTCGTCACTAAGCTCCCACGGAATTAATTGATAGCCCTCTTGTTCTTCCTCTATTGGCTCGTCGGCGTAGCCGTCTACAAATTCCACAAATTCGTCTATCTCGCCACCTAAAAGATATTCTTGCAAATTGAAAGTATTAACAATCTCTGGAAGGTGGTAAGGATTTTTTTGGACGACGTGCATAACTTCGCAAGTTTTACTTGCCGCCTCTTGATAGAAAAACGGCAAGCAGCCTTGGGTAGTGTTTTTTTGTAAAGGACAGAGGAAAACAATCTCTCTGATTATCCAATCCCCATTTTTTTTCTGATTTGTTGGTTGTATTCGTGGATGAAGTTCCAAATTGCCCCAATATGATTCTCTAGTTTCTTTGAGAAT
>JANMLZ010000029.1:0-10768 GCA_031372825.1 Cyanobacteria bacterium OTE_58_metabat_593 | reverse complement strand
AGAATAGTTGCTCTCGGATCTTTCACCTTGTAAACACGGTGACCGAAGCCCACGATTTTGTCCTTGTTTGCAATGGACTTTTCGACAAAAGGTCGCACGTTTTCTACTCCTCCAATTTGCTCCAACATATCAATCACTTCTTCATTAGCTCCCCCATGTAGCGGGCCCGCCAAAGTGCCAACTGCTGAAGCAATTACCCCATAGGGATCTGTGAGCGTCGAAGCTGTTACCATTGCCGAGAATGTAGAAGCATTGATGGTATGTTCGGCGTGCAGAGTCAGACAAACGTCAAAAATACTAGCTAACAGCGGATCGGGTTCTCGCTCGTTGAGCATATAAAGAAAGTTAGCCGAGTAGTTCAAGTCGTCCCTTGGCCGCACGGGGTCATTACCTCGCCGCATTTGCTCGAACGCTGCTGCCATTGTTGGAATTTTAGCTAGTAGTCGCACTACAGCTTCTCGAATGTATGCTGGGTTTGCCAGAGCTCGGCGCGAGTAAAATAAACCCAAAGCCGCTGCTGAAGCTTGCAGAGCATCCATTGGATGTCCTCTTTCGGGGAAGCATTTCATCATGTCCCGGATGCGATATTTGATCCGACGATGATACCGAATTTCATGCTCGAAGGCTTCTAATTCTTGCTTTGTCGGAAGTACACCCCAGATTAATAAATATGAAGTTTCGACAAAAGAACTTTTGAGTGCTAGTTCCTCGATGCTAAAGCCGCGATATTCTAACACCCCTTTTTGTCCATCTACAAAGCTAATGCTGGACAAGGTAGCAGGAACACCTTCTAAACCTGGTTTGAATTCGCCGACGACCATTGCGATACCGTATTGTTTGATTGAAATCTAATCTATTTAAAGTACATTAGCAGAAAGCAAGATGGTGTCGCCGCGTTAACAAAAAATAACCAATGAATTTGATTATTTGCTTTCTAACCCAGTAAAAACTTGGGCGACAGTAAACAAAACATTTGGCTGCGGCCGACGGGTGAGCCTGTTTCGGGGAGGATTAAGCCGATCGTACCTGCTTTTTTCAGGATCAGGGTGTCTTGGGTTCTGCCCCAAAGCAAAGTTTCGGCCCAGTTGCCTAAGTCTGGTTGGTGGCCCACTAGAGCCAAGCTGCGGCTTCCTTTCTCCTGCCACTGTTGGTACCATTCTAGCCAGTTGTGGATGTCTCCTGATGGCGCTAGGGCTGCGGATTCTTCGATTTGGGAACTCAGCCCTACTGTTTGCAAAATTTGGGCCGTTTGTGTGGCGCGCAATAGGGGACTGGTGAGAATTAGGTCAAACTGAATTTCGAGTTCATACAGCCGTTGGGCGACTTTCCGGGTTTTGCGATCGCCCTCTTTGGTCAGCGGGCGTTCTGCATCTGTCGCGTATGCTTCCGGTTCGGCTGCGATGCCGTGACGGATTAGATATAGATGCACTGGCTTTCCTTTGTTGAGATAGAGGAGACGGCAATGCCGTGTCCCTACTCAAAATAACATTGTAGGGATGGATTGATAGAGGAGACGGCAATGCCGTGTCCCTACTCAAAATAACATTGTAGGGACACGGCACTGCCGTCTCCTCATTTTGGCTGCTAATAATTCCGATGCTAAAAAATGCCAACAGTCAACTGTTAACAGTTAACAGTCAACAGTCAACAGTCAACAGTTGACTATCTCCCAGTCAGCGTATCCGCATAAGGATCTGGCAAAGCTTGCTGTACCTCAAAAACCGACAAAGAATCCCCAATTAAATCCTTAGTTAAATCCTTGCTAATTAATTTTTTTTTTAGCCCATCCCCCCGCCGATCGCACTCTTGCAACTTCAGCAATTCCTCTTGATAAACCGCCACAATTCGCCCTAAACTCACAACCAAATCATCCCAATTCTCATCTCCTACCAACTTCTCAGAAATTCCCTCAAATAACTCTCCCGCTTGTCTCTTCTGCACATAAGCTTTCAAAAGCTTTCCCGACTTTTGCAAAACCGCCTGATAAATGTCCCCATCCGACCACCACAGCCCCTGTTGACTTAGCAGCCAAGTCAAAATATACTCGCGAGCGTGTTGCTCCTTCACCCAGGCCGCGAGATACTGCAAATCTTCCATAGTTAAAGTCTCCTAACTTTTATCCAAAATGTCCGCTTGTTTGTATCAACCGTTACTGCGATCGACTCAATATCTGCTTCATTATCCCTCACCGATCTCTTTAATATCTCTTAAATCTTAAAAAAACCCTACTGATTCACCAAACATCAATTTTTTGAATATAAAAGTACACTTAAACCGATATCTTGCATAAAGCTCGCTTAACAAGCAAGATGCCTGTTCCACAAAGAGTCAATTTTTTCTCAGGTTTACAAGGCTCTGAGTTTCCCACTTACCCAGTATTTTTATGACAAAGCAAAATTTTGGTTTAATCGGTCTAGCAGTAATGGGCGAAAACCTAGCGCTGAACGTCGAAAGCAGAGGCTTCTCCGTAGCTGTGTACAACCGCACAGCAGCCAAAACCGACGAGTTCATGGCAAAACGCGCCCCCGGCAAAAACATAGTAGCTGCGAAGACTCTTACAGAATTCGTCGATGTCCTCGAAACCCCGCGCCGCATCTTAGTTATGGTACAAGCTGGCAAAGCCGTAGATGCGGTAATCGACCAGCTCAAACCCATGCTGTCACCGGGCGACATGATTATTGACGGCGGCAACTCTCTCTACGACGACACCGAACGCCGCACCAAAGATTTAGAAGCAGCCGGACTGGGATTTGTCGGTATGGGCATCAGCGGCGGCGAAGAAGGCGCGCTCAACGGTGCTAGCTTGATGCCCGGTGGCACCCACGCTGCTTACGGCCTACTAGAGCCAATTCTGGTCAAAATTGCGGCTCAAGTAGATGACGGCCCCTGCGTCACATTCATCGGCCCTGGTGGCGCTGGTCACTATGTGAAAATGGTGCACAACGGCATTGAGTACGGTGATATGCAGCTTATTGCTGAAGCCTACGATTTGCTCAAAAACGTGGCTGGACTTAACGGCCAGCAGTTGCAGGAAGTGTTTGCCGAATGGAATACTACCGACGAACTCAACTCGTTTTTGATTGAAATTACGGCTAATATTTTCAAATACATTGACCCGGAAACTAAGCATCCCTTAGTAGAGGTAATTATGGATGCAGCGGGCCAAAAAGGGACTGGCCGCTGGACGGTGATGAGTGCTTTGGAATTGGGCGTGAGCATTCCGACAATTATCGCTGCTGTGAATGCCAGAATCATGTCTTCTTATAAAGACGAACGCGTCAAAGCTTCCCAAGAACTCACCGGGCCGAGCGCTAAGTTTGAAGGCGATACTAAAGAGTTTGTCAACAAAGTTCGCGATGCGCTTTACTGCTCGAAAATTTGCTCCTACGCGCAAGGAATGGCGCTGTTGAGCGCGGCCTCGAAGTCGTATAATTACGATCTGAGTTTGAGCGAAATTGCTCGAATTTGGAAAGGCGGCTGCATCATTCGGGCTGGATTTTTGGACAAGATTAAGAAAGCTTTCAAGGACGATCCGGCGCTGCCGAATTTGCTGTTAGCACCGGAGTTCAAACAGAGCATTCTCGATCGCCAATCGGCTTGGCGGGACGTGTTGGCGACTGCTAGCCAACTGGGGATTGCTGTACCGGCATTTAGCGCGTCGCTGGACTATTTCGACAGCTACCGGCGCGAAAGATTGCCGCAAAATCTGACGCAAGCTCAGCGGGATTATTTCGGGGCTCACACCTACGAGCGCACCGACAAACCGCGCGGCGAATTCTTCCACTCTGAGTGGACTCAGGCTGCTAAAGAGTCGCTGCAAACGGGTACTGCTGATTAATCTGTGTAGGGTGCGTCAGGCGAGACGATCGACAATGTGAGAAAATATTCCACCCTGACGCACCCTACAATAACTAATTGATCTGGGGTTGCAAATTGTTTTGACGTTTGTTTGCGAGATAGCTTTTAATATATTCGTCGTTAAAGAGCGATCGGGCGATCGTCATCCGAAATGAGGAGACGGCAGTGCCGTGTCCCTACGCAAAATAACATTGTAGGGACACACATTGCCGTCTCCTCTATTATAGACATATTGTTAAAATGAATTTAATTTTATGAAACCTTTTTTAGTGAGAGCTGCTGCCGTTATCGGTGATATTGCAGCATTGGTATTTGATACATTGAAAGAAGAAGAGTCAAGAAAACGTTTATTAGACAGCGGTATTCTGGAAGTCGATGAAATGACGGGAAAAGAGTTTGAAAAATTTCTAGATGTCCATTTTAGAAAATTGGGTTATAGTGTTAGTCTAACTCAAGATACTCAAGATTATGGGGCGGATTTAATTTTATATAAAGATGGATATAAAACGGTGGTTCAAGCGAAAAGAAGCAAAAATCCAGTTGGTATTAAAGCAGTTCAAGAAGTAGCAGGAGCCGTCAGACATTACAACGGAAATAAAGGCAGAGTAATCACCAATAACAGATTTACAGAAAACGCATACAAACTTGCTCAATCTAACGATGTAGAGTTATGGGATCGGAAAAAACTCATCGAATTCATCCTGACATCTAAGAATTTTAAATAAGATCGATTCCGGTAGCACTCCTTATGATAGGAAAGGAGGACACGGCAGTGCCGTTTCCCTACCCCGATTAATTGTAGGGACGCGGCACTGCCGTGTCCAGATTGTGGGTAATATCCTGTTCCCTAACTACAGTAAGTTATATATAGCAATCCTAAATGAGTTGCAAGTTTTTTACCCCACCCCAACCCTCCCCTTGCTAAGGGGAGGGAGCAAGAAATTCACAAATGATTTAGGATTGCTATATAAAAGATGCACTGCTTTCTCAGTATCTTTAATTTCACTTATTCATCATGCTACAAATTTCTAATACTGTGTTCATTCCAGATGGCGAAATCGAGATTAGTGCGATTCGCTCTCAAGGCGCGGGGGGACAAAATGTAAATAAGGTGGCGAGTGCTATTCACTTGCGCTTTGATATCCCAGCTTCCTCATTACCCGATCGCTACAAAGACCGATTATTGCAAATCAATGATAACCGCATCACCTCCGAAGGTGTGATAGTCATCAAAGCACAGGAACACCGCAGCCAAGAACAGAACAAGGAAGAAGCGTTAAGACGGCTGCAAGAATTGATTAAAAGTGCGATCGTCATACCGAAAAGACGCAAACCCAGCAAAGCAACTCGCAGTTCCCAGCGCAAGCGTCTCGACAGCAAAACCAAGCGAGGGCAGATTAAAGCTCTGAGAGGGAAAATTACGGATTGATGGATGAAAGGTCGATCGGGCTTTTTGAGTTTTTAGTTGTCAGTCGGGATTTGGTGGGCCTAAGTTGTTAGGTAAATCGTTAAGCGTTTTTCCCAAAGCTTTGCAAAGGGCTTTCATTTGAGCAATTGTCAGTTCCGGTTCGTCTAGCCCTCGTTCCCATTTGCTAATGGCTTGCTGACTTAGGGTTTTTGTGCGGGTTTTGTCGGGAATTTGTTTTGCTAAGGCCGATTGCGATAAACCAACAGCCTCCCGCAAGATTTGCAGTGCTGGTATATCTTTGGACTCTTGAGTTTGTTTCTTTCGGGGCATATCATCGGAAATTCACAACCAAAGTTGTTGACAAATTGCTAAAATACAACTAAGGTTGTTTAAGATAGAGACAGCAGAAAGGCGGCTCATGCAAGCCGGACGGTGGAAACGCTTTGGTTTATAGCGAGCTGCCTTATTTGTAGTTTCTACCCATTATGCCTGCATACAAGAGCGTATTTTCCGGGCTTGAGTGCATACCTCAAGTCCGTTTCCCTCAACCTTTGCCGGAGGTGATCGTCTTGCTGGAAGGTCGATCGACCTTCCAGCGACGTGCCCAGCTCAAAATTGTATCAAAGATCCAGACCATGACTTGGCTGTACTTGTTAGCGTTCCCTCGGCGGTACGTAATCATCAACAAGTCCTGAAACATCTAGCCCGATCGAGTGACAGAACTGTTTCAAGCTAATATTTAGGGCTGTACAGATGGCTATAGCAGTATCAACTCTGGGTTTTTGTTTTCTTTTTTCTATTGAATACAAAGAATCTTCAGAGACTTTCCCCGTCAGTTGCTGGCTAAGCTCTCGGCGACTAAAGCCCCTGTATTCTCTAATTTCTGCCAAACTCATTTCGTATAAATCCCGTACTTCTTGATTCATGGTGCAGAATATTTCGTAGTTTACCCTTGACAAAAGCAGCAAGTCTGACTAAACTACGAATAGTTGACACAACAAAGCGGTTGGGCGAGCCTCCTTTCGTCAAAATGCAGGTTTGAATAACCGCCTTACTTGTAGTGTCTATCGTTTTTGCACCTGCATACCCTTAGTATCTACAGGGCTTGAGTGCATACCTCAAGCCCCTTTCCCTCAACCTCTGGCGGAGGTGATGCCGTGTAAAAGGTCGATCGACCTCACAGCGACGTGCCCAGCTCAAAATTGTATCAAAGATCCAGAGCAAAACTTCTACTTTGCGATCGCCTAAATTCCGTGCTATTGTGCCATTCCTCGAACCATTCCCGATCGTGCCCACATCTATGGACAACATCTACCTAGGCGATGTCGCCTCCAACTTTCACTTTGCCGGCCCGCTGCTAGACTTTGAAGAAGAAATCCAGAATCAATCTCCCTTTCACGATTTAGACTACCTGACAGGCGAAATTAAAAGGGGATTCCTAGACTACGTGCGGCAAGGAATCATGCTGGACGCGATCCGAAAACTGCGATTGTACAAAAACAAGTTCAAAACCTTTAAAAGTTACTGCGAACAAGCATTAGGTCGGCAGTATTTTTACTGCACGCAAATCATCAAATCTGCTGGCATTTGCCTGCGCTTAATCAAAGCCGGATTTGAGATTTTGCCTAGCTGCGTGGCTCAAGTTGTCCCTTTGTTCAAACACGCAGTAACCGACCAATACGGCGACTGTCCTTTACAGGAAAAGTGGCAAGAAGTTGTGGATGTCATACCAAAAGAAAGAATTACCGCCATCACGATTGCTGAAACTGTTGACAATAATCCCAACCTCCGGCTCAAACAAATTCGGATTCAAACCGACACCTACGCCCTGTTAACCAAAAAAGCAGCCGCAGCGGGGCAGTCTATTTCGGAATTTTTGGCAAGGTTGGTAGATGAATACAATCCCAGAAATTTAGAGCCACCAGCCGAACACACTCCCGAACAAGAGGAGATTTTAGACCAATTAGACGCGGAATTTCAGAAGCCGGCAGCGGAACAGACTTCAACTTCTGCTACTGACAAAGTTAAGTCTAAAGGTTTTGGAGTCAAACTTGGGCATAAAGGTGGTACAAGGGAAGAAGTGAAGGCTAAAAGCCCAGCAAGGGCAATTAAGTTGAAAAATAAGCAAACTGAAATCCAAGCAGAGAAACTGTCAAATTCATTTAAGGAGAAAAATCATGAAGTCATCAGCCCAAAATCCAATCATGCGCCAACTGAAGTTAATGGAGGCTCAGTTGAACGAAATTCAGTGCCACATGATTAAAGCCACTGTGTTGAATTGGTGGCAAATTGTTTTGCCAGACGGACAGAAAATTGCGATCGAGCACGCGGGCGCCGGGCACTGGATTTTTCGGGCTAACGGGCTGGAGAAAGCTCATCCAGAAGTGCGGCTAGCTGTGTTAAGGGCGATCGCTGAAGGCTGTCGCCGATAAGTAATCTGAGTTGTTTGCCCTTGACGCATCAAGTGTCACGGGTAAGGACACGGCGTGGTGTCGTTCGTGTCCAGAAAGAGGTTCGTGGGCTGGTGGGCATCAGTTACGCTTGCTGTCTGAGTGTCTCAATTGTGGCTCAGCTTGTTTAAGATTCCGGTGTTATGGGCGGATGGCTGATGTCTGAGGTGTTTGATAGTTTGGGGAGTTTTCGTAGCAATCCCCTTTTTCTAACTGGATTTTAGTCAATCAGGGTTGTCATTTACATTGTTGATGGTCGATGGGTGCGATCCTCTTCGAGGGCTTTCCTTCGGATTGCTTCGCTAACGCTAACGGGCGATCGGTCAGTCAGGTAATATAGATTTATGGATTAGCAACGCCTTAACATAAAACTACCTGACTACATCGCTACTTATAATAAATACTCGATTAAAAGTAAGGTAAAACTGGAAGCGGAGTTTAATAGCCTCTTAGCAGAATGGCGTGCCGAGACAAGAATGCTGTCATTTGCACAGAAGTCAATGCACCCCGCTTACCAGAGAATTATTGGCATGGGACAGCCTGTTGCACCATAGATTTTGCGCGATATTGAACAAAAGCCTGATCGTTAGTTTTGGGCGTTGAGGGCAATAAACTCATGTACCTAAACTTCAGTCGGTTGTTTTTGGGACTCTAGCCAGCGATCGTAAGCGACTCGATCGGCGACGGAAATTTGCAAAGACTCCCAATCCTAAAGCCGTAGCTGAGCCAAGAATACTAACAGGCTCAGGAACTGCCTTTACTTCTGTGATTTCTAAAACTCCCTCACTCAAACCCCTATCTCCTGCTTGTAAAGGAGTTGTTAGACTAAAAATTGACGGAAAGTTACCAGTTTTCAGAGGATCGTATTGTAGCCGCAGATCAAATCCCAAAAATTGTGGTAGTTTCGGATCTAACATTGAGGCTATTAGTACGGGGATAGGGAAAGGAAGACCTCCCCCTAAAAAAAAGTCAGTGACAGATGACGTTTGAAATTTAATACTGATGTTATTAGGTTGCCAGGGTAATGAATTTGCTACCCCTTGCCAATTGGCTTCAAAAAATATTGGCTTTCCCTTTGTATTTGGATAACTTGGTAGTTTTGAAGCATCATATATAATAGTTCCCGATAGAAATCCTTGACCGTTAAGAGCGCAAACATTTGGATTAAAAGGACAATCCCCCCCATATCCAAATTGTGTTTTCCCCACGAAGGAAATCTGAGTGAAAGTTGCAGCAGATGCTGGACTAAATCCAGTAGCAATAGTAAGGCTTGTAACAGCCATTCCCAAAGTTATCAAAGTTCGACATTTCATATTCTAATAGTCTCAACAATGTTACGTTGGAATGAAACAGGAGCAATTTCAGTGGTGCAGTGCTTGAAAGGCGATCGCCTCGCTCATCAGCTTACTCCCAATCCGAGACTTGGTGTGAAAATTTGTTCTTCGAGGGTAATGGATTTTCTAAGGTAGTAAGATATGAATCAGGATCTACTGACAATCCCCTGCAAGTGACAAACTATCCGCTATAGCCAGAACCAGACCCTCCGCATATTTTATTTTTTTCAGAACAAAACCCGCTACAACTAGCCGGTTTAATAACATGGACACAACTGGACTCGAACCAGTGACCCCTACGATGTCAACGTAGTGCTCTAACCAACTGAGCTATGCGTCCTCACGAATTAGTAACTTAGCACAACCTTCGATCGCCTGTCAAGCATAAATATTAAATTTCCCCTAACTCCCAATTCCCCGCCAAATCCTCACAGTGCGATCGCCCCCACCGCTAGCCAAACTCCCCCCATCAGCACTAAACGCCACCGACAAAACCTCCCCCGCGTGGCCCGCCAGAATTTCCAACAAACCCCCGCCCTCAGCATCCCACAGATAAATCGTACCGTCGCGACTCCCCGTCGCCAAAACCCGACCATCCGGGCTAAACGCCACACACAAAACATCCCCAGAATTGTCCCTCATACTCCGCAGCAGCGTCCCTCGCCCCTGTGCATCCACCCGCCACAGCTTCGCCGTACCATCGCGACTCCCCGTCGCCAAAATCGATCCCTCTCCTACTCCGCCCCTTGTAGGGGCGGTGCCCCCGTGCCCGCCCTGGCTGGGGGGGGTCGCAAAAACGATCGCCCGCACCCAATCCCCGTGCTGGGCCAGAGTACAGATCGATCGACCATTTTGCCAATCCCACAACCGCACAGTCTTGTCTCGACTAGCGCTAGCCAAAAACTCCCCACCAGCAGAAAAAGCCACCGCTTCCACCCCCTCAGCATGACCAGTCAAAGTAGACATCCATCTACCCTTATTCAAATTCCACAACTGCACCGTTTTGTCCCGACTGCTGCTAGCCAATATTTGACCGTTCGGGCTGAACGCCACAGCAGAAACCCGATCGGCATGACCCGTCAAAGCGTACCACCACTTACCCTTATTCAAATCCCAAATATGAATAGTTTTATCCCGACCGCTGCTAGCCAAAGTCCGGCCATCAGGACTAAAAGCCACGCAAGTCACCCAGTCAGAATGACCAGTGAGAGTGTACCACCGCTTACCAGTCTCCAACTTCCACATCTCGATCGTCTTATCCTCGCTACCGCTAGCCAAAGTTTCGCCGTCAGGACTAAAAGCGACTGATGTAACAGCATTTGAATGCCCTACCAGAGTATGAACGCATTTCCAAGTGGGCGCGCGTGCAGGCACAACCCTCTGCCTCTGTGGCACAGGTATAATCGTACCTGCAACCGTTGCCGGCACTGGCACTTGTAGGGGCGGTGTCCCCGTGCGCTGCACTCTATTTCGCAATTGGCACGGTTAGCCAGCCGTCCGCTGTGCGCCCCGGTTACAGACGTGGCGGAGGAAATTCCCTACGCCCGAATGCGGACCGGGAGCATCCGCTTTTGCCGGTCTTGGCCAACTGCGGCTTGTGAGTGCCAAGTTGACGTTGGTCTGTGGGATAAATGCTGCTAATTTCTGCACCGAGGGCGGTAGATGGGGCATGAGTCTGGCTACGAACAAAGCGGACCGGATCGAGGTCCTTGACGCTC
>JANMLZ010000151.1:0-27539 GCA_031372825.1 Cyanobacteria bacterium OTE_58_metabat_593 | reverse complement strand
CCAAATTCAGCGGTAGCAGCGACACTCCCTCCAACCGAGACTGCACCCAACCGTCGCCCCAATACCACTCGTGAAATCCGTCAATTCCCTGACTCAATAGCAGCCGCAGACAATTTGGCTCAGCAATATCAACGTGATGCTGAACAGCCACCGGGCCCAGCCAACTCGCAAATGTCAAACCTTGAGTAAATTCTTCGGGTAAGCCACTGGAGAACTGTTGCGGCCACAACCATTGCTGTAATTGGCTCGATCGCACCAAACTATCCCGAATCGCAGTTTCCGAAGCTTCAAGCTCAATCCGCAGGTTGCTTTGTTGAAAATTACCAAACATAAAAACTTTAGATATAAGTGCAAGTCTCTTAAATGTAACTTATTGCAGTTGTTCTCACCTAAAGACCGGGGCGGGTTTACGAGATTATTAGTTTTAGGCACTGATGGTTAGCGAACCCGCCCCTACAGTGGTTTGACAATTGTGCATGATGCTCGATCGCACATCAACATCCATCCGCGTTCATCTACACTGAAAAATTTAAGATTGTCGATCTAATTTACCGTCCAAAACACAATTTTCGTATCCAATTGTTAAGCTCTGTTGCATTTCGTTTAAATCTCCCATTCTTACCCCACGGCATCGAAACTCCGTGATACCATCACATCTGAGTAAAGACTTATAGAAAAAAACTGGGGAGAAAAACTTTGACACTAAGGGTTGCAGTAGTAGGTTCAGGCCCCGCGGGTTCTTCCGCAGCCGAAACACTCGTAAAAGCAGGAATCGAAACATACCTATTCGAGCGCAAATTAGACTACGCCAAACCTTGTGGTGGCGCAATTCCCCTGTGCATGGTACAGGAATTTGATTTGCCGCAAAGCATTATAGACCGCCAAGTCAGAAAAATGAAAATGATTTCCCCCTCCAATGTAGAGGTGGATATCAATATCGAAAACGCCCACGAATACATCGGTATGTGTCGCCGCGAAGTGCTCGATGGCTTTATGCGCGATCGGGCCGCCTCCTTAGGTGCCAAACTAATTAATGGTACCGTTCACACCTTAGAGATTCCCGGCAACAATAAAGACCCCTACATTCTCCACTATGCCGATCACTCCAGCGGCGAGGCAATGGGAATTCAGAAAACTCTGAAAGTTGATTTGGTGATTGGGGCTGACGGTGCGAACTCCCGTGTCGCAAAGGCGATCGATGCTGGTGATTACAATTATGCGATCGCCTTCCAAGAACGCATCCGTCTGCCGGAAGATAAAATGGCTTACTACCACAACTTAGCCGAAATGTACGTCGGTGATGACGTATCTACCGACTTCTACGCTTGGGTGTTCCCGAAATACGACCACGTAGCCGTCGGTACTGGCACGATGAAAGTCAATCAAGCCAGTATCAAAAAGCTGCAAGCCGGTGTCCGTGCCCGCGCGGCCAAAAGACTCATGGGCGGTGAGATTATCAAAGTGGAAGCTCACCCGATCCCAGAACATCCGCGTCCCCGCCGGGTTGTGGGCCGAGTTGCTCTGGTAGGTGATGCCGCCGGTTATGTTACCAAGTCTTCGGGCGAAGGTATCTATTTTGCCGCGAAGTCTGGCCGGATGTGCGCCGAAACGATTGTGGAGATTTCTCAGCAGGGTACGCGGATTCCTACTGAACAGGAAATCAAGCTTTATCTGAAGCGGTGGGATAAAGCTTACGGGATTACTTACAAAGTGCTTGACATTTTGCAACGGGTGTTTTACCGTTCTGATGCTACTCGTGAAGCTTTTGTGGAAATGTGTGCCGATCGCGATGTGCAGAAACTCACATTCGATAGCTACTTGTATAAGACTGTAGTGCCGGCAAATCCTTTCATCCAAATGAAGATTACTGCCAAAACTATCGGTAGTTTGTTGCGCGGTAATGCTTTAGCGCCTTAATTGTTAACGCACTTGGTATAAAAAAGCGGGCAGTTGTGACTGCTCGCTTTTTTATGGCCAAAATAACGAACCGCGAAGGCGCAAAGGGCGCAAAGGAAGAGGAAGAGAATGGGAGAATGCGAGAGAGGGAGAGGATTTGACGATTTTCAATAGGGGATGGAAATATACAATTTAAATGCACAACAGCTTAGTTAGTAAAAGTGGTTTTAAGTCAAATTACATAATTCGTCAGTTAGATCGAATAGATGAACCGTTTCTTTGGGAAATGCTATATCATGCCCTATATGTTCCAGAAGGATTGTCACCGTTTCCAAAAGAAATAGTACGCGAACCAGAAATTGCCAAATATGTCGATCGATGGGGGAAGGATGGCGATCGAGGTTACATTGTAGTAAAAAAATTGACTTTGCAATCAGTTGGGGCTGTGTGGATTCGGCTTTTTACCGAAGATAACAAAGGCTATGGTTATGTCAGCGATGATGTTCCAGAACTTTCGATCGCTCTTTTGCCGACATATCGAAATCAAGGGATAGGAAGTCAATTACTCAATAGTGCGATCGACTATGCGAGAGGGAAATATCCTGCGCTATCACTAAGTGTCTCAGTTGATAATCCAGCAGTCCGATTATATGAACGATTTGGCTTTAAAGTTGTCCATTTGGAAGGAGCCTCGCTAACGATGAGAAAAGAATTACGTCCCGATGCGTAAATCCTGACTAATATCAATTCCGGTTGCACTCCTTATGATAGGTCGGACACGGCAGTGCCGTTTCCCTACCCAAAATAATATTGTAGGGAAACGGCACTGCCGTGTCCTAATTTCGGCTAATAATTCCGATGCTACCGGATTTGATATAAAAAACTCGCTGTTATGTACAAGCGAGTTGAAGAATTATTAAATTCGAGTTCAATCTCAAAAGCGGTTTCAACCGACTCCTTCACTGCAAACCGGTAATTAATTCAAGCTTAACTGCACCAAAGTATCCGGTGCGAGGAAGTGAGAAAGGTGATATGCTCGCTCTTCTGTTTTTAGCAGGATTTTTTCGTATAGATAGCGCGTAGCTCGATCGCCCAAACTTTCAGCCTGTCCTGCTTGACGCCGTAGCAAACCCATAATAGCTTGCTCCGCAATCAAATCGTGTTCCAGCATTTGGCGGCAGGAATACACGCCGTCTGCTTCTGGCTCGAAACAGCACAACTCGGCTAATTTGCTGAAGCTGGCTGCTGGTATACCGCCCAATCCGTTCAAGCGTTCGCCCAATTCGTGAACGTTATCTTGAGCTTCTCCGTAGCTTTCTTGAAAGAATTGGTGCAAGGAGTAAAATTCTGCTCCTTCCACCACAAAATGATGTTTTTGATATTGCAGGTAAAGAGCCTGAAAACTCGCCAACAGGGCGTTCATTCCTTCACAAATCGGTGCTGTGACGGAATGTTCCAACAAAATTGGGTTTTCGGCTATGTGACCAAATGGTCTTAATGCACTCTGAATCTGGGCCATGTGTGTTCTCCTATCAATAGGCAGTTTTGTTGCCAATAGAGTCAGTCTAGCACCGCTTCTAAAAACCTACAGAAATCTGTAAATCTAACTCAGCGGTCTATGTTTAGCCTAGATTAAGTGCTGTAAGCTTCCTGATTGCTCAGGTTGGCCTAATCTTCCCAGTTAGAGACTGCCTTTATTAGCAGAGGACTTCCATATTTGGTTTTTTGATGATTAATTTGTGCCAAGTGTGTTTCTGTGGTTTTCACGCCCAGTCAGCTTTAGCAACCCGCACCAATCAAGCGTTTCTCCAGTTTATAACGATTATTGCTTGGCGATGGTCATAGTCTGAAAAATCTAGACAAGTCTAGGTTTTTCGGCTACTGTTTTAAACCCTAGATTCACCAGTCAAGCAGGGTCTGCCTTGATAGTGGAATAGTTTGTACAATAGCAAAATTTTTTCCAAAATCTATTGAGAATAATTGGCAGTTGTGTTATGCTTTAAAAAGATGCTCGTTCTGAATGCTTCCTGAAAATAGAACAGATTGAGAGCAAAAATTAATGCAAATGATTATTGTTGCTAGAAAAAATGAATCCAGCAGATCCAGAATTGGCAGTTTGTGAGATTGTCCAAGTTAGTTGGCTAGACAGGTGGCAAGTTTACAAACGCTTGCAAGAATTAGAGATTCCCTGCTGGTGTGGAGTTGACCAACCTTTGCGTACCCAAATTAACACTGTTAAGCAAGCTGCTCAGCTAATCAGCGTGTTGAGACAAGTCAGCGCTTCTAGGGCTGAGTTGGTGCAGTGGCTGGAGTGCTGCTGGCAAATAGGCTAAAATCAGTCATTTTCTAATAATTTTCACAAAATTGTCAACAAAGGAGCCACAATTATGTATACCTCTTGCAAGCAAGTTTCAGAATTTAGCTTAGAGGGAGAAATCCTGAGCCTGATTATTGAAGATGGTTATAAATTAAAGTATTTGCGAATTTGCAGCGATCGCGGCATAGAATTCTTGGTCAAGCTGTGTAAGGAATTGCGGGAATCTCTATCGTCCGTTTTGACACCTGGTTTGAGGGTTCAGGTTGCAGGCGAGAAACAGCTCAACTTGAAAAATGGCAAATTAAAACTTAAAGCCTACAGCCTGAAACTGTCCGATCGCAACAGCGATCGAGCATCGCAACCGCTAGACTTGGCAAATACACCTGTTGCCCTCGTGACATCGCCTAGCGCGATCGACAATAACTCTATTTTATCTCATGCAACAGCAGCTCAAACAGTAAAAGCTCCGGCAAAAACTCAAACCAAAATATTAGTATGTCAAA
Organism: Cyanobacteria bacterium OTE_58_metabat_593; assembly: GCA_031372825.1. Taxonomy (GTDB): domain Bacteria; phylum Cyanobacteriota; class Cyanobacteriia; order Cyanobacteriales; family Microcoleaceae; genus Microcoleus. Next base: position 22,823 of record JANMLZ010000151.1, on the reverse strand, counting down.
AATCCGACTGCCAGAAGCGGGGCGGCGCAGCAGTATGTAAAGCTTTAGAAAATGCTTTGAATTCGCGGGGTTTAGAAGGGCAAGTGACAGTTCAGGGAACCGGATGTCTCAAACAGTGTAAAGCCGGGCCAAATATAATTTTGATGCCAGATAAAACTCGCTACAGCCGCATTGCACCGGCAGAAATTCCTGCAATTATTGACAAACATTTTGTGGCAGTTAAATAGTGGCATAAATCATTAGTTATTAGTTATTGGTTATGGGTTATTGGTTATTAGTTATTAAAAAACTACTAATAAGTAACTACTAACTACTAACGATGCCCAATGCCCAATGCCCATTTGAGGCTATTTTTCTAAAAAAAGGCGAAAAATGACAAAAACTATGGCTTAGGGGCTTCCTTCTAGAGAATATATAGGGATAGACTGTATCTGAGACCCTGTGAGTATTGGGATAAAAAGCCATGTCAGAAGCTGATCTTCGAGCCAATCAGCATCAACCGCACCCTGCTGTAAGATCCGATATCGAATCATTTCAGCCAAATTTTGCTTCTAATGGGGGCTTTGAGCCGATCGCCCCCCATGCGACAGACCGAGCCGCAAAGGTTCTCGAACTGCCAGAAGAAGACTGGCAAACAGTCGATTTTCCCAACGCGATCAGCCCAGATGCCATTCCCACACAACCTGAAACAAAAAATTCGCAATCTCAGACACAGCCCACCGAGGCGAGCTCGCCCCCAATTTCCGACAATCTCAAAAATCTGCTGGGGAATACCGAACAGCGTCAGGGCAAAGGATCGACCCCAGTCACCCTCATGCAAGCCCTGCACGAATGCAACCGCGACCTTTTGCAGCGCATCGCCCAGCTAGAAACAGCTCTCGAACAGTCGCAAAAAACCTTGCAGGAACGCGAAGCTTTGCTAGAACAGCGGACTGCCGCACTCGAAAACACTCAAGAACAATTGACGCGGCTGTTTGGCAAAGTGGAAGTTTCCCATCAAACCCTCCAGGGTCAAGAAATTTTTGTCGAGAGTTTGAGCAGTCAGTTAGCAACCAGCCAAACCAGGTTAGCGACTGTTGAGCGAGAATGTGCGTCTGCTGTGGGGCGCTACAACGAACAGTTTCACCAGCTAGCAGCAACAGAAAATGTTTGTCGGGAACTTCGATCGCGCTTGCACCGCCAGCAGCGCCATACCCTGCAATTCAAAGCTGCTTTGGAAAGAAGTCTGGAGATGCCGCACGTCAAGTCGCCGATTGTCGAGCCGCCTGACAATGCCGAGGACGCCGCCAACGCACAATTAGAATCCTTGCTCGCGGCGGTCAAAAGCTCTCAGGTGCCGCTGCCGCCAGCCTTCAACGCTTCCCCTGTCAAACCTTGGTCGGAGCCCGAAGAGCATTCAGAGGTAGCGTCTGCGGTGGAGGCGATCGACCATGAATCCACAGCTAATCTGGAACTCAACAAATTAGCCCACGCATCCGGCATTCAATTGCAGGAGAACGAAACCTACCGGACTCAGGAGCCGGAAACAAAGCCGCCCGAAGCGGTTGCGGAACCTCAACTGCCGGTGCCTTCTTCTGAACCGCAAACTGGTGCTGTCACATTAGGGAGTCAAGAATTGGCGAAGGCTTTTCAAATTTTGAATTCAGTTGAAACCTTTGGGATTCAAGAAGTGCGATCGGCTCTTTCCAAATCTACAGCAGCCGGACAACCCGACTGGCTGAGTGCGATCGCCAGTCCCCTGCGGGCTGCTAAAAAACGTCGATCGCTAGCTGAAATTGAATTGCCGAGTTTTCGGTGACATCAAGTTGCTAGTCATAACCTGCGACTGATGGAATTGGGAATCGGGAATTGGGAATCGGGAATCGGGAATTGGTAATTGGGAATGGGGAATTGCTCTGATTTACCAATTACCAAAAAGACAGTTTCTAGAACTTCCATAAACTGTGGCTGTTTAGGAATTTGAGGACTGAAGTCCTCACTAAAAACTTAACTCAAAACTATTTTCTCCCTTTTCCCATGCCGTAGGTGAGAGCGTAGCTGGTAGCCAACAGCCACAGCCAAACACCTGGATACCGGGGCTGCAACCAAGGTTGTATCCTGCGGGCGAAACTGGGAAGCCATCCGCCAAACAGCCAACTGGCTAAAGCCAGCAGAGTAAAACTCAAGTAACTTCCCAGCCAGCGCCAAATATCCCTGAAGGTGACAAAATCTAAAATCCACAGCAGGAGAGAAGGGTTTTTCCCGGCTGCTTGGATCGCCAGTCGATTGAAAGTTAACCAATCAATTTTGTCTTTGATAAAAGTTTCGGCTACCACGAGTTCTTCTTCTGCCAAAATACCGAAAAAGGTATTGAGAATTGAATTAATTCTTTGGGGTGGTAAACTTCTCCCGGTGGGAACCATCATCCCTTTAGAAAATAGCCAAGTTACTGAAACATTGCTCTGGTAGGCGCGAATTTGGTTTAAGTGATTTGCTGTCAACAAATTGTGCTTTAATGCTGTATCCAAAAGGTCTGTTAGGCGAAAAAGATTGCGGATCAGAGAACCGAAGCCGGTGAAAACTAACGGAGATTGCAGGGATGCTGCGTCGCCGATCGAGATTAGGCGATCGATCGCCACCGCCCGATCGCTGCTGTTGCTGCTAAAATGCCCGGGAATATAACCAAAAGTCGGCTTTTTCCACACCAATTTATCGAGATCGCAGCGGCGGTACTCCGGCAAAATAGTGAAAAAATCCTCGTACAGTTCCAGCAAAGAACCGGGATTCTCGGGATGTACTTGGTGGTAGTGAAATAAATAAACTGTAACTTCTGTGCCGGCGCCCGGAAATAGCTCCCAAATGAGCTGTCGTCCACGGGAAATGTCGCCGTGACTGTAGAGAACGTCCCCGTACTCAGAATCCCAAACTCCCGGCTCAAATCCTCCATCAATGGCAGCTCCGACCGTCGGACAAACGCTATCAAAAGCCCGCCCTCCGTTCAATTGCCAAGCGATCGGAGAAGCCGAACCCATTGCATCTACCAGCAGTCGTCCTAATGCAGTGCGATCGGCTTTTGTCGGCAAGTGACAGCCCTGAACGACTACTTTTTCTGCTTCAACATCGGCTCTGACAAACTCAGTTTCGTCCCAGATTTCCCCGCCAGCTTCTGTCAGCTTAACTCCCGCCAAATACAGCAGTTTCTCCCCATCCAAAGCTACATTCAGCACCTTCGGCGTGTGCAGAACTGGCGATCGAGCAACGCTGGGATTGTTAGCATCAAAAAACTTATTGTAGCCATCTTTGTATTCTCGGGCAATCAAAGTTTCGATTTCCGCAGCACTAAATAAACCCAAATCAATTAAGCTTTGAATTTCATCCCGCGAAATATTCCACTCGCGATTCATCCGCCCAAAAGGCATTCGTTCCACCAGCAGCACTCGGTAGCCCAATCTCGCCATGACTGCGGCGTGAATCACTCCCAAGGCCCCGCCGATATAAATTAAGTCATAAACAGTATCGCCAGCATCCGACACCGAACTACTTTCTTTCCCCCCTTGGGGGGGGCAGGGGGGGGTTGATTTCCCTTGGGGGGGGCAGGGGGGGGTGGACTTCTCCCCTCTTCCTTCTTCCTTCAAAAACACGACTTGTTTTGGCGTTTGAGGATTGCGAGTGCCTTCGCGCCAGCGCTGCTCCCACCAGTAGACGCGCTTGAGGTCATATTCGCCTTTAGGCATTTTTTGGAAGTATTTGACGGTCAGCGGGTAATAGGGGGCAAGAGCGTCAAAAATTGACTGTTTGGAGAGGTCTATGACAGGCGGTTCGGGATAGCGATCGGGAAACTTGTTTCTCACAGCAAGATTCAGAGTTTGCAGGAACTTTCTTTCTCCTGCGGGCGCGTCTTCTAGACGAAAGACTTTTAAATAAGTTGTGCGCTGGACTGACCAGACAAAGGTGGAAAGTTCTGTCGATCGCCAATTGCGGTTTCCTGAATTTGCCTCAGCGAATGCGGGTTTTGGATTAGCATTTTGAGTTCCAGACGACAGAACCTCGGCTGCTGTTACGTTTGAAACCAGGCGAAAACCGTCAGGAGTAATAATTTTTTCTCCGATTCCGGGGTCAAATTCATGCTGTAACCACGTACAGACGGCTTCTGTATCCGGTGTGGGGATTTCTAGATAAAGAATTTCTTGCATTTGAGGTTCTCTATAAATTCATGAAGATGGGGGAGTTGACAAGGGAGCAAACTGCGCTATACTCCCGAATACTTATTGAGTTTTAAATAAGTTTACAATGTTCTCAGATTTTTAGTTTTTCGATCGCTCTTGCTCTTGGTTGACCCGCAGCGACTGAATATCTACTCTCTTCGGTATGCACTCCTATGAATTATCCCATTCCGACGAATCCTCAAGAAATGATTGCTCTGCGACAACAGCCGCTGAATGAAGAATTGGTCGCATCGGCGATCGCGGGTGTGATTCAAATAGCTCGATCGCGATCTCAATCTTTGGATGAGTTAAAGGCTGAGGTACTCGCCGACGACAATCTGCTCGATTTGGCTCAAAGGCGCTGGCTGAGCGAGATTGTAGCTGAAGCTTGGGAAAATTGGCCTTAGACTAAACTGCTGCTAAAATATTTACCTAATTATATGTGAACTTAAAATGGTACAAACTAGATTAAAATCCTTAAGTTTAGAACAGTTTCTCCAACTCCCAGAAACCAAACCTGCCAGCGAATACATTGATAATCAAATTATTCAGAAGCCAATGCCACAAGGAAAACACAGTGCGACTCAATGTGAACTAATTATTTTCATTAACGCTATATTAAAACCCAAAAAAGTTGCACGAGCATTTCCCGAACTCCGGTGTACCTTTGGCGGAAGGTCAACAGTGCCTGATGTTTCAGTCTTTGTCTGGAACAGAATTCCCGCTGATGATAACGGCGAAATTGCTAATGTCTTTCTCCTAGCTCCTGATTGGACAATTGAGATTTTGTCGCCAGACCAAAGTCAAACTAAAGTTACTAAAAATATTCTGCACTGCTTAAATCATCAAACTCAAATGGGCTGGCTGATCGATCCCGAAGAACAATGTGTTTTTGTTTATCTTCCCCAGCAACAGACAGCAGTATTTGATGAACCAGAAATGCTGCTACCTGTGCCTTCCTTTGCTAGCGAACTGCGGTTGAGTGTCGGAGAATTATTTGGCTGGCTGCTGAAATAATCTTCGGAAGATTGCCCTATTTTTTATATTTTAGGACTTATCTAAATTCCGGCTGCGCCAGAATGATATAGAGGAAACGGCACTGCCGTTTCCCTACCGCGATTAATTGTAGGGACACGGCACTGCCGTTTCCTGATTTTGGGTTTGGGTAAGATTAATTCCGATATAACCGGAATTGATATAACGGAGGTCAGGAAGACCGAAGTTGGAAGAAGAAAGAGATTGATTTTGACACGGATACACGGATTAAATACTCCCAACTGTCAACTGTTAACAGTCAACAGTCAACAGTCAACTAACTAACGCAACTCAACTTCTCGCTTGAATTCTACTAAAACCCGATCGCCCCTGGTCAACCGGTACTCGGCGCGCCAAACTCCGGGAGTCATAGAATTTGTACTGTTTCTTTTGCCGACATAAGCCAACCAAGTGCGGCTGGGGGCTTTAATTTCATTGGTCTGATCGGCGATAGTTTGGCCGTTGGGTGCAAGTAATTTCAATTGTTCTCGATCGCCCTTGAGCACTCCGTAACTTTGCACCCAAAACAACAAAGCTGAACTTTTTGCAGGCAATTTAGTCTCTGAAAACTCTCCTGCCCAAACAGCGTTCTGATCTGGCGGCTTAGTGGCAAAACCTGCGCGAATTAAACCTGTAGAAATATAGTCTACAGGCTTATCCCAAATTGGATTGCGGGCGATGTTGCAGCCTAACTTCGCCTCTGGCCCGACAAACGGATCTACGGGTTTGCCTTGATAGCGAAAAGTGACGTGTACGTGGGGAAAAGAGGCCATCCCAGAGTTGCCCACCATCCCCAAAACTGCTCCTTTGGCAAGTTGCGCCCCCGGTTTGACAGCAACGCTGCCTTTGCGGAGGTGGCAATATTGGGCTTCCCAACCTGCGCCGTGGTCGATTACCATGCCGTTGCCACATTCTGTACCTGCGACATTGGCTTTGTCTGTATTGTTTTCTAAACGTCGATCGACCACACCATCTCGGACTCGCAAAACTTTGCCCGCAGCCGAAGCAATCACCGGGACTCCTTTTGCCATTGCTTTGGCGTCGGGAATGGCGAAATCCGTGCCGTCATGGCCGTTGTAGGTTTGTCGCCCGCAGCCAAAATCGACGGCGGCTGGGCTGGGATCGCGATCGAAGTACAGCAATACAAAACAGTCTTTGCCGAGGGTACAGTCGATCGGCTTACCGAATTGCGGGTTGTTGGGCTTTTGGGCGACTGCGGTGGAAACGAGACGCTGGGCGATCGTGTTGGCGTTTGCGATCGGCCCATTGACTCCGGTGTTTGCTGCACAGCTAGAAACACTTGTCAACCCCACGGTCAACAAAATTGCCGAAATCTGTTTTTTTGATACTAAAGTCATTCGTCAGTTGGATGTAAAAGCTGAGGTGGGTAGTGAAAAATCAATTAATCATTCAAAATATAGTTGCTCAGAAATCTAGACGACTGGTAAACCGTTTTCGTTTCCTATTTTGATTTTTAGTTCTTAATTACTTAAAAAATGCTCTCTAAAATCCGATCGCTCATTTCGATAATTCACCTTGGCGGCCTTGCTGTTGCTGCTTTGGCGATGTGGGGATTTGCCACCATTGCCGAAGAGGTTTGGGAGAAGGAAACCTATGCTTTTGATACATCTATTTTACTATATCTCAGGAGCCTGCACTCTCCCCTGCGCGATCGAGTCATCCTCGCCTTTACCTCTTTGGGAGAGCCAAATTTGTTGCTAGCCCTGAGCGTGAGTTTGGGTATTATATTGTGGGTACGTAAACATCACTCCGAAGCCATAACTATTGCAGTTAGTGGCACTGGGGCGATCGGTTTAAATATACTTTTAAAACAACTATTTGCCCGTGCTAGACCTCAACTTTGGGAGCGTGCGGTTGATGTAAAATTTTACAGTTTTCCTAGCGGACACGCCATGATTTCAATGGTTATTTACGGCTTGCTAGGATATTTGTTGGGTTCGCGCTTTCCCCAGCAACGCTGGTGGATTTATAGCTTAACAATTATATTAGTTGCTGTGATTGGTTTTAGCCGACTTTATCTAGGAGTTCACTGGCCTACCGATGTTATTGCTGGTTATACTGGTGGTTTGGTATGGCTGATTACCTGCATTTCAAGTTTGGAAGTATGGAAGCAGTTTCGTGCTTCTAGTCCTACTTCTGAAGAGCAGTTTTTGTCGCCTGAAAACCCTCATAAATAGTTTTTAGCTGATAGCTGTTGACTGTTGACTGTTAACAGTTAACAGTTAACAGTTAACAGTCAACCGTCAACTATTTGCTTTTGAGCAAAACACATAGCCATCCCTTTTTCGTAGTAAGCCGCCTCGTTAATAAAGATTGGATATACAATCGATGTACCTTCATACAAGACCGGCTCGCCGTCAAAGGTCAAAAACATCGGATCGCCGGGATTCAGAGGTTCATAATCTCTGTATTGAAGCTGAGGATGAATCATTGCCTGAATTTCTCCCTGCTCGTTTCTGGGATAGTCGATCGCGCAAATGCTGTGATAAATAGTCAGGGGATTCTTTGCAGCAGCCGCTGTACCTTGATTGTAGGTTTCTACCCAGTCTAAAATTGTGCCGATAACTTCCTCGGTTTGTTGAAATAAAGACGCATCCAATACGCCTTGCGCGACTGCACCAACTTCCAGCGTACCGCCTAAAGAGGAAATCGATCTGAGCAAAGGACTATCTTGATTTTTGGTTGCAGAAGCTAGTAGCTTGAGGTGGGGATACAAAGATGTTAAATAAGCTGCTAGTTGCAGGTTAAATGGATGTTGGCTGGCGAGAATAAATGTTAGCCCCATGTTAGATGTGGTGCTATGCAAATCGATAATTAAGTTTTGCTGCTGAGTGTTTTTTGAGCCAAAATTGCGGTAAATTTCTTTCGCCCGCTGCGCTTCATAGCTGGAGAGATGGGGATTTTCTATATCTGGCTGTCGAAAGCAGCGGTTGAGGTCGATATCGACGTAGCGCCTCCCCATTTCGCAGGCTTTGGGATTGGCTAGCAGGGCGATTGTTTCAAAGGTCGATCGCCCAATTAACTCCGGCGCGCGATCGAATTTCCTCACCAGGTAAATTCCTGTGAGTTCGTTTCCGTGGGTTCCTCCCACTATGACAACACGTTTAATTTGATTCATAAACAAATAACTTCCTATCCCAACAGCAGCAATATTGGTCGAAACATACAATCTGGAAAATTTAGATAAACAGCTTATTACTTAAATTAGCTAATATATTAACTATATCAACAGTTCGGGCATTTTGTGAATGGCAACTGTACAATAAGTGTTTGAGGGCGATCTTCGATGGCAATCCTTGCCTCGGCATAGGATCTAATCGCCGGAAATTAAGGGTTTCAGACTACGACATCAAAACCGTCTGAAGTATCAATTAATCTGATCAACTATCTGTAGGGCATTTATTTAGGTGTTTCTATGCGGAAAATCGTGCTATTCATTTCATCTAGTTTAGACGGTTATATCGCCCGGATTAATGGCGATATTGACTGGCTATTCACAGACCAAAACTACGGTTACACGAAATTATTAGAGAGTATCGATACGGTTTTGATGGGTCGAAAAACTTACGAACAAATTCTGACTTTTGGCGAGTATCCCTACCAAGAGAAAAATAGTTATGTGTTTACAAAAAATCTCGATTTTCAAACAACTACTGATGTGGAATTCGTGGCAGATTTAGAGAATTTTGTCAATCATTTACGCTTACTTGATGGCAAGAATATTTGGTTGGTGGGAGGCGCTATGTTGATTCGAGACTTCCTGAACAAAAAATTAGTTAACGAGGTAATTATCTCAGTTCATCCGATTATTTTGGGTGAGGGAATTCCTTTGTTTGCTAATCCCCACACTACAGCTTTACAGTTTACTGGATGTCAGACATACAGTTCTGGTCTTGTTCAATTATCTTACGATGTAGCGACTTGAGGGCGATCGCACCAGCTTCCGCGCTCCGACTGGTATAAGATGGATATAAGAAGCAGTAAGTTAAGCTGTTCCGCAGCTAAATTGTATTTTTTGTGCGGGCGAGACGCCCACCCCACAAGAAGTTTATCAAATTTTGACTGTGTAGTTTAAATGCAGAACAGCTTATCACATATTTGAATTGTATATTCAGGTCAAGCACAACGCCTACCTATAAAAATTTGATTGTTTTTCAACATACAATTTAAACGTGTAACAACTTATAAAATAAAAATCACTGCTGGGATTTATTTAACGATGATGAAATGTTTTTGCTACTTGTTGATATTAATATCTTTTTTCTGGTTAGCACCTCCTGCTGAGGCATCTGTATGCCGCAATTATGAAGGCCGCGAGATGTGCATTGTCGATATCAAACGCAGTGCGAAAAATTATTGGGAATACCGGGTAATTTTGAGTATCGATCAAGTGAAACAGCCTCTTGAAGTCTATAATTGCCGCGATCGCACTACAGTTAAGAAGGATGGGACTATTTTGGCATTTGGACAAAAAAAACCTGGTGAAATCATCTGCCGTTTTTTCAATAAAAAATAGTTTTGGCAATTCAATTTATCTCATCTTTGATAATTTCATCAAACTTGAGCGTAAGAGCTCTGAATCAAACATAATATTCTCGATACCACTTCACAAACTGATTAATTCCTTCCTCAATGGTTGTACTAGGCTTAAACCCTACATCCGCCATCAAATCATCTACATCTGCATAAGTAGAAGGTACATCACCGGGCTGCATCGGCAACAAATTCTTAACCGCTTTTTTGCCCATTGCTGCTTCAACAACTTCAATAAAAGCCAACAATTCCACGGGGGAATTATTGCCAATATTGTAAATCTTATAGGGAACAGTGCTTGATGTTTCTGAATTGGATTGAGGAGGCTTTTCCATGACTCGTACAACTCCTTCAATCACATCATCAATATAAGTGAAGTCGCGCTGCATCTTACCGAAATTATAAACGTCAATGGGTTTATTTTCTGCGATCGCCTTTACGAACTTGAAATACGCCATATCCGGCCGTCCCCAAGCCCCATACACTGTAAAAAAGCGCAATCCCGTCATTGGTAAGTTGTACAAATGGCTGTAGGAATGAGCCATCAATTCGTTAGCTTTTTTGGTAGCCGCGTAAAGGGAGATTGGATGATCGACATTATCGCTAACAGCAAACGGAATTTTGGGATTATTGCCGTAAACGGAACTGGAAGAAGCAAAGACTAAATGCTCAATTTTGCTGTGACGACAACCTTCCAAGATATTCAGAAATCCCATCAGGTTGCTGTCTGCGTAAGCATGGGGATTTTCTAGAGAATAGCGCACACCTGCTTGGGCTGCAAGGTGGACAACGCGATCAAATTGGTGATTTTGGAAGAGTTGGGATACTAAAGTGCGATCGCTCAAATCCAACTGCTGAAAAGTAAACTCTGAATGCGGCTGGAGTTGAGCTAAACGCGCTTTTTTGAGATTGACATCATAATAGTCATTTAAGTTGTCTATACCGTAAACCTGTTCACCTTGGGACAATAATCTTTGGGCTAAATGGTAGCCGATAAATCCTGCTGCGCCTGTGACTAAAATTTTCATTTTGGGTAATTAGTAATTGGTAATTGATAATGCAAACATTTTGAAACCAGTGCTAACTAATTTCACCGGAGAGATTCATCGCTTGCAATACAGGATATTTCGCGGAAGCGGGATAGTGTAAAATGTTGATAGTTCCGGGTTGAACCTTGAGAGATTCCTGTTGAATTGGCAAGCCTAAAACTTGATTTAAGGCTCCCCGAATTTCGCTGGTTTCGGCAACAACTAACCCGGTACAAAGAGACGAAGTTTGTTGCGTTCTCCCGGAGATTGTTTGATGCCAAGTCTGCATAAATTTTTCAGTGGAGATGGATAACTGTACTGTCGGATTAGGGTGCGATCGAATCAATCTTTCTGCCATTTGTGCGGAGTTATCTCCCTCGCTATTTAGGCAAAAATTCAGAGGGCTTTGCTCAATAATTTTGGCAACTCTGTCGGTATAAATGTCTTTTTTACTATCTGCGGGTACTAGCAGTAAACGTAGTCCTTGTTTGCCTTCTTTGAGTTTCGGTAAAATTTCTCCTAAATGATTCGTCAAATTCATCGCTTCTAATTCAGCCTGATCTTCTGCACCGACAAAACTCAGAATACTAATCCCACAATTAGACTGCTGTAGGGTATGAAAGTCTTGACATTTCATCCCGATCGCGGTACTAATTAGTGCTTTGATAGTTCCTCCGTGAGTGATAATTAAGATTGTTTTGCCAGCATATTGTGGCAGGATATCATCCCAAAAATTTTGAGCTTGGCGATAGAGATTTTGGACTGGGAAATTTTGTGGTTTGACTAAAGTAGCAACTGAATTACTAACGGAGGAATTATCCTCACTCTCAGCAACCATCTGAAATTCGTGAGGGCGTTCTCTCCAGCAGCGATAATCTTCAGCAAGGTGTTCTCGAACGTATTTGAATGATAAACCATTCCAAGCGGGTAAGTCAATTTCTTTTAAGTTTTGATCGATGTGCAATTCTGGGTGACTGTCGGCTATAGTTGCGATCGCACTTAAAATCTCGCTAGTTGTCTCTCTAGCGCGCTGAAGTGGGCTGCTGTAAACAAAATCTATGGGAATAGTGCTTAAAGAAAGTCCTGTTTGATAGGCGGTTAAACGACCTTTTTCGGTTAGGAAAGAATCATCGCAGCAGCCTTGATAAAGTCCTTGCTGATTATAAATACTTTGACCGTGACGGACGAGGATAACGCGAGTTGTATTGTTCATGATTGTAATGAAGGAAGAAGGAAGAAGGAAGAAGGAAGAAGAAAGTTTTTTACTTTTTTATTGGTTATTCTCAAAAACTAAAAGTTGTGCGTAAAGTGCCGATGTAAATTGGATCATTATTGCTGTTATGTTCTGGATTAGTTATCGCCAACAAACCCAAAGTTACTGCTAGATCATCTGTTAATTGCCTCCGATAAAATGCTTCTAAATGCAGTGATGTGTCCGAGTCGATATATTCTCGATCGTCCTCGATGAAATTGCTGTTAATTACTTTAGGTTGTTGGCCGATAACTATGCCTCCTACACTATCTTCTGAACCCAAATCGGGGAAGGCTAAAGTGACTGCCCAATTCAACATACTCGCTTGGGGTCGATCGCCCAAATCGAGGGCCTGGGCGCGGGTATAGCCCACCCAACCTCCGGCTGTGACTTGGCGGCTGAGTTTGACAGTGGATTGAATACCGAAGGAATTGGCTGCAATTGCATCGCTTTCGCCGTCAAAAGGATCGTTTGCCCGATCGCTTCCTGTTCCCGTATCCAGGCTATTGTAAGAGCGCACATAGGTTAAACCAACTCCGATATTATTAGTTGGTCGAACTGTTAATTGCGCGATCGCACCATAGGCCGCTTTCCCGAAACCAATTGCCGGATCGTTTACTTTATCAGCCACAAATCCGACATCTAAACTAACACTTTTACTAACAGTATAACTCACTCCGATTCCGCTACCTTCGCCATGACGATAAATCGGATTTCGTTGTCCGAAACGGGATATCGTACCCCGACTACTACCGCTTAAATTACGATTGAGAGTATCAGTATAGTCGTTGAGACTGCCGCCGACTGCTTCCACATAAACTACGGCTTGATTGTTGATTGGAAACCGATATTCTAACCGACTAAGTTCAAATTGATTTTTGCTTTCGCCTTGAAAACTGAGATTAGCCATGTCTGTTCCCGCAGCGTCGCTAACTTTGGGCATATTATTAGCTTGCAGTCGCGTTCTGAGTCTATCTTTACCTGTAAAACTCGTATCAAAATTCAATCTAACTCGATAGCCAAAAGTAAGATTGCTGTCAACATCACCTTTGCCATCTGCCTTTTTATTCCCCTCAACTCCAATCACTCCGAAAAGAGCTTCACCATCCAATTTGGTAGTAGTTGAAAACTCCTGCACCGCATCTAAACGTTGTGACAAAGTTTCGATTCTGCCCCGCAAACTTGCTAACTCTCCCTGGAATTTTGTTTGCAGTTTACGCAAAATTTCCAAGTCTTCGCGGGTGATTGAATTAGCAGTATTAGTACCTATTTGCTGATTTAGGCGATCGAGGGCTGCATTCAAAGCTGCGGCAAATTCGTAGCGGGTTAAAGCACGATTGCCGCGAAAAGTGCGATCGGGATAGCCAGCAATTAGCCCGTAACGTTCTACCAAAGATTGAAGGGCTTGAAATGCCCAATCCGTAGGTTTAACATCGGATAATTCGGAGACAGAGGTAATGTTTGCGAGAGATTCATCCTTTCGCGTCTCCTTGATTTCTGAGTCCACGAGGGTGGACTTTGTTTGTGTAGATGGGGTTTCAACCGCCGATTTCTTTGGTGCGGTTTCAACCGATGATTCTATTTGTGTGGATGTGATTTCAACCGATGATTTCGGTCTAAATTGATTGAGAAGAATTTGGCTATTAGTGATGGAAGGCAAATCGCCATCTATCTCAGCCGACTCGCTAGCATAAACCGGAGTAGCTGTCGCCAAAACAATTAGAAAAGCCAGAGAAAATTGAGGAACCATGAGTAAAATAAAAACAGCAACAATTCAAGATAGAAAATTCACATTTACCGCCTTAACGGGAAATGGCAAAGGAATCCGCTTCATCAGACACATTATTACCGATCGCAGATTGCACTGCATACATTGCTGCATATTTTCCACTCAAACGTATCAGTTCAGAATGAGCGCCCTGTTCCAAAACTCTGCCACCTTCAATATACAGAATTGTGTCAGCTTGTTCGGCTGCTTTCAGATTGTGAGTAATCCAAAAAGTCGTGCAATTCTGAGTCAATCTTTCCAAGGCTTCGCTAACCTCACGTTCATTTTCCTGATCTAAACCAGTTGTCGGTTCGTCTAAAATGACAATGGGAGATTGACGCACAGCCGCGCGGGCGATCGCAATTCGCTGTCTTTGTCCCCCCGAAAGCGTCGATCCTCGTTCTCCTAAAATAGTATCGTAACCGAGAGGTAATGCTTCGATAAAATCGTGAGCATTAGCCAAACGGGAGGCCGCTTCAATTTCAGCATCAGTTGCATTCAAACATCCGTAAGCAATATTATCCTTGACGCTGACAGCAAACAAAACACTCTCTTGTAACACGATACTAATCTGTTGTCGCAACGAATCAACTTTGTATTCGCGCAAGTCATGTCCATCAATTAAAATACCTCCTTCCACAGGATCATAAAGCCGCAGTAACAGACTGACTAAACTTGATTTGCCACCACCAGAAGGCCCGACTAAAGCAACTTGCTGACCTGCTTTTACATGAAAATTCATGTTTTGCAAAATCACTTTTTCCGCATCATAAGCAAACATCACATTTTCAAATTCAACTCCACCTCGGAAACGTGGTGCTGTAACTGTACCCCGCAAATCTCGAATTTCTGGTACCGTATCGAGGAGGTCAATAATCCGCTCTCCCGAAGCCGTTGCTTTAGAAATTTGGGCAGTATATTTAGCCAATTGACGCATCGGTTTGAAAGCAGTTTTGAGGTAATTAATAAATACTAATAATTCCCCCGGTGAAACCATTTTATCCAGCACTAACTGCACTCCACGCCACAGAATCATAGCCGTTGCAACCGCAACCAACATCTCTACAGTTCGCTCCAATCCCGCTGCTAATTTTTGCGATTCTGCTCCTTCATGTAAGCTTTTTTGGTTATCTTTATTAAAGGAGCTTTCTAACATTCCTTGCAGCGAAAGAGCTTGCACTACTTTAATTGCGCCCATTGCTTCGGCGGCGGTGGCGGCCATTGCTCCCTCGCGCTTGCGTTGCTTGCGGGCTACTTTTTGAATCTGCTTGGAAAGGTGAGCGGAAACAAGGATAAATAGTGGGAAAACTGCGATCGCAATTATCGCCAATTCCCAATTCATCCACAACATCACACCCAGCATTCCTGTCAGCGTAAAAACATTAGTAAATAGCGGCAATGCTGCGGTGACAGTAGCCTCACGAATGCGCTCCACATCGTAGGTAACACGGGTAATTAAGTCCCCACTTTTAGCTTTACTATGAAATGACAAAGAAAGCCGTTGCAAGTGACTGTAAAGAGTACCCCGAATTTCGGTCATGATGTGGGTAGCAGCTAAAGCCATGCCGATCGTACTAATATAAGCGCAACCGGCCCGCAAAGCTGCGATCGCCACAATTGCCACAGCGATGACTGTTAACAACTCAATGGTACTGAGGTTTCTAATAATTGGAAATGTTTGGGAAGCGGTTTCAAAGCCCGATAGCAGAATGTAATCAAAGATTATTTTCAAAGGCCAAGGTTCTAGCAGACGGAAAGCCGTTTCAGCGATTAGTGCTAAGAATGAAATTAAAAGCAAAACCTTTTGATGGCGAATCTGTGGCCAGAACTTTTGGATAATTCGTCCCAGTCCGGGTATAGTTTCTTTAACACTTTTAGTTTCCGGCATTTTAGATTCCTTGAAAAGATGAATTGTGCAATTTTATCTCCCTTTTGATAGATGATGAAAAACGTGAATTGATTGGGGTAGTTCGCTTGTTCGACAGTCCGCCAGGGAATGAATTCCCTGGCTCATAGCTAAAGTCCTCTGAAGAGGATTAATGAGTTGAAAATTATTCTTCTCAGTCCTCTTTAGAGCGTCCCACGGAGGCGGAGCACCCGTTATGGGCGAAAAAAACTCTTCCTCCCTCTCCCCCTCTCCCCTTCTTCCCTTCTCCCCTGCGAGTTTCTTAGGAGGACTTTCACTTTGAGACAGGGGTTTAAACCCCTGTCGGACTACCGGAGAGCAGATTTGATTATTATTACAAAACAGAAGATGCTGCTTCCAAAACTGGCGATAGTTGCGGTTGTAATACCTTAACATCCACTTTGGAACTATCAGGGGTGCGATCGAACCGAGAAGTAATGTAACGGTTGATCATGCGCTCGACTGAAATGAACATTTTTTCTAACAACGGATTGCGATTTCCGAAGGCAATTTTGCGTACAAAAGGTCGGACAATCGCCTGATGGCGGCGCTGTCCCAATCTGCTGTAACGCTTTTTGAAATACTTGTCTTCAGTCAGATTCCATTTAGTGCGGAAATGTTCCAAACTTGCCACTTCCCAAGCATCACTCCAGCGCAGCATGAAAAAGGTAAAATCAGACCATTGTAGGGGGCCAGGAACGTAAGTAACTACCGATGTAGCTTCGCAGTAAATAGTGCCGCCCGCATTCGTCACACTCATGCAGAAGTCGATGTGTTCTCGTGTGCTTAGCAACGCTTCATCTAGTTTTCCGATGCGAGTAAAAATTTCGGTGCTGACTAACATACAGTGAAATTCTGCAAATTCACACTGGTTTCTGTGGAGTTGTTCGCGAACTTCAGCCACCGGACGATTGACCAAATGATGTTTTTCGTATACCTTCCGCTTGACTTTGGTTTTGCCTGGTTTTTGTTCCAAAACAATTCGTGCTTCTCCTCCGGCTAAATGGATGGTTTCGTGCAGTGGATTGCCGATGCAGGTGAGAGGACAAACGACGACGGCTTTGGTTTCGGTGGCACATTCCAAAAGGCGATCGAGCCAGCCCGGAGTCACAACAACATCGTTGTCTATGAACAGCACATATTCAGTTTCAACTCGATCTAAAGCGAGATTTTTAGCTTCATTTGGCGCTAAATAAGTCTCTGCCCGCAATAGTTGAAACCCTTTCTCTTTTGCTTGTGACTCCAAATATTGCTGGATCATCGCGGGGGAATTGCCATCAACATAGATTAAGGAAAAGGGCGTTTCTGTATGTTGATACAAGCTTTCCAAAGATTCGCGGGTGTAACTGAAACGTTCGCGGGGTGAGACAACGATTGTAACTTTTGGTGATATCACGCTGGTAACTCCTATTCTCTCATTAGTTATGCAATTTACTCGTTCCCAGGCTCTGCCTGGTAACGCAGATCCGGAGGCTCTGCCTCCAATTTCCCTAAGCAACCAAGCGAGGCAGAGCCTCTAGATATTGATTCCCAGGCAGAGCCTGGGAACCAGTTAGAAGTAGTTAAATGCTGTTAGTAATAGCAAGTTTTGGGCTAATGCTATTAGCTACTGCAATAGTTGGCTTGGATGACTCTAAAACTTGCTGATAAACGATTTGCCAATTAGCTTGTTCAACAGCAGGATTTAGCTGTTCGATCGCCTTTTTTTGAGCAGCTAAACCCAGTTTTTGTCTCAATTCTGGTTTGAGAGCAAATTGCTTCAAAGCTATTGCCAATTCTTCGGCGGATGCTGGATTTACTAACAGTGCATCCACCTCGTTTTGCAAAATATCGCCGATCGCATCTACCTTTGTACCAACGATCGCCTTTCCTGCTAACATTGCCTCTAACATGGCGTTGGGACAGCCGTCATGCAAGGAAGGAATGGCAAAAATATCGATAATTGGCAGGTAAGCAAGGGCGGTTTCTCGGCTGACAAGCCCAGTCACAATCAGCCGATCGCCCAATCCGCTGTTTTGCACTTCCTGCTGCCAGTAGTCCCGTTCGCGATCGGCAAAATCCCCGATTAAAAGCAGCGTTAAATCAACGTCGGCGCTGATTTTGCCACAAGCTTCCATCAAATATTCGATGCCCTTCTTGTCGCGAAAACGACCAACTGAGCCGATGACTGTGCCCCGCAATTGACTGGGTGCGATCGCCTGGGGAAGTGAACTAAAGTCGATCGGTGCGATCGAATTCCAAAACGCCGAAGATTTATGTTGAATACTGGGAGCTAAAATGCGGCCTCTAGTCTGTAAATCGCGGCTAACAAACGTTACCCAATCCGAATTTTCTAAGATCCAAACAGTTTGGCCATGCTGTTTAGCATTGAAAATATGTTTGTGCAAATCGCTACCCCGAATGCTGTTGATAACTGGCACATTCTGTTCGCGGGCTAGCAAAGTAGTAATAAAGCCAGTTTCATTGATGAAAAAAGCATGAAACAGGTTGTAATTGTAACGTTGATGTAGCATTTTGAATTGAGAGTAAATCTCACTCAAAAAATCTTGCATAATCGGTTCGCTCGATCGGGCTGGCGGATATAAACGGTGTACTAAAACGCCATCTCGATCGACTGTTTCGATCTTAGCCCGTTCAGGTTTTCCCGCCGCAAACTTTCGCTGTTTGGAATGAAAGATAGCAACGTGCACTTCGTAGCCCAAGTCTAACATCATGTGAGCAATCCGGTGAACAGATTCTCCGACTCCTCCGACTTCTGGCGGATACTCTAAACTCGCAATGCAAACTCTAATTGTCATTGAACTCACTCCTCAATTTGATAATTTTTGCAGTTATGCAGCAACAGGTTGGGCTGTTAGTATACTTTTCAGTAAACTAGCAGTTTTCTCTACGCCATCTAAGTTAAGTTTGACTGGATTTGGCGTTTCAATCAGACAGTCAATAATCTTTTCAGCAAACATTCTGGGTGCTAAATCTGCGGGATGAATTACATTTAAAATTCCCAATTTTTCCAGTTTCTGACTTCTGATAGTTTGTTCGAGGTCGCCATTTCCGACAAATGGCAACATTATGGCTCGCACTCCGGTTGTCAAAATATTCATGGTAGTATTGTAACCTCCCATACTAATAGACAGATCCGCTTTATTCATGTATGTCAGCAGATTTGGTGTGTATCGCTGGATGTTAATATTTGGTTTATTTGATGCTAAAATCTGCATTTGAGCAAACTTTTTATCGGGAAAAAATGGGCCAGTAAATATTTGGATTTGATGGGGAATAAGCCACTCTAAAATCGGAGCTGCTTCTACTAAAGATTCTAGCAGTTCGTGTCCGAATCTACCGCCACCTATACTCGCCAAAATTAGCGGTTGATCGGAATTCAGCACAGCTTTATCTTCATCATTAAGTAGCGGATTTTCTGGGGAAGACTGCACCACGTATCCGGTATAATGAACTGGACAGTTTAAGTCGCTAATTCTAGAGAAACTTTCTTCTAAGGGTTGAAAATGCCGATCGCCATGAATCAATAATAGATCAAAATATTGATTCATCAGCTTGCAGATTTTTTCCTCATGTCGTTCTCTATCTTGTTTGGTGACAACAATATCCCGCAAACTACAAACTACTTTTGTCTTTCTTCCTTGGGCTTTGACTCGATCCAACAGTGGGACGAGTTCAAAAGAAAAGCGCCTCCTGCCAAAGGGAAATAACTCGATCATCAAAATATCCGGTTGGAAAGAATTGAAAATTTCTAGTAGTTGATTTTTCCTGAATTCTTGAACTTCTTCAAGACTGCGACTGTCATCAACAACCGCAAGATTTTGAAATTCTGGATCGGTTTCGATCGCAGGCAAATTCACAACTTCAACCCCGGCGGGAATTTCAAATCCTTCGATTGCTTTTCCGCCGTTAATAAAACAAATCTCGAAGTCTTCAACTAGGCCGCGCACAATTTCCATGCTGCGGACTAAATGACCGATGCCTAAGATGTGCTGGCAGTAAAACATGAGCTTTTTCATCAGACTTTGACCTCCAATTTTTCAGTAATTTCTATTGTTGGTTGCGGACTTTCTACTTGAGTAGAGTTCAGCAGTTGATCGAACAACTCGCGAATTTCACCGACGTTTCGTTCCAGGGAAAACTGCTGCAAAACTCGCTGTCTTCCTGTTTTGCCAAACTGCTCTCTCAATTCAGGTTGAGCTAGCAGTTTTTCTAAAGCCTCGGCTAAAGCTGGCGGATTTTTTTCGGGAACCAAGAAGCCATTTTCTTCGCTTTTGACCAGTTCGCTAATGCCAGAAATATCGGTAGAAACAACCGGAATTTCCATTGCCATTGCTTCTAATAAAACATTGGGAATTCCATCGCGATCGCCATTTTCCATGACTTGACAAGGTAGCACAAATATGCTAGCTATTTGATATACTTTGACTAGCTCATCCTGAGTCATTTTGCCGGCCAGAGAAACCACATCCGCTACATCTAAATCGGCGATTAATTGTTCGAGTTCTGCTTGTAGAGGCCCGTAACCAACGATATCGCACTGAAATTTATGACCTTGATTTTTCAACTGCTGGCAAGCTTGGATTAAGTAAGGAAATCCTTTTTTGTCGCAGTACCTACCGACGCTCAAAATCAAGGGAATTTCGGTTTTGTACTTGGTACATATTGATGTGAAACGGGTCAAATCGATGCCGTGATAGGATAAGTAAATCGGCGTGTTGCTTTGGGAAACAGATTGCAAATAGCGGTGATTGAATCCCGTACAGGTAAGCACAAACTCTGCACTGCCAATTCTGCGATCGAGCACATCCGCTTCTGTCAAGTAAATATCCTTAGCATGAGCAAAGATATTGTATGAAAAACTGCCGAAAATCTTGGCGATTTCTGTCGTTGCTGTTGGCACGTTGGCAAAGTGAGATTGTAGGTGGGAAAGCCCAAGATTTTGCATTGTTGCTGCCAAAAATCCAGCTTGCAAAAATTCATTCCAACGTTTCTTTTCGGGGCGTTGCAAGTGAAATTGCAGTGCTTGCCAATATTGGGTCGGACTTTGAGACAATAGTTGCCAATGAGCTTTGAGTAAAGTAATTAAATCATCAAAGCTGAAATTAGGTAATAGTGTCGGAATGTAAGTAACGCTGGCTTTCACTTTGTCAACATCGGGGTGATTTTTTTCGTCTGTTGGTTTTCGGAGGGAAAACAAGTGCAAAGATACTCCTTGACGTTCTAATTCCAGAATTTCATTCAAGATGAAAGTTTCCGAAAGTTTGGGATAAGTTTTGAGTAAATAGCCTACGGTTTTGCAGTTGTTAGACATATATAACAGTTGACAGTTGACAGTTGACAGTTGACGGTTACATTGTTTGCTGTAGGGGCGGGTTCACCAATGTTTTCTGTACAAATCGGAGATATAATAAACCCGCCCTGGCCGGATATGATAGTCGATAGTTTTATTAAAGTAGGACACTTGGCTTGAGTCCTGAAAAATGGAGGTCTCTCGGATTCACTGGGTTCGATAGTAGGTGAGAAATATAGTGAGAAATCCGGGGCAGTCCACCCAAATCTAAACCGGGAGCAACGGGACAACTGTCAGTCTTTTTTAATTTAGTAAAAAGCAAATTCATCAAAGTTTCAGGAGTTAATTCGCAGGGATGAATCATTTGGAGTAAACCAAGTTTAGACATTTGTTCGGCTCGCATCAATTGCTCGCTAGCGGGTTTGATTCTAGGAATTGCGATCGCTCTTTTTCCTAAAGAAAGCACTTCCGTAATTGTGTTATACCCGCTCATACAGACGACTGCATCCGCTGCATCTATATAACTCATCAAATCGTCGGTAAAGTCTAATATTTCAACCTGCGGGTTCGATGCAGCTTTTTGATAAAGTTGCTCTCGCTGCTGAGAGGGCATTTCCGAACCGCAAATAATGACGCTGCGGAAAGCTTTTGCTGTCAGTTGTGCAACACCAGTTAAGTAAGTGTCAACGACATGATAGCCATCTTCGCCGCCGCCCGGTGTGACTAAAACTAATTGTTCGTGCTCTTTTACTTGCAATTGTTGCCGTCTGGCTGCTCGACTTTTGAACCCTGGTAATTTGCGGAGATAGCCACAATAACGCACCTTTTGGGCAACTGTCGGCGGAAATTGATACTCGCGGCAAATATCAAATACTTCTGGCATTCCGACTACCAGGATCTGATCATAAAATTTTTCTACTGCTTCGTAAAAACCATGTTCTTTCCAGTCACTAATTGTCTTTTCTGGACTGTCCAAGATATCCCGCAATAGCAGTAATAGTTTGGTTTGTGGTAACTGCTTTTTTAAGAATTTTAGCGTTGTTACTAACTCATTTTTGATGCCATAAGGTTTTTTATCAACTAGGATGGCATCGGGTTTAAAATTGATTGCTGCCATCAAAATTAAATCCGATCGCAGTTTGACAGTTTCACCAATGTCAGTCTTCAGATACTTGACTGATATTTCCCCACTTTCGCCCCGATTCAAACAGGGAATTTTGATGTAGTCAAGTCTCGGCGGCAGTCTAAAACTTTGCAGCATCGGCGAACCGGATACTACTAAAATTGAAAGCTCGGAAATAGCACTCAGTAAATGTTCGCAAATAGCTAGCATTCTGCGGATGTTACCGAGACCAAATGCGTCGTGCGAGTAAACCATCAGTCTCATAATCAATGTGCCTCGATAAGTTAACTGAATGCACTTAGATAGTGTGAACTAGAGGACCTTCAAAACCTACGAATAAATTCTCTGATTTAGGTGAAAAAAGTCAGATTTTGCGATCGCCTTTAAGTGCACTTAAGTTTTAGGGCTGCTGTTAAACTTAATTTCGCAATTGTTTGTGAAGTCTTCATGAAGCTTTGATGAGAAAACTCTCATGAAACTCAGGGTATTTACTTAGAAGAATAGGGAATGGGGCATGGGGCATGGGGCATGGGGAATCGGGCATAGATAGCCTTGTACTTCATTTGCTTGATCAGCCAAAATGAGGAGACGGCAGTGGCGTGTGCCGACCATTTTTTTTTTGGTTGGGTGACGGGACATCGGTGAGCTCTAGTTTAATTCGGGGTTTCCGGGGTTTATTT
>JANMLZ010000055.1:0-3054 GCA_031372825.1 Cyanobacteria bacterium OTE_58_metabat_593 | reverse complement strand
AATAA
The DNA here is from genome assembly GCA_031372825.1 of Cyanobacteria bacterium OTE_58_metabat_593. Classification (GTDB taxonomy): domain Bacteria; phylum Cyanobacteriota; class Cyanobacteriia; order Cyanobacteriales; family Microcoleaceae; genus Microcoleus. Next base: position 3,049 of record JANMLZ010000055.1, on the reverse strand, counting down.
TAAAAAATTGGTAAAATGGAATAAGCAAAAAAAACATTAAATGTTGAATAAATACATTATTGCGGAGACGCATGTGCCGTTTCCATAAATTTATTCTGGCTTGGGAAACCGGCACTGCCGTCTCCTCGCTTGTCATTCCGGCGCAGCCGGAATTGATATAAGAACGAATCAGGCAAAAAAACAGCTACATCTGTTTTCAACCGTTTTGAGGTACGCACGATCGCCATTGGCAATTCCCTTCTATGAAAAAGTATCACCAATTAGCCAAATTCAAGCTTCAATAATTACTCGCAAATTACCGCGCTTTTAAATAACCCGACAAGCAGTTGATGAACCAGAACGCTCGAATTCCAAATCAAGCAAAGTTGAGCCTATCCTTAAGTTGTTTAGCGACAGTTTTTTAATCGATTCTGGCAATGCCGGATCGATAATTCGCAATTGGTTTTCGGGGGCGCTGGGAACTAAATTTAACATCATTTGCAAGAGTTGAAAAATACTGCCGGTTGCCCAAGCTTGGGGCGAGCAAGCTACAGGATACTGCACGGGGCGATCGCTGTCGCTGTTGCGCTCATAGCCGCAGAAAAGTTCGGGGGGACGCTCGTAGGGTTGCAGCAATGTCATGTCAAATAAGCCTTGAGCCACTTCTAAAGCTTGTTCGACGCGGCGATCGCGATCGCAATCCCAAAGCTGTCAAAGCGTTGTCGTGCGGCCAGACTGAGCCTGTGTGGTAGCCTATGGGATTGTAGGCGGGAGATTTTGACGATAGAGTGCGAATTCCCCAACCGCTAAACATATCTGGGGCTTGCAATCTTTCTGCTACACTTCGAGCTTTTTCTCGTGACAAAATGCCGAGGTGCAAACAGTGTCCGGGATTTGATGAAATGCTGTCTGAGGGTTTACCTTCGCCGTCTAATGCTAGGGCGCAATAACCTAAATCTTCGATCCAAAAATCGCGGTTGAATCGGGTTTTCAGGTTTTTGGCTTCTTCTTCCCAGCGATCGACTAAATCGATGCGTTTCTTGATGCGGGAAATCTCTGCCAGCCGGACTTTGGCGGCGTAAACGTAGGCTTGGAATTCGCAAAGGGCGATCGCTCCTTCTGCCATTACGCCGTCGCGGTTGACGATGCAATCTCCTGAGTCTTTCCAGCCTTGATTTGCTAAGCCGCGCTTGGATTTTTTGTAATAGCTGAGGTAGCCTGTTTCGGCACATTTGCGATCGATTCATTCCATCGCTGGTAGGGCATTTGGCCACAAACGATCTAGAGTTTGGCTGTCGTAAGTCCAGGCGTAATATTCAGCGTAAACCATCAACCACAGTGGCGTTGCATCGGCTGTTCCGTAATAGGGAGTGTGGGGAATTTCGTTACAGCGAGCCATTTCTCCCATGCGAATTTCGTGCAGTATTTTGCCCGGTTCTTCATCGCGCCAGTCGTCATTGGTTTTGCCTTGATATAGCAATCCTAAATCATTTGCATAGTTCTTGTAGGGGCAATCCCCCCGTGGTTGCCCGATAGACAGGGTAGGCACGGGGGCACTACCCCTACAAATTTATTAAAATCATTTAGGATTGCTATAGTGAGCTAAAGTTGTCAGAGTTTCTCGGGCTAAAGTTGGATCGAGAATTAATATTTGAGCAGCGGCGATGATGGAGTCGCGCCCGAATAATGTTGAGAACCAGGGAACTCCGGCTGAAATTGCTTTGTCTTTACCAAAGGTTTGTCGCAGGGAATAAATGTCTGGTTCGGCACGTTTTAGGAGTCGATTAAAGGTGTTTTTGTTCGACTTAATTCTGGTAATTTCGCTCAGCCATTCTCGCTCTTCTAAAAGTTCCGCTGCTTTGGCTTGAGTTAAAGTTACGGGAGTGCTGACTTGGGAGATCGATTTGCCGTCGATCAGCATTTTGAGCCGATATCCCAATTTGATTGCTTCGTGGGATTTTAGGGAGATGCGCCATACTGCTGTATTGCCGCTCAACAGTGATGGTGGCTGGTTGTAAAACTCGATCCTAGATTCCATCACCGAGCCGTCTAAACCTTGGTAGGCAAGGGTTAAATCTTCAAGAAGCTGGCAGGAAGGATATGAGGCGATCGCTCGATCGCCGATCGGGTTTTTTGCTGCTTCTTGAATTGCCGCATTTGGGTTTTCTACTGCCAGGTTTTCATCGTCGAAGAAGCCGTTAGCAGGCGCAGGAAGGGCTTCTATATCTGGAACTTCGCTGCGAAATGATTCATCGGTTTTTTGTGGCACTAGGCGCATAATTTTCCCGCGTTTGGAGCGGCCGTAACCCCGGACTTCAAATAAGTCTAAGAAATCTGAGCTGAAGCTGAGACTTATGTCAAAGCTGACTGGTTTTGTGGTGAAGTTGGTGATTTCTATTTCTTCAAACAAACTACCGTTGAGCACCATTTCTCGCCTGATGCCTATGGTTTCGGCCTGAATGCGATCGTCAATGCGGGGGTTGGAGCACAAAACTGTTTGCAGGTAGCCTTTTTCGGCGTTGCTGCTGAGCAAAATTGGCGATCGACCTTCGATTTGCAATTCTAGGCGGCTGAGAAAGCGCGTGTCGTGGCAAAACAATCCGAGGCTGGACACGCTGTCGTCTTCTAAGCAGCCTGAGATATTGCCGAGGGTGTCGGTAATCAGGAATAAATCGTCGTCTTTGAGGGTGAGTGTTGGTTGAGGTCGATCGGCGATCGCGCAAGGCCACTCGGTTACAGGAGACTCCGCAGCAGCTACAAATGTTTTTCCTTCTAGTTCAACAGTATCGGGCATTGTTACTAAAAGTGGTTTCCCATCTTTCAAAAGTTTAATGGTCTTGATTTTTTGACTCTTGACTTTCTGGCATTAAATTTTTGTGATAAGCGCTCTGATGTAATGCTTCACTATTCTTATAGTACCATTTTTTTTTGCCTACTACCAACTCGTACAGGACTTATATCGTTTCCGGTTGCATCGGAATTATTAGCCAAAATGAGGAGACGGCAGTGGGGTGGTCCAAAAAAATTTATTTTGGTGTGGGAAAGGGCCAGCCCTGGGCGCAAAAAAAAT
>JANMLZ010000139.1:0-11422 GCA_031372825.1 Cyanobacteria bacterium OTE_58_metabat_593 | reverse complement strand
ACAGGACTTATAGACTTCGCCAAAGAAACTGGGTTTTTCATCAAATCTTTCGGTTACAACTGAGATCTGCACCATTGTCAGCAACAGGCAAGATGCCTGTTCCACAAGAAAATACAGTCTTTGTGGAACAGGCATCTTGCCTGTTCATAAAAGGCTAATTGAGAATGGTGCAAGATCTTAGTTAAAATTCGTCTTTTCGTAAAAAACCCGGTTTCTGGAATCTATAGTGAGTCCTAACATAATTTTTTAAGGAGCAATTCGTGAGTCAACAAACCTTACTAAAAGAACTCTTCTTGCAACCCGAAGCTAGTCCGTTTAGTTCCGAAAGCTTTGACAAATATGTAATGACAACCTACGGGCGTTTTAATATTGCCCTAGAACGGGGCGAGGGCTGCCGTGTTTGGGATACGGTCGGCCGCGAATATCTGGATTTTGTCGCCGGTATTGCTACTTGCACTCTGGGTCACGCTCATCCGGCTCTGATCGAAGCTGTAACTAAGCAGATAAAGACTCTACATCATGTCTCTAACCTTTACTATATCCCTGTACAGGGTGAGCTTGCTAAGTGGCTTGTAGATCATTCTTGTGCCGATCGCGTTTTCTTTTGTAACTCTGGCGCGGAAGCTAATGAAGCTGCGATTAAACTTGCCCGCAAGTATGCTCACGAAAAATTAAATATCGGTAATCCGACGATTATCACGGCTCATGCGAGTTTCCACGGGCGGACGCTGGCAACGATTACGGCGACGGGACAACCGAAGTACCAAAAGGGTTTTAGCCCGTTGGTGCCGGGGTTTCATTATGTGCCGTACAATGATGTTGCTGCGATCGAACTGGCGATCGAGCAACTGGATTCATCGGAACGCCAAGTAGCTGCAATTATGATGGAAGCGCTGCAAGGTGAAGGCGGAGTTCGCCCCGGAGACATCGCCTACTTCCAACGAATTCGCGAAATTTGCGACGAAAAAGGTATTTTGCTGATTCTCGATGAAGTGCAAGTCGGGATGGGACGCACGGGTAAATATTGGGGCTACGAAAATCTGGGTATTGAACCGGATATCTTTACTTCTGCGAAGGGGTTGGGTGGCGGTATTCCGATCGGCGCTATGTTGTGCAAATCGAGCTGTGATGTATTTGAACCGGGCAGTCACGCTAGCACTTTCGGTGGTAATCCCTTTGTTTGTGCTGTGGCTTTGTGCGTTTGCGAAACTTTAGAACGGGAAAACCTGCTAGAAAATGTACAGCAACGCGGTGTACAGTTGAAAGCAGGTCTTAATAAGCTGGCGGCCACATATCCGCATTTAATCGCTGAAGTGCGCGGCTGGGGGTTGATTGTGGGGCTAGAATTGCAAGCTGATATTGCACTTACATCGGGCGATATCGTCAAATCTGCGATCGCGGCTGGTGTGCTATTGGTTCCCGCCGGGCCGAAAGTGCTGAGGTTTGTACCGCCGCTGATTGTGACTGCTGCTGAAGTAGATCAAGCTTTGGAAGCTGTGGAAAAAGCGCTGGCTTCTCAAGCGGTGCAGTAATCTATTCAGTCGATTCGGAATTTTATAGTTTTGAGGGGCTTCTTCCCAGTCTTGCTAAGCTGGGGGGAAGCCTTTGTTTGTGGTTCTCCCTGGGACTCATATTAATTCCGGTTGCACCGGAATGATAGTTCGGACACGGCAGTGCATGATAGTTCGGACACGGCAGTGCCGTTTCCCTACCCCGATTAATTGTAGGGACACGGCACTGCCGTGTCCTAACTGTGGGTAACGTGTCCTGACTGTGGGTAACGTGTCCTGACTGTGGGTAACGTGTCCTGACTGTGGGTAATATTAATTTCGATGCTGCACGGAGGCAGTAATCCTATCGTTAGGCCTGAGAGTGTCAAGATGGACAAACGGCGTCGCAAAACTAATATTAATATGCTCCGAGCGCTGCTGGAAAATCCTGTGGACTTAGGAATAGATTTGATTTTGAGGACTGACTCAAGGTCGATCGACTCCTTGTTGGTGCAAACGCTTTACTTGGAAGTGCCAGCACTGAAGCGAGAAAGTTTGCTCAGAGCTGGTAAATTTTTCCAAAAGACGATCGCACCATTAGAATCGGCAAAGGGCAATTCTAAATTTCCCGCAACCGGGCTAGCATATCTGACTTTTTTAGCTGAAGTCTTGCAATCAGTGGCGCGCAGCAATGATTCGCAGCACCTGTACTCGCTGCTGAGAAACAATTTAGACAAACTTGACCAGAATTTCGCAGAACTGCTGCGCCGTTGGGCAACTTTGGTGTTCCCTGCTGCCAAAGTATCAGAGACAAGGCACATTGCAGCCCTAATCGGCAATCTGAGCAACAAAATTGGGCGGTTTCCCCTCGGTAGCAAGGCGAATAACTTGGAAATCGAAATTGCAGGTTACGAAACAGTTGCTAAGGTTTTTACACGCAAAGATTTCCCCCAAGAGTGGGCCCTGATGCAAAACAATCTGGGCAACGCTTACAGCGATCGCCCCAAAGGCGATAAGGCTCAAAATATCGAACAGGCGATCGCTTGTTTTGAAAATGCGCTGCAAGTACGCACTCCCGAACAGTACCCGGAACAGTGGGCGACGTTACAAAATAATCTGGGAAACGCTTACAGCGAGCGCCTCAGAGGAGATTCGGCAGAAAATCTAGAGCAGGCGATCGCCTGCTATCAAAACGCACTGCGAGTTCGCAACCGTGAGGCTTTCGGGGGAGAGTGGGCGAGCACTCAAAACAATCTCGGCCGCGCCCTGAGCCGCCGCAGGCGGGGCGACAAAGCCCAAAATCTAGAACAGGCAGTCGTTTGCTACCACAATGCTTTGCAAGTCTATAACCGCAAGGCGTTTCCGCGGCGCTGGGCGACGACTCAAAATAATTTGGCAAATACTTACTGTGAGTTGCTGCGCGGAAATCGAGCGGAAAATCTCGAATACGCCGTCACTTGCTATCAGAGAGCTTTGCAAGTGCGGACTCGGGAAGCTTTGCCACTCCAGTGGGCGACGACTCAAAGGAATTTGGGTCGGGTGTTTATCGATCGGGTTAAAGGCGAAGGAGTGGAAAATGTGGAAATGGCGATCGCCTGCTTTCAAGATGCTTTACAAGTCTACACTCGCATCAAATTTCCAGAGGCTTGGGCTTCGATCCAAACTTACCTCGGCAGGATCTATAGCCTGCGGGTGAAAGGGGAAAAAGCCGAAAACACAGAACTGGCGATCGTCTGCTATCAAAATGCTTTGCTCTTTTGCAACCGCCAAAAAACTCCCGATCGCTGGGCTATGCTGCACGCCTACCTCGGCCGCGCTTTTAGCGAACACCTGAAAGGGGAAAAAAACCGCAATCTCAAAAGCGCGATCGCCTGCTATCAAAATGCTTTACAAGTCTATACCAGGCACAGAACAGCAAACCGCTGGGCAATGCTGCAAATTTATCTCGGCAGGGCTTTTTCGGAACTGACGAAGACGGAAAACTCGTCTCACCTCGAAAGTGCGATCGGCTGCTATCAAAGTGCTGCCCAAGTCTACACCCGCGAAACCTATCCCCACCGCTGGACCCAAATTTTATTTTATTTGGGTCAAGCTTACCGAGAACGAGGCGAGTTGCTTCGCGCCTACGGTGTTTTTACTGCTGCTGTCGATACTGTGGAATTCTTACGCAGCGAAGCTGGAGTTGATGTGACCGATTTGGGCGATTCCCTACGGGATAGCTACGCTTCACGGGCTCTTTCGCCCAAAGTCAAACTAGCCAGCACCTGGACTGGACTCTATCAATCCCTGATACAAGTTTGCCTAGAACTCGGCCCAAGCCAGCCCGAATATTGCGCTAAGGCACTCGAATACGCCGAACGACACAAAAATCGGAATTTGGTAGAACTGCTCGTCAAATGCCACCTGACCCCCAAAGGCGACATTCCCGCAGCAGTGCGAAGCGAGTTGGAGTCGCTGCAACAGGAAATAGCGGGGGAACAGTGGAACCGACAACAGGGAGAACCGGATCCGATCGCTACCTTGATTTCTGAGGGCGAAAGCCTTGGTTTGAACAGCGGTTCTCTGCTGCCGAACTCGGACTTCATGCACTTAAATCAATTGTGGCGGCAGTTTGATGGGTTAATTGCTCGATCGGTGCAGCCAAACGACCCTTTCTTCAGCCTAGCTCGCAAAGTTGAACCGATCGCTTTCGAGCAAATTCGCCAATTGTTGCCTGATGCTAATTGCGCTGCTGTGGTTTGGGCGAGTTTGGGGGAGTTGCTGGTGGCTTTTGTGGTGGTCAAGGGTGCAGAATATCCTGCCGTTCACCTGTGTTCGAGGGAAAATGCTTTGGCTGCCGAAAGTTGGGCTTCGGAGTACCTCAGCGCTTATTCTGAGCAAAAAGGTCGCTGGATCAATCATCTCCCGGCTCGGCTCAAACGCTTGGCGGCGCTGCTGGAAATCGATCGAGTGGTGGCGCTGATTCCTGAGAATTGCGATCGGCTGATTTTTGTGCCACACCGATTTTTGCACGCTTTGCCGCTCCACGCTTTACCTCTGGGGGTGAGAGATGGGTTTGGGGACAGCAGCAGCAGTTTTAGGTCTGGTTGGAGTTCGAGCAGCGGTTTTAATGTGGATGCCAATACCGGTTCTGATTTTTCTCAAGGTTCGGCTTTCGGCGACGTTCCAGCGCCTGCTGCTTATTTGATCGATCGATTTGCTGGAGGAATTCGCTATGCTCCTAGCTGCCAACTATTGCGCTTGAAACAAATCGCGCGCAGCGCAGCTATTGGCCGATATAGACCGCGTTTGCAGCACGTTTTGGCAGTTCCCACTTTCAACAAGAATTCGCTCTACAGCAACATTGAAATCGGCAATATTTCCCAGTATTTTGCCAGTGCAGAAGTTTTGCGCCAGAAGCCGGCAATTAAAGAGGCTTTTTCTCAAGCAATGTTTGCTCATCATGGGGATTCCACCCGGCAAACAGGACAGTTGCAGCAGAAAAAATGCGCTCACTTTGCTTGTTTGAGTTTGCTTGATTTGGCTTCGCCGTTGAAATCCGCAGTGTTTTTGAGGAACGATTCTCTGAGTTTGGAGGAAATTTTTAATCTGGATTTTCGGCAATACTTTTTAGTTACTTTATCGGCTTGCGAAATTACCGCAGGCTCTGTCAGCGGTGCTGGGGATTTTGTCGGTTTGTCGGCGGGTTTGTTGTATGCTGGTACGTCTAGTGTTGTCAGCAGTCTTTGGAAGGTGAACGATGTTTCGACGCTGCTGCTCACTAGCAAGTTTTATGAAAATCTCGGGCGGTTTCCTCGGTTGCAGGTGGGAGATGTGGCGCTAGCGCTGGCGGATGCTCAAAGGTGGCTGCGAGATTTGACTGGCGAGGAGTTGGAGGTGTTGCTGGCGGATTTGCAACCTCAAATTTCGCAAATGTTCGATCGGCTTTCTCAAAGTTATCGCGTGATTGCTGAAGCTTCTTTGCAGCAAATTCGCAACCGCAAACCTTATCCTTTTGCCAATCCCTATCACTGGGCCGCTTTTACGGCTGCTGGGGTTTAGTCAGTTGACAGTTGACAGTTGTCATTAATTGTAGGGTGCGTCGCCATTAAAAATCCCTCAAATCCATCAAAAATTTAACGGCGACGCACCCTACGACTATTCGATAATAGTAGGGTGCGTCGCAAAAATACCTCACATCCCATCGAAAATTCAATGGCGGCGCACCCTACGGGTTCATTAAAAAACCCGACACTGACAACAAATTTTAAATTGTCAATGTCGGGCCGAGATTCAACAATTTACCAGCAAAAATTTAGGGCTTTTTGCCGAAAACTTGTTCTTTCAAGGCTTGAATTTCTTGACCTAATTGTTGGCGGTTGGAAGAGCGCAACAAATACCGGTAGACAAACCACGCGGTATATCCAATACCGATTAGCTCGAATGTCGGTGCTAGCAAGGGAATGTCGTTGAGCTCGTCTACTATCCCCAAAAGCACTTTCAAAGAGATAATCGAAGCTAAAATTAAACCGACGACTGTCAGCGGACTTTTGTACTGCTGGTAAAAAGCGCCGATGTAAGCGGGAAGCTCGGACAAAATTGAGATAACTTGTTCTTTGATCTGCTGGGTTTGACTCGGCGGTTCTTCGGTAATTATGACTTGTGTTGTACCCATCGAACTTTCTGCTTCATTTCCGGCAGGAATTTCGGTGATGATAACGGTTGTTTCTGGTTCGTTTGATGAAGTCATTTCTCCACTCGCAATAGTTTTTTGCTGGTTGGCGGCAGGTATTTCAACTGCTGCGGCTGTTTCAACTGCCGAAATATCGACGGCTGAAACCTCGGTGCCGGCTGTTTGGGCCGTCGATATTTCGGCTGCTGCGACCTCCGTTGGGACTGTTACGGCCGCCGGTATTTCGACTGCTGTTACGGACGCGGAGATTGCTTCTGTCAGCGGTATTTCGACGGCTGTTACCGACGGTGCGACTGTTTTGGGAGTCTTTGTTTCGACTGTTACGGACGCCGGTATTTTGACTGGTGTCACTTCGGCTGCTGCTGTTTCAACAGTCGGTGTTTCGACTGCTGGCTGTTTTGTAGCAAGAGTTTCGGCGACTGTTTCTGCGTTTGGTGGTTCTGAGGTAGGAGTTTCAACCACGGCATCAACAACCGACAAATTCAAGTTATTAATAGCTGTTTGCAAGCGGTTCCGATCCGTTCCTCGCTGGTGAAGGATTACCCAAGATTCTATCAGGTCGGGGCCGTGCATTGCGCCGGTCAAAGCCGCTCTGAGCGATCGCATAATTAGCCCTTTGTTAAGATTTTTCTCTTTACTGAGCTTTTTAGTGATTTTCTGAGCTTCGGCTGACACCAGTGTTGCATGACTTTCCAGAGCTTCTAGAACAGCAAGCAAAGCCTCTGCTACCTTTGGTTGCTGCAATTGTGCGAGTGCTTCTTCTTCGTATTCCACCGTGGTGGAGAAGAACAACTTGCACATATCAACAGCATCGGTTAGGCGAACGAGACTCGGGCCGATTAAAGCAGCTATTTGTTCGAGCCAGGAGCGATCTGCCTCCGAGTCAAACTCATAACCAGCTTTCTGCCAATAAGGTATCAGCAAATCTGTCAATTGCGGCACTGGCATTTTGTGCAGGTATTGACTATTCAGCCAGTTGAGTTTATCCCAATCAAATTTTGCACCAGCTTTGTTGACTCGATCGCAACTAAATACTGCCGCAGCTTCCGACAATGTAAATATTTCTTGCGTTGAATCCGGCGCACTCCAACCCAGCAAAGTCATGTAATTAACTAAAGCTTCGGGGAGGTAGCCCATGTCTTTGAAATCAGAAATCGAGGTTACGCCGTCGCGTTTAGAAAGTTTTTGCCCTTGGGTGTTTAAAATCAGTGGCGTGTGAGCAAATTCTGGGATTGTCGCCCCCAAAGCTTCGTAAAGCAAAATTTGTTTCGGAGTATTCCCGATGTGATCTTCGCCCCGGATGACGTGGGTAATGCCCATATCAATGTCATCGACGACTACGGCGAGATTGTAGAGAGGCTGGCCGATATCACCGCTGGTGGAAGCCCGGGCGATTACCATATCCCCGCCGAGGTCGCTACCTTTCCAGCTAACAGTATCGCGTACTGTGTCGTTCCAAGAGATTGTACGATCGTCCTCGATGATAAACCGAATCACAGCTTGTCGCCCTTCGGCTTCAAAAGCTTCGCGCTGTTCGGCCGTGAGGTTGCGGTGGCGGTTATCGTAGCGGGGAGCCTGTTTATTGGCTTTTTGTTCTTCCCGCAGCTTGTCTAGTTCTTCAGAGGTAGTGTAGCAGCGGTAAGCGAGTCCTTTGTCTAACAGAGTTTGGACTGTTTGGCGGTAGATTTCCAGGCGCTGCGACTGGAAAGAAGGGCCCTCGTCCCAGTTCATCCCCAGCCAAGTTAATCCTTCGAGAATATTATCGGTGTATTCGCTTTTGGAACGTTCCAAGTCTGTGTCTTCTACCCGCAGGATGAATTTGCCACCTTGGTTGCGGGCAAACAGCCAGTTAAATACGGCGGTTCTGGCGGTACCGATGTGTAGGTTTCCGGTTGGGCTGGGGGCTAGACGAACTCTGACAGTCATGTAGATTTTTGTTTTTAGATTGGTTGCGATTTGCTGGCGCTTGACTTCGGTGTTGCTCAGACTACAAATTTTAGTATATTTTGTCGCCCCTAGTGAAAATTGTGCTTTGCCTCGAATTGTTCGATCGTGAGGCATCGAGCGATCGGGCTACATTCTCCAGCGGTAGGCGACATCCTGATGATACTAGCATTGGGGCGATCGATCCTTAATTAACCTTTTGGACTATTTTTCAAAGCAGGAGTCTCGATCGGCCGACGAGCAATCCGCACCTTCTCAGTGTGAATTCTTGTAAAATATTGGTGCGTCTCTGTTTGTGATCCCGCAACTCAATCGACAATTACCTATGCCTGCTGCTAACACTGAATTTTCTGAATCTGTCGAGATTAATCCTTCACCGTCTTGGCAGATTGAGCTGCTGTACGATGGTCAATGTCCTCTGTGCGTGCGAGAAGTGAACTTTTTGAAGAAACGGGATGCGGGCCGAGGTTTGGTGGCATTTGTGGATATTGCGGACGATCGCTACAATCCAGAAGCCCACGGCGGAATAGACTATGAAACGGCAATGGGACGGATTCACGCGGTACTTGCTGATGGCACTGTTGTCAAGAATGTAGAGGTATTTCGGCGGATCTACGAGATCTTGGGGATGGGCTGGGTTTATGCAGTAACTAAGTTGCCGGTTGTTGGGGCGATCGCAAATTGGCTGTACGGAATTTGGGCTAATTGGCGGCTACCTTTGACGGGAAGACCGGATTTAGCTACTCTGATGGGCGATCGAACTAAACGCCTTGAGTGCGATAATCCGAGTCGCTGTCGGGTAAATGATGAGGTTTAGAAGAGGGTGAATTGGAAAGGAAAGGCGGCGGGAGTGTCAACTAAAAAAAACAGTCAGCTAACATCAAGATATACTAATCAACTTTCGTAGGACAACATAATATGCAAGATGCAGGATATACTGTTTTCATCGGTTTCGGATTGCTCTGGGTGCTGATGGGAATTATTGCTGTGATTACCATGCTCAAGTCCGACGGTCAAAAGATTCAATTTGGCAAATGGGGACTGCTAGTTGGTATTCCGATAATTGTGCCGATAGTCCTGGTTTTGACCTATCAGATAGTCCGACCGTTGATTATTCCACACCATTGAGCTCGTCGCCCGTGGGAGCAAGGAATTAGTTAAATTAAGTTAAATATGATTCATTTTCGGGCGATCGCAACTGCTCGCTCACCCATTGACGCAAAGAGCGAATTATGGCATTATCATCTTGAGTTTATGCCATCTGCAAAAGTTGATTGAGCATTGCTACAGAAAGGATGGGAAATGTCGGACTGCGATCGCAGGTAATATATTCCCGATTTTGCAGTTGATAAATTTGTACAGTTTGTCTGCGATACCGCCAAACTTCAGGAATTGCTAGCTGTGTGTAAACTACAAATCGATTAGAATAAGGACTGGTAATATCAACTTCAATTACCAAGTCGGGAGGAGGCCCGGTTGAGATGTCAAGTCTTTTCCCTAAAATGCGATCGACATTTTGAATATAAAAACACGAATCTGGTTCTGCACCTTGTTCTAAATCTTGACGGTTAAGAGTCGTCGAACAAAATCCCTTAATTTTCAAGTCCAACTCCTGAGTCAAAGCTGTCACAATCCGTTTCAGCAAACAGCTAATAGTTTTCATGCAAGTCTGATGGCATGATAATTTCTAAGACTCCTTGAGAATAAGAAAACCGCAAGGCTCTCTTGTCTCCGGCTTCTGCTAATAAGCTTTGGTAAGTCTGCCAACTGATATTAGATAATAGCGGGTAAAAGTATAGTCATCTATTACGTGACACGGGAGGCATTGAGTCCCTCCCCTTTCACTTTCACTTCGAGCGGATTAACCCGCATCGGCTGAGCTACGCAGCTCTCTATCCCATTACTAAAAGCATTTGGGATTGCTTTTCTCAAAATATTATAACACCCGTTAACATCAGCGTTAATCAATCGACCGCACGATGTTTTGTACAATCCTCTCTTAATTCGCTTTCCACTAAATGTGACATCGTGAGCATCAATATTCCCATACACAGGAATTGGATCTAAATTCAGGAAGTTCGATTTGGAAGTATAGGATTCCTCTTGATCTATTACCTTTATTCCGATCAATTCAGCTTTGTATCTCAACATTTCAATTAGTCGAGCATGAGGAATACTGACAAAGTTTTGATTAGTTTTCTTTCCTAAATTAATCTCACTTTTCCATTGTATGTTTTTGCCAATTACTAGCATTCCTATCTTTTGTGATACGAGCAGATTGATGATCTGCCGACTGGTGTGATGCAAGTAATTATCGACTTTTTGATGGCGACAACGAGTGAGGCGCCCAAGGCGTGATGAGGTTTGACGATTTCCTTTTAACTGAGATTGTAGCTGCGCCTTACGCTTGTTGTAGAATTGATTAATTGATTTTAGAGGTCGCCCGTTAATCAGTAAAGGGACAAATCCCGGCTGATTTGAAGTTAACGCCACTAAATTATTCAATCCTAAATCTATACTAGCTACTGATTCTTTCTGATTTTCATCAAGGGTGGACTCCGGCTCAGTACAGGCATTATAAATCACCTCAATCACATAGGAATCACATTTTGGCACCAGTCTAACTTGACAAATTTGTTCGGGCTTTACAAGAGTCTTTATTGAGATATTCGTACCGGAAAGCTGGATAATTCCTTTCTTTAGTTGCTTGCTACTAATTGCCTGAATTGTATAGACGAGAATATTCCGACCCTTGACTTTATCTTTGTACTTCGGTAATTTCGGGTGACCAGTGAATCTCGTCGGCTCAATTTTGTAAGCTTTGACTGCTTCAAAAAAAGATTTCCAATTCTGATCCAATATCATCAATGTTTGTTGACTTACCTTGGCTGGTAATTCCTTGTATGCTTGATGAGATTTCATCAAACGGTTCATTTCGTTGTAATTGATATAACCCCATCCATAGACAAAACTTTGACGGATAAGGTAGTTAGCCGCGTTGTACAAATTTTTGGATTTAAAGGCTAATTCATCAATTTTAACAAAACGATTCTCGGTGGATTTAATGATGTGTCTCTCTGCTAGTTGCATTCAGACTCTCCATTTTTTGACGATCGCAATAATTCTCTCAGTTGACCATTTTGACTAGATGATACTACTATTGCTTACTACTGCTTACAAACTTAATAAAGTTTTATAATACACCAAACACTCAAGATTTTCAACAAATTGTAGAATTGCTGTGGAAACCCGCTCTGGAATAATCGACGATCGATAACTTGTAGCATAGCTGTACCCACGTTCGTCAAGTAGATAC
>JANMLZ010000056.1:0-3450 GCA_031372825.1 Cyanobacteria bacterium OTE_58_metabat_593 | reverse complement strand
ATTCCCCACTGCTGCCTCCCGTAGGAGTCTGGGCCGTGTCTCAGTCCCAGTGTGGCTGATCGTCCTCTCAGACCAGCTACCGATCGTCGCCTTGGTGAGCTTTTACCTCTCCAACTAGCTAATCGGACGCGAGCTCTTCTTCAGGCTATAAATATTTGCCCTTTCGGTACATCGGGGGTTAGCAGTCGTTTCCAACTGTTGTCTCCGTCCTGAAGGTAGATTCTCACGCGTTACTCACCCGTCCGCCACTAAGTATTTCTACTCCGTTCGACTTGCATGTGTTAAGCAGACCGCCAGCGTTCATCCTGAGCCAGGATCAAACTCTCCGTGTTGGATTGTTTTTTTTAGCTCTCAATCAAGTTATTTTTTCAGCCCTCGATATCTCTATCTCAGAACTTTCACTTTTACCTTGACTTTTTTCTCGTTGTTTGCGATATTGAGTTCAGGCTTTCGCTCTCACTCTCTATCTGTTAATTTTTTGACGAGGTTAATATTGCTTTAAGCTTTCAAACTATTCTTTTTTCTAGGTTCGATGCGCGTTTCGGTGAATCGCTTCTCTTCTGGCGCTTTATTAATATACTTATTTACCCGATTCTTGTCAAGCTTTTTGGCAAACTATTTTTGATTTGTTTTGGAAGGCATACAGGGATACGGTTTGAGCTGTTTACTTGCGCTCCGACATCCGCTGCCTGACTCCTCTTTTCACGACTGGGTCTTTTTTTTGGGCAAAATTTGGCTTTTGGGCCAGGAGATACCCGCATGGCTAGAAGATCTCTACAGACAGATGTTCTATATGATGTTGGCCCGTTCATCTAAAAATCGACTGCTCGCCCTACTGCCTTATTCGCTACCTGCGCTTCACTGCTGCTGGCTTGCAGTCATAGAAACACTCCCCAAAGCTCTACCACAGCATCTCCAGGAACTTCGCGATCTCCCAGTGCTTCATCAGAGGGTTCGGCTGGGGGGAAGTTCCAACACTATTATGTATGGGAATTGGGGTGACGCAAACTAGCAATGTGGCTTTACTCGGTCAGGAACAGGTGGCTGGGGCGAAAATTGCTGAGAAATATTTCAATGATCAGGGGGGTGTGGATGGGACGCCGATTATACTGGTTTTCCAAGATACGGGCGGAGATGAACAAGGGGCTATCAATGCTTTCAATGCTCTGCTCGATCGGGATCAGGTGGTGGGTATTGTGCCCCCAACCCTGTCGCAGCAAGCTTTTAGTGCCGCTCCGATCGCTCGCTGATGATGATGATAATCGCGCCAAAGTATCGGTTCTCGCACCCTCCAACGCCGCTAAAGGCGTTCCCCAGATTGGGGATTATATTGCTCGAGTCTCTGCACCTGTCGCCGTGGTAACACCTAACGCGGTTAAGCGGCCCTCAAGCAAAATCCCCATATTAAGAAAGTAGCTGTGTTTTTTGCTCAGAATCATACCTTTAGCAAATCTGAGACAGAAACTTTCCAGACAACGGTTAAAGATATGGGGCTGGAATTGGCAACAGTCCAAAAATCCTTGACTACTGATACAGATTTACAATCTCAAGCCACTAATGCGATCAATGTCAAGCCCGATCTGATAATTATTTCCGGGTTGGCCGCCGATGGAGGCAATTTAATTAAGCAATTGCGGGAGTTGGGTTACAAAGGCGTTATTATTGGTGGCAATGGTCTGAATACTTCTAATGTATTTTCGGTTTGTAAAGCGCTCTGTGATGGGGTTTTGATTGCCCAAGCATACAGCCCGGAATATTCCAATGAAATTAATAAGGGTTTTAGCGAGGCTTATCGCGCTCAATTTAAGAAGGAACCGCCTCAGTTTAGCGCTCAAGCTTTTACTGGCGTTCAAGTTTTTGTTGATTCATTAAAAGTTATAAATGCTCAATCGAAGGTTAGTCAAAAGCCTGTGGCCGAGTTGCGTACTGAGTTGAATCAGCAGTTGTTGGGTGGAAAGTACGATACGCCTTTGGGGGAAATTTCTTTTACGCCTGAAGGTGAGATTAATCAGAAAGACTTTTATGTGGCGCGGATTAAGATGGAGGCGGATGGCAATAATGGTAAGTTTGAGTTTTTGAAATGAAGGAAGTTCGGCAACTGATTCTGTAACGGATTTAACGGATGGAAGAGGAAAGTTCGGCAACGGATTTTGTAACGGATTTAACGGATGTAACGGATGGATTTCACTCTGTTTCTGCAACAATTTTTGAATGGTTTGTCGATCGGCAGCGTGTATGCTATTTTTGCCCTGGGATATACGCTGGTGTTTTCTATTCTCGGAATTATTAATTTTGCTCACGGTGCTGTATTTACCTTGGGTGCTTACTTCACTTATGCGCTGATGGGAGGTACTTTCGGTTTTAATGGGTTGTGGGCTAATGCTCGAATTCCTGTCCAATTGCCTTTTGCTGTGGCGTTAATTTTGGGAAGTGTCATGGCTGGTTTGGTGGGAGTAATTGTTGAACGAGTTGCTTTTTTACCTTTGCGCCGCCGACACTCTGATTCTCTGCTGACTGTGGTTTCTAGTTTGGGTGTAGCAGTTGCGATCGCCAATATCATCCAATATCTTGTCGGTGCGGAAATTTACACTTTTCCTGCTAACACTTACGGCTATTTACCTGCTGCAATTAACTTCGGCACAGTGGATAAACCAATTCCGATTCGGACTGTTCAAATAGTAATTTTTGCGGTATCAGTTGCGATTGTATCTGTCTTAACTTACTTGATAAATTTTACTAAGTTTGGCAAAGCAATGCAGGCTGTGGCTGAAGATGCGACTACTTCTAGTTTGTTGGGGATTGATACCGATCGGTATATTGTGTTGACGTTTTTTGTGAGTAGTTTTCTGGCTGGTTTGGCGGGGAGTTTGGTGGGTTCTAGTGTGAGTATTGCTGGGCCGTATTTTGGTATTGCTTTTGGTTTGAAGGGTTTGGCGGTGATTGTGCTTGGGGGTTTGGGGAGTATTCCTGGGGCAGTTTTGGGTGGGTTTATTATTGGTTTGGTGGAGGCTTTTGTACCTGGTGATTTTTCGGCTTATAAGGATGCTGTGGCTTTTGCTATATTGTTTATGATGCTGTTGGTTAGGCCGCAGGGTTTGTTTGGACGGCGTTTGATTCAAAAGGTGTAAGTTTAGTTTGTTATATCAAAATATACTATCGCCAATAGGGAGTAAGATTAAATGAACCGCGAAGACGCAAAGGACGCGAAGGAAGATAAAGAAGAAAGTGCAGTTCTTCTTTTGATGATTAATAAATAAAGAAAGTTATGAATGAATTTTTTACTACTTATGGGTTTTTGATTGTCTCGATGTTGCTGGGTGCAATGTTGGGAATGTCTTTGTATTTGCCTCTAATGACTGGTCAGTTGTCTCTCGCTAGCCCTGGTTTTTATGCGTTGGGTGGGTATATTGCGGCGATTTTGTCTACGACGGTGTTTAAGCCGATAGGGGG
>JANMLZ010000028.1:0-39108 GCA_031372825.1 Cyanobacteria bacterium OTE_58_metabat_593 | reverse complement strand
AACTAGATATTTTGGCTTAATTATCAACAATAAATATCTCAAAGCCTTATTAGAGCGTACAGAGTCGCTAATTTATGATGATTGCATTTACGTCTTACAGCCTAGTTACACAAAGGCTTTAACTGTTTTTGGAGATGTCTCTGGTTGTAGGGGGACTTTGAAAAGACTCCTGTCCCCCCCTACAACCAGGGGGGCTAGGGGGAATCTGGGCTTAATAGTCAAACAGCAGTCTCTGACTGGGTTTGACCTTAAGTTGACACCTATGGACATTGCCGTGTCCCTACAAGAGCATTGCTTCATTTGAGCAAATGCCATAACTTATCTAACAATCGTAATACAAAGCAAACTCGTAAGGGTGAGGACGTAACCGCATCGGGTTGACTTCATTGTCGAGTTTGTAGGAAATCCAATTTTTGATGAAATCTTCGCTAAATACGCCAGTGTCAGTCAAGAAAGCATGGTCTTTTTCCAAAGCTTCCAAAGCACCTTCCAATGAACCGGGAGTCGAAGGAATCTTGCTCAATTCTTCAGGAGACAAATCGTAGATATCCACGTCCAAAGGTTCGCCCGGATCGATTTGATTCTTGATACCATCTAGACCCGCGCACAGCATGGCTGCAAAGGCTAAATAGGGATTGGATGTGGCATCGGGACAGCGGAATTCTAAGCGCTTGGCTTTGGGATTGGTTCCCGACAAGGGAATCCGCACTGATGCCGATCGATTCCCTTGAGAATAAGCTAAGTTTACAGGCGCTTCAAAGCCCGGAACTAACCGCTTGTAGGAATTGGTTGTCGGGTTGGTGATTGCCAAAAGTGCCGGTGCGTGCTTGAGAATACCGCCGATATAATGCAGTCCCATTTGACTGAAACCTGCATATTGATCGCCTGCAAATAAAGGCTGGCCGTCTTTCCAAATCGACTGGTGAACGTGCATCCCCGAACCGTTGTCGTTAAACAGCGGTTTGGGCATGAAGGTGATGCTTTTGCCGTATTTTTTGCCGACGTTTTTGATCACATATTTGTAAGTCATAAGATAGTCAGCGGCTTGAATCAAAGTGGCGAAGCGGAAACCGAGTTCGCATTGGCCACCGGTGGCGACTTCGTGGTGGTGCTTTTCGACTGGTACGCCGCATTTTGCCATTGTCAGCAGCATTTCCGTTCTCATGTCTTGAGATGTATCGGTTGGTGCTACTGGGAAATAACCTTCTTTGTAACGCGGTTTGTACCCGAGGTTGCCGCCTGGTTCTTCTTTGCCGGAATTCCAGCGACCTTCGATCGAGTCTACGTAATAGTAGCCGGAATTTTGGGTTTGGTCGAAGCGAACGTCATCAAAAATGAAGAACTCGGCTTCCGGGCCAAAGAATGCGGTATCGCCGAGGCCGGTGGTAACTAAGTAGTCTATGGCTTTTTGGGCGATCGTGCGGGGACAGCGGCCGTAGGGTTCGCCTGTGCGGGGCTCTTTGATGCTGCAAATGAAGCTGATCGTGGGTTCTGCCATGAATGGGTCAATCCAAGCGGTGGTAGGATCGATGACCATTGTCATGTCTGATTCGTTGATGGCTTTCCAGCCCCGAATGCTGGAACCGTCGAAGGGTACGCCGTCTGTGAATGCGGTTTCGTCGATTTGGTCGTGGTACAGAGAAAGGTGTTGCCAGATCCCCGGCATATCGATGAATTTGAGGTCAACGATCAGGATCTTATTTTCTTTTATGTAATTTAAGGCTTCTTGGGGTGTCTGGAACATGACTTACTCCTGATATTGGTTTGGTCTGGGCGATCGCCCGATCGGGCATTTGCCTGCATTGGGGTTTTTCTGCCGGGATTAAGCGATAGTCAGAAAATTCTATCTCAAATCTTAATCAAATGCTGATTTGTAGTAGTCTACAATAGGCGGTCTATCTCAGATAGCAAAGTATTGATAAAGATTTTTGGGAGAGAAACTTATGCGTGATGCAGTGACGAGTCTGATTGAAAATTATGATGTTGCTGGTAGGTATTTAGACCGAGATGGTATCGATCGGTTGAAATCTTATTTTGCAACAGGCACGGCACGGGTACAAGCAGCAGCAGCGATTAACAGCAATGCTGCGGCAATTGTCAAGCAAGCTGGTATTCAGCTATTTGCCGATCAGCCGGAACTGATCCGTCCTGGTGGAAATGCCTACACGACTCGTCGCTACGCGGCTTGTTTGCGGGATATGGACTATTACTTGCGCTATGCTACTTACGCCCTGGTAGCTGGAAGTACGGATGTGCTGGACGAGCGCGTGCTGCAAGGTTTGCGGGAAACTTATAATTCTCTGGGCGTTCCCATTGGCCCGACGGTTTTGGGGATTAGCATTATGAAGGAGATGGTTAAGGCTCAAGTGGAAGCTGCTGGCTTGTCTGTAGGGTCTTTTTTGGAGCAGCCTTTTGATTACATGATTCGCGAATTGAGCGAACAAGATATTTAAGTCAATTTGCTGGTTCTTTTAGCTGCAAATTGTAATTGTGGCTGGCAGTTAGCAGCAGTTGGATCGATCGCTCTTTTTGGCTTCACAGCCTCCAAGCGATCTTTTTTATGACTTAAAAATCGCCGACACGTCCCCAGACAAGGCATTTGTCGAGGGGATTTTTGGTTTGGCGGCGATCGATTTGGTCGGCGGTTGTTGCTTCTACTTCGCCGTTGGGGTAAAGAATGTGGATGATATCACCACTGACGAAGGCCAGAGGGCTTTCTTGACAATTGCCCGGATTTGTGATAGGAAAGTTAATTGTTTTCATGGTCGATCGTCCTGATTTTAGTAGTGTTTTTATCTGTACCTATATAATCCGCTAGTTACCAAAATTTTTGTGTGATTGTACGAATTGTTGATCTGTGATAAAACTACACGCGCTGAGCGATCTGGGTCACATAATATGAGGTTGAGCGATCGACCTCAATCTGCTGCTTGAACCAAAATAATCGCCCAAAATTCGCAGTCGGGTTTGTACGTAAGTGCTAATCTTGTACTGTCCTAAACCCGATCCGTACAGATTAAAAACCTTGGCTAAACAGCGACTAGACACTTTATTGGTCAGCCTAGATTTATGCACTTCCAGACAGCAAGCTCAGGCCTTGATTCGGACTGGCAAAGTCTCTATCAACCAGCAGATAGTTGACAAACCCGGCACTGAGGTTGACATTACAGCAAAAATTCTGATCAAAGAGCGATCGCGCTACGTTTCCAGAGGCGGCGACAAATTAGCCAAAGCTTTAGAAGTTTTTGCCATTCCCGTGACAGATCGAATTTGTCTCGACGGCGGCATTTCCACAGGCGGTTTTACTGACTGTCTGTTGCAAGCTGGCGCTGCTAAAGTCTATGGGATAGATGTTGGCTACGGTCAAGCAGATTGGGGCTTGAGGAACGATCCGAGGGTAGTTTTGAAAGAACGCACCAATTTGCGGTATATGACGGCTACGGAGCTTTATGGTAATTCACCCCCCCCAGCCAGGGCGGGCACGGGGGCACCGCCCCTACAAGGGGATGAGCAAGATTCACCCCAGCCCCCTGCTTTGCCAATAGGGGCTTATGCAGATTTGGCGGTAGTAGATGTGTCGTTTATTTCCCTAGATAAGATTTTACCGGCGCTGTGGGAATTGTTGGCACCACCAAAGGAAGCGATATTGTTGGTAAAGCCGCAGTTTGAAGTTGGGCGCGAGAGAGTCGGGAAAAAAGGTGTAGTGCGAGATTCCGCAACTCAAGCGGATGCGATTTTTCAAGTGTGGAAAGCCGCGAGAGCTTTAGGATGGGAGGAACGTGGCTTAACGTGGTCGCCTTTACTTGGCCCGGCTGGAAATATCGAGTATCTTTTATGGTTGGGGATCGATCGCGAACTGGAACCGGAGCCGAGGGCGATCGAAGAGGGTGTTGTGAAGGAACGGATCTTAGAAGTCGCGAAAGCGGCCGCACGGGAACTTGTCAATCGATTGTAGATTGTAGATTTCAGATTCACTTTGCTGATGTCAATCTCATCAATTTTACAAGTCAAATTTGGAGTACCAGATTGATCTAAAATTTTAAGTTCTTTGGTCAATCAGACTCCTAAACTTTCACTCTTTGTGATTAATTCCATGCAGTCATTAAAACAAGTTGGTTCGATTTTTCTCTACGTTCTAGGTGGCATCGGGTATCTGGCGATTGCAGCTACTATTGTCGGCGTTTCAATTCTGATCAAGTTCGCAGCTTTACTACTGGCAGACAAAGTATTATACACAATTCTGATTATCGGCGACTTGTTGAGGGGTATCGAAATTATTGAACTGTTAAATATATTGGTATTTGCGTTTATTGGTATGGGCTTTGGTATCGCTACAAAACTGTTGATTCCTCAATACGCTCGACAAATTAGTGCTGCTTTCTTGATACCTATCGTTCCCTTGGTTTTCATGAGTACGCCAGCCATCAGATATAATTCTTGGCTGGACAAAGTAGCTGAATCGGATAACTTATTGCCTGCGGAAACTGCAACATTAACTAACTCATTTTTGAAGAGAAAGGTAGGATTGGATGGTTTTCTCGGTTATTATGTATATACCGGTCAGTTTCCGGTGATTCCGACGAAACAATCTGAGATGAAAGACCTCGACAGCTTTGAAAAAAAAGTTAATTCGCGATTTGTGCAGTTGACAGGTGTTGCTCCGACTATTGTTTCTTGGTCAATGCGGGTTTGTTTTTGGCTGATTAGAATATTTTATTTTTGTATAGCGGTAATTGCGACGATCGCTCATTTTAGGGAAGGTGTTAGAATCGCTGGGAGATAATAGGATTTTCGATTTTAGATTAAACAATTGGGAATCCGATCGAATCTGGTGGCATCGAAATTAATATATTACCCGAAATCAGGACACGGCAGTGCCGTTTCCCTACAAGATTATTTTGGGGTAGGGAAACGGCATTGCCGTCTCCTCCGTATCATAGGTCGTTGCAACCGGAATTTATATCAGTTGACCAATTTTTATCAAGACTTGAAGAACTGTATAAAGTTCGTTCATTAAAGGAACGGGTGAAAATATTCTTGATAAGTCATATTTAGGTGGATTCTCAAAGTCTAGCTTGACGAATACAATTTCACTGCCATTTGTCATCGCAGCAAAACTCGGTCTATCCTTGCGGGGATTGGCAGTCATGTATGCTAGTGTTTGGGGAAGTGCAGACATGACTGAGATGGTGGTGCGCTTCGACTCTAAGAGTGTGACCCAGAACTGATTTTGCATCACTAAAACATCAATCCTTCCTTTGAGAGTTTCTACTTCATCATCCTCGTCATCTAAAACAATTTTGACAGATTTTTCAGCCATCATTTTAAAAGGTGGATCGTAAAAACCCGCTCGTTCTAATAGAGGCGAACCCATGATTAGCGTGACGGTGCCTTCTGTAAGATTTCCATCATTTAAATGATAAAGATATCGCCGCCGTATCAAATTGAGAGCAGCTTTATCGGCTGCTGTAATTTCGGGTAAATCTGTATACCATTCTGGGAAAAACCCCTCGGATTCTGTTCGCGTAATATTGAATCGAGATTCAACATCTGCTAAAGTTTGGATGATTTCTGTAATGGCTGTGGTTTGTGTCATATTTTAAACTCTTGCTGTAAGCGATCGATAATTGTATTACGCTCGATGGTGGCGAGAATTTCTTGAATGACGGTATCTTGTCCCAGCGGGCCCCAGGTGCAGCCTTTTTCTAAATAAACTTGGGCGGCGCGACCGACAGCGTAGGTTCCGTAAGCTGCTAAACTAGCTTGAGTGACGGCGACTCCGGCAAAGGTAGAAAAGCCGATTTGGGGAGCAGCAACGGCTACACTTTTGCCAAATCCTAAGAGAAAACTGCTGCCCAATTCTCCCAAAAGTACGCCGCCAGCACTGGAGAAAATGGTTTGCCAAAGTTTCCCCGCTTCGTAACCAGTCATGGGTAAACCGTAAAGTCGGGATAAAGAGCGAATTAAGGCTAAATCGGCGACTGTTGCTCCCATTACGTCCAAGAATGCAACTGGATTTAAGCCAACAGCTAAGGCTTTATATTTGGCAAATTGCCAAATTAAATCATCGGCTTCTGTTTGCCGCAATTTGAGAACTTGACGGGCGATGTTTGCTTCGGCATCTCTAGCTTCTACTAAAGCATTGAGAGCGAGGAGCGATCGACCTTCTCGGTTAAGAATTGTCAAAATTGTGTGTTTTAGTTCGTCTATCTGCGCCGGCGGCGATTCCCATTCGTTAGTTACTGTTCCATCTGACCATTCCACCCGCACTTGCACCGGCGCGGGTTCGGCGGCCACCATAACTATTTCTAAGGATTTGGCAGTTTTAAGCGGCGATTTTGCAGTAGATTTATGAGGTGGGTTGTTGTTTGGGCGATCGCCCAAATTTTCGCTATCTGTTTCATCTGTAATTATATCGGCTGCTAACTGTTCCGAAGTTCCCAGGGCTTGCAAACTTTGGTAAATAGCTTTTCTGTCTAATTCTGGATAAAGATCAATTTTATTAAAAACTAAAATCAGCGGTTTTTGAGCTGTTTGCAATTCGCACAGTGCTTGATATTCAGTGCGGGTGATATCGCCTGCGACTACAAACAGAATTAAGTCAGCTTGGCGAGTTACTTGTTTGGCCATTTCGCCGCGCACTTCGCCACCAACTTCATCAAGTCCGGGAGTATCAATTAATTCAACTTGAATTTTTTCTGTGCCTTCTGTGGCCCGAATAGAAGGAATCGTCCAGCGCACGGAACGCGGCCACTTAGTCACGCCGTTGAGAGGGCCTGTTTGCAGGATTTTTTGACCTAGAAGTGCATTTAATACGGCTGATTTGCCCCGACTGACTAAGCCGAAGGTAGCAATCCGAATGATGTTGTGGTCAAGTTTTTCGGATGTGGAAGTTAAAATGTCTAACTGATTTTGCAGCGCGGCTTCTAATTCTGTATTATTCGAGTTTTTTTTGCCTTGGCGCAGGTGAGAATACCGCGCCAAGGCTTGGCGCAAACTGGCGCGGGCTAGGGATAAGCGATTTTCTTGAAGGGAATTGTCAGCCATTGGCGATCGGCTTTTTTAAGCAGGTATAATTGAGCTGAGAACAATAAATATTATAACTTATTTTACTACAAATTTAACGCTCAGATCCGCCTCGAAAAATTTGCTCAACGTTCAGATCCATATTGGGAAATGTAGGTGAAATAATGCGGTCGCTCCCTCTGAACTGTCTAATCCTATACTCTCCATCCACAAGCTGACAAACCGAGAGGGTGGGTTCTTTGGGGTCGCCAATATGACGTATTCCCCCGAATGCAGCATAATCCGCAATCCAATATTCGAGAATTCCCATCATTTCGTAATCTGCCAGCTTTTTGAGATAATCGTCGCGCCAGTTGGTACTGACAACTTCCACAAGTAGCGGGATCGATGTTCCTTGGGTGATTGTTGCTGACTTCAACCATAGGGGTTCGGATGGTAAAGCCTGACGGTTTAATAACAAAACATCAGGGATATATCCTGTATCCTTAGCTGGTGGCTTAACTAACGCTTTCGAGGGAATGCGGTAGGGAAGTTGCAGTTGGGTATAAAGCAGCGTAAATTCTTGAACAAGGTATGCTGTGATATCTTCGTGTTCTCCTGTGGGCTGCATTTCAACCATTACCCCGTCGTGAAGTTCGTAGCATCTATTTTCGGATTTGGATTCTAGAAAATCTTCAAAGGTTAGTATTTTTGGTTGAGTTTGTATCATTGTGCAAACTTTCTTGAGGAATAACAAAAAAGGAAAATATTAGCCCGTTCCGAAATAAAGGAACGGGTATCTTACCCGTTCCTTTACTTTAACTTAATTGGCGGCTGAATTAACGGCCTCGGACTGAGATATCTGAGGTGCGAGACGACTCGCTACTTGGTTGATGAAAGCTTGCAAGAAGGAAACTTGCTGATTTTGCTGAAATACTGCTTGCAAAGTTTTAGTCAATTGGTCGATGTTTAAGATGCTTGTTGCACCATTTTCCAGTTCTCGACTTTGGAAATATTCAATTAAACTTAGTCCAGCTATTCTGGTAAAATATGCTGCACTAATTCCCTGCACCGCGCCTCCTGCTACATAGGTGACAGCATTGCTTTTTAGCAATCCAGTAATAGTTTGAGTAGACAGTTCTACTAATCCCAATTTAAACATTTGAGTTGCCAATGTTCCGGCTACTGTCTTAGCTTGATCTAAGGAAAACTTTTGTTGGTAGATGGCACCGAGGTCGATGACGAGTTGGGTGCTGATGGCGGTTGTTGCTAACAAGTCTAAAGCGGGAACTGGGTTAGCAAAGACGGCGGCGGCGGCGATGTACTGATATTGTTCGATAATCGGCATTGCCCGATCGCGCCTGACGACATTTAATAAGGTTTTTGCCTCTAATTTGATGCTTGCAGCCGATCGCACTGCACTCGCCCAGACCAACTGTTGCCGTTCTTCTGTTAAGATTTTAGTCAATCTTGCCGTCAGTGGATCGAGTTGAGAAACTTGATTTTCGATCCGTTCGACAAATGTGCCGTCCGCTTGGTGTTGCCGAACTTTAATCGAATTGGGGGAAGCAGCGATCGCAATTATATCTTCTGTTCCCAATATTCCTTGCATTCTTTGGTGCAAAGAGTTCAAAATTTGCGACTGCTGTTCTGGCAAATATTGGTCTTGTTTGTTCCAGACTAGCAGCACGCGCTGACCTGCCGATGCTAACTGAGATAATGTTTTGAATTCGGAATCTGTGATGTCGCCGGCTGTCACAAACAGCACTAAATCACCGCCGATTTTGGCATCAGCATTTGTGGTATTGGCAAACAGCGGTGCTGTTTCTGGGAAACTCAGCTTTTGCGGGTGTTGGGATGCCCAATTAGAATTTAAAACTTGAATTAAGGCAGTTTTGCCGACAGCTTTGCCGCCTGTGACGGTAATCCGCAAATCTTGTCGGTCTAATTCGGTTCGGAGTCGATCGAGCTTGGCGGTTAGATGAGCCGGAGCTGCCGAGTTTTGAGCTTCTGAGGCTAGCAAATTAATTGTGGCTTCCGCAGTCGCGATCGCTTTTTCGGCTGCTTCCCGGTTGGCCAGGGGTTGCGGGAGTGCGAGTTCGAGCTTGGGGGATTGCTGTTTCAACCACCAATAGCCGGCACCAGCAGCCGCCAAGCCGATGAGTGCCGTTTCGCCCATTTCTGAACCCGAATGCTGTAGAGTTTCTAGCAGCCACAGCGCTGCTGAAAGTCCTATTCCGCCTATCAAAATCGGTCGCCGCAAGTTAAGTGTCATTTTTTCCTTCCTGTGGGTATTGTCACCAAGCTTAACCTTCGCGGGCTTGGCCTCCCTCCCTATATTCCATCGTACCTCTGCTGCATCCAAACTGGCAGGCGGGCAATCCGACTTTTGGCGATCGGGATTTGCGGCCTGCTGTACGATGGCTTACGCCCCGCTACGCTACGACTTTTTGTACTTCTACAAACGGGGAATAGCCGTAGGGACACGGCACTGCCGTGTCCCTACAAGATCTATGTTGGTAATGCTTGAAGTTGCGATTCAAAAGTATCAATTATTTGTTTCGGAATTGCTCGCGGCCGCATTGTGGCAACTTCAACCCAAACCCAAAGGGCCTCTGCTTTTAACAAGATTTCGTCATTTCCAGCTAAGCGAATTTCGTAGCGGCGGACGGCGCGCGGCCCGCGCAGTTGTTCGATCCAAGTGGATATTTCAAGCCTGTCGCCCGCAGCAGCCGATCGCAAATAGTCAATTTCAATCCGGCGCATGACAAAGACTCCGCCTAATTCCCGGTAGCGATCGAGTGTAAATCCCAAGTGTTCTAAATGTTCGATCGCAGCGTGTTCTAAATAATGCTGGTAAACGGCATTGTTGACATGACCGAGAGCATCCATTTCGTAATGTCGGACTCTAATTTCTGTAGTAAATGGTATCAATTTATGATTTTTCCAATTGTTGCGGTAATTTGTTGTGGTTCCGAGTGCGATCGCCCGCCAGCTTGCAGATACTGGAAGAGGAACTGATTTCAAGTTACACTAAATAGTTAAAACACCACTTCTACCTGTAGATTGATTTCACTTCGGATTGAGGCGTTTAGAAATTTGGTTAATGATGCCGCTGACAATTGCGCCGCCCATGAGAATGCCGAGGGCGGGATTAAATACGGGTTGCCACAGACTGTACCATAAATCGAAACCGAGGTTCACTCCAGTCGATCGACCCACTACGGCGATCGCAAACCACCCAAAGCTGGCGAAGACGAAAAACACATCAGCTACTAGAATCAAGTTGAGCAAATTGAGAAATTTATCTTTCATGGTTGAGCGTTTCTTTTGATTGCATATCTGTGAACTTTTGGCAAGCGGTTGTTCAACAGTTGACAGTTGACAGTTGACCCTTCGACTACGCTCAGGGCGACGCAGTTGACAGTTTGAGAGCGACCTCTACCTAGAAGCAAGAGGATTGGAGTAATGAATAGTCTGATTTTTATTTCTCCCTCACTCGCAAAGAATGCTTTCAACCAATTATTTCTGGTAAGGGAGCGGATTGATAGCTGCAATCCTAAATCATTTGCATAATTATTGTAGGGGCTCTTGGCCCGTGGTTGCCCGATAGATAGGCGGTAGGCACGGGGCACTACCCCTACAAATTTATCTGAATCATTTAGGATTACTATAGCTGCAACTGGCGATCGAATAAAGATAAAATAGCATTCAATTGTTGTCGCACACTTGTGGTCAAAATATGGTTCGCTA
Source organism: Cyanobacteria bacterium OTE_58_metabat_593 (assembly GCA_031372825.1). Taxonomy (GTDB): domain Bacteria; phylum Cyanobacteriota; class Cyanobacteriia; order Cyanobacteriales; family Microcoleaceae; genus Microcoleus. Next base: position 28,350 of record JANMLZ010000028.1, on the reverse strand, counting down.
TACACTTCCTCAAAGCCCCGAAATTATTTTAACTGTCAAAGGGAAAGATTCAGTCAAAGCCCGCGAAGAAGCGATGGATCGGCTGATGGAACTGATGGATGGGGGCAAGTTGCCTACGGAACTCTTGGAGGGATTCGGGCCCAAACAGTTTGTGGAAGTTAAGGATATCGAAGATGCTGCGTCTGATGGTGAGGACGCGATTACTGAAGCTGTGCAGATTTTGAGCAATTTGGCAAGTCTCAAATTGAAAGTGATGGAATCCCGCGAAGAGGCACTAAAAATCCGGGCGGCGATCGACATTTTGTTTACAGATGAGGCTGTGACTGCCGAGGAAATTGCCAGTCTCAAAGACGGTTTTAAGGTTCTAAAAAACTTCGCTCAAGCTAACGTCCGCTATCGAGATGCTAGAGGCAAAGCTGAGGTGGCGCGGGCAATTCTCGACGAAGCCTTGCAATCTGTCGAAACGGAAAACAAATCGCAAAAATCGGCGAAATAAGGACTCTTCCTCCTCACTATAAGCCATCAATAGTTTGTAGTGAGGACGAAGAACCCTCGATCGGCTAAATAAGGACTCTTCGTCCTTACTACGAACCCTTAAAAGTTTATTTACTAACCTTTTAAAAATCAGGATAAATATCATGACCCAAGAACAAACAGGAACTCTCAGAAATACCATGTCAGGTAGCCTCCTGACGGCAAAAAATTTAGGTTATGAACCGAAAACTGTGATTGATGTCGGTGCAGCATTGGGAACTTTTAACCTTTACGAAACTTTCCCTGATGCGCGACATTTGCTCATTGAGCCGATCGCCGAAAATGAACTTTATCTCGCCAAAATCTGTCGCAAACTCAAAAGCGCAGAATATATCATTGCGGCTGCTACCAAAGAATCAGGAGTTTTCACGCTTAACATCAGTCCCGATATGTTGCATTCTTCAATTTCCGAAGGTGTCAATGCTGATAGTCAAAACCCTTATTTGAGAAACATACCAGCAATTACCCTTGATGGAATATGCAGGGAAAGAAATTTGCCAGGCCCGTATTTAATTAAAGTAGATGTAGACGGACAGGAATTAGATGTTTTAATGGGGGAAACCCAGATATTGCAGCAGACAGAATATGTAATTGTCGAAGTTTGTTTGTTCGCTCAGATGTATGATATAATTCATTTTATGAAATCGCAAGGATTCGTAGCCTACGATATTGTAGACTTAGGATATCGCCCGAATGATGCAGCTTTGTGGCAAGTAGACATGGCTTTTGTTAAAGAATCGGGTCAATTTAGAAAAGATGCCCATTACGCGACTGGACAGCAGGATATTGAAGTGCTGGACTCGTATCTCAAAACTTATCGAGAAAATTTAATTGCATACATTGACACTCATTACAGCGACCCCGTAGAGCCGGAATCACAGGTTAGTCAAGCTGTTTTGAGCGAGGAATATGTAATCATTTAACTTGTTTGGTTTGTCGATCGTTCGGCGGTTGATATCAATTCCGGTTGCACTCAGCCATGATAGAGGACACGGCAGTGCCGTCTCCCTACAATGTTATTTTGGGTAGGGAAACGGCACTGCCGTCTCCTAATTTCTAATAATTCCGATGCTGGACACGGCACTGCCGTGTCTCTACCGCGATCGATTGTAGGGAAACGGCACTGCCGTGTCCTCTATCCTCTATATGATTCCGGCACTGCCGGAATTGATATGATTTGCTAACCAAGGCTTACAAGCTTAAAAAAGGCACGTTGACTACTTCCCCAGAAATCTCTCCTACTTGCACTTTCAGTCCTTCGCCGCCCGCTTTTGTACGGATGTATGCAAGACCAAAAAAGCCCGATTCGGTTTCGGTAAAACTGGTTAGTTTGCCGACTTTTTCCTCTCCGATGGTAATTGTTGTTCCGGGTTCAACTGCACCGTTCAACTGCACGCCCCAAAGTTGCTGTTTGACTCCTTTGTAGGTGTTCAACCGGGCAATTGTTTCTTGACCTATGTAGCAACCTTTGTCGTAGGTAATTGTGTGTAAAAGTCTTGCTTCTAGGGGATTGTAATCGTCTGTGAGTTCAAAATCAACTGCGGGGCGGCCTTGTTGGATTCGTAGTTGTTCCCAAATGCGATCGCCCATTGGGACGGCTCCAGCTTTGACTAATTCATCCCACAACTTGGCTGCATCGCTGGCTGGCGCAATTAACGTGTATCCGGGAGTTGCTAAACCGCTACCAACAGCAACTCGAACTTGCATCCCTGCAAAATCGATTAATTTGTGAGTAGCATAAGGTTGATTTTCGAGTTCGCCAACTCCCATTTTTTCGAGTAACTTAGTGCTTTCCGGGCCGAGGATACTGAAACCCACAGTTGTATCGGTTAAATCTGTTAATTCTACGCGATCCATTGGGAAAATATAGCGATCGAGCAAATCCAGCAATTGTCGGCGGCGGCTGGGCGAAACTAACAGCAGTACAGCATCTTCTGTAGCATAGGCGGTGGCGAGGTCGATCGTCCGCGCGGTGGATGTGACGAAAACAGTGTCGCAACCTTGACCGGGTTTGAGTATATTGAAATTATTAGTAGTTTGATTGTGCAAAAACCGCAGGCGATCGCTATCGGAGATTTGAATGCGTCCCCAGTGAGTGCGATCGTACAAAGCTACACCTTGTTTAGCTGCGACAATGGCGGCTGCGTCGTTACCAAAACTAACTACGGCAGTTTCTCCGGTTGTTAACTCTGCAAAACTAGCACCAGCGTCTGCTTGAATATCGTGCAATTCTTGAATCATAAAATTTTGTTGGCTGTTAGCTGTTGACTGTTAACTGTTGACTGTTGACTGTTGGGTGGAAAGCTCACCACTGACAACTGACAACTGTCAACTGACTATTTCCCCAAAGTGGCGAAAACTTCCTGGATTAATTGGCTGGTTTTAACATCCAGACGAATCCAATCTACATCGCCCGTATCCTTCTCAATCAAAAGAGTGTCAATTTCTACTTCCTGACTTTGCTTCTCGGAGTGTCTGGGATTGTAATTAACAAAACAGACTTGATAGCAAAGTTCCCAAATATCGATGCACCTTTGCTCGCCCTGACACTCTAAAATTAGTTGATAGCCGGGAAAGGGAGTATGCACTTCTTGATAACTACCTGTCCAAACAGACTCCTCTAGTTGTTTGCGGATATTGTCGAGCACTCGGATCATGGCGGGCTGCATGAGAAGTTCAGCTTGCTTCCAGGCGATCGGGCTGGTTATTTTCGGCTTCATAAATCAGGATTGTAAAAAGGAAAATCAATTAATTCATTAATTTTCCAACATAGAGTGCCAATTTTGCTGACATCCGTCCCAGAATGTTTAATTTACAGTTAACCGTCAACAGCTAACCGTCAACAGAAAAAATTACAGCCGTTCTCGGCTTGAGAGCTAAAAACGGCTGAATCTGTTTATATTGACTTAGATAGAGGATGGGTAATGTAGGATTTGAACCTACGGCATCCTGCGTGTAAAGCAGGCGCTCTACCACTGAGCTAATCACCCAATTGCACTCACAAGAACATATCATATCACAGTAACTCAGAAATATCAAGTAAAAAAATCATCAAATTTAAATGCCCTCTGGCCGCACGCACGATCGCATAACCCTGTGGAGTTTGCCCGCTGTGGCAGCCCTCACCTTTGGCCAGACTCAAAGCAGCAACCTGACTTTGCTGGTTTCTGGCAGCTTCTTATTCGGCGGGCTGATGTTTGGCCCCGACTTGGATATCTACTCCTGCCAATATCAGCGCTGGGGATGCTTCAAACTGATTTGGCTTCCGTACCAAAAAAACCTGCGCCACCGCTCTTTGTGGTCTCACGGGCCTCTGATTGGGACTGCTTTGCGAATCTTGTACCTCACCACCTGGATCGCCGTTTTCGGGATGTTGGGATTGCTAATTGCCGAAAAAATTGGCCCCCCTGGGTGGACTTGGGAGGATGTGGTGGTAGGTTGTTGGCGATCGATCTGGGAACACCCGATCGAATTTTTAGCTGTTTACATCGGCTTAGAATTGGGCGCTATGAGCCACTATCTCAGCGATTGGGGCGGCTCGGCTTACAAAAGATTCAAAAAGCAAGAAGCGAGCGGGATGCACCTTCCCGGGACAATCAAGAGACCCAAGCGCAAACCTCGCCGTCGCACATCTAGTAAATCTAAAAGGTAATTTCCGATGTCTGATTCTGAAAGTCGATCGCTCACAGCAATCCAAGAGCTCATAGAAGTCGTGGCAAAATTGCGAGATCCAGACGGCGGCTGTCCTTGGGATTTAGCCCAAACTCCCGAAACCCTAATTCCGCACATCATCGAGGAAGCTTACGAAACCGCCGATGCGATTCGCAAGGGAGATAAAAAGGCGATCGTCGAGGAATTGGGCGACTTACTATTACAAGTAGTTTTGCAAGCTCAAATTGCCAGCGAATCCAGTCAATTTACCCTCGCAGAAATCGCCGACGGGATTACCGAAAAACTGATTCGTCGTCATCCCCACGTCTTCGGTGATGTCGAGATTAACAGCGTCGATGAAGTCAACGAAAACTGGGAAAAAATCAAAGCAGCCGAAAAAGGCGAAACTGATAAAACGCCAACTTTAGCATCGAAAATGAGCCGTTATGCTAGCACCTTACCTCCGATCGCCGCCGGGATGAAAATTTCGCAAAAAGCTGCGGAAGTAAATTTTGATTGGGACAGTGTGGACGGTGTTTGGGATAAATTTCACGAAGAAATGGCAGAATTTGAACACGCGCTAAAACACGAGGACAAAGCAGCGCAGCAGTCGGAGTTGGGAGATATTATGTTTGTGTTGATTCAATTAGCTCGCTGGTACGGTTTAGATGCGTCAGAAGCTTTGCAGGGAACGAATCAGCGGTTTGTGCAGCGGTTTGCCTTAGTTGAAGCCAAGTGCGATCGACCTTTGTCCGATTATTCCCCAGAAGAATTAGATGAGTTGTGGAACCAGGCTAAAGCAATGCTAGCGAAACAAAAGGGCGATACGTAATATCAAATCCATTGATATCAGAATGATTAATCTCTTTCTTTTCTCCTCCTCTGCGCCCTCTGCGCTCTCTGCGGTTAAAAACTCCAAATCTAACTAATTTGGTTTAATCAGTTCAGAAATCATCTACTCATAGAGCTTTGCATCGTTGTATGGCGGATGTTCGCACGCGATGTAAAGCGCGTTTGTAGGTTCTAGGGCTTCTCCTGTCACGGGGTCGATCGGTCTTAGCACAAAGCATAACAAACTGAGCGATCGCCAATCCAAGTTATCCAACTTCCCGCGCTCGTAACGGTTTACTGTCGCAGCGCTAATACCCACATCTCTAGGTACGGGTTGATTTCTAGCTGTGAACAGCGCCTCTTCATATCCCTTGGTTTTGAACTCTGTTTCGCTGACAGACCAGCCTGTTGTCTGTCTTGCTGCTTTTAGAATCTTGCCCAAACGCATCCGCCCCGTTTCAGTGAAGCGAACGGGACGCAATTCCTGCTCTTTTTCTACCACAACCTTGTTAGAGAGTCCTGACATTTTTCCCACCTACCTTAACTCTCAAACTATCACAGTACGAACGATTGAGGATTGCACGATCGACATCTGAGCTGAAATTGAAGTTTAAATTAAATGCTCTTGCACCTATGCAATAAGAGTCTTATATAGTAATATGTTATTGACTCTAAACAGAACTTGCCTCTCAAGCCCTGAGTATACAGCCATGACACCATTATTTCGTCGCATCCAACCATCCAAAAAGCTTCGCATCACCGTTCGGTCGATCGCCCAAATGCTCAAAATCCGCCAAAATCTAATTAAGCGAGTCGAATCCTGGGCTAACGTGGTGTTCGTACATCGGCTCGACAAAGGTGGACAATTTATCTCGTACCGAAAGCTGCAAGAGTGGCAAAATGCGTTAGCGAAGCCCTCGAAGAGGATCGCCCACCAAATCCAAACCAGCCCCAACCTCTCGGAACTCTCGAAACTCGCCACATCGATTCGCCACGACAGCCGGAAATTCAAGAAACAATATCTCCAACAAACACTTGACTTTTTACATCAAATGTGCATTGAAAGACAAGACACTCTCGAAATCTGGGAAAGCTTAAACTGCATTGCTTCCTAGGAGAAATTAGGCAGATTTCCTTGTCTGAAAATAGAAGCGAAACATTTGCGAGCAATTGCGAGATAAAATCACCCCAAAATCACGCGCCAATGCTCCGCCACATCCGCCACAAAAGCAATTAAGACATTGACTGAGCAATATAATCAAAATAAGGAGCAGCTTCCTTAGCATCATCCTGATTGAGCAAAGCCAAAGAAGCTTCCTTCAAACAGCGGATAGCTTCCACCATCCCAGGAACAGGAACCCCCAAAGAATTGTACATTTCCCGAACGCCAATCAAACCGATAGTCTCGATCGGCTCCTTGTCACCCGCCAAGATACCATAGGTAATCAAACGCAAGTACCACCCGTAGTCGCGCAGACACAAAGCGCGTTCGCGTTGGCCGTAAGCATTACCTCCGGGGGAGATAAAGTCAGGGCGTTTTTTCCAGAGTTTTTTGCTAGCTTCTTCAACAATTTTTTTCTCACTGTCAGAAAGCGCAGTAGCAATACGCACCCGCTGTTCTCCCGTTTTAAAAAAATCTTTGATGCTTTGAAGTTCGCCGGTACTGGGATAGCGAAGTTCGTCGTCGGCTTGTAGAATTAGTTGGCTAACTACGCTCATTGTTCAAAAAAATTGAGGATATTTGACAGTAAGATTAATTGACATTCTCATCTTTTAAAGATGGGATTGGCTGCCGGCGATTTACTTTGCTTCTAACATTTATCAACACCAGAAGTAGCGGGTAAATCTCAGCAAGCGTTATGCTTAGTGTTCAAGCCAGTTTCCCTGTATTCCAGGGTACTGCGGGAAAAACTCAAAAACTGCGAGTGAGACTTTTGATGTCGGCAGACACTTTGACTGTTTAACGAGTTTTTGCTACATCGCCCCAACAGCAGATCGCACAGGCACGGGTAGAGGGCAATCTCCCCGGTTGAAGCACAGGCTTTAGCAGCAAAACGTTCAGCAGCAGGAATACAGCCTGTCATTGAACTTGGGTGCGATGGCTTACGCCCCGCTTCGCTACGACTGGCTCTCAGGAAACAGAGAGCAATGTTGCATTACCATATTAAATCCTACCACGACTACTTGTGACCAAATCTAAATTCCCCACCCCAAACTCAACGAAATTGGCAAACCCTTGCCAGCAAGGTCAACTGATTGAGCTCGAGATTACCGACTTGACAGACACCGGCGACGGAGTTGGTCGTTACGATGAGCTCGTTATATTTGTGTCGGATACAGTTCCGGGCGATCGAGTCCTTGTCCGCCTCGTGCAAGTCAAATCCGGGTATGCTACAGGCAAACTGGACACACTACTGGAAGCATCAGAACACCGAATCCGAGCTAACTGTATTGTCGCCGACAAGTGCGGCGGCTGCCAGTGGCAACACGTAGATTATCAATATCAGCTTGCAGCGAAGCAAAATCAGATCGTTCAAGCTTTAGAACGAATTGGCGGATTTAGCGATTTGCAAGTCGATGAAATTTTAACGGGAAAAATCGAGGGATTTCCCCAATTTTTGGGATACCGCAACAAAGCGACTTATCCCATAGGAATATCTGCAACAGGTCAAGTCCAAGCAGGTTACTATCAAAAAAGCACCCACAAATTAGTCAATCTCAATCAGTGCCCAGTGCAAGATCCGCGCCTCAATCCTTTGTTAAAAGAAGTCAAAGAAGACATTCACTGGCGGGATTGGCAAGTCTACGACGAAAAGAAACATACAGGAGAATTGCGTCACTTGTCCTTGCGAATCGGACGGCGCACCGGCGAGATGCTGCTAACTTTAATCGTTCGGACTGGAGACTTACCGGGAATCGAAGAACAAGCATCTGAGTGGCTGAATCGCTATCCTCAACTTGCAGGTGTTTGTTTGAATGTGAATTCAGCTCAAACGAATGTAATTTTTGGTGCTGAGACTCGCTGCATAGCCGGCCGTCCTTATCTGCGAGAAAGCTTTGCCGGTTTGCAGTTTCAGCTTTTAGCTGATACTTTTTTCCAGGTAAATACAGAGGCGGCTGAGGGTTTGTTGCAGGTAATTGTAGGCGAATTAAATTTGCAGGGAAACGAGGTTTTGGTTGACGCTTACTGCGGAATTGGGACGTTTACTTTACCGCTGGCGAAACAAGTGAAAATAGCCATTGGTTTGGAAGTGCAGCCGGCGGCGATCGAACAAGCGAGATTAAATGCTGAGTTAAATGACTTGAGAAATGTCGATTTTCAGGTGGGAACTGTAGAGAATTTGCTGCCTTCCTTGGGATTGAAACCGGATATTGTGCTGCTAGATCCGCCGCGTAAAGGGTGCGATCGGGCGGTTTTGGAAACTATCAAGGAAATTAAACCGGATCGGATTGTTTATGTTAGCTGCAAGCCTGCTACTTTGGCTCGCGACCTGAAGATTTTGTGCGAAAATGGGGATTATAAGTTAGCGCGAGTGCAGCCGGCTGATTTCTTTCCTCAGACTTCTCATGTTGAATGTGCGGCGTTTTTGGTGCGGTGAATTAAGGCGATTCTAGGTTAACTTGATACCGCATTGATCGAGCTGGGCGATCGCAAATTAGCTCGAATTTGTGCCATTGCGGTTGCACCATCTACGACTTCACCGCGTTGGGATGCAAGATGTCCAATCAGTGCGTCTCGTTGGAGTTCTTGCAGTCTTCCTTGATAAATGTCTTGCTGTTGTTCGAGTAGTTTAATCGCTGCGAGGATAACGTCGATCGCACTGTTGTATTTGCCGCTGGTGAGGAAAGCGCTGCACGAGGGCTTCGACTTCAGGAGGCAAAACAATTTGCATAGTGTTTGAGAATATGAGTGTTGATTCTATTGTAGGCGATCGACCTACGGGATAGCTGCGCTCGCGCGTACTTCAGTTAGATTAGTTGGGTGCATCTCACTTTTGAAGAGGGCGAAGCATGACCGCATATAAGTTATTAGCTATAATCCCATATTGACTACGGTCATGCTTCGCCCCTACGGATATATTTACCAAAGTGAGATGCACCCGATTAGTTTGTATAGGGACGATCGTACATCTAGTCTTTTTTATCCAAGTCTTCTGTTTTCGGAGTTTCTGAAGTTGAGGGGAATTCTAGTCGAATGTTAATATCAATTGATACTGTACTTTCTTTAAAACCTATATTAACGATTTTTACTAATGCTTCTGTAGGTATAGAATTACTTATTTTAAATTCAGGAGACGACTGACTTTTATATCCGGCTTCCTGTAGCCGATCGCAAATATTGCGCCAATTGCCTACAGGTTCGTTAGGTACATCTGCGATTTTTTTAAAGTATTGGTATAAAGTTTTACATAAATAAACCTCTGCACTTTTGGAAGTCTGAAACAGTTGGCGGGCGATTTCGGCGGGGCTGCAACCGGAAAGCAATCCTCGGAGGTAGAGTTTTTCGGTTTCTGTGAGTCCCCGGCGCGATCGGGGTGAGATTTGGCGTTTAGCTTCTGCAAAAGCTTGGTAGAGCCTTTCTAAGTCCCAATTTTTGGCTGCTTCGGTAAATAAGTCTTCTTTTGGTACCATTGTCGGGTGTGTTGAGATGTGACTAACGATAGGATAACCGAAATTGCTAGCCTTTGTTAGTTGCGTGCTAGCACTTGCTTATTGTATTGTTACATACATCAGACAAAGTAGAGTTCGTTGATGCGGTGTGACGCCGAGTAGGAATACTCAGATTCAACAATGGGCGCGATCGCTGCAACGAACCTCAAAGCTACTATCTGCCAAGGTCTGACGGCAGTAAGTAAAGTTTTGTAACAAAAACACAGTATTTTGCATAAAACTTGCGGACTCGGCCCGATAGATAAATAGAGCTTTAGAAGTTCCGCTACTGTGGCGGTTCGTCGGGGCTTAGGGTGCATTAGGGCGATCGTTTCAACTAATCTCAAAACTACTATCTGCGAACGTCAGACGGCGATGAGTAAAGTTTTGTAACAAAAAAGCAGTATTTTGCATAAAACTTACGGACTAAGCCTGATAGCTATATGGAAGTTCACAAGAACCTAGGGCAGCTAAGAAAAATTAGGGAGGACAACCCCCTTTTAAACTCAGTTTGTGTCTCACTTGTGGGACTATTGGCGGGAATAATTCCACAGATAGCTGACTGAGACAGGCTCTAGATGACCTGAAAAATCTATTAAACTATAACCAAAATTCATGCAACTCAAACTTAAGTTAGAACAAACTGGTCAAAGTTGGACGCTGAAGCCAAACGGGAGAGAGTACGTTATTGGCAGTGGGTCAGACTGCGACATTCCTCTACCCAACGTTAATGTTGTGGACACCCGCCATCTTAAATTCAGTTTTAACCAATATACGAATACTTGGCACGTCTGCGACTTAGGTAGTAGAAATGGCACTTTCATTGACAGTCAGCCGATAACTGATTATTCCATCAAAGCTGAAACGCGAATTGCGATCGCTGGTGGAGTTTTATTGGTGGCAACACCTGTAGATAACAGCGTGAATGTAACTCAACAACAGACATCACAACCAACTGTTACTCAGAGTAAGCCAGCGTCAGCACCGACAGTTTCAAGTCCGTCAATCTACTCTCCATCCATACCAATATCGCATCCTGCTACCGTACCGCCACAAAGTTCACAAAGAATTTCACAAGAGCCCGATCGAAAGTTAATTCGAGCCTATTTTGAATGCTTAAGAAAACGCAATAATGCGGCAGTAGTCCTGGAAAGCATTATCAAAAAAGTGGTAGACGACTTTATAGCATCTATCAAGGAAAAGCGATTGCCTCTAGATGGAATTTTGGTCTATGTTTTCATGATGTTAATAATTATTACACTTTTCATTAATACTTGGTACACATTTCTGCTAAGTATTATTGCAGTCATTTTATATAATTTCAAAACTCTGCGTCCCCCAGTATCAGACGAGCAAATTCAGAAATGGCTAGAATACGATCTGCAACAACTGATTGATATTGGTCAGCAGGAATTGAGAATTGTGGAAGGAAATGGGGAAGATATCGGAAATATAATTGACGGCAAACCGATACCGCTGTTCAGTGGAGTTAGTCAGAAACTAAGCGATTCTAATTTTATTAATTGGAAAGAACTAATAGATACTGTAGGCATAAGTGATTATTTTTGCGAACCCGGAATTGACAAAAATAATAAATATAGCATTTATGACTTTATTGCGATATTTCCGTGTAAAAACTTCATAGCATATTACAGATGTAAGTGGAATTTTATCAGAGGAACCTCATTAAGAGATGAAACTTGTGAGTACCTTTATGATAGTATTGTCTCTGTAAAAACGATCGAAATTTCTTCATCCAATGTTTCACATTTACTAAAAGTTAGTAAAGAGATATATGGAGAAGCAATTCTGATTACGACTACAGATAGCAAGGAAGTTATATTCCCTATAATTGATATTCGCATGATTTCGGAATCAAGTTCAAGATCTTATAATTCAACTGCCAGAGATGCAGCTCACAACATTCGCCAGCAGGTGAGACAAAGAAAACCTGGTTTTATCAGAACAGAATCAATGAGCGAACGACGCCAGAGTCTTTTTGATTAAATAAACTAACTTGGAGAATTACTAAAGATGTCTAATACTTTCAACCATGGCTATGCACTACTTATTGGTGTTGGTGAATGTGCTAACTATAAAAACTGGTCGCTTCCCGTTACTGTCAAAGACATTAATGCACTTAAATTTATCCTCACAGATCCCAATTTCTGCTGCTACCCAGACAATCAGCAACACATCCGTTTACTTCACGATACTAAAGCTACACGCGATCAAATTTTGGACGGTTTAGTCTGGTTGCAAGAACAAGCTGCGAAAGACTCAGAAGCCACTATTTTTGTGTATTTTTCCGGTCACGGCTTACTTCACGATACTGGTAAATACTATCTAATAACGCACGATGTCGAGCCTTTCGACATCCCAAATACTACGCTTTCGGCTGAAGATTTTAATAGTGCATTACGCCAAATTCAAGCTAAGCGACTGTTCGTTGTAATTGACAGTTGCCACGCACGGGGGATGGCAAGTGCTAAAAGTGAAGAAGCTGCAATGAAACTGCCATCTGGTTTTGTACAAACTGCACTGCCTAAAGAGATAACTGCCAACCTCAGTCAAGGTAAAGGACGAGCGGTTTTTACATCCTGCGATGGAGGGGAACAATCTTACATTCGTACTGATAATCAGATGAGTATCTACACTTACCATCTTATTGAAGCGCTGCAAGGTGGAGGGAATCAGCCTCATGATACCAATGTGTGTCTTTCTAATATTATGAATTATTTAGCGAAAGCTGTGCCGGAAAGCGCCCAGATTCAATGCAACGCTAAACAAACGCCTAATTTCGACATTTCTAGCGAGGACTTTACTGTTGCTGTTGCTATGTTACAAGGTGGCAAAGGTTTGCCGGTAGATGGATGGGAATCTGTGAAGGAAAAAACGGCTGAGAAGATGAATCAAATTATTCAAGCATCAGGCGATCGCAGTATAGCATCTGGTCGCGATGTTGTGGGCAATCAGGGAACGAACACAGGAAATATAGCTCTTGGAGGTGATATTCAAAACAATCATGGCGAAACTATTTATAATACTCAAGGTGGAAAAATGAACGTTGAAAATCGCAATGGGGACACTTACAACCAGCAGGATTCTACTAATTACAACAATCAAGGGGCAAACTTTCATAGTGAAGTCCAATTTGGCGATCGCATTTATCAGACCCCTGAAAAACCAAAAGCAGGTTTTGACAACCTTGTTAAAGGAATTTTTAACAAGTATCGATATTTAGAAAACCTGGAGCCTTATGACGCTGATGATGTCTGGAAAATGTTGCGATCGGCTTCTCCAGAAGAATTTGGCGCTTTTGAATTAAAAGTGTTTAAGTTAGTCGTCAGTTACTGCTGTTATTATTGCAAACGCCGTCTTACACAATCAACAGAATATAAGCATTTTGGAGAAATTGACTATTATCAAAGAGCGAATGAATTATCGCGAGAAGGAAATTTAAGATGGAGCAGTCATCGGTTAAGTTCTATCATTAAAGCCACACAAATGGCTGAAATTATCAAGAGTATAGAGTTAAATAATTAGGAAGTATCTAAAGGAATAGTGGTTTATGCAAAATCAGAGCCAAGGAATACCTTATCGCATTGTGTTAAGCAATCGCCAGGGGCGAGGCTTTTCTGAGCCAGAAGTGACAGATTTTTTGCGACAAGTCCTGCCACAATTGGCACAGATGCACGCTCAGGGATTGGTACATGGGGCTATTTCTCTGGATACTTTCGTACAAGACAAAGTGAGTTTAAAAGCGGTTTTAGTTCAGGCTAGTAGTTTTGCCATTTCTAGTTATGTGGCCCCGGAGCAATTGCAGACAGGGCAAGTGAGTTTTGCCGGAGATATTTATGCTTTAGGAGTAACAATAATTGTGCTACTGACAGGAAAAAGCCCTGAAGTGTTGCGAAATTATGACGGGACTTGGAATTGGGAAGATCGCTGCACTATCAGTGACCAACTAGCAGCAGTTATCAACCGCATGATTGTAGATAAGTCGCCGAACAGCTTTGCTTTAGCTAATGAGGTGTTATCTGCTTTGAACTTTTCTCCAGCTCAATATGGCTATGCCGATAGCGTACAAGTGCTACCAGCAATTGACCAAAATCCAGCGGAGTTTTATGTACCTGCAACTGCGATTGCATTTGATACTAATGAGTCGCAAAAACCGCAACCAAAACTATTAGTTTGGCAGTGGATAGCGATTGGTGTAGGAGCAACCTTGCTCGCAGGTATGGCTGGGTTTGGAATTGCCAAAAAATTGAATTATCAATCTGAAGTATCAACTACTTCGGGGGTCACACCTCAATCTCAATCATCGCCCTTTGAATCATCTCCCGAATCGCGATCGCCTGCATTTCCGACTTCAGTCAACACCGAACGAGTTAGCTTTGCGGTTGGCAGCACTGGAAGCACACTTACGGGTAACATTTCGCCTGCTCAGATTAAGCGTTACTTAGTCAACAGCGGAGAAGGGCAACAGTTTGGTGTCCGAATTTTGCAAGGAAATGTGAATGTTGCTGTCATCGATCCATCGGGAATGACGCTGGGAACGGCAACAAATAGTTCAACTTTTTGGCAAGGGCGACTGCCCCGCACGGGAGACTATATAGCAGAAATTACTTCCCAAAACAACTCAAATTATACCATTATCATTGAGATTTTAGCAGCCGTAACACCTCCAGCAAATTCTGATTCCACTGCATCTCGTCCAGTTAATTCATTTGATAGCGTCAGATTTCCCCAGAGTACGTGTGGCGATTCTCCGCCAACCTCTGCTAACGCTTATCCTCTTAATTTTTATCCGGTTTTTGTACCCTATAGTGAGGCGAATTTACAAACAGTTAAATCGCTATTTTGCGGTGACGCTTATCCAACTGTAAGAAAAACTTTGGGAATAGAAGCGATCCAAGTCGCATCTTTTACCAGCTTGGAAAGAGCAGAATCATTCAAACAATTTATGAACAACAAGGTGCGAGGTGCAGAGGTCGGAGAACCACGAAGAGTAGAATCAAGAGAATGATAAATAATTTGAGAGATGGAGAAAAAGAATTGAAAAAGAAATGCGAATAGCTAGCAATTCAATATGAACGGTCTCTTGCAGATGTTCGCCCTGAAGGCAAAGCCTGGTTTCGCTACCACTTTCAGTGAGGGAAAATACATGAAAATTAGAGAATCTCAAGGTCAAAGCGTATGGAACAATTCTGAGGGCTGGTGTTGCGAGCCTCTTGACCCCATACCACCCGGTCATATTGCCCTAGCCGTTGAAGCGATCGATCTCGATCTTGTAGACTGGGATATCGAAGAAATTGGCGAAAAAGCAGGTTTTGATATTGAGTACAAATACACGGGAGTTAATGACCCGAAAGATGAATCTTTAGCTTGCGTTACTCAGTTTGTCGGCATCTATGAGGACTGGTCAAAGCTCGATCGCGATTTAGAAACTTTGATTACCGCCGGCATCCCGCGTCATCTATTTAAAATACTGACTGACAACGATGATATCGATTTGAAGCCTGTAACGCAATACCTCAAAGCAGTCTCATAATGCCTTGAGTGTAGCGCAATTGTTTCTTTTTCCCAAGTACGATCGCCCTTATTGTCCGAAAGGGCGATCGCGCTATAATTTCAGCATGGCAACAACGGTCAAATTCAACAGACGGTATAATTGAAAAATCAACATCAAATACAGTCAATTAATGCCATGATTGCTAATTTACCCCTCAAACTGCCTCACTTACCCAACAGCTTGCCCAGCGAAGGTTCTGTCCACATTGAATTAGTCAACGGACTCTTAATATTCAGCGCTTCTATCCAAACCCAGGAACGAATTCAAACTTTAACAGCTCAACAACAAGCATCAAATCTAACTTCCGAAGAACAAACAGAATTGGATGGATATCGAGAATTCATTAGCTATCTAAATTTGGTAAATGAAACCATGAAAAATACTTTTCTCTATCCTTTGCGCGGTACAGTCATTCATTATGATGAGCCGTTTGAACCTGCGGTTTCATTGGAAGACTGGGAAGTGTTACAATGATTGTGCTAGATACTCATATATGGGTTTGGTGGGTTGACGATAACACACGACTGACTCAGAAACATCGGGACTGGATACAACAATATCAATTTCAAGGTTTAGGAGTCAGTCCCTATCAATATGAGACTCAACCATTTACACCTACAACACTCAACTCATCATACATTTCGGAATTATTTGTTTCATCAATTTTTGCTAACTGTTCACTATTCAAGAATTCTTCAAATAAATCAAAAAAGCGCTTCAGTGCATCTGCTTCATCCTCAGCATAAAAAAGAATAATCCGACTCCAAGATTGAGTGTCTGCTTGGTTAAATCGATTCTCTATCCATTCTTGAAACTCTTCAAACTTTGTTTCTTGTTCTGTTACAGGAATACCAAGTTGACGGCGGGCAAAGGTATAACCGTCCAAAAAAACATGGAGATGACTAAGCGATCGGTTTCCCAAGTATAAAGACGATCTTTGCTTGATTTTTCCTAGCAAATCATACAAATCTAACATTATTTCATCTCCTTTCAGCTAAAATTCAATTTCCGTAATCTCAAATTCACCGCCCAGATCCATTGCCAAACAATAAAGTTTTCCCAGCCACTCTTGTTTAGGAATTCCTTCACTGTGGATATTATCAAAAATTAATTCCTCCCCATTAATTTGAACTGAAATCGCTTCATGCCGTCCATTTGTAGCAATATTTTGTCCGAGGTCATCATGGTAAATATTACCATATTTTCCCTTGGCACTGCCAGTATAAATTTTTACATTTTTTCCAGAAATACCCCTTTGAATTAAAAACCCTTGAACACTTAAAGCGCAAGTATTACATTCAAACAGCTTAAATTTACTAGCTATTTCTGAAATTTGTTGTCGTAATTCGTCATCGATCATATTTAATTATTTGACCATCTATGACCACCATCGTAACTCCGCTTTACCATAAATAGTTATCCGTAGGGTCATAGCTACCCTGGTAAGTGGTGTAGATGCGGTAGCCAGGGAATACTAAAGCAATGCCAATGGGACTGTGAATAGTCCCCGGATAACTTTCTTCGGGCTCGCTACCCCCAATCCGAATTTTGATCGCACCCAGCCAAATGTAGATCCCTGGAATCAAAGTATCTAAACTGTAGGCGATCGCCCGCATTTGAAGATCGGGGGGATTAATTGGTTTTAAAGACTGTGGCTTTTCAGGTTGAGAAATGGACATGGCACTGATTCTCGTGCGGTATGGTTCAAAAATGGTCTTGTTAGTTACACTTTAACATAATTTAAGTTTCACTTGCAAATTGTCAAGCTTAATTAATTTTATTTTACTTTAGCTTGCGTACCCTTGATTTTTACCCCACTCTATCCAAGCTGATGCCATCTGTTTTACTCTTCCCCTTTGTTCTGGTTTAATCGGATTTTCGCCCGTAATTGCACTCAAAGCCGATAACCAGTAAAGAGGATTTTTTTTCAATTCCGATAGCAACAGCGGTACGATTTTAGTTCCCATATTAATAATTTCCTGATAGGCCGGATGCTGAGACATTTGGGCCGTTGAAGAAAGTCCAGCAACCTCTTTCTCCCAATCCGAGGCTAGTGCATAAAATTTGTCAATTATCTCAGGGGAAATTTCAGCATTTTTGTTAAGGATATTTTCAGTAGTATTTGGGGAATAAACTGCTGACTGTGCGAGTAAGTTTTCGATGCCTCTTAAAACTAACTCTTCTATCGATACATTCAAGTCGTTGGCGACTTGTTGTAATTTTAGTAGGCGCTCATCTGAAAGGGCGATCGCGATCGTGTTCATCTGGCTTACAAACTAGCATGATGCCTTAATTATAGCAAATAAATTACTGACTTTTAGTCACAGTTACAGACAATTGTAGGGTGCGTCAGACATTAATTATTTCGATTTCAACAGGTTTTTCGGATCTGACGCACCCTACGAACAGTATTTCGATCGCCCTCACCACCAACTTGCAAACTAAATCCAGTACGGCCGGAATCCCTAGCACTCCAGAAGTATAGAATAGAGGTTGCGGAACCGGCACACCGCCCGATCGCTCGCCCGCAGTAATTTGTTACCCTAAAAGTAGAATCTCCCCTCCCTCAACTCATCCCATGAACAACGCTTCTCCCCTGATTCAAACCGTCACACCCGAACGCTGGGCCGGCTTTAGTATGGACTTTATCGGGGCGGGTTATACGGGGCTGTTGGTCAAAAACGGCCGCGCCGTGCGTACCCTGAAAGCGGGACGCCATTTCAGCTTTGCCCTTCCCCTGCTAGAACAGTGTCAAATTGTCCTCGTAGACACCAAACTCCGCAATTTGGACGTGCAATCGCACGGAGATTTTTTGTCTAAGGATCGGTTTTTAATTGATGCTACACTAACCGTT
The DNA here is from genome assembly GCA_031372825.1 of Cyanobacteria bacterium OTE_58_metabat_593. Lineage (GTDB taxonomy): Bacteria > Cyanobacteriota > Cyanobacteriia > Cyanobacteriales > Microcoleaceae > Microcoleus. The sequence goes on along the minus strand of JANMLZ010000028.1, from coordinate 10,255 downwards.
ATTTATCAAGTTATAGACCCGAAAAGAGTAGCTTTGGAATTGTCCGATCCGATCGCCGCTTTGGCAAGTGCTGTTAAAGATTGTATGGGATTAGCGATCGGGCAAATTCCCCTCAACCAGCTTATCAGTCAAGGACGGCTGTTGCTGCGTCAAAATTTGCTCGATCGCGTTCAAGATTTTTATACCCTCGGTTTTAACTTAGAAGACGTGCGAATTGGCGATGTCAGCTTTCCCGAAACTAACGGAGTTATTCGCCAAGTTGAGGGAATGAGTGCCCGACAGGAAGCAGAAAATTCAGCCGCACTGCAAATGAGAATTGCCGAAGCAGGCCGTCCGATTGTTCCTCAAGCTCCCATACAGCAGTTAAACTTAATTTCAGGTAATTCTCCTGCGAGTCTTCCAGCTTCTGACACAGCAGCAGGATTCGATCGCGATTTACAACAACTGACAGCACAACTCGCCCAAAATAGTTTACCCGCAGCCCAGAATCGCCCCCAACTTGCACCAACAGTATTGGCAAGTAGCGATCGCCAAAAAACCGCATACTTAGTGTATAAACTTTCAGGAGAAGCGATCGGTCTCACCGCCAATCCTTTTACAATTGGACGCGAACCCACCAACACTTTAGTGTTGCAAGATCCACAAAGTTCGCGCTACCACGCTCAGATCCGCTGCGCCACAGACGAACAAGGAAAACAGCGCTATCAGCTTGTCGATTGCGGCAGTTCCAACGGCACTTTTGTGGGGGGACAAAGGCTGGCTGCTAACGAGCCTTTCTGGCTAACGAACGGTTGCGAAATTGCGATCGGCGACCAAAAATGGACGTTTCAAGGCTCGTAAAGGGGACGATTTTTGGGATTAAATTAATGGTCTGTCCGTTTTTCGACTACGGGTACTTTATAATACTAAAATTTACAATGTGTACTTAGATAGTTTATGTCAATATTGAGGTTTTCAGTAGTCATTGAAATAAGAAAATGATAGCTAGAGTGAGAGTTGTATAATCCTGAAAGTCAATAGATGCGTTGATCTGTGGTAGATATAGTATCAATAAATGTTCATTTTGACTGAGTTTGATCGATCGTAATGTCAGTAATTCAGGCGATCGACCGACTCAAAGCTTGCAAAAATCTAGGTGCTAATTTATACTAAAAAGCCGTTCCTTACAGAACCGTTTGAAAATTGAAAATAGAAGTAGGTCACAGAAGACTAATTTGAGATTTAGGGCGATCGAAACCCAATCGATTCGGTACACTTAGATAACTATAATTGAATGATTGTGGAAGAGCAAATTAAAGCTTTATTCGACCAAGGAGTCAAACAGTTGGAGTCGCCGGATTGTGAGGGTGCGATCGCCACCTTCGATCGACTCTTGGAACTAGACGGAAATCACACCGATGCCCTTGGCTGCCGGGGGGTGGCTTTGGGACGCTTAAAGCGGTACGCAGAGTGCATCGACAGCTTCGATCGAGCGATCGAACTCAAGCCCCTCGATCGACATTCGCTGCTCAATCGAGGCATAGCTTTAGCAGAATGGGGCAAAGACAAAGAAGCAATGATTAGTTTTGACCAACTGCTGTTGTACTACCCTCACGATTATCTAGGCTGGGAAAGCAAAGCCAATTCCCTGGCGTCCCTAGAACGGTATTCGGAAGCTCTCAACTGTTACGATCGCGCTCTGGAATTCCACCCCACCTACTACAAAGCCTTTGCCAACCGGGGAAATGTTTTAGTTTGCCTCAAACGCTTTAAAGCCGCACTTCGCAGTTACGATCGAGCTTTAGAAATCAAGTCCGACGATCCAGATGTTTGGTTCAATCGCGGCTGCGGGTTCATGGCATGGGAGAAATGGCCAGAAGCCCTAGAAAGTTTTGAAAGCGCGATCGCCGTCAACCCCAACCACGGCTCATCGTGGGTAAACCGGGGCAATATTCTGGCTAAGTTGGGCCGAGAAAAAGAGTGTTTCGAGGCTTGCGAACGAGCAGTAGAAATCAATCCCAACTGTACCCACGCTTGGAACAACTACGCGCTAGCACTGCGGCGTTTGGGACGAGTGAAAGAGGCGATCGCCTCCTACGACAAATCCCTCGTTTGCGACTCTCAAAACTACGAAGCTTGGGACAACCGGGGCTACGCTTTAGCTAAAATTGGCAAATACAAAGAAGCTCACAAAAGTATCGATAAGTCCTTGGAAGTAAAGCCTTTGCACGCCAACGGCATCTACAACAAAGGCTATTGCTATGCGTGCGAAGGGAAAACAACTTTAGCTGTAGATTGCATCGCTAGGGCGATCGAACTCAACCGCTCCAAATACCTCAGCTTCGCTCAAACTGACCCGGACTTAAAGCCTTTGCACAAAAATAAGCGCTTTCAAAAGTTGGTAGGAAAAACGTTTTGATAGTCAGTAGTCATTAGTCAGTAGTCATTAGTCAGTAGTCAGTTGACAGAAAAGCAGTTGATATCATTCCGATGAAGAGCGGATTTGATATGACAGGAAAGCAGTAGTCAACAGTCAACAGTCAACAGTCAACAGTCAACAGTCAACAGTCAACAGTCAACAGTCATCAGTCATCAGTCAACAGTCAACAGTCAACAGTCAACAGTCAACAGTCAACAGTCAACAGCTTGACAAATCGCCCATGCCCAATTCCCAATACTCCCAAGTAGAATTCTCTTCCCAACCCTAGGGGGGATATCTCCACAAGCGTTTCGAGCGAGAATTTGTAAAGATTAAAAATATAAGTAGAGGACAACCCAATGAACTTTTCTATACAATCTGTTTACAACTGGTATCGCGAAACCCTCCGCAACCCCAAATACCGCTGGTGGATTATTCTCGGAACCCTGGCATATCTGGTAAGCCCGATCGACATTGCGCCGGATTTCCTCCCCGTCATTGGTCAAATTGACGATGTGGCTATTGCTGTGCTGCTGATTTCGGAAATTTCCCAAATGTCGATCGACTATTTTAAATCCCGCCAGACTCAAACAGCCTCAGCATCCGAACCAACCTCCACCTATGCAGAAGGTACAGCCCGCACCGTTGATGTAGAAGCATCCTCTGTACAATAACTGCCAAAAATAATTCCTGTTAGAGCCTCGACTTCTTCTGCGAAGTCGGGGCTTTTGCTATTCTACCCGTGATATTTACCGACAGTCAGGACACTCAAGATGCCGTTTCCCTACTACAATTAATCTGGTGATGATTAGATTTGATCGAGTCCGATCGATGTTTTGGGGTAGGGAAACGGCATCTTGAGTGTCCTCAATGACCCGCTTGTCAATGGTTATATTTTTTTTAAATGCCAACTGCTCCGATCGTGCTCCAAAGCTGGTAATTTTAACAGTGGTAAATCCCTGTTAACAACAAATTTTTATAGATGAAATTTAGCGACATAGTACAAAAACTTAATTTAGCCAACAGTCACAGCCTAAAAGCCTCTAGTGCAGCCGATCGAGAAATTACAGGCCCCGCCCCAGTCGATGAAGCCATATCGGGGACAATCAGTTACATAGAAGGAGCTAAATTTGCATCTCACGTCACCTCGACAAATGCTTCTGCGTTAATTTTGCCCTTAGATGAAAGCCTGCAAGCTGAATGCGACGATCGCAATATAGCCTGGATAGCCGCAGCAGATCCGCGATTGCTGTTTGCTCAAACGATCGCCCTTTTCTATCAACCGTTTCGCCCAGCATCCGAAATTCATCCGTCAGCCACCGTTCACCCTTTAGCAGAAATCGGGGAAAATGTCTACATCGGCCCCCACGCCGTTATTCAACCAAGAGTCAAAATTGGCAGCAACGTTTGCATTCACCCAAATGTCGTAATTTACCCAGATGTAGAAATAGGCGAAGGCACTGTTTTACACGCTAACTGTGTCATTCACGAACGTACTCGCATCGGGGCAAATTGCGTGATTCACAGCGGTGCGGCGATCGGGAGCGAAGGTTTTGGGTTCGTACCGACAGCCTCCGGGTGGGTGAAAATGGAGCAGTCTGGATGCACGGTATTGGAAGAGGGCGTTGAGGTGGGATGCAACAGCACGATCGACAGGCCCGCTGTTGGAGAAACTCGCATCGGTCAAAATACCAAGATTGATAATTTAGTACACGTCGGACACGGCTGTCAAATTGGGAAAAATTGCGCGTTTGCCGCTCAAGTCGGCATGGCGGGCGGAGTAAAAATTGGCAACAATGTAATTTTGGCTGGTCAAGCGGGAATTGCCAATCAAGCTAAAATTGGAGATGGGGCGATCGCCACAGCCAAAGCCGGAATTCACAGCGATGTTGCCGCAGGGGCGATCGTGACTGGGGTGCCAGCAATTCCCCACAAACTATTTCTGAAAGCCGCAGCCGTCTACAACCGCCTCCCGGAAATGTACCAATCTTTGAGGCAAATTCAGCGCAAGCTCGATCGATAGTCAGTTGACAGTTGGCAGTTGTCAGTTGTCATCAGAAACCTCCGAGAAACCTGGTACGTTTACGTCGGCGAGAGAAGTGCGATCGCGCTCAATTATTTGCATTCGGCCTCAGAATGCTGTAGCACTCCCTACCACTAAAGAAAAAGCTAAGCTATAGTATTTACTAAAACTATGTGTCTAGCTCTAGATGGAAAAACGGGAATTTATTGACCTGCTTGAGCAGGGTGTAGATAGCTGGAACTTTTGGCGATCAAAAAATCTTGATATAGAGGTAGATATCAGCCAACTTAGATTCAGTGAAGACTTCAGCGGAATTAACTTTAGTGGGGTTAAACTGAGTGGTTCTGACTTGAGCGAGCTAAATTTCAGCAGGGCTAACTTCAATGGTGCTAACCTCAGCGGAGCTAACCTCAGCGAAGCTTACCTTACCGATGCTAACCTCTGTGCTGCTAACCTCCTGGGAGCTAACCTTAAAGAGGCTCATCTAAGTAATGCTAACTTCCGTGATGCCGATCTCAGTGGGGCTAACCTCAGCGGAGCCTACCTTCTTGGGACTGACCTTAGTGAAGCTAACCTTAGCAAGGCTAACCTTACGTTTACTGAGGTCATCGAGGCTAATCTTAGTGGGGCTTACCTCAAAGGAGCTAATCTTGGTCAAGCTAACCTGATTGGAACTGACTTCAGTAGAGCTAACCTCCGTCAGGCTTACCTCAGAAACATTAATCTGATTGAGAGTAACCTCAGTGGGGCCGATCTACATGGAGCTAACCTCATTGAAGCTAATCTTAGCGGGACTGAATTCTATGGAGCTAATCTTGTCAGGGCTAATCTTTCAAATACTCAAGCAGCAAATGCTCAATTCGCTTTTGCCAAGTTTACTGGAGTCTGTATTGAAGGTTGGCAATATAATGAGAATACGAATTTTAATGGAGTAATTTGTGAGTTTGTTTATTCGGATTCTATCATGCGAAAACCTTATCCCATAGGAAGAAGATTTACTCCCGGAGAATTTACGAAAGTTTTTCAAAAAACTTTTGAAACAATTGATATAGTTATTTGCAATGCCATTGATCTAGAAGCTTTTGTTTACTCATTTAAAGCCATACAAGCTGAATACGAAGACGCTAAAATAGATATCCAGAGCACAGAAGAGAAAGGAAAGGATATTCATGTAGTTAAGGTGAGTATGTCTCCTGATGTAGATCGGGAGGAAATTCATGCTGAATTTATGAAAGTTCATGAATTGATACGGGAAGCTCTAGAAGAAAAATATAGAACAGAGATTCGTGTCAAAGAAACTCAAATCGTACAGTATGAGCAGGAAACTCAAAATTTAAGAGAAAATATTAATAATCTACATAACATCCTTCAACAGCAAACAGAGGTACAAAAACTCATGGCAGAAACTCCTAAATACGATCTTCGTGGTTCAAAGTTCGGTGGCGGCTTCGCTGGAGATAGAGGAACACAGATAGGTGGAATTCTAAATGACTACTCATCTAGGCAAAGTCTGGATGAAGCAGCAGCAGAAATTCAACAGCTTTTGAAGCAACTAGAAGAAACTAATCCTACTACAACTGAGACAGAAAAAATGATGATTTCAGCAAAGGCTGCTGATGAAATAAAGAATAACCCCACCTTGAAAGCACGAGTGATTGGCGCCCTCAAATCAGGAGGGACTGAAGCATTTAAAGAGGCGGTAGATCACCCGCTAGTTAATGTTTTAGTAGCAATTATTGAGGGATGGATGCAAGCAGAGTAGAAGCTTGTCCCAGCGATCGCAGTTTTTACACGATCTGTGATGGTAAGGTACACAGTGCGTACCCGGAGGATAGAGTTGAAGCATCCAGGACTATAGTCAATAAAATGTGGAATAGTATAACTAACCTGCGACTGCTGTCGCCGTCAATACCAGCAATTGTCAAAATAATCTTGTTTTTCTCAACTTGGATTGTGGTGTGGCTTCCCGCAGCGATCGTCCTGGCGATCGCCCTCAAATGGCATCCACCCCAACCCCTGGGAAACAAAAAACTACCTTTACTAGCATCCCTCTACCTGATTGTCCCCTTCATTTTGTGGGCGACAACTTGGATCGAAAACACATCTTTTGCTAGCTGGGGTTGGGATTGGCAACCCGCAGTTTTGATGTCATTACTGCGCGGATTAGGATTAGGAATAATCAGCTTAGTAATTTTATTCGGGCTGCAATTAACCGCAGGCTGGATCGAGCTGAAAACAAGCGAGATTTCCACAAAAACAGGCAAAGAAGTAATTAATTTTGGAGCTTTAATTCTCAATCCGGCTAGTCTGCTGACTCTGTTATTAGGACTGTGGATTAGCGCCACAGAAGAGTTAATCTTTCGGGGCTGCTTGCAAAATATACTCCAGCAAGATTACTCAATATTAATCGCAGCGGCGATCGCCAGTTTAATTTTCGCGATCGCCCACCTAATTTGGGAAGCAACAGAAACCCTACCGCAACTGCCTGGATTGTGGCTGATGGGGATGGTTTTAACATTAGCCCGCATCGCCGACAACGGTAGTTTGGGATTGGCGATCGGACTTCACGCAGCTTGGATTTGGGGGATAACTACCGTAGATACAGCGCAAGCAATTAAACCTACTTCTACCGTACCCGAATGGATTACAGGAATAGCAGCAAAACCGCTAGCAGGTGCAGCCGGGATTTTATTGCTACTAGCAACCGCAAACTTACTGTTAGCAGTCAGTAGTCAATAGTCATTAAACCTCTTGCAAAAGTCTTTTTCATCAATTTATAGGGTAGGCAAGACGCCTACCCACAAGAAAAAATGATTTTTGTGGGATGGGCATCTTGCCCGTCCTAATTATTTTGCAAGAGGTCTAATACTATCAAGTTGTGGAAATTAGAACTCGATTTAGATAATTCGATCGGGCGGGGTTGCTTGTGGCTAAAAGATTACCTTGTCACTCATCCTGAAGCAGAAATAAGGGAAATTTGCCGAAATAGGTAATGGGTAATAGCTACTGAACTACGAACCTATTATTACTTAGTTTGAAAGATATTTTGCACCATTTTCTTATCTGCACTCGCCGCCGCTTTATCCAATTCTGCAACCTCGCCTGAGTCTAATTTCCACCCCAAAGCACCAATATTATCCCTCGCCTGTGCCGCAGATTTTGCCCCAGGAATCGGAATAGTTTCTTTGCAGATGCACCAGTTGATTGCTACCTGCGAAACAGTCTTGTTTCTGAATGCCGCTATTTCTCGCAAACATTCCAAAAGCGATCGCATTCCCGGCAATATCTGCTTGCACGCCAAACCTCGGATACCTTTAGGCAATGCGCCATTCTCCGAGTATTTGCCCGTTAATAATCCCAAGGCTAGAGGACTGTAAGCAATCAAATTTATCCCTAACTCATCGCACACTTCTTTCAATCCGAGTTCTGTCACCGGATAGGTGGAAAGTAGCGAATATTGCACTTGCAATGTAACAATGGGAATTTGGCGATCGCTAAACTTCTTATACACCAACTTTAAACGTTTCGGACCGTAATTAGACAAGCCTACTCCCTTAACCAATCCTTGCTCGTAAAGGTCGCCGAGACCGTCTAAAAGAGCCCCCTCTTGCCAAGGAGCGTAGTTAGCTGTAGACCAGTGCATTTGCACTAAATCCACATTTTTGCCTAGGCGTTCAGCAGAGGCTTTACAAGCGGATATCATTGACTGCCGCGTCAATCTCCAAGGATAAGCTGCCAGTTTTGTCGCAATACAAATACCCTCTTTATTTGCACCTTGATATTGTTGGGAAAACTGCCCCAAAAGTTGCTCGCTGCGTCCGTTTAATTTGCCAGTTCCGTAAGAATCGCCTGTATCGAATAAAGTGACACCGTTACTAACACAAAGATTGAATGCTGCTTGCAATTCCTCGTCCATGCTTTCATCATAGCCCCAGAGCAATCTGTTGCCCCAAGCCCAAGTGCCACAGCCCATTGTTGGTAGTAAAAATTTTTGATTTGTTTGCATTTTTATTGATGATAGTTATTATTAACTCCGGTTAAACTGACATCTTGTACCTCTGTTAAGAACAGGCAAAATGCCTGTTCCACAAAGAGTAGATTTTGTTGTGGGTCGTTGCTCCGACGCCGCCCTTAAGAGCCTGGTTTTTGTAAAATTAGCCCCTACGGATTAATGTTTCTAACTAATGACTAATGACTAATGAGTTTTTACTTCTTGGATGTAGCTGGTGCCGGGGAAGGTTTGCTGTTATTTGCAGGTTGATTCGGCTTAGGTTTCGGGTCTGGTTTGGGCGGTGGTGGCGCAGGGAAAGTGGCTGCGCGTCTGGGTATTTGTAGGGCTGTTCGGAATGCAGAAGACGGGAAGAAAGCACTAAATTGAGAAACGCGATCGGCAATTGATTCAGGTGCATCTTCCCACAAGCTTTCGTAGTAGAAGAAAGCAGCACCTAAGCCGTATTCTTGGACTGCCCGAACCTGAGACTTGATTTGCTGAATCGCTACTGGGCGATTTCTTAAACCTGTCATAATCCCAACTCCAGTGGGGATTTTTTGCTGTGCTTCTCGCATTTCTGGACGGTTAATCTTGTCTACAAATGATTCTAAATTGGGACGGTACACTTGCACAATTAGTTCGTCGGCAATATCCAGACGCACCCAAGCCAGCCAATCTTGCAGGTGATATTTGTAAGCAAATTCGTAGTAATTGGGAGAAATCGAAAAAATTGCATTTGGTTTGACGGCTTTGACGGCTTGATTTAGCTGCGACATAAAAGCCGTAATTTTATTGGCACGCCACTGCACCCATGCTGGATCTTGAGAGTCTGTTGGCGGCGCTTTTTTTGTTTCTTTGGTATACAAAGCAACTGTGTAGTTATCATACCCAAATTCGGAGGGCAAACTCATGTGGTCGTCGAATTGGATGCCGTCGGCGTTGTATTGAGTGGTGATTTCTAGTACGAGTTCGGTTATAAACTTCTGTACTTCTGGATGAAAGGGATTGAGCCAAACTACTTCGCCGCCCGCGCCGTTTGATGTTTGGCTACCGTCTTGTTTTTGGGTCAGCCATTCGGGATTGTTTAATGCTAATTCTGAGGTGGGAGGTGTCATGAAACCAAACTCAAACCAAGGAATTACTAGCAGCCCTTGGCGGTGAGCTTGAGCGATTAAATCTCCAATCATATCCTGTCCGTCTAACCCTCTGTAAACAAAGGGTTGAATGTCTCTTTGCTGCGCTACTGGACTGGGATACATTGCATAGCCAGAGTTCCAAACTACGGGATAGATTGTGTTAAAATTTAACCGCTTTAACTGACTGATGGCATCTCCTAGTTTACGGCGATCTCTGAGGATGTCTTTGTCGTTTGTTGTCATCCAAACTCCGCGAATTTCCTGGCGCGGTTGCTGAGCTCGCGCGGGCATCAATAAGTTGTTCGCCAGCAATACTATAATGAATGAGATGGCAAACAGGAGCGGGAAAAGAGTTTTAATCGATCGCAGCCAACCGCGAGGAATGATTCGTAATGTCATAATATTGAATAGTGAGTTACCTATTTAAACGCACCCTGGCATAATTTACTGATGACATTTATTTGTTCTACAGTCTACAGCCCTTACTATCAGGAAATCTGGGGGCAACTGCTGAAGTTGACACCACTGGGCTATATCATAATAGTACAACCAGGAATGAGTAACGAGTAATGATGTTCAGAAAAATTGGATTTTGGCTACTTTGGATTGGATTTAGCACCTACGCTTTTGTGTTTGCACCTCCAGACAGCCCGGAAACATTGACCCTAATCACAAATCTTTCCACCGGCAAAGTAGCAGACATCAAC
>JANMLZ010000014.1:0-15033 GCA_031372825.1 Cyanobacteria bacterium OTE_58_metabat_593 | reverse complement strand
GCTGATGTCATCAACCGCGCTAACTTGGGTATGGAAGTAATGCACGAGCGTAACGCTCACAACTTCCCACTCGACTTGGCCGCTGGCGAAACCACACCAGTTGCTTTGGTTGCTCCTTCCATCAACGGTTAATTTTTAACTTGAGATTGCAAAAAGCGCTCCTAGAAATAGGGGCGCTTTTTGTTTGAGGATTTTTTTGAGAGATTTTATGCTGATATCAATTCCGGCTGCGCCGGAATGACAAGCTTTCGACACGGCAGTGCCGTTTCCCTACGCCAGATCAATTGTAGGGAAACGGCACTGCCGTGTCCTGATTTTGGGTTATATTAATTCCGATGCAACCGGACATCATATGATATTTAGTTTGAGCGATTAACCATAATATCCCGGTCGGGGCGGGTTTTTGAGATTGTCAATTCTTGGCTGGTATTTTTGGTGAACCCTTCGACTACGCTCAGGGCATCGCCCGCCCCTACGATATCTAATTTTTGGTCGCGCCTGCCTACTTATTGACTACTAATTTCTGGCTTCTGGCGCTTCTTCTCAATATACTGTTGGTGGTAATCCTCTGCCAGATAAAACTCAGCAACAGGTTTGATTTCGGTGGCAATATCTTTGTTGTATTTACCGGAAGTTTGCAATTTTTGTTTGGATTCGCGGGCGGCTTTTTCTTGTTCGGAATTATGATAAAAAATTACAGACCTGTACTGTTCGCCTCTGTCGGGGCCTTGGCGATTGATTTGGGTAGGATCGTGACAGTTCCAGAATATATCTAGCAGTGCTTTGTAACTGATTTGCGATCGATCGTACTCTAGGAGCACTGATTCAGCATGACCGGTAACTCGGGCGCAAACATCGAGGTAGCAAGGATTCGGCCAGTGACCTCCCGTGTAGCCCGCCGCAGTCGAGACAACACCTGCAACGGCGCGAAATTTGTGTTCGACTCCCCAAAAACAACCGGCTGCAAATGTGGCTTTTTCCATTGTGTGACTCATCGTATTGGGATAAAACTTAGCACTCTTATTATGCTTGACAGATTCCCATTAGCGTGCATTCCCAGACTAATCGCGGCTGCACGTAGTTTAGCAAATATTGCCGCGCTTTTTCCAAGGGTTCTAAGGGCGATCGGCTAATTCCCCCTGCTAAAAATTGCTGCCAGTAACAATGCTGTAAATAATCGATCAACCACAACTGAGATTCAGTATCTAAAGTTTTATCAATTTCCTTGGCCAATTCCAAAGCTGACCGCAGATTTTGAGGCAACTGCTTCACCTTTTGCAGCAAATCATCGGGTATGGATTGCAATTGCTGCCAAATAGCGATTGCTTCCCCAGGACTTCCCTGAGCCATCCCCATTACCTCGGAATGTGACAAAATCTCCCCGAATCCCGCTTGCTGCAAAACTTGTGCCATTGCTTCGGGATTCAGCCGAGAAAACTGGATTTTTTGACAGCGGGAAATCAAAGTTGGGAGCAAAGCTTCGACCGTCGGAGCAATTAAAATGAGCGCTGCTTTTCCCGGTTCTTCTAATGTTTTCAACAAGCCGTTAGCAGCTCCCTCGCCCATTGTTTCTGCCTGTTCCAGAACTACGACAGAGCGTGCAGCTTCTAGGGGCGGTCTACTTAGAAATTGACTGATTTCTCGTACTTGTTCTAACCGAATTTGTGGCGGCGCTTTTCGCTTTAAACCGGCTTCTTCTGCTTCTTTTGTCGAAAGCCGTTTGCCTTGGTTCATGTAAGTTGGTTCTACCCAGAGCAAGTCTGGATGATTTCGCTGTCGCACGCGATTTTGCACGGAGGTGATTAGTTTGGTTTCGGGAAGATTGGCTGAGAATAAAAGCTCGATGAAACACTGAGCTGCTAAACTTTTGCCGATGCCGTTAGAGCCGATAAATAAATAACCGGGAGCAATTCGGTTTCGCTCGACTGCTTGGGTTAGTAATTCTACTGCTCGTTCTTGTCCGATTAATGATGTAAAATAATCCATCTTTGCTAATAATACTAAAACATTATTGTGTTTTAATGGAATGCCAAATAATTGTTTTGAATTAAGAATGTCTGTCCTGGACGCACACACTCTATCTGTAGGGCTAGCACTGCACATCTTACCAATGCTATATCTGTAGGGCTAGCACTGCACACCCTACTTTGTTAGTTAAGAATGTTAAATTCATGGCTTATATTGTGTCCGGTTAATTATATCAAATCCGGTAGCATCGAAATTAATATTACCCACAGTCAGGACACGGCAGTGCCGTGTCCCTACCCAGATTCATTGTAGGGACACGGCACTGCCGTGTCCTCTATATCATTCCAATGCAAACATCATTCCAATGCCAACAGAATCAATATTATCCTATTTTTCAGAATTGGTATTATTTGAATATCCCCAATCTTCTAATTTGCGAGTTACAATAGCTTGAATTTCTTGAGCGACTTCATCTTCGGTACGATCGGCATTTATGCGGACAATTCGAGATTTATTTTCCCCGGCCAAGTCCGCAAAACCTTGCTGTACAAGGCGGTGAAACTTCAAATCCGCTTGCTCGATCCGATCGCACCCTCCGCGAGTCCTTACCCTCGCCAAACCGGCCTCCACATTAATATCCAGCCACAAAGTGAGATCGCTTTGCAAGCCGCCGGTGGCAATTTCATTCAACTGCTTAATTAAATTTAAGCTAAGACCGCGGCCGTAGCCCTGATAAGCAATTGTAGAATCAGTAAAGCGATCGCACAAAACAATCGTTCCCTTCAATAACTCAGGTTTGAGACAAGTTTCGACGTGCTGAGCGCGATCGGCAGCGTACATAAGTAATTCTGTTATATCCGATACTAATTCCCCCTGTTCTTGTTTTAGTAGCAAATGCCGCAGTCCTTTTCCCAACTCAGTACCCCCTGGTTCGCGAGTAGCCACCAACCGGACTTTCTGAAAGTAACTTGCTTGCAGCCACTGTATCAATTGCTGCATTTGCGTAGTTTTACCCGCACCTTCAACCCCCTCAAACACAATAAGTTTGCCCTTCATTGCCCTAACTTTCCACCTGAATAAAATAAATCCATATTGTTCTGTACATCTGTTCTAGGTTCGGTATGATAATAAAGTCTAAATGCCTCACGGCTGGAGTTGTCTATGGCTCGCTACACTGGTTTTTTTATCGTTGCCGTTCCGATCGACCGTCTCCGTCAATCCCTGATTGAAATTTTAGAGTCATGCAATCTTGATATTATCTACAATACAGGAGATTCCGTCATGGCTCGCGAAATTCCCGGTCAAGTTTCGATTCCGAAACTGGTCACAGCAGAAGTCCTCATTGAGAAAAACACGGCCAGCGAATCAGAGGTTCGCATGAATTTCGTGATCAAAAACGAGGAATTGCCCTTGCAAACCAACAACCACTGCCGTCAAATGTTCGAGCTAGTCAGTCGTTCAGTTATGAACAACAATAATTGGCGACTCTTGGAAAGTATGGCACTGTAGCCATCAGTCAGTCAATTGTAAATTGTAGATTTTAGATTGACTTCACAGATGAATCTGGGGGCTTGAACTAACGTCCCAACTTATTTGCTGTCGATTCCGACTCTCAAGGGCTTGTATCCATCTTTACATGAGGTCATCAGTCATTAGTTCCTAGCTAATGACTGATGACCTCGATTTTTTATTTGCAAAGCCTGAATTTAAGAGCGAAATTCGCGGCGCAGCAGCAAAGAATTTGTAACTACGCTAACAGAACTAAACGCCATAAATGCACCGGCCGCCGCAGGACTGAGAAGAATTCCAGTTGTAGGTAGCAAGATACCGGCTGCGACGGGAATTCCCAGAGTATTGTAACCAAAAGCCCAGAATAAATTTTGGCGAATCTTATTAAAAGTAGCGCGACCAAGATCGATCGACTCAACAACATCCATCAAAGCATTTCGCATCAGCACAATTTGAGCTGTCTCAACTGCGACATCAGTGCCGCAGTGCAAACCAATACCAACATCAGCTTGAGCCAAAGCCGGGGCATCATTGATACCATCCCCAACCACAGCCACTTTACAGCCTTGAGCTTGCAAAAGTTCGATCGTCCTTGCCTTCCCCTCCGGGCGCACTTCGGCAAAAACATCAGCCGCCGTCAAACCTAGCTGCTGCGCTGTCACAAACGCCGCCGACGCCGTATCCCCCGTCAGCATCATCACCCGCAATCCCATGCCCCGCAAACGTTCCACCGCCGCCTTAGCATCCGGCCTCAGAGTATCTTTTAGCCCGATTACCCCCAGCAAAACGCCCCCAGAAGCCACGTAAACTGCCGTTTTGCCTTCCAAGGAACTAGACAATTGCGTCGCCACAGCGACCCCCTGCTGGCTCATCCACTCGGCATTCCCCGCGAACACCCGCCGACCCTCCACCAAAGCAGAAACCCCGAATCCCGGTTCCGTGTAGAAATCCTCAGCAGCCAGCAGCGGCAAACCTTGCTGTTGAGCTTCCAGCAAAATCGCTGCGGCGATGGGATGACAAGCGCCTCTTTCCACAGCCGCCACAATTTGCAGCAGTTTTGAGTTAATTGTGGAACAGGCATCTTGCCTGTTGCTAGAAAAATCATCAATTGTGGAACAGGCATCTTGCCTGTTGCTAAAAACTCCATCAATTGTGGAACAGGCATCTTGTTTGTTGCCAAAAACTCCATCAATTGTGGAACAGGCATCTTGCCTGTTGCCAGAAACTCCATCAATTTTGGAACAGGCATCTTGCCTGTTGCTAGAAAAATCATCAATTGTGGAACAAACATCTTGTTTGTTGCCAACATTAATATCCGAATTCAAATCCAACTCAGAATTCTGGAAAATTGGCAAATAATCTGTGAGTGTAAGATTGCCGGTTGTCAGAGTGCCAGTTTTGTCAAAAACTACCGTATCTAATTGATGTACTCGTTCCAAAACATCGCCGCCGCGAATCAAAAGCCCGCGCTCCGCCCCGATGCCAGAACCGACTAAAATTGCAGTTGGGGTAGCCAGTCCCAAAGCGCAAGGACAAGCAATAACTAAAACTGCGATCGCCAATTTCAAACTTAACAGCAAAGGCGATTGATAATGGGTAATTGATAATGGGTAATTGGTAATTGGTAATTGGTAATCGGTAATTGGCAATTCATTTCCCATAGTCATTGCCCCATGCCCCATGCCCGATGCCCCATGCCCCATAGCGTGTCCTAAAAGCACAGATGGCCAAATATGAGTCCCGGCAAAATACCAAAATAGAAAAGTTAAAATTGAGATCGCCATTACCCCATACACAAAGTATCCGGCGACAGTATCAGCTAAATGTTGAATCGGTGCTTTGCGAGTTTGGGCAGCTTGCACCAAAGCCACCATTTGAGCTACAGTTGTCTCTTTACCTGTGCGAGTTGCGCGCATCACAATTGCGCCGGATTTATTGATAGTTCCCGCCGCGACAACATCTAATTTTTGCTTCATAACTGGCATTGATTCGCCAGTCAGCATCGACTCATCTACGGTTGTTTTGCCTTCGCAAATTTCGCCGTCTACCGGAATTTTTTCCCCTGGTAAAACTTGCAGCCATTCTCCGACTCGGACGCGATCGGCTGGAATTTCAATGTACTGTGCATTGTAGAGTTCTGATGTCGGATTTAAGGGCAATTCTGCTGAAACCAAATCTAGAGTCGGGAGTTTAAAATCTACTAACCGGGCTTTCGCCGGCTGCAATGCGATTAAAGCTTGCAAAGCTGATGCAGCGCGCCGTCTGGCTTGCTGTTCGAGAGTTTTGCCCAACAAAATAAAGCCCAGCAGCATTACCGGTTCGTCAAAAAAGCACTCCCATCCCATCCGTGGAAACAGCAGCGCCGCGTTGCTAGCGGTGTAAGCCGTGACAGCGCCTAAAGCTACCAAAGTATTCATGTTGGGTGCATTTCGCCACAAACTGCGGCACCCGTCAACGATGATCGGGCGGCCCGGTAGCAGCAATGCTAGGGTGGCGAGTCCCCAGTGAAACCAAATATTGCTGAGAATTGGGGCTTTTGTGCCGAGTACGTGACCTAAACCGGATAGAATAATTAGGATTAGGGCGATCGTCAATTGCTTGATTTGCTGTCGAATTTCTTGTCGCCGCCTTTCAATTGCTGCCGCTTCTGCTTCCCGCTGATTTCCACCTGAACGAGACAAAGATGGAAATCCGTTATCGGTCAATTTTTTCGCTAAAGCTTCTGCATCGACAGTCCCCGGTTGGCACTCAACCGTTGCGACTTCTACGGCTAAGTTAACGCAAGCTGAAATTACGCCTGAGTGCTGCATGAGTTGGCGTTCAACGGCTTTCGCGCAGCCTGCACATTTCATCCCGCCGACATCGAAAGTAACAAGTTCTGGCGGGGATTCTTTGACTGCTATGATTTCTGGGTTAATTTCTGCTATTTTGGGTACAAATTGCATGAGTTCTTTTTGGTATTGATTAGAATATTTCGGTGTTTCTGAAAGTGTTTAATGCACTGTTTAGACAAATGTCTATATTTTTATCATAGATAATTTTTTTGGCATCTTCCGAAAGTGTTAGTTTTTTTTAATTCTTAATTAATCGTTGGGGGTTAAAATCGGATCTTTGCTTGATATCAAATCCGGCTGCGCCGGAATGATATAGAGGACACGGCAGTGCCCATAGGTGTCAACTTAAGCTCAAATCCAGTCAGAGATTGCTGTTTGACTATTAAATCTAGATCCCCCCTAACCCCCCTTAAGAAGGGGGGGACATGAAGCACTCAAAGTCCCCCTTCTTAAGGGGGATTTAGGGGGATCGGGCCTCGGGTAAAAGCGAGATTTATCAAGGTTTTTAGTCTTAAGTTGACACGAATGGGCAGTGCCGTGTCCCTACCCATTAATTGTAGGGATACGGCACTGCCGTCTCCTGATTTCAGGTTATATTAATTCCGATACAACCTGAATTGATATAATCAGTGAATTGGTTAGTTAGTATCCAGATTTTATTGCACGAATTTAGCTATGACAGCCACACCAAAATTTTATATTGTCAAACGTTCTGGGGGTAATTGCGAGATTTTGCCGTTGGCCCAACTCGAAGCACAAAACCCCACTATTATTGAAAAGTGGGGCCCTTACGATTCCGCAGAAGATGCGATCGCCCGCCGCATCGGTTTAATTCGTGCAGGCAAATGTCAACCGCAATAAATCAACTTGAAGGACTTGCATTCCTAACTACAAACCAGGTTCGCAGTCAGGAATACAAGTCCTTCTTAGATGGAGTTTTTGGGACTTAAAACTACTTGGATTTAGCCGGTGCCGGACTCGGTTTTGCCTGCGTCGCAGTCGGCTTAGGTGACGCAACATTGGGTTTCGACTCGGCCTGATCGTTACCTGCTTTACCAGTAGTAATTTGCTTTGTCAAAACTTCCATAGCTTTCGCGTATTGCGGATCTGCTGTCGTAGCAATCTTATCGCGATCGCTCCTCAAATCCTTCTTTTGAGCGTCGCTGAGTTCAACCTTAAAATCTGGTTCAATCCCGGCGTGGTTGATATCGGTGCCGTTGGGAGTAAAATACTTGGCAATTGTCACCGCCAAACCAGAACCGTTACCAACACCGCGTACGGACTGAACCAAACCTTTACCAAACGTCTTTGTCCCTACCAAAACCGCGCGCTTGTTGTCTTGCAAGGCACCGGATAGAATCTCGCTAGCACTGGCTGAACCGCCGTCTACCAGTACAACTAACGGTTTGTCTGTGAGTTCTACCTTATTTGCAGTTTGCCGATCGGCTTCACCGACTCGATCGACCGTTGAGACGATCGTACCTTCTTTCAGCCACATCCGAGCAATTTCAATGCTTCCGTACAGCAACCCGCCCGGATTGGAACGCAAGTCTAGAATATAGCCGGTGACTTTTTTCTGTTCCAAATCCTTAATTGCCGATCGCATTTCCGATGCAGCATTGGCACTAAACTGATTTAAGCGAATATAGCCGACTTCCCCGATCGGACTTTTCTGCACCGACTTCCGCACCGGATGAATTTCAATTTTAGCGCGTTTCAGCTTAAAGTCTATTTCCTTGCCTTCCCGCAAAATAGTCAGTGTCACCTCAGTATTCACCTGACCGCGAATCAAACTTACCGCTTGATTCGTATCCATACCTTCCGTGCTCTTTCCGTCAATCTTAGTAATGATATCTTTTGCCAGAATACCAGCAGTAAAAGCAGGGGTATCTTCGATCGGCGAAATCACCACCAACTTCTTAGTTTTCTCATCTTGAGTCAACTGAATGCCGACTCCTGTCAGTTCCCCAGAAGTTTCAACCTGCATATTCTTGAACTCTTCCGGGTTCATGAACCGCGTGTAAGGATCATCCAGCTTCTTCAGCATTTCCCGAATTGCTTTGTAAGCTTCCTCGTCGCTGGTATAAGTCCGCTTCAAATAATCATTTCGCACTGCTTTCCAGTCAACCTGGTTAAAAGTGCCATCAACATAACTTTTGTCAATAATCTGCCAAACTTCATCAACCAACTCTTTAGGACTTCCCCGAAAAGAAGCCAGAGATTTAGAACTGCATCCAGTGTTGGCAAAAGTTACAGCAGTGAGTACCACCGCTGCTGCACTTAGAAAAAGCCCTCGTTTTGTTATAACCATTTGTCTGACGCGCCGGAGGAAAAGAGTTCAGAATAATCACGCTCAATCTAACACAGGCAAGGCTTGGTCGGATTTTGGATACGTATTTATTCAACTTTGCCGGGTTCTGCGATGTCAACTTAAGACTGAAACCCTGTATCTCTCTCGTTTGTATCAAAGTCTAGATCCCCCTCGCATCCCCACCCCCCCTAGCCCCCCCAAGGGGGAAGGGGGACTTTGAGCGTTATTTTCCCCTTAACAAGGACTTCGATCGCTCTTGTCCCCCCCTTACTAAGGGGGGTTAGGGGGGATCTCCGGGTTTAACAACAGGCATTAGGGGCGATCCTCTCGCCCGGGCTGCGCTAACGAGCGAAATTAAGGTTCAACCCAGCGATCGTCCGACTTGATCAAATCAATCAATTCTGCCACACCTCGGTCTTCCGGCACCTTCTTAATTTCTTCCCGGCCCCGGTACAGCGAGATATAACCGGCTTGCTTCCCGACATAACCGTAGTCAGCATCAGCCATTTCTCCCGGGCCGTTGACAATACAGCCCATTACTGCTATGTCTAAACCCGTGAGATGCTTCGTTGCCTCTCTCACTTTGTGCAGCACATCCTCTAAATTAAACAAAGTGCGGCCGCAGGAAGGACAAGCCACATACTCAACCATCGTTTTCCGCAGTCCCAAGGCTTGCAGAATGCTGTAGCAGACGGGAATCTCCTTTTCTGGGGCCTCTGTCAGCGAGACGCGGATGGTGTCGCCGATGCCCTCAATTAACAAAGGTGCGAGGCCTGCGGTGGATTTGATGCGGCCGTATTCGCCGTCTCCAGCTTCCGTGACGCCGAGATGCAGCGGGTAATCCATGCCCAAATCGTCCATCCGTTTTACCATCAAGCGGTAGGCGGCAACCATCACCGGTGCCCGCGAGGCTTTCAGGGAAAGTACGATGTTGCGGAAGTCGAGGGATTCGCAAATTTTGATAAATTCCAAGGCTGACTCTACCATGCCGATCGGCGTGTCGCCGTAGGTAAACAGCATCCGTTCGGCGAGGGAACCGTGATTAACGCCGATTCGCAAAGCTTTGCCTTGATCGCGCAGGGAAACTACCAGAGGTTCCAGGGTTTCGCGGATTTTGTCGCCAATTTCCGCGAATTCGGCTGGTGTGTATTCGGTTCTGTCGGCTTTCGGCTTCTCGAACACGTACAAACCCGGATTGATTCTCACTTTGTCTACGTGTTTGGCAACTTCGAGGGCAATTTTCATGCCGTTGTGGTGGACATCGGCAACGAGGGGGACTGCTTGGTAGGTGGCGATCAGTTTTTGCTTGATTTCGGCTAAAGCTTTGGCGTGGGCCATGCTGGGCACGGTGACACGCACGATTTCGCAGCCTATCTCGTGCAAGCGCCGTATTCCGGCGACTGAACCGTCGATGTCGAGGGTGTCTTCGTTGATCATCGACTGGACGACGACGGGGTAGCCGCCACCGATGGTGATACTCCCGACTTTAACTGGCCGGGTTTTGCGGCGTTTGATGGCGGTGTCGAAGATTGGTTCGGTGGTGGGGGTTTTAGTGGGGTTCGGCAGAGTTTGCATAACTGGTTGCTGGTGTTCTGTAAAATTTATAGTCTATAAAAATTGTGTCTGCTGTTTTTTAGGTTTGCACAGAAATGGTCTGTTTTGGCAATGTGGTTTTGGGATTTAGGATTTTTGATGGGATTGTGGCGAATTTGTCGATCGAATTATGTCGCAAAAGGGCGATCGAACTAAAAGCCAACCATCACCGGGAAGGCGCAATGAAGTTGGGCCCGTGGAACTAAACCCAACCTACAAAATACAGTTAAAATACAGGCTAGGCCGAGATAAAAATTAATATTGGTTGGCGGTGAGGGGAATGGTTTGGACACCGGGGCAGGGGTTAAATGGCGATCGGTATATCATTGAAGGCAAGTTAGGTGAGGGCGGCTTTGGGGTCACGTACCTAGCGCAGAAGGCGCAAAACAGGCAGCGGGTTGTCATCAAAACGCTGAAAGACGACTTATTGAGCGATCGAAATTTTGCCCGGTATCGGGACAAATTCCGGGATGAGGCGCTACTGCTATCTTTGTGCAAACATCCCAATATTGTGCAAATAGACAACTATTTCATTGATGGTAATTTGCCCTGTATTGCGATGGAATATGTGGCAGGGGAAGATTTGTGGAAGTTGGTAGAAAAGCGCGGTATCCTGTTGTCGGAAACCGAAGCTTTAAACTACATCCGCAAAGTGGGAGAAGCCGTAATGGTAGTTCACGAAAAAGGTTTGCTACATCGGGATATCAAGCCACAAAATATTATGGTGCGAGACAATCAAGATGCAGTTTTGATTGACTTTAGTTTGGCGCGGGGTTTTATTCCAGATCGCACTCAGCAAATGACTTTGGGGCTAACACACGGTTTTGCACCTCCCGAACAGTACGGGGAGATTGGCAGATTTGCTGAGTACACAGATGTTTATGCTCTGGCGGCAACGCTATACTATATGCTAACGAGAACACCACCAACTGCTGCATTTATGAGGGCTTTCAATGATCCTTTAAAGCCGCCGTTTCAGATTAATCCTAATATTAGCGAGGCGGTAGATCGGGCAATTATGAAAGGGATGGAAATGGATGAGACAAAGCGCCCTCATTCGGTTCAAAAATGGTTGGATATGCTTTCCCAATACCCCGGCAATCGGGGGCAAAGAGGGGGTGTTCCGCCAACGATTCCTAGCCCGCAGCCAGCGCCACAACCTGTAAAATTGATTTCAGCAAAAGGAGTCGATTATCGTCAACTCGATCGGTTTTTGGCTAGCGGAAAATGGAAAGAGGCGGATAAGGAAACTTCTAGAGTGATGTTGAAGGTGGCTGGTAGGGAGAAACTATGGCTGGATAAAAAAAGTCTTGAAAAATTTCCCTGCGAAGACTTACTAATCATTGACCAGCTTTGGGTACAATACAGCAATGGACGTTTTGGCTTTTCGGTGCAGAAGCGAATCTATCAACACCTTGGGGGAACTAGGGAATATGATGAGAAAATTTGGGAAGCTTTTGGCGATGGCGTAGGGTGGCGCGTGAAAGAAAGTTGGTTGTCTTATAATGATCTAAAATTCAACATCAAAGCACCATCAGGACACCTCCCCGCAGTTAAGATTTATAGTTCGTTTTGGGTTCGAGTATGTATGTCTGGTTGGATGGTGGGGTTTGTGTGGTTGGCGTGGTTGGCGTGGAATTTTCATCTGAATTCCTACCTTAAATGGTCGTTATGGGAAGGGGTTGGTATCGCAGGGGTTATTATTTGCTTCGCATTGATTATTATTTGCTTCGCATGGATTTTAGCGGATATTCTAAGACATTGTGTTAGCCACGACAAGTTGTGGGCTCTTCTTTCTCACGTCAAGTCGTAGGGTGTGTCGCCTCGAAAATTCCTAAACAAAAATCGACAATCTCATAGCGACGCACCTTACCAAATACTCGCTCAAATAAATGTTGGCGTAGCTAAGTCTTAAAAATATTTTACTTTCCCTCGCATATCCTTAAATAATTCTTCAGTTGAAAGAGACTTTTCATACTGAGAAATTCTCACAACTGGTTTATTCCCATCCATCACTAAGATTTCTTCGCCTTCAAGCTCGACAAGTTGCAATAATTCTAGTAATTGAGCGGTTAATTGACTTTTGTCTATGGTTTTCATAGGACAATGATTGGTGTTGTGTTAAAACTCTATTATATCTTAAGACGATTCACTTAGCTAAGCGTGTCATTGCGCTACGGGAAAGCAATCGCAGGGACTTTGCTCAGTTCTCAATTAGCTGAGGTTCGCGATCGAGTAATTACTTTTTTAAGTCAATCATATTGTGTTATAATTAATAAACCTGAGTGTTAACATCGCAAATGTATGACAGCTAAAATACACATCAGCAAATTAGGTAATTCCTTGGCTTTGCCAATACCAGACTACATAGTAAAGTTTCTCAACCTTAAAGCCGAAGATTCAGTAATTTGCAGCATAGAAAATGGGAAACTGGTCATAGAGCCTGTAAATAATAAAATATCAAAGTATACCCTAGATGAATTATTGGCAGGCGAAATAGAATCTAGCGAAGAAGTTTCTTGGGGAAAACCAGAAGGAGAAGAAGTTTGGTAAACTATATCCCCGAACGAGGTCATTTTATTCGCCTCAATTTTGACCCTCAAGCAGGACACGAACAAATGGGGACTAGGCCTGCGCTGGTTGTGAGTCAAACTAAATTTAACCGAAAAATGGGGTTTGTGTTCGTCTGTCCGATTAGCAACACACAACGCAAAAATCCGTTTTATGTTCCCATTCCAGAAGGTGAAGCGATAACAGGTGTAATTATGACGGATCAACTCCGTTCTGTAGATTATCGCGCAAGGCAGGCAAGTTTTCTTAGTGAATGTCGATCGGATATAATTGAGGAAGTTTTGAGGCGAATTCAACCTATTTTGTTTGAGAATATGACTGTTGATGAATAGTTAATCAAATTATAAACTAGATTTGTAGTTGGCATTAAGCATCAAGAGTATCCAGAAATCTATCTCGCGGATGATGCGAGGCCTCACCCTCGGCAGCAAAACTCAAAAATGTACTTGCAAATCTCTTCACAGGCTAGGGCTCAGCAGTTAAAAAGTCTGAGGTTTTCCATTGAACGATCGCACAAACTCACCCCCCACCGCTGTTAACAACCGCCGACCTCTAATTATCGCCGGAATCCTCCTCGGTATCGGTCAATCCGGCTTTTTTGACGGCATTGTGCTGCACCAAGTCCTCCAGTGGCATCATATGTTTAGCAGCATTAAAACCGATGCTACCGTTGCCGGTTTAGAATTAAATACCCTCGGAGACGGACTGTTTCACGCTGCGGATTGGTTGGTAACAGTGGCGGGAATCTTCTGTTTGTGGCGTGCGGTTAAGCGCAAAAATGTTCCTCTGTCAACTAAAACTTTTTTCGGTTCAATATTAATTGGTGCTGGATTGTTTGACTTTGTAGAAGGCATTGTTGACCATCAAATTTTGGGAATCCACCACGTCAAACCCGGTATCAACGAGTTAGCTTGGGATTTAG
Organism: Cyanobacteria bacterium OTE_58_metabat_593; assembly: GCA_031372825.1. Lineage (GTDB taxonomy): Bacteria > Cyanobacteriota > Cyanobacteriia > Cyanobacteriales > Microcoleaceae > Microcoleus. The sequence continues at coordinate 1,325 of JANMLZ010000014.1, read as the reverse complement.
GCTTTCTGGCGATCGGTCTTATTTTAGCCCTCTTAGGTTGGATGCTGGTACAGAGTGAAATTGCCGCAGATAACTAAGCTTTGTAGCTGCCCTTTTTGCTGACAGACGCAACCGCAAATCGGTAACGCAGAATTAGACGTTATGCAATATAGATTGTACACGATATCTGTAGGGACACGGCGCCGTGCGCTTCTTCGTGTCAACTTAAGCTCAAACGTAGTCAGAGACTGCTGTTTGACTATTAAATCTAGCTCCCCCCTAGCCCCCCTTAAGAAGCTATGCTTTATAAACATCTTTCTTGACAATCTTTAAAGCCTTGTACAGCAAGGCTTTTAGAATAATTTTTGACACGAGCCTTGACAATTTAACAACTTTGTTTATTGAAAACAGCTTGCCTTTATTGAGAATTGGCAATTGAGGAATAAGGGTTTGATAGCCTCGCTCGCGATCGCTCTCAAATGTTAAGAAAGGTCCTTATAGAACCCATTTGACATCTATTCATTTACCACATTTGCTAACCGTTTTAGCATCAACCGAATCAAACATAGATTGAGTTTAGCGGTTGCATTATCTAAGGTTCTCTCGAAGTTTTTAACCAGTATTTTGCATCTCTCTATCCAAGCATTTGACCGTTCAATTACCCATCTTGCTACAACGGGAATAAATCCTGATTTTCCTGATGCTTCTTTTTCTTGTTTAGATGGTTTTTTTGATAGTTAAAACTTGATTATAGTCCAATACGCTTGGGTTAAGGAAAATTGTAGCGAAAATGTTGGGTTTCGTTCCTCAACCCAACCTACGCACTACGCACGATCGGTTTTTTTAGCACTAACCCAAGCGTATTGAATTATAGTCATAATTTGTGGATAAATCTTTGGTAATTCAATAGTCAGATGTTCGGGGTGATAGCCGTGGTCTAATAAAATTGTGATTTGCGGAATATTTACATACAGGTTTAGACTTGAAATAATCCAGGTTTTTACTCAACATTTCAATCCCACCTGCATCATCTGATAAATTGGCTTTTGTGCAATGAGTAAAGAAGGGAAACCCAAGCGTATCAACAGCTAGATGTCTTTTAATACCATTTGTTGATTTGTAAAAACAATATCCTTTCGATGCAATACTGGCATTACAGGTATTTTTTACAGATGGTGAATCAATCATCATTAACGTAGTCCACTTCGGTGGTTTTTTACCTGGTCGCGAACTTGAGAATGTAAAACTCTCATCAATTCTTCAAGCACTCCCTGTGACCGCCATTGCTTGTAATACCAATATACAGTGGAGTCGGGGGGTAAATCCTTGGACAAGTCTTGCCAATT
>JANMLZ010000181.1:0-15054 GCA_031372825.1 Cyanobacteria bacterium OTE_58_metabat_593 | reverse complement strand
AACTCTACAAACACTAAATCTAGATCATTTTCGGGATATGTAAAGTTTTTATTGACTTCTTTGAACACAAATTTAGAAATGAACTCTTCACTGTCAGGGAACATTTCAAAATCTGTAATTGTCAAAGCAATCACTGGTTTTAGCAATCGATATCCTTGGGCTGCTTCCAATTGAAAAGCATAAGTCTTGGCTGCATTGTACAAAACTCGCTTACCAAAAGACTGGACGTTGATTACCTGCATTTCAATGATTACTAATGTTCCGTCACTGAGTTTTGCTTTCACATCTAGATAACTATCTTTTAACCCTTCCACTTTTGGTGGTAAATTCGGGTTGATAATTTCTAAGTCTTCGATGGTGGAATTGCCTTCATAAATCAAGGCGTTGAGAAAGCTAATTAGAATCTCTTTGCTTTCCGAGGAACCGAAGATTTTTTTGAAGGCATAATCGGTTTTTGGGTTGATGAATATCATGGTTGGATTTAGGTGGTATGGGTTAAATCAGTATTTTATACTGCTGATTTTGTTTCAGACAATGGTTTGATATTTTCGGGTAAATGTGCATTCGCGATCGCCAATACAGGATCGTCGCCCTTGTGTTCCTCATCGATCGGCAATTGGCAAGAAATCAACTCTGTGACAATTCGATCGCCCAAAGCATCTTCCCAATCCTGCAACTGTTCCCTAGCTTTGATCGGCTCATTGACAGCCACATCTACACCCATTTGCTGAAGGTTGAGGCTGTGAGCCTGCGATCGACGATTCACACACTCCACCAGCCAAACACTTAATCCCACCGCTGCCATCAAAGGCAACACAATCCGGTAATCTCTAGTCAATTCAAACATCAACAGAATTGCTGTCAAAGGCGCTCTAGCACTACCCGCAAGCACAGCAGCCATTCCCACCATCGCATAAGCTGGAGGGGCAGCAACGTGTTCGCCCAAACCTGGCACCATTGCCAAAAAGATGCCGTAAGCCGAACCCAGGGAAGCGCCCAAAAACATCGCCGGGGCGAAGATACCGCCGACTAAACCGCTACCGAGGCTGATTGCTGTCATCGCTAGTTTGACGAAGAGGAGGGCTAGCAGCAAAGGCAAAGAAAACTTGACATCTTGGAGCATTGCTTGGACTGTTTCGTAGCCGACGCCCAAAACTTGAGGCAATTGCAGAGCCACTAAGCCGACGCAAGCGCCACCGACGATCGGGTGAACCGGCCGGGGCAGTCGTCCAAGCCATCCAAATCCTTTGACTTTTCCTTGAAAACATCGATCGGCTAATTGAATTGCTTCTGTATAAGCTAGGGAAACTCCGCTAGCCAAAAGCCCCAATCCCATGTAAAAAGGCAATTCCCAGGGGCTGCGGACATCATAGATTGGCAGAGCAAAGGCCGGCTGTGCTCCCAAACAAATTTGAGCTATCAGCGCTGAAACGACGGCTGATAGCAAAAGAACGCTGACTGACGAAGTGGCGAAGGTGCTGCCGAGCACAACTTCTAAGGCAAAGAATACTCCGGCGATGGGAGCGTTAAACCCGGCAGATAAGCCTGCTGCTGCTCCCGCACCGAGGAGCAAGTGTTGCCTTTCTGGGGATAGCTGCAAGACTTGAGCGAGCAACATCCCAAAATTGGCACCGATTTCGACGCTGGGGGCTTCCGGGCCAAGGGAAGCGCCGGTGCCGAGGGAAACTGAGGCTGCGACCATTTTGGTAATCGGTTTGAGCGGGGAAAGTTCTTGGAGCCCACGGGTGGCTGCAATTAAGGAGGACATATTTGGACCAAAATCCTGAAACCGCCAGCGCATTAGCCCGATGACGACTCCGCCAATGGTGGGAATGCACGCTAGTGTCCAAGAGCCTGAAGAGGCGATCGCCCCCATGAAGTCTTCCAGCATCAGGCTGTGGATTAAGTTGATCAGATAGTGAAAAGTGACGACACCTGCGCCCGTAACTCCCCCGATGACTAGGGAGAGGATGAGTAGGAGGGTTTCAGGGCTCGGATGCAGGCGGTTAAATAGCGGGCTTAGGCGGGAGGCGTGGGGAGTTGCTGTGGTTGGCCCGGGTGGCGGCAAATCCACAGGATGGGTGGCTCTCATTTAGGGTTTAATTCTTCTGTAAGAAGTTAGATAAATATTACATTTTATTTCTTATTTTAATTTTGAGTGATTTTAGGGGAATTGACAAGTTAATTAAGAGTGATTTTAGGAAGATTTTTTTGGTGGCTGGCTGGGCTAGGAAGGGACTTAACTGAGGGTTTGCAAATTTTAGGTGGAGTTTGTATGCCAAGTCACATTTAATCTTCCTGGAATGTAGCAATAATGCTGATTGAGTATATTTACACAGCGATCCCATTCGAGATTTGAGATTTTTGGAGTAATGCAACAGGGAAAAGTTGTAAGTGCGATCGGGCTGGTAACTTTAAACTCTAGACAATTGCAGTTTACCCTTCTCGTGAATCAGTCTTAGTTATCGAGTTTAAATACTCAACTTTTTGAATTTGAGAGCTAAACATTTTCCATTGTCCATTAGATTTGTTGAATTGGTGCATCAACACCATTCTATTATTTCTGAACTGCGGGCCTCGAATTTTTGTTGTTGTTTGATCTACTGTAACTATGGCTGTATTTCCTGTGATGGTTGCTACATTAAAATTATTCATTACATAATTTAAATCGTAGATCGAAAAACTTTGTGCGATCGCATTTTTTGTTACTTCAAACCCAGGAGAGTTTGGATCTATTGTCGCCATATAAGCTTCTATATTTTCTTCATTCAAAGCTTTCAGATTTAAGACAACAACTGATTCAATTGCTGCTTTTTCACTGTTGACATCCGCTACGACTAAATTTGTTTTTTGTTTTCTAGCCGAGGTAGTTGTCTGAGAGTTGGTAAATTTAAAGAGATTTTCAGGTGCTGGATCAGGATTTTTGCTAGCAGTGTAACTGCTGAGAAAGAATGATAAAGCTACGAAGGGGAATGCTGTTTTTAACAGTTTGATATTTAAAGGTAGCATGGCTGTTAAAATCCATAATTAATTAGGTCATTTTAGCACAAACTAGAATTGAGATCGATCTGTTAATACTAATAAATTCCGGGAATGAGTTTTTTGACTCGCTGGCGGTATTCTGAATAGTCGGGATATTTCTCACTCAGCCAGGTTTCTTCGCGGCTCGATTTTATGTCAAAAAATATGAGTAAAATTCCAGTAGCGATTAAATGGGATAAGCTGAATTGAAAGATTGTCCAGCCAAGGGCTGCGAAAATTAAGCCGCTATATAAAGGATGCCGGATGATTCCATAAATGCCTGTTTGGACTAATTCTCCGTTTTCTATTGGATAGGGTAAAGGTGTGAGGTTTTTTCCTAAGTCTATGAGTCCTTTGACGATCAAAATTAATCCGCTTAAGCTGAGCAGACTTGCAATAGTCCAGCTAAAATAAAGTAGTTGAATTGATTCGATTTTAAATCCTGGAAGTTGATAAACTGGTAGTAGGATAAATCCTACGATTAGTATTACTTGGAGCAAAACTAAATATTCACCACGGCTGTTGTTGCGCCAGCCTTCGCGCGTGAAACCCCAATCAGTTAATATTTTCATAATCGAAGGAAGTTCGGCAACGGATTGTATAACGGATTTAACGGATGTAACGCCGGGAAGCAAGACTGAAGTTGGAAGAAGGAAGAAGTAAGTAAATTTTAGGTTGGGTAGACTGAAGTAAAACCCAACCTACGGCGAACAGTCAACAGTCAACAGTCAACAGTCAACAGTCAACAGTCAACAGTCAACAGTCAACAAATAAATCTATTGAAGCCAAGGACGAGTCATTAGTTCTAGTTGATTGACTTCATCTTGGCTCAAACTCCAGCCTAATGCACCTGCATTTTCTTCGGCTTGTTTGGCTGTTTTGGCGCCGGGAATTGGGATTACTCCGTTTTGAGCGATTAGCCAGTTGAGGGCTACTTGTCCGGGAGTTCGATCGCGCTTTTTGCCCATTTTCCGCAGCGTAGACATGACTAATTCGATTTTATCGATACCGGCTTTACTGAAACGGGCATCAAATTTACGAGCTCCGGCTGGTTGTTCTTGGGCGGTATATTTACCTGTGAGCAATCCTTGGGCTAAGGGGCTATAAGCTAAAATTGTGACTCCCAATTCGCGGGCTGCACTGACAATCCCTTGTTTTTCTACTTGTCGCGATAGCATGGAATAACGGACTTGATTTGTTGCTAGTGGAACGCCTCTGGCTGCTAATATTTTGTGGGCTTCGCGCATCTGTTCTTCTGAATAGTTACTGACTCCTATTGCTTGAATTCTGCCTTGTTTTACTTCGTCTGCTAAGGTGTTCATCAAGGTTTCTTGACTGAGCAAAAAACTGAAGGGCCAATGTACTTGATAGAGGGCTATTTGTTCTACTTGCAAGCGTTTTAAGCTGGCACTTAAGGCTTCGGAAACTGATTTTCCGGTGACGCGCCAAGGTACGGGGCCGAATTTGGTGGCTATTTGTACGGGTTGGCTAGTTTTTTTGATAAACTGCCCCAGCAATTCTTCTGATAGCCCGTTACCGTAGACTTCGGCTGTGTCGAAAAAGTTGACTCCGCTGTCTAGAGATGTTTTGAATGCTGTTTCTACTTCGGCGGCGCCGTAGTTGCTGCCGTAGTTCCAAAAGAGTTTGTCGCCCCAAGCCCAAGTTCCGACGCACAGGGGTATGACGGCTGGGCCATTTTTTCCCAAAGTAATGGTTGTCACGGTTGGTAAATCCACAATTCTTTATTATCTATTATTTTTATATGAATAATCCCGATCGAGCTTCTAACTGGGGGAGGAAAAGCCGCAGGTGCGTGAGGATGTCAGCTACTATGAGTGAGTCATGCTGTGTTTATTTTGAATAGTTATGTCGATCGACCGTTTGCCAGATTCAAGATTAACAGATTCCGCGACTGCTGCTATCAAAAGAGTTAACCTGCTGACGATGTTCCGGTTGGGCTTGTTTCAGATGGGGCTGGGCATGATGTCGATTTTGACCCTGGGAGTGCTCAATCGGGTCATGATTAAGGAGTTGGCGATTCCGGCTACTGTGGTGGCTGGTACTCTGGCTATGCACCAGTTTGTCGCCCCCGCGAGGGTGTGGTTTGGACAGATGTCTGATGCTAAGCCTTTGTTTGGGCATCACCGCACGGGTTATGTGTGGATGGGCGGGGTTCTATTTGTGATTTCGGCTTTTTTGGCGGTACAGGTGATGTGGCGCTTGGGCGACAGTCTAGAGGCTGTGGGATGGACGACTCCTACCTATGGTTGGGTGGGTTTGTTGGGTTTGATTTTTGCAGTTTACGGTATTGCTATTTGTTCGAGTTCGACTCCTTTTGCTGCTTTGTTGGTGGATGTTTCCGATGAGGAAGATCGATCGAAGTTGATCGGTGTTGTGTGGTCGATGTTGATGGTTGGCATTATTATAGGCGCAATTGTCAGCAGCGGTTTGCTCAAACAAATTGATGGGGATGTGCCGCGCGAAGTGCTGCGGGCTTCGATTAATGATTTGTTTGTGAAGGTGCCGGCGGTGGTTTTGCTGTTGGTGGGGATTGCGACTTTTGGGGTTGAGAAAAAGTATTCGCGCTACGGATTGCGATCGACCGCAGTGAATCGAGAAGATAAAATTACTCTGGGAAGAGCTCTGCGGATTTTGACTGCTAGTCGCCAAACTGGTTTATTTTTTACTTTCCTGCTGATTATGACAATTTGTTTGTTTATGCAGGATGCGGTTTTGGAACCTTACGGCGGGGAAATTTTTAAGATGCCGATTTCCGAAAGTACCCGGTTGAATGCTATTTATGGTACTGGCGTGCTGTTTGGTTTGAGCGCCACTGGTTTTTTAATTGTGCCACGAATTGGCAAGCAAAATACAATTAAGTTGGGCTGTTTGTCGGTGGCGGTTTGTTTTGGTTTAATTATTGCATCGGGATTTACTGGAAATCCGATTTTGTTTAAGTCGGCTTTACTTTTGTTTGGGCTAGCTTCGGGAATTACGACGACGGGCGCCCTAAGTTTGATGTTGGATTTGACTGCTGCGGAAACTGCGGGGACTTTTATTGGGGCTTGGGGTTTGTCGCAAGCGATGGCGCGAGGTATCGCGACGGTTAGCGGTGGTGCTATTTTAGATTTTGGCAGGAGTTGGTTTGGAGTCGATCGACCGATGCTAGCTTACGCATTGGTTTTTGCGGTGCCGGCGGTTGGTATGATTCTGGCTGTTTGGCTGTTGAGTAGGGTGGATGTGAAGGAGTTTCAGACTAATGCGAAGGCTGCGATAGCCACGATTCTTGAAAATGAACTAGACTAAGGTTTGGCAGTTGGCAGTTGGCAGTTGTTATTGCAATAACCAATAACCAATAACCAATAACTAATAACTAATAACTAATGACTAATTTTTGGAACTCTATTTTAAGTTTTTCTCAGACTACTGTCAAGACAGTTGGACAGCAGTTTTTGAAGGATTTCGGTTCTGCACAAGCGGATGAAAAGGATGACGGCACTTTGGTTACGCAGTCTGACAATTGGGCGGATGCGACAATTAGAGGTGCGATCGCATCTACTTTTCCCAGTCACGGGATTTTGAGCGAGGAAGGAGAACACGTTTTCCCGGATAATGAATGGTGTTGGGTTGTCGATCCTCTGGATGCTACGACTAATTTTGCTCGGGGAATTCCGATTTGGGGCATTTCTTTGGGTTTATTGTATCGCGGAACTCCGGTTTTTGGCTGCGTGCATTTGCCACTGCTGAATCAATCTTTTCACGGTTTTTATGCAGGGGATTTGGCGGGTGAAAATGTATTGACAAATATGCCTCAAGGTGCGTTTTTGAACGATCGCCCGATTCACCCGAGTGCTGATAAAATGAGCGGAAATCATATTTTTAATTTGTGTTCGCGCAGTGTGGGAATTGGGCCTCATCTTCCGAGTAAAATTCGGATGTTGGGTATGGCTAGTTACAATTTTTTGACTGTGGCTTCTGGTGTAGCTATGGGAGGCGTGGAAGCGACTCCGAAAATTTGGGATATTGCGGGGAGTTGGGTAATTGTAAAGGCTGCGGGTGCGGTTTGGCTACCGCTGGAGTCCCAGGCGATTTTTCCGCTGGAAGTGGGGAAGAATTACGGGAGGGTTTCTTATCCGACTTTGGTGATGAATCGGCAGGAGTTGGTGTCGGTATTTTTGCCGTTTGTTGAGGCTTGGAAGAAGAAAAAGATGGGGTGATTTAAGATCAGCACTATTAGTCAAATAAAACCGCATGGTAGTTGTGATGGAGGAGTCTCCCACGCCTACCGTGCGGTTTTTTACAAGTATAACCGACCGATGACCGATGACTTAAGTATGCTGGTTCTGATCTATTTCTGCCAATGTGCGATCGGGTGGTTTTCTTTTAGGTCGATCGGGTGATGCGATGTTGGTAAAATTTATGGTAGCGCTTTAACTGGCTATTATTTATATGAAATGAAATTATACCCGTTTTCAAGTAGAAGCACAATAGAAAATAGTGAAATAAACTAAGAAAAGTGTGCAGTTGGCGATCGAACTAATATCGATAGCACAATTCTCGCATCCGAGTTGCTGAGTGCGGCAGTCCCAATTCTACCAGGGTTTGCAAATACTCGTCAGGCGTTTTTGGCGGATTTTTGAGCCTAATTCTTTGTTTTTCTGCGGCTTTGCATACACTTTCAGACTTAAAGTTCAGAAAGCGCAGAATGAACTCATCCGGGTGCAGCGGTTCAATGTTATATTGTTTGAGATTCTCAGCAGGAAAATCCCTGAGATTGAAAGTAACGATAAAATTAGCCCGAGAATGAATAGCTGCTGCTAGAACGTGTCGATCGCCCGGATCGGGAAGTTCCAAGTCTGGTATAATTTGCTCATAACCTTGCACCACACAATTTTTAATGCTTGCATTCATCAGATTTTTAGTTCTGACAAGCTGTTCTAATGTGAGATTTGGATTGTTCTGAAGCACGTTTCTTATCCACTCGCCGTGAATCTCTTCTGTCCACCTCGGCTCAAACACATCACCAACTGCTAGTTCCATCAGAAAATCGCGGAGTGCGGCTGAATACAAAACATTAGCATCGCAGACAACTTTTGCAATTTCCATAAGTTAGCCGTACAAACCGAGTGCTTCTGATTCTGCGACAAGTTCGTCAAGCAGTTTACTTCTTTTGTCATAATCCTGCTTTTTATATTTCATTATATCTTCATAACGTATCCGGCGACAGGTACTTACCATTTTGTAAGGGATTTTTCCAGAATCTAGCAGCTCCCACATATATTTATCGGAAACTCCCAGAATGTTGGCTGCTTGATAAATATAAAGTTCTTCAGTAATTGGAATCAGCTTAACAGTATTGCCGCTGCTTGTCTGCTGCAAAATCTCTAACAGCAGTGGCAATGCTGCGGCGGGTATGTCAATTGTCTTTCCCTCTTTTTCGTTTAAGATCAATTTGAGGGATTCGCCAGACGGATGATTTTGCAAGTGCGATTTTAAAGCGCGACTGCTGGTTTTGGCAACAGCTGCTTCTTCGGCTGTTGGCAAAACAGGTGCTGAATCTGGATCTCCGGTGAATGTCATGTTAATTTGGGGGTGAGAATAACAGGCGATCGACTATGATGATAGCAATTTTAGAAGGAATCGCACTTGATGCAGCCAGCTAAATAACAAATACTAGGATTGAGACAAAACATTGTTGTGTCCTTACTGCAAAATAAATTTATTACCTCACGCGATTAATTTCGACAGCACAATAGATGGGAAATGAACCACATGAGTTGTTCGATTTGTGACGAGCGGAAATACAGTTAGAGATACGCAAAGATAGAAAACATCAAAAACCCTTAAAAAACTCTATTTTTCGGATCGGAGGTAAAATCGGATATAGAAAAATGGAATACATCGGGGGCGTCGCAATATCGAGAAGGCATGGGAAATCACAACAACAGCACACCGATGAAAGCGAGTCAAGTTTTACAAGAATACAAAAAAGGCAGGCGAGATTTTAAGGGCGTGAGCCTGCGGGGACAGTCGTTTGTCAAGCAAGATTTGTCGGGAGCGGACTTCAGTAAGGCCGATATCCGGGGAGCGAACTTCAGCCACGCTACTCTGACGGGGACGAACTTCGCGGGAGCAACGGCGGGACTGCAATGGTTCTGGGTGGCGGTGCAGTGGGTGCTGGCACTGCTGATGTCAGCTTTGTCGGGAATTCTGGCATCATATTCCGGGGTGTTTGTAGTGGCTACGAGCCTGTCTGTTGAGAGCCTACTAGAAAAATGGGTATTGAGTATTTTTTTTGCCATCGTCCTAATTGCTATATTTGGTGTGATCGTCTGTCATGGATTTACCGTTCAGGCAGTTAGTTTGATAGCCGTCGCTGGAGCCGTCGCCGTGGCCGTCGCCTTCGCTGTCGCTGTTGGCGGAGCCGGAGCCTTCGCAGGAGCCGTCACCGGAGCCGTCTCCGGAGCCGTCGCTTTAGCCGGAGCCTTCACCTTCGCCGGAGCTGGAGCCGTCGCTTTAGCCGGAGCCGGAGCCAAAGCCGGAGCCAGAGCCGTCGCCGTCACAGTCGCCGTCACAGTCGCCGTCACCGTGGCCGGAGCCGTGGCCGGAGCCGTAGCTTTGGCCGGAGCCGTGGCAGGAGCCGTATCAGGAGCCGCCATCCTCCTGAGCCTCTACGTCGCATCGCGAGCCATGAAAGGGGACGAAAAATTTGCCATCGTGCGCCAGTTTGCCATCGCCTTCGGTTCCCTCGGCGGAACTCGCTTCTACTGTGCTACCCTCACTGATGCTAACTTCACCGCAGCTACACTCAAAAGTAGCAATTTCCGCGAAGCCACTCTCACCCGCACCTGCTGGAAAGATGCTAAAAAGCTCGATCGCGCTCGTCCTGGAACCACCTATCTCAACTATCCCCAAATCCGCGAACTGGTTACAAGCAGAAGAGGAGAAGGGGGAAATTTTGATCGGCTGAACTTGCGCGGTGTTAACTTGCAAGATGCAAAACTTGCTGAGACCAGCTTCATCCTCGCCGACCTCAGCGATGCTAACTTGCAAGATGCAATTCTTAGCCATGCTAAACTCGTACAGACACAGCTCGATCGAACCGATCTTACAGGAGCCACCCTTACCGGAGCCTACATTGAAGATTGGGGCATCACAACAGAAACCCGACTCGATGGAATTCGCTGCGAGTACGTCTATAGGCGTCTGCCGCCGAACCAGTGCCCACCCTTTCTGCAACTTCCACCCTCCGAACGTCTCGATCAAGATCCCCTTCGCGAACCCAAAGACCAGAACAAAACCTTTGAAGACGGAGATTTTAGTGACTTCATTGCTCCTCTAAAACAAACCCTTAACCTTTACCACAACCGCCCGGAAGATTTGCGCTTGGTTCTCCTAGCATTCCAAAAGCTTCGAGACGAAAACCCCGATGCTGACTTAGAATGGGTATCGTTCGAGAAAAAGGGCAAAAACCGGGACAAACTACTGTTGCGAGCGGAAACTGCCCCCAATGCTGACACAAGCTCCCTGCACAAAGGCTATTTCAACCATCTTGACGAGTTGAAGTCGCTCTCTCCAGAAGCGTTACGCACCCTTGTCGTGGAGGGCAAAGAAACGATTCAAATGCTGTTAAGAGTGGTGGAAAGCAAACATCAATCTCCCCAAGTTTCCGTCCCCGGCACCCAAATCATTCAAACATATCACTTTATGGCAGAGAATCAAACTATGAACAACAACACAGACAATAACCGCCAAGGAGATACCTACAATCAAAGTGGCAAAATAGGAGTCGGACACATGAGCGGGGGAGAAATCCAAAGCGGCGCGAAAGTAGCTGGCGAGTTGCACGAAACCCAGTCCAAAACCCTCGCCGAATCAGTCGTCGAAATCCAACAATTGCTGCAAATTCTCGATCGATCCGATCCCCCCGACATCCCCGCCGATACCCAAGCAGAAATCGACGTAGCGGTGAAAGGTATCGCCAAAAATCCGGCACTCAAAGAACGAGTCGTCGGCGCGTTGAACTCGGGAGGCATCGAAGCGCTCAAGGAATTGATGGATAATCGCTACGTGAATATTTTGGTTGCAGCTTATCAAGGATGGCAGAATCCAGAGTAGGAATTGCGTAGAGTTGAGTAGTTGGAAAACACGCCCTAGGATGCTGGTCTGTACAATTTCACTTTCAACATGACTTACGTATATGTATAGCTAGATTAGGACACAACAATGTTGTGTCCCTACTGCCAAATGAATTTATCGCCTCACGCCATTAATTTCGATAGCACATTAGACAACTTAGCACCGAGATTTTCAACAGACTCCTGTTGTTTCGGATCGTTCATCCTACCGTCAGCATTAAATACTGCAAAAGCTTGGGGAATTGCTTTCTGATCTGGCAGCACGAATACGTTAATATTCCCTAAAATCGATCGCAAATGCACCAATCCCCGCAAACCGCCCAAACCGCCAGGAGAAGCGCTCATAATTACCGCAACTTTGTTAGTAAATGCCACCAATCCCGGTTCGCCCGGGGCTGGGCGCGACACCCAGTCGATCGCATTTTTCAACACGGGCGTAACTGAACTGTTATACTCGGGAGAAGCGATCAAAAACCCATCGTGCGCTACCATCAATTCCTTCAACTTCCGGGCATTTTCTGGCATTCCCTCCTTGGCTTCCAAATCTTCGTCAAATAGCGGCATCGGTAAGTCGTGCAAATCTAGATAAGTAACTTCTGCGCCCGCCGCCATAGCCCCAGCCGCCGCAACTTTTACCAGCAGTTTGTTGTAGGATGCTTCGCGGGTACTCCCAGCAAAGGCGAGAATTTTTGGTCTATTTGTCATTGGTTGTTACCGATCGTAGTTTGCGAGTAAAATTGTACTATTGGGAATGCTTCCAAACAAAGTCAACAATAGATTTATGTGCGGACAAGGGAGTATCTGTCGGGGAATGAAATAAGATCGATCGTACTTTCACATTTCCGACTCCCAAACGCCTCTCGACGCGGCTGGGAATGCCGTAACCGTAAATAATATGCCCTTTCCCCGCCAACACGACAACTTGATAGTCGGGATTGGCTTTGACAAATTGGGCTATGCTTTCGGCCATAGTTTCGTCCCACAAAACTTGAGCTTGCAAAAATCTTTCAAAAGCTGTACTATTTCCCTGTGCAGCCTTTTGGTGCTGCTGGTAAACTTCTAGCAGCAGTTGCCGGTATTCGGCGTTGTCGGTGCGAATTTCGGATATTGGCGGAATGTGCTTTTTATCCTCGGCTGTGAGGCTTTCTAAACCTTGAGATGCAACTTTTCTCGTTACTTCTGATGGTGTATTTAAAGCGAGCACAGGTAGTTTATTTTCTTTGGCAAACCGCATTATCGGCGCGTAATATTCCCAGGGAAAGCGCCACCTTTGATTGTATTCTGTTTGCTCGACTAATTGCTCTTCTGTCAGTTTACCAGCTAAGTAGTTGTCGATCGCACTTTGGAAAGGGCGCTGAAACATTTCCATCGCGATCGCAATTTTTGGATTTTGCCGCTGCATTTCTCGGATAATTTTCAGTTGAGCTTGGTGGTCTTCGATGCTATCGTGGGTTTCTCCCAGATACACGATTCTCGCCTTCACCAACTGTTGCAGAATATCTTGGTTTGTGTAAGTCTGCTGCGGTTGAGGATTCGCCGTCGGTTCCGCTGTCGCTACACTACAACATAGCAGCAAAATGCTGAGCGATAAGGCGCACAGTTTGATGAGTTTGGTTTTTTTCATATAAGTATTATCCCTCTTTCTCCAGTAGCTGACACAGCCACACTCTACTATTTTAACTAGATGCTCGAAAGCTCCATGCGATAATTAATCCGTGTATCCGTGTCATGTCTTCCTTCTTCCTTCTTCCTTCTTCCTTCTTCCTTCTTCCTTCTTCCTTCATTTGTAAAGTTTAGTTGCAGACACTTGCACTTCAAAAACAAGGTGCTATATTAATCATATGAAGCCAAAGAAAAGCTTCTCCGACAGATGCCACAGCGAAGTTCAAAATTGAATCTTAAGGAGTAAAAACGCTGTTTAATCTCAAATCTGTCCCATCAAAAACCAACAGCAGCATCCGCCAACAAAGCTGATATTTCCTCAACTAATTAGAGGGGAGCAATGCAAAGGAATTTACGAATTTATTGCAACTCCACATCGAAGTTGAAAAAAGAGGAGATCACTCGGTACATATGGCTAGGGTGCTGTTGTTTTGAAAACAGCTTTTTGGTCTTGTGATGTTTTTTTCAAGAGAGGCAGAGCCTCTAAATAGGCGTTACCGGGCAGAGCCTGGTAACGATCAGAAAAGCCGAAAAACTTGAAAATTACTGGTAAATTGTTTCGTCTTCTTTTCGCCACGCGGGATCGACAATACAAATAAACACTAGCGGTTCCGTACCGCAATTGTAGATAAACTGTTTGGCATCGGGGGGAATGTAAATTGTATCTCCGGCTTCCACAAATTGCTTTTCGCCGTCGATGTGCATTTCCCCGATCCCACTGATAATGTAGTAAACTTCGGAAGTGGTCAGGGAGTGAAGCGTCGAAATTTGCCCTGGTGGTAAAGTCGCGTGTGCGAAACTGTAACGCAAGTCAATATTTTGCTTGTCTGGATGCAGCAATTCTCGTAATTGAGTACCGTCGGCGGCAATAAACTCGTCGCAGCTATTAAGCTTTTGAACTAGCATTTTTTACTCCTTTCTTCTAAATGCCACATTTCTCAACCCCAAGTTCGGGAATGCGATCGATAATCAGGACAGTCGATCGCATCTTCAGACAAAGCTATCATAGGCTGAACCGGACACTTGAGATGGTAGTCGCCACTAAAAAATACACAATTAGCGCAAGGGATTTGGTGCATCCGCTGGGCTCGGCGCACAGAGTCGGTGACAGTAGCGCCAATACTTGAAAACAGCAGAAACATTAAGCCCCAGGCGGAAACCAAACACAGGGGCACTAAAATAGGCTGTATTGTCTTAATCAGCAAGTAAAGCATAGAAATATTACTCAGTGGTAGGAACAGACCGCATCTAAAATATTAGAGTAGTCGAATTGCCGATCGCGCGCCCCAAAAAATTAAAATCATGTAAAGCTCGATCGACAAACCGGTAATTATGGCATGATGAGGAACAGCCGTTAAATAAAATTAGAGGAAATCAGTTATGACTCTGCGATTAGGCGATACAGTACCCAACTTTACCCAAGCCTCCTCAGAAGGCGAAATCAACTTCTACGACTGGACTGGTGATAGCTGGGTCGTGTTGTTTTCCCATCCCAAGGATTATACTCCAGTGTGTACCACAGAACTAGGTGCTGTCGCCCGTCTGAAGTCTGAATTTGACAAGCGTGGGGTCAAAACTATCGCCCTCAGCGTTGATGATGTCGATTCTCACATGGGCTGGATTAAAGACATTGAGGAAACCCAAAATGTCACCCTCAATTATCCAATTTTAGCAGATGGCGATCGCAAAGTCTCCGACATTTACGATATGATCCATCCCAACTCGTTAAATAACTTAACAATCCGCACCGTCTTTGTGATTGATCCCCAAAAGAAATTGCGTTTGAGCATTACTTACCCAGCGAGCACCGGACGGAATTTCAATGAAATCCTGCGGGTAATCGATTCGCTGCAACTTACAGACAAATACAGCGTTGCAACTCCAGTAGATTGGAAAGACGGCGACGATTGCGTAATTGTACCTTCAATTACAGACCCGAAAGAGTTGGCAGAGAAGTTCCCTAAAGGTTATACGCCGATTAAGCCGTATTTGCGGATGACTCCTCAGCCAAATAAATAGGTTCAACTATCGCCTTTCTCAGTTGGTGAGGTACAGGGTAATTGGTAATGGGGCATCGGGCATTACCAATTACTAATTACCAATTACCAATTCTCGATCGCACCTCATCTTTCTGAGAAAGGCTATACTTATCAATTCACTTTAAAAGTTACTAAAAAAGGAAAACACCTAAATAATATGGATATCAAAAACGGTTTTGTAGGCACTATCGGCA
>JANMLZ010000173.1:0-11857 GCA_031372825.1 Cyanobacteria bacterium OTE_58_metabat_593 | reverse complement strand
TATTGGGCCCCACCTCGGGACCCGGATGGGCCTTCCCACACACAAAAATACTTGTGTGGCCACCCCCCACTCCCGTCTCCTCTATATTATTCCGGTGAAACCGGAATTGATATGACGCACTACATTTTAACTTTTAACTACTTGCCGAATTTCTTGCCAGAGCGATCGATACTGCTGAATCCCAGCATCCCCAAAAGGCAGCATAAAGTCGCTAGCAGCAATAATCTTAGCATCCGGCAATAACAAAGGATTGGTGCGAATATCAGCAGGCAAATCCTCGGGTTTCATGCCGAGAATTATCGGCGAACTAGCCTTAGCCAGCAAAGATAATTGAGGCGCAATCTGAGGCTGCAAGCAAAAATCAATCCATTTTTCCCCTAACGAAACTGGACTTCCCGAGACTGGTTCTACCCACAAATCTGTCCACAGTGCAGTTCCCGAAACCGGAATTACTAAAGCAATATCCTTTTGGGTTTGCAGCAACGGTAGCAAATCCCCAGAGGAACCTACGGCCAACCAAGTATCGCCTAAAATCAATGGTTGCAGGTAAGCTTCAGAACTATAAAGTTTAGCTTGTTGGTGCAGATTTGCCAGTTCTTTTTTGAGATTTGGAACTCGATCTAATTGCTGCGTATTGTAAGATTTTCCGAGTTTTTTTAAGGTTAAACCGATCACTTCTCTAGCACTGTCTGGGAGAGAAATTCGATCGCGCAATTCGACTCGCCACAAGTCACTCCAATCTGTTGGAGTCCACCCCAATGCCTTAAATTTGTCGGTTCGATAGGCAATTACCGTACTTCCCCAGCGGTAAGGTGCAGCCCAGACTTTACCGTACGCGTCTAATTGACCGTCATCGTTGCGCCTGACCAGTTTTTGCCATCTTTCGGGCAGTTTTGACCAATTACTAAATTTAGCAGGGTCGATCGGCTTAATCAATTTTTGCCGAATTGCCAAACTCAGCCAGTAATCTCCCAACATCACCAAGTTAGCTTGATTTTTTGATTCGGGAACCCGTTTCCACTCCTGCAGGAGCGCGAATAATTCTTTTAATTGGCCTTCTTGCGTTACCTGCAAAACCGGAGACGGTTGTAAATCGCGGCTAAATTTGCTTACCAGTTGGGCCGGAATACCGTTTTTGAGCGATCGAATTTTGAGAATGGGCTTCGAGTCGCAACCTGCCGCCAATTGACTTAAAGTTAGGGTGGCGGCCCCCAATAGCAAAGACCTTCGTTTCACCTGTGAATCCGCTTTTCTAAGTATTGACCGATCGTCCATGTGTTCTGCGCGTCGGGAAATAATTGTGTTTCGAGTCCGGTGGTTGGCGCCGATTTGTCTTATTTCTTTTTCAAACACAGAGTCATTCTACTCTCTTCTGGTGCGATCGGAGTCTGTTTTAGAGTTTGGGACGCATGGTGGCCCAGAAAGCGGGTTTTTTACAAAAATACTTTGTTGTGACACGCAGATTCGGTAAAAAACCCGGTTTCTTTGTTGGAGTGCGTAAAAATTAAAGAATTGGAGAAAGCGACCTCACGGATATATCCGGGGGCGGGCGATCGGATACTATGTTTTTTATTTCTGCACGGATGAATCTGGGGGCTTGTACCCTGACCGATCGAGGTTAGGATTGGAAACACAACAATTAGGTCAAAAATTAAATAATTTAGTGATAAATCCGAGTTATGTAAAGATTTCCCTAAAATGTAAAGATATAAGTTACTATCCAAGGAATAATTTTATGGAAATGCTCCGCAAACAAGTTACAGCATTGACCCAGCAAGTCGATTCTCTCTACAAACTCATCGAAAACCTCAATGAAAAGTTATTGGAGTCTGCCAACGAGACGAAGCTGAACCAGCAGAGAAACGACTGCTCTGGAACGATCGGAAATGACAAAACCTCCTCATATCAAAGCTACAGTCGTCTCGACGCGCTCCTGGAACACAAGGACATACTGTTAGATGACAGCTACTTCGACAAGAATTCTCAAAGCCTGGAACAAGAGCTGAGCACAGATATTCAAATCCAGCGCCTTACCGCTCAGCTAACGGCAGCTTACAATCGAATTGCCGCCTTGGAAGAACAGTTGCTTTCCAAAAGAATGTACTCGCAACACGTAGGCGGATCTAAGTGAATATCGCTAGAGGCGATCGGGCATTAATCAAGAGAAAAAATACAATTTGCGTTGATTTCGGCTCGTGTATTTATAAAGTAATTGTCTATATTTTCTGGGGCATTAATTAGTATGGCAATAGCAGATTAATACGAAATTTGGTCTAGCAATAGGAATCCTACTTAATGTTTAGTTTCACAGCTGCGCTGTGCTAAAGCTTCAACAGCTTCCAGGAGTTGAGTTGGACTCCAATTTGCAGCTAGGCCACTGGCGATCGCACACGCTCCAGCACCCACACCTTCTTTGACATATCCCCGATCGTAAGCTTGGAGTTGCGGGTAGCCAGAGCCAGCAAAACTTAGCTGCGCCGCCAACAGAGGCACACCGCCAATCTCTTTAGCGAGTCCTATCGTGTCTCCTGTAGGGTCTTCGGCTACCCAGCGTGTAGTCCCCACCGCCACTTGTTCGGGACGCCAAAACAGAGCATATTCCCGGGTTATGGCTTGCATCAAAGCGTAGACTGCCAGCATTTGCGTCCCCCCAGCCAGCAGCACCCCGCAACTCCGACTCGCGGCGATCGCCATTGCGGCCACCGCTATCTGCATCGGATCGCCCACCGCCGCCACCAATTCTAGAGGAGTGCTGTTTTGCGAGCCAATTTTCCACTCAGCATTATCCAATCCCGCTATCACCGCAGCTAATTTTTGATCGTGATTGCAGTCAGGATGAGAACTGTTAACCTTCCCCGCTGCTGCAATACCCAAACCCATTAATACGCCCAAAGCAGTCGTCGTTCCCCCAACTACGCACTCGCCTAAAATTAGATAGCTGTTATTAGCTTGAGCTGCCAATTTAGCTCCCCAAATTAACCCTTGTTCCAGCAAATGTTTGACTGTTTCGAGTTCTAAAGCATTCCCAGAAGTCAGGCACTTTGCCGCAGTCCCGCCCAAATCAATTGTAGGTACGGTTGGCGGTAGGGGCAAACCTGCATTAAATAGGTAAAGTGGAATTTCCAAAGCTTCAACTACAGCGCGAGATATCAGTACGGGCGAGGCTCCGGCTTGTAGGGGCGGCAAGGGATATTGGGGCGACGGTTGGGGGCCGTTATACAAGAATTCTGCATCGGCCAAACAAGTAAATTGTCGATCGTACGGTGTTGCTCCTGCGGCTGAAATGCCCGGAATTAAGCCTGTGGCGGTAAATCCTAACACGCAGGCAAATATTGGTTTCTGTCCCCGATAGCGATCGAGCCAACGCTGACCCTGTTCGATTTCTGTATAAATACCAATCATAAATTAGTTATTAGTCATTAGTTATTAGTTATTAGTTATTAGTCATTAGTCAACAGTCAACAGTCAACAGTCAACAGTCAACAGTCAACAGTCAACAGTCAACAGTCAACAGTTAACAGTCAGCAGTCAACAGTCAGCAGTTAACAGTCAACAGTCAACAGTCAACAGTCAACAGTCAACAGTCAACAATTCCCAATTCCCAATAACTACTCTTCATAATCGATCAAAAGTTGAACCCAGCGGGGCGGCAGCGGAATCGGATTTCCCAGACGACCTAACAGCAGTAAAGCTACTAAATGCACTACAAATAAATAGACAATATTGTTAACCAAAATCATCCCAGCGGCGATCGCCCCAATTGTGTTCAAACTCGGCACACTCAGCCAGCCCAGCTTCACAAACACCCATTCCACCATCTCTGTTACCTGAGCCGTTACATAAACCCAGAGGTCTTGACCCACCAAAGCTGATAGCAGCCAAAACCGAAAAAAGAAGCCGACAGTACCAATTAGCGCGCCTAAACTAATAGAGACAGACCAACTCGCTTTGCGCCGCCAAAGTCCTCCCAGCACAACTCCCATAATTCCAAAAGGCATCACGTACAAAATGCTCCGCGTCGGGCCCATGAGTACCGACAGCAGCAAACCCGAAACCAAAGCGGCCATCCAAGCGGCTCGGTTTCCCCAGCGCAGGTAGACAAGGGCGATCGGTATCGGAAAAAAAACCCGCAGCAAAGGCCCCAGCGGAAAGTAATAATTTACCAGCCAAATCAAGCTAGCGGTACTGGCCAAGAATGCCGTTTCTACGAGCCTTAAAGGTGCTTCACCTATGGCGCTCCCCGGATCGGAATTTAGGCGATCGCCCGCCAAATCTGAAATAGCAGCAGTTTCGGGCTCATTATTTGTACTTGGTGAACTGCCCGAATTTGACGCGGCATCTGCTGACAAAAAATCACTCATCCGATTTTAGATTTTAGATTTTAGATTTTAGATTTTAGATTGACTTCCTAGCAGGGGTAGGGACACGGCAGTGCCGTGTTCCTACGGCACGAGCGATGGCGATCGGAGTTTACTTAATAAGCTTGGAATCTACTGTATTTTAGATGAATTTTTTCAGCAAAAATTGTCATCACCATCATTTTTCGGCTTTCCCATCCTGAATTACCAAAACCGAGCAAGATGCGTGGTGAACGACATAATTGCTGACACTCCCGAGGAAAGCTTCTGTAAGCCCGGTGCGCCCGCGCCTCCCCACTACGATTAAATCTGCGCCCCAATTTTGGGCTGATTCACAGATACAATGGCCTGGATCGCCGTCCATTTTGCAGTCAAATTCCACCTGCAATCCTTGTTTTGCGGCGGCGTCGCAGTAATTTTGCAGCAAACCTGAAGCCTGTTTTTGCTCCCTTTCCAGCCGCAAACGTTGAGCTTGATAAGCTTGATCCATTAACTGGACATTCATGCCCAAATCTACCGGAATTGGCACTGCTGTCTCGCCCAGCGAGTTGATAGTAACGCAGCTAAATAACATCACCTGGGCCCGATCGCCCACAGCTAATTCTAGAGCTTGATTGAATACACGGTGACCCAGTTCAGAATCGTCTAAGGCGGCGAAAATTTTCTTAAAACTCACAGCTTTACCTCCGGTAGGAAATCATGAATATCAGTTAACAGAGAGTGCTTTTGAATCTACTAATTCAAATTGCCATCTCTGATAGTTCTAAACTAACAGACGCTCCAAGGCGTGCAGGTCGGGAATGCACAAAACGTCACGTTCGCGCTGAATAGTTCCTTTTTTTTCCAGCTTGCTCAGCACTCGCGTTACTGTTTCGCGAGCCAGCCCGCTGAGGCTGCTTAATTCTCTGTGTGGCAGGTTCGGTATTTCTGTACCTCCTGTTTCCAGGATTTTTTTGCCTTGCCCCTCGGCCAAAAATAAGAGAATATCTGCTACTCGCGAGGTACTGTCGGACTCTCGCAAACGTAGGCGGCGGTTGACTTGTCGCAGGCGCCGGGCCATCAGTTGAGCGAGCCGAATGCCTGCTAGCGGCTCGGTATGAATGAGTTGTACAAAATCCTGAGATGGCATATTGCCGATCAGTGTTGGGGCTAGGGTGATGACATCTGTCGATCGCGGTGCTTCTTCGATCGCAGCCATTTCCCCGAACAGTTCTCCTTTCCCTAAAATATTCAGTGTTACTTCTTTTCCGTCTAGGTTGTAGGTGCGAATTTTCACCCAACCATCCAATATAAAATACACTGATGTTCCCCAGTCATTTTCCAGTAAAATCACTTGATTTGACGGATGACTGCGGGTAACTATGTGGACAGTTGCTCTCTCGATTACAGGATCGGGTAAGCCTGCAAAAAAAGGAGTAGAAACTATCAATTGATTTATATTGGAATTCGGATCTCGGGTGTTAAAGCGGTCTTCCATGAGGCCATCATTTTAATTTATGCGCTTGAGCTGCGCTGGGCAGTTAGAAATAGTTTGCAGCCGAGTCATTCGATTTCAGATTCAAAATTTGAGAAACAAGTATCTAAAATCGGTAATTTTACCTCTAAAGTTTTGCGGTCGATCTGTCTAATATGGGAATTAATAGCTTTAAGCTCTGATTGCAAGCTAGAAACCAAACACCATACCATAATTTTTTAGATATGTACCACTGAGCAAATTTTATTAACAAAAATTTAGCAACGTGGCCAGCTAATGAGCCGATCGAATTACCGAAGACAAGCAATGGGCGAAGACAAGTTTAACACTCGTGAGAGATTTGTTGTCAGCCGGCCCGGCAGTTGTCGATCGGCACAATCCCGCAAGCACGACAGACAGATCCCAAATCAAGCAGTGCAACTGCCACAGAACCCGTAAATTGTCCGCAATATCAGGAAAATCCACCACAATTCCGAACCCTTCGGTTGGCGCTCGTCGTCCGGGGAACCGACGCAGTTCCCAACAATCTTTTATGCTAGCCCCAGATTATTGTAACATTAATCTCTAGCCATGAACACAGATAAAAGGCTACTATAAAAGGTTGCTCAAATCGACTGCACGGGCACAATCCCGAATCCCGGCATCCCAAATCGCAAATTGTTTGAGGTTTTTTCCAACTCTGTGAAAGATCAAGAGAGAGCGGCGCGCCGCCATCCGGGCCCAAACTCGGGGTGACGGGTGCAGCCCGCCGTTCTAGTGGGTGGGGCATTCAATTCGTGCGATAATCGCAGCTATCCCAAGCAGGAATCGCCCCAAGGCCCGGGAAAGAGGAAAGCAGCCACAAAATTTCAAAACACTTGGAGTTGATAGAAGCGGCCATTTGGTGCGGAAGTACCGGCTAACATAATATATGCAATAGGAGTCATCGGAAGTCAAAAGGTTGACGCACAGTAAAGCATTTGCTTATTTTTGTTAATGTATGCTCCTATTGGCTACATGGCATACGTTCCGCTCAGAAAAGCAGTCGAATTTCTGGGCTTGCATCCACACACAGACAAAAAAATATGCAGACGAAGGGAAGATCAAAAGCATCAAAAACGAAGCAGGGCAACGACTCTACGATGTCGAGTCCTACCAGCGCGGTGCAGCTAGAACTACCGTTGTTTGCTACTGTCGCGTCAGTTCACCCAAGCAGCGAGACGACCTCGCTAGACAAGTTGACGACCTGCGACAGCAGTACCCCGACGCCGAAATCACCCAAGATATCGGGTCAGGACTCAATTTTAAGCGAAAAGGACTGCAAGCCCTACTGGTCAGATTTATGCGCGGCGAACAGCTCACGATTGTTGTTGCCTGTCGCGACATCTAAAGCAGGTTCGGATTTGAATTATTTGAGTTCATGGTTCAACAAAACGGTGGACAAATCGTGGTTCTTGACCGAACTGTTCACTGCCCAGAGACCGAACTCACAAGCGATCTTCTCGCCATCCTTCACGTCTTTAGTTGCAGAATGCACTCCCGGCGGAGTTACAGGAAGAAGATCAAGGAAGATCCGGCTATTCCTAAATCCTGAACAAAAAGCGCTGATTAAACAGTGGTTTGGAGTGAGTCGTTTTGTCTACAACACGACCATCAAATACCTCCAAGAACCAGGCACAAAAGCTAACTGGATGACGCTCAAAACTGGAATCCTCAACAGTTTGCCGGAATGGGCAAAGCCTGTACCTTTCCAAATTAAATCGATTGCTATCAAAGATGCCTGTTTAACAGTTAAGGTAGCTAAGCAGGGTTTCAAGAAAGACGGGCAAATCCGAAAATGCAAATTTCGCAGCAGAAAAGACACCAAGCAATCTATTTATGTGCCGAAGTTGGCTATAAAAGATTGCGGCGTCTATTATTCCATTTTAGGTAAGTGTCCGTTAACAGAATCCTTGCCTACGAATTTTAGTGACGGTAGATTGACCCTTGGTTACGGAGAATACTATCTAGTTGTCTCTGAAGAAGTGCAGCAAGTCAAGACCGATAAACAAGGTCGGCTTGTTGCCTTAGACCCCGGTGTCCGCACGTTCATGACGTTTTTCTCTGAAGATTCTTATGGCTGGCTCGGAAATGATTCTAATTTGTACATCCAGAAACTGTGTTTTCGGTTAGACAAATTAGTATCGAAAATTTCTAAAGCCCCCAGTCGGCAGAAAAGAAGATTCAAGAAAGCAGCCAACAGGCTTCGTTGTAAAATCAAGAACTTGGTCAGAGAATTGCATCACAAAGTAGCTAAGTTTTTAGTTGATAATTTTGATGTGATCTTGCTGCCCACGTTCGAGACTTCTCAAATGGTGTCTAAGTCGCGCCGTAAATTGAGAAACAAAACGGTGAGGCAAATGTTGACTCTAAGTCATTACGAATTTAAGAATTTCCTCAAGTGGAAAGCTTGGGAAAATTCTAAACTCGTGATTGACTGCAACGAAGCTTACACGTCAAAAACTGTGTCGTGGACGGGCGAAATTGTCAAAAATCTAGGTGGTGCTAAAACTATTAAGTCCGCAGCCACCGGATTGAAGATGGATCGGGATCTAAATGGTGCTCGCGGGATTTTTACGGGCGAGGCATTGGTTGACACGCCTTTGTTAAGAGATGCTCTCAACTTATACGTTTGTTAGCATTTGTTAGCAAAAAACTGTCGATTAAGACACAGTTGTCAGAAAATATTACTGAATTATTGACGGACTCGCATTCAGATTATTCTATCTATTGGCCCTGCTGCCGCTTGACTTGAGTTTTTTTTTGATGAAGTTTTTCCCTAGCCGCATTCCCAGAGGTTCCGCCCTTGAATTCTCAGAAGTACAAAATTCAAGCACTAATTGCTGAGATTGACGAGGTACTCAGCAAACCCGCCCCCCGCTTGCCTTGGACGGGTTCTCTTGATACTGTCCACCAACGCCAACTGTTAGAGCGACTTCGCGCTTATCTGGTTTCCCCAGACTCAAAGGTAGCCTCCGTCAAGGGCCCCGCCAGCCCAAATCGCCCGCAACCAGTTCCAATGCCGAAACTGCCGATGCCCGCCCCTCGCCCCTCAGCAGCAGAGCAAATCACGCTTGCCGTAACTGGAGAAATCAACCACCTGCGATCGAGTCTGACGGAGCCACTCCAACGAGACATAGAAGCTCTGCGACAAGAGCAGCAAGCTTTAATTCAAGAAATCAAACAGCTAGAAGCAAAACGGCAGCAGCAACAATCCCTAGCTCAGCAACAAGCAAACCAACAGCAAATCATTTCTGAATTCTTGCAGGTACTAACTGCCCGCTTGGAAGAAACCTTGGCTCGTGATTTCTCCCAAATTTTAGGTGGCGCAGAAAATCATTTGTTGCAAAGTAGTGCAGCATCTTACTCTTTGGGTAGTGGACAATTAGAGCAACCGGCTATTGACGTAACACTTAGCGAACAAACATCAGGAGAACATCCGCTGCTGACTCCTGCTCAAAGGTTGGAGCAAATGCAATCTTTCCAATCTCGTGCTGACAGTCTGCTGATGAGGTTGGATTCTACGATGGGTATCGTGTTCCAGGATTTGCAAGCAAATCTGGAAACTCATCAAGCTTCCTTGTCCCAAGGAATCGAAAATATGTATGGTTTGAGCCAGCAGAGCGAGGCGATGTTCGCGGCTTTTGTCAACCATTTGGCTGCACAGTTGGGGCGAGAAGCGTCTTCCTACCTGCAGGAGCCGATCGCCATTGCAAATCTCGAAACGACTACCCCAACCGCAGTCGATCGCCCTGGTGTCGCTCCAGCCCCCTCAAATACTGCGATCGACCAGTCAGCCGCCCAGCAAAGTCGCACCGGCGAATTCGGAGCACAAGACAGATTGCCCTACGCTGGTACTGAAATTTCTTCGCAATTCGGAGAGTTGAGGCGCGAGCGGGTAGAAACCCCAATCTCGCTACCGGATTTGGCAGATAATTTGTTCGGTCATGCACCCGAAATACCTCGACCGGCAACTCGGTTTCCCGGTGCAGAGTCGGAAGATATGTTAGCAGAAAGTGGCGAAAATGTTGAGGATTTGTACGCGAGTTTGTTCGCGGGAGAAACAGTCGCCGAACTAGAACTAGAACTAGAACTAGAAAATTTCACCATCGAAAATACAGAAAATGCAGCCGATATTGAATCGGTACAAGCTCAAAGTGCGGCAGATTATGAAAGTGCCGAGCCCCTAAATAATGCCGAAGATTTGTTTGTAAATTTGCTAGATGAAGGCGAATCGCTGGAATCTATTTTAGTAGGTGAAGATTCAGACTTCGTAATCGGTAATTCTGTAAACGATCTAACTTTAGATACGGTCGATTTATTTGAACCGCAAGTTACAAGAGTACCTGAAGTTTCAGAACCGCCAGCCATAAGTTCGATCGCACCAGCAGTATCTCAAATTTCAGACAGCACCGCCTCAACCGCCGATCGGCAAATCGATGCGGACGATCGACAAAATCTAGAAACAACTCAAAGCCGAGGCGAGCATTTCAACACTCCTGCTGTCGATCGTCCGCAACCATCGCCTCTGCCGACTTTGAGCGGGCCTGCGGAAATTAGCCCGAACCGCCCCAGTCCGCGTTTGCCGAGTGCCGCTGATGTCCGCACTGGCGAGTTTGACACATCCTTGCAGCGGCTCGATGATGCCTACATCCAAGCTTCGCCGGACGAGGATTTGCTGCCGGTTGAGGCATTAGAAGATGACCTCGATCGAGCTCTAAATTTGGACATCAATACTATGGAACTGTTGGAGACAGACCTCTACAATCTGGAGGGAGTAGAAAATACAGGCTCCCGGCGATCGAATTTCTCAGCGCCTAACAGCTTGGATTTGTCGGCGAGTTCCCCCGAGGGCGGTGCAAAAAATCCCTTTGCGGACGAGGATGCTGATGAAGAATTCGGCACGCTGGAGGATTTGTTCTCCGATGTGTTGGAACTCTCATCTGACGATGAACCCTTTGTTTTAGAAGACGAACTTGAGGATGATTTGTTTGCCCAGGAAGATGAGTCGAAGTTGACGCTAGACGAGATTTTGGCCAGTTTGACCGAGACTGATTCTGCAACCGCAAAAACAGACGAAGTGCGATCGAGTCCT
The DNA here is from genome assembly GCA_031372825.1 of Cyanobacteria bacterium OTE_58_metabat_593. Classification (GTDB taxonomy): domain Bacteria; phylum Cyanobacteriota; class Cyanobacteriia; order Cyanobacteriales; family Microcoleaceae; genus Microcoleus. The sequence continues at coordinate 912 of JANMLZ010000173.1, read as the reverse complement.
CCAGAAAGCAAAAAAAAAACCTAGTTCCGACAGACAGTAAAGCAGCAGTTATTGGTGCGAAAATCGAGTTGGGCGAGTTGGCCACACAGCAAGAGTCGGCTACCCATTCTGTTGCAGGTGCGTTAGCGCAGCCCTCGAAGAGGATCGCCCCCTCACTTCCTGAATCCCACAATCGCCCGAATTCTCGCTGGTATTTGGGCATAGATTTCGGTTCCTGCGGGCTGTCGGCGGCTTTGCTCGATCGTACCAGCGGCCAGTTGCACCCGATTTACTGGGAAACCACACAGCACTCGGAACCGCAGGCTGAGGCTTGGGCTGCGGGCGCTAGCTTTCGGATTACGCAGGCTGCGGTGATGCAGGAAACACCCCCAGGACGCACAGCACATCAGGTGACAATCAAGTCCGTTGGATTGCCTCAGTTAAGTTTGCTAGGGCGAGGAGAATTTTTACTGCAAAATTTTAAATTGCCTTTAAAGGTGGGCATTCCTTATCAGCGGGATGCTGGGATGTACGAACCCCTGTTGCAGCGATCGCCCTTGCAGGCTATTTCGATCGCCTTGCCGCTGCAAGGTTTGCGGGCGCTGCTGGCTACTTTGAATCCCAGGAAGCAGGGGCAAAAAGTTGGCGAATCGGGGGAAATTTTAGATGCTGCAATGCCGAGGGCGAATTTTAGGGTAGTGCTTTTTTGTAAAGGAAGGAGAAAAATAGTAAAATAGAGCGACGATCGTGAAAGAGGAATGATGGAATGAAATTGGATTTAAGTTGCCCAATGTGTGGTTCTGACGACATCATGAAAAATGGGAGAACGCGCAGAGGAAAACAGAACCATAAATGTCGAGACTGTGGAAGACAGTTTGTGGAAGATCCACAGTGGAAACCAAAAGACAAAAACATCATCGCATTGGTGAATTT
>JANMLZ010000170.1:0-47278 GCA_031372825.1 Cyanobacteria bacterium OTE_58_metabat_593 | reverse complement strand
AGACCAAAATTCAAGCTTGGGTTGATAGGAAACAGCGAATTCAAGATCAGCCATTTTTGGATAGAGCTCAGCAACTAGCGGCTACTGGAAATTTGCCGGGGGCGATAGACATGGCGAGGCGGATTCGACCGGGACGAGTATTGTATGAACAGGCTCGATCGAGTATTCGGAATTGGGATGTCCAATCTCAAAGTGAGCAAGGTTTGCAAAGTGCTCGTCAGGCGGCTCAAGCTGGTACTGCGGATGCCTTGGAAACGGCGATTTCTCTGGCTCGTCAGGTGCCGGATTCGAGTTCGTTGCGATCGCAAGCTAGTCAGGCGATTGAGGAGTGGAGTCAGCGGATTTTGGCGATCGGTATGGAAGAGTCGTCGTCGGATCTAGCAGGGGCGATCGCGATTTTGAAGAAGATTCCTGCGGGTACTCGTTCTTTCGACGAAGCGCGATCGCAAATCCAAGTTTGGCAACAGTCCCTAAATCCTTCGGCTGATGAATCTCAGCCTCCTATACCCCCGGAAAGTGAGCCGTCTAGGCCTCCAAATCGGTAATTGTTGACTGTTTGTTAGCTGTTGACTGTATTCCCAATGCCCAATTCCCAATGCCCAATTCCCAATTCCCCATTCCCAATTCCCAGTTCACTTAGTAAATTCGCGAATATACTTAGCAACAATATCCGGGACTTCCTGCGGCAAATTGCTTTCCCCGGGACTAACAAATTGCAGTTCGGCATTAGGAATCAGAGAAGCATAGGATTGACACAGAGATGAAACTGCGACGCTATCTTCAGAACCTTGCAAAACCAAAACAGGCACTTTCAGCGAAGGCAAATTGTCATCAACTAACTCTGCTGTAATTTCAGCCCGCCGCCGCCTGAACAGTAACTGCATCGCAATTGGGGACTCCATCAATTGCTGTCTGAACTTTAGTAGTCGGTCAATCTTGTTTTGGTAGCCAAGTAACTTAGCAATTGAATAAATCGATCGCAACAACCAGAAAGCCAGCGGAGGTTGACCAATTAGCCACCTAGCCGTCTGCCACCGCGCCCGCCGATGCCCAACCTGGACGCCTTCTGGGGCCAACAACACTAAACCCTGAACTCGATCGGGATATTTGATCGCGTAGCTGGCGGCCACCCAACCTCCCACAGAGTGAGCGACTAAATAAACCTGTTGCAGCTTCAAAGTATCGAGGTATTGGGCGAGACATTCTACTTCCAGGTCGATCGAATAATGAACATTCGGGCGTTCCGAGTCGCCAAAACCCAGCAAATCCGGTGCGAAGCATTGGTAGTAGGGACTCAAATGCTCGATCGTCGGCAACCACTGACTGCTATCGTCCCAAGAGCCGTGCAAAAATACTAAACTTGGGCCTTGACCGATTTCGCGCCAGAAGATGTGCCCTACAGGGAGTTTGACCCGAGAATTTCGTAACAGTGAGTACATCCGGTTAAATATTCAGGAATAAAAAGATTATTAATTTAAGGTTCACAAATTATAAATTAAAGTATGGAAATAAGTTGTTCTACATCTAAATTATATTTTTTGTGCGGGCGAGACGCCCACCCCACAAGAACTTTATCAGATTTTGACTGTCTAGTTTAAATGCAAAACAGCTTATATTATGCAAGCTGAAAACACGCCGTCTCGATCGGACCCGGATTCCAACCATCTTCAGGGACTTGAGTACCCGTGTTCTTTTTGATCCGTAAGAGTGCCGGGTGTGGTACAATCATCATCGGTCTAAAATTGAGTATAACTAGACAACGTAACAACTTAACTCAATTAGCTGAGTGCGTAGTTACACCCACCGACAGGTGTTGCGGTTTAGTTCAAGCTGAATTTGAAGAGAACCTAGCTACATAAAGAGAACTGAGCGAGTACGGTAGGACATACCGGAATGCACGTTTGGGGAGAAGGCACCTCTACTTTGGCGCTCAGAAATTCTGTCCCAAGCAAGTGACTTCGCCCAAGCAAGAATGTCAGTAACGAAGAGTGTTCAGACTGTCAACATTAAGAATCCCTGGGCGTGAAAGCCCGGGGAGTGTCCAAGTTTATTAGTGAGGTCATAATGGCTAAGCGCCGCAATCTCAAGAAAGAGAAGGCACAACGAAATCAAGCATACGCTCGCAAGTTTCGGAAGCGGAGAAATCAAGATATGTTCTCCAACAAGAGAAGGCGATTTGACGGCGGTAACGGCGGTGGCATGGGCGCCATGACCGGCGGCGGTGGCAGGGACAAAGACATGGCTGCTGCTGAAGATTAATTGAGTCAGGCTATCTGCCGAAGTTAGAACCAGAGTCAACAACTCGATCGTTCTTTCGGAAAGATAGCCAGCCTGAATTTTCCCTAGAATTCAACGATGTTTAGGCGATTCGATCGCGCGCAGCGACAAGTGATTTTCTCACTTGTTCAAACCCGGTACCCCCGTAACTATTGCGAGCCGCTACCACTTGCTGAGGTGCGATCGCGCTGTAAATGTCTGTCTCAAAGGCTGGGTGCAAGTCTTTCCACTCAGAAAGTGTCAAATCTTTGAGGAGTTTGCCCCCCGAAATGCAGGTTTTGACGACTTTGCCTACAAGGTTGTAAGCTTCCCGGAAGGGAACGCCCTTGGCTGCCAAATAGTCTGCTACGTCTGTAGCGTTAGAAAAGTCTTCTGCAACCGCTGCTGCGAGGCGCTCGCCGTTAAACGCGATTCCTTCTTGCAGCAAAATCGTCATTGCTTCCAAGCAACCTTGTACAGTTTTGACGGTATCAAACAAAGCTTCTTTATCTTCTTGCAAATCCTTGTTGTAGGCCAAAGGCAGTCCCTTCATGACTACGAGCAAAGCTTGCAAGTGCCCGAACACCCGCCCCGCCTTGCCCCGCACCAACTCCGGCACGTCGGGATTTTTTTTCTGTGGCATGATGCTAGAACCTGTGGCGCAGCTATCTTTGAGGGTAATAAATCCAAATTCGTGAGAAGACCACAAAATCATTTCTTCTGACAACCGGCTCAGGTGTACCATAATTAAACTGGCAGCAGCCAGAAATTCGATCGCAAAATCTCGATCGCTCACTCCATCCAAGCTATTAGCATAAACTTGGTCAAATTGCAACAGTTCTGCCGTATAATGTCGATCGATCCCGAAAGTCGTCCCCGCCAGAGCACCGCAACCCAAAGGCGAAATATTCACCCGCTTCGAGACATCGCCAAGGCGTTCCCAATCGCGATCGGTCATTTCAAAATAAGCTAACAGGTAATGAGCCAAACTAATCGGCTGAGCGCGCTGCAAGTGCGTGTAACCGGGGATTAAAGTTTCCACGTTACACTCAGCAATTTCTAGCAAAACCCCTTGAAATTCCCGCAATTGCTCGCGAATTTCCCCGATGCGATCTCGCAGATACAAGCGAGTATCAGTGCCGGCTTGGTCGTTGCGCGATCGGGCCGTGTGCAGCTTTTTGCCCGCATCCCCCACCAGATCCGTCAACCGCTTCTCTACAGCAAAGTGAACGTCTTCTGCATCAACTCCCGGAACAAAAAGTCCTTGGCGATATTCGCGGCGGATCTGTTCCAAACCATTGACTAATTGTTCGCCTTCTGCTGCGGAAATAATCCCGGTTTTTGCCAGCATTTTAGCGTGAGCGACAGAACCGGTCAAGTCATACTCAATCAGTTCCATGTCGAAGCCAATACTAGCATTGAATTGGGCGATCGCTGGGTGCAGCGCCGATTCAAATCTTTGACTCCAAGTTTTTTGTTGTGTTGTCATTGCTGAAGCTAAAACTAGATTATATGTCTTGTGTAGAAGTCTCTAAAAACTGGTTTGTAGTCAGGAATGCAAGTCCTTCCTCCGGTTTGTAGCAAAGACTTGTATTCCTGATATCAATTCCGGCTGCGCCAGAATGATAAGCGAGGACACGGCATTGCCGTTTCTTGCGCCAGATTAATTGTAGGGACACGGCACTGCCGTGTCCTGATTGCTTGCATTTTTTACTACAAACTTTTTATAGCTTTATTGACCATAAAAAAATGAAGTCTTGACTACAAAAATTTGAAACTTGTGCTGCATCAGAAAAAGCTTAAGTCCTGACTACGAACTTTTTAAATCGTTTCCTGATGCCTCTTTCAGTAATAAATCTAAGGCATAATTCCTTTAATGAACCAGCCGACCATTATACCAATAAAAAAAGCTCCTATTTGACCAGTCGAAACAAAATTGTTCCATGCTTTCTGGAAATTTACAAGAATGTCATAGCTTTGACCCAAAACCACCGTCGAACTCAAATGAGATTTCAAAACTAACACGTGAGCAGCATCGTGCCAATTAATTGAGTTGGTCAATCCAGCGGTAATTTCCGGCATTAAATTAAGTATCATGGTGATTTTCTCCTGCGGTCGGTGCTACTCTAAGTACAACCAGTGTCATGTCATCTTCATTGCGGTTGCCGATGCCGATAAACTGGTGAACCCGATCGAACAAATAATCCAAAATTTCTTCAGACTGCTGATAATTTTGACAGGCCCACTGAAAAGCCGAGATCAAATTATCCTCATCAAACCGATCGCCCCTTTGATTAGCAGCATCGGTAAATCCGTCTGTGTAATAAATAATAGTATCTCCTGGCTGCAATTGCACTTGCGCTTCTTGGTAGTGCGAATCAGCATCCAACCCAATTAACATTCCCTCCAAAGTATCGAGTTGCAAAATCGAATTTGTTGCAGCTTGCCATAGCAAAGGCGGGTGGTGAGCAGCATTACTGTAAGACAAAACGCGAGTTTTCGGGTCATACTCCGAATAAAACAGAGTTACAAAACGGTGGGAATTTTCCAAATCCGCGTGCATTACCCGGTTTAAATGTTGCAAAATTCTCGCAGGCGAGTGACGGTTCAAAACCTCCGCCCGCAGCATACCCCGTGTCATCGTCATCAACAGGCCAGCCGGCACTCCTTTGCCCATCACGTCGCCGATCACAATACTCCAGCGACCCTTGTCGATTTTGGACTTGAGATTTTTGATCAGGGATGGGGGGTGTTCCCCCTCATTTTCCTTGCCGATCGGGTCATAGTCAGCCGGAATAAAATCATAATAATCTCCGCCGACTCTGCTCGCAGTTTTGCAGCAGGCGGCCACATCAAGACCAGGAATTTTTGGACAACTGCGGGGTTGCAGCCGCAATTGAATTTCCGCCCCGATTTCTAACTCTCTGTCTAAGCGTTCCTTTTCAGCCAACTTAACAGTAAGTTCATCTTTGCAAATCGCCACAGCCGTTTGATCCGCCACCAGCCGAACTAATTTCTGTCGGCTTTGAGTCCACAGATTCGGGTCACTGCTAAAAACATAAAGCCGTCCGCGTTCCAAATTTTTGACTAAAATTGGCGCTCCAAACAAATGAACATCCGGGCCCAAATAACGGCTTACTTGCAGGTCAAGACTAGAAGCTTGTCCAGAGGTTTCAGAAAAAGATTCACCAGCAGATTCGCGTGCACCTGCTGTAGCTTGCCTGGTGGCTATTTCCAGCGCTTTTCGCATATCTTGACACTGCCGTCCTTCCTGACAGTGCAACTGCTGGAACCTGACTTGACCGTTGGGCTTGAACAGCACTAAAGCTCCCCCGTCGGCGTCGGTAATGCGAGTCGCCACCAAAGGCACCAACTCCAAAAATTGGTTGAGATTGTTAAAACTGCGCAGGGCAAATCCCAGGGAACCCAACATATCTTGAACGTTGTGCTGGTATCGGTGCAAGCGCGCCACCAGTTCTTTGAGGGCAAATACTGGCGTCGCGTCGTTGGAATTGCGACCGGGAGGGCGATCGGCAGGTTGAGGTGAGGGGCGAGGCAAAGGCACAGCAGTCATTTTAGATTTGTGATTTTCGATCTTAGAAGGCAGAAGATTGTTGACTGTTAACTGTTAACTGTTAACTGTTGACAGTTGACTGTTTGAAGAATAGCGATGCAACCGGAAACGATATTACACACCAGTGAGTAGAAACCCGGTTTTTTTTCTCTTTAGTAGAGGAGTGCGATGCTAGGCAAGAGGTTAAGGATTTGAGACTTTGAAGCTCTGTATTCGCCTCGAAAAATCGGGACGGCTACAGATACTTCATCTATCTAAAATCTAAAATCTAAAATCGAGCAGGGCTTCCACAAATTCATAACTAGAAAACGGGCGCAAATCTTCGATGCTTTCCCCGACTCCAATAAACCGGATTGGGAGGCCGAGCTGCTGCACTACTGCTAGGGCAACACCACCTTTAGCAGAACCGTCGAGTTTTGTCAATACTACTCCGCTTAATTTTGCAGATTCTGCGAAAACTTCTGCCTGTCGCAAACCATTTTGACCGAGTGTGGCATCCAAGACCAGTAGAGATTCTACGGTAGCGCCGGGGGCTTTTTTGTCTACAATGCGACGAATTTTACTTAATTCGTCCATCAGATTTTTTTTGTTTTGCAGGCGGCCTGCGGTGTCTACGATCAGCAATTCTGTACCTCGGGCGCTGGCGGCGGCGATCGCATCAAACACGACAGCAGCCGGATCGGTATTTTTCCCGGGATTGGCAATAATTTCAACGCCACTGCGCGAGCCCCAAACTTTCACTTGTTCGACGGCGGCGGCGCGGAAAGTGTCGGCGGCGGCAATTAGGGTTTTGTAGCCGGATTTTTGGGCTATGTGGGCTAGTTTGCCGATCGTCGTAGTTTTGCCGGCACCGTTGACTCCGACAATTAACCAGATGTTAAAGGTGTCTTTTTCTGGGGCAAATGTCAGGCTGTAGGCGGGATTGCCGGCGGCGGTTGCAGCCGTTGGAGCGTCGAGAACGTCGCGCAGGATGCTTTTGAGGTAGGCTAGAGCCTGTTCTGGCGGCAAAACTTCTTGTTTGAGTCTTTCTTGGAGGCGGTTGATAATGATGTCGGTGGCTGCGACTCCGACATCGGCTTGTAGCAGCAAAGTCTCAATTTCGGCTACTGCGTCTTGATTCAGCGGGCCTTGACCGACGATCGCCTTGAGTCGATTAATTAAGCTGCGGCGCGTTCTTTCTAAGCCTTTTCGCAGTTTTTGCAGCCAAGTGATTTCTTCGACGGATACTTGATCTGGGCGGCGGCCTTGACTGGCTAAGATTTCTGATGACCACAGGAAGCCTTCATCAAAGGCGAAACCGGGAATTTCTTCGATAATTGCTGCTCTCTCGGCGGCGGCTGCAATTACGTCTGGTTCTTCAATTGCGGTTTCTTTGAGGCGTTCGATGCGATCGAGCCGATCGGCCTGAGCTCTGGCCCAAAACGGCAGGGATTCGCCTGCTTGGTCGCTGGATGCGGTTTCTACAACCTCCGTTGCAGGTTCGGCAATTTCTATATTTTCTGCTGTAACTTCTAATTTTTGCTCGATCGGTGCAATGTCGATCGCCCCAGCTATCGGTTGCAGAGTTTCGGGAATCTCTACTGGGTTGGCTGCATCAACTTCTACAACATCCGCAGTTTCAAGCACTGGAGCTTCTGCAACTTCTGCAACTTCTGCAACAGTTGGTGCTGTGGGTGCTGGTTCAAGTTCGAGTTCGCTGGTTCCTTCAATGGCGACTGATTCTGCAACTTCTGGAACCTCGGCTTCTGCTGTCTGGGCAACTTCTGCTTCAGGTTTTTGCTGTTTTTGAATATTTTTGTAAGCAGCTTTAGCCCAATTGAGATAATCTTCGGCTACAGCGGGAGAGTTTTCATCTACTGCTGCATCTGTTTGAGGCTCAACCGGTGCGGATTTTGCCGACTCATCTTGGGGCTGTTCGGGTGTCTCTTTTTCAGAAGATCCGCTTTCACTGTACTGGCGACGAAACCAATTAAATACCATAGGAAATTGGGAATAGAGAATAGTTATTAGTCATTAGTCCTCAGTGTAGAGCGGATTGTGGATTGCTAATCACGTCGGACGAATGACCAATGACTAATGACTACTGACTCACAACTTCTGCGTTGATTTTATCGACTACTCGACGGAGGACTCCGTTGATGAATCGATGTCCTTCGTCGCCACTGTAACGTTTGGCGAGTTGGACGGCTTCGCTGACGCTGACTTGTTCGGCTAAGCCGAGATAGAGGATTTCGGCGATCGCAATTCTCATGATATCTCGATCGATCCTGGGCAGCCGTTCTATTTGCCAGTCTATCAGCGCTTCCGAGAGCAATTCGTCAATTTGAACGCGATTGGCGCTGACTTTCGTCAGGATTTGCAAAGCATAGGCGCGGACATCTTGCTGGTTGGCTAGCTGGATCAGTTCTGGAAACTCCATTGCTGAACCGAGACGGTTGATGGCGGTTTGGGTGAGTTCGACTGCTTCCAGCAGCATTGTTCTAGCACTTTGGATATCAGGGGCGCGGATTTCGCTAGAGAGTAGTTTGTCGCTACCCCGCTGCACTTCGGAGGCTGCTGCTTCTAGGGATTCTTGAACTTCTGCTGTCAGGGTGCGGATGGCTGCGAGGACAACATCTTGGAGTTTCTTAGCTTCTAAGAGTTCTGGATTCGCCGGTAGTTGGCTGATGCCGAGGAGTGCGAGTTCGCGTGCTGTTTCGCGGGCTTTTTTCATAGTTTTTAGATAGAAATTGGGAATTTAGGAATTTAGGAATTGTTGAGATTGTTAGGCGCTCTTTGACAGCATAGACTTGGACTTTAGCAGAAAAAAGCGCAAAAAACCCGCCCTCAGTCACGATTCTTTCTGGGCAGGTTTTGGACAAATATTATCTGTTATTGGGAAAGTTTAGAGTCTCAAACCCGCTAAACCTGACTCTACAGCTTGATGTCTTGGTTCAATCTTCTTCGACGGGGACGGGTTGGTATCTTGATTCGGATACCAAGGATTCTAGTGTTTTGCCGGCGGGTTTGTCGCCCGTGACTGCAACTGAGTTGCTGGGGTTGACAATGCCACCGGAGATGATCACTTTAAAGGCATCTTCGATCGACATTGACAGATTAACCACATCTGCCTCCGGGACTATAGCGTACCATCCGGTGGTGGGGTTGGGAGTTGTGGGGATGAAAATGCCGATCGGGCTTTCGCCGGAAAGATGAGGCGGAATATCGTTACTCTCGATCGTACCTGTCACAAAAGCCAAAGTCCAGATTCCCCGCCGGGGATACTCTACCAAAACCACCCGCCGAAATTTGTCATTGGACTTGAGGATAGTTCCCAGCAGTTGTTTTAGGGTTTTGTAAACCGAACCCGCCAGCGGAATTGCCTGCAACAGGCGTTCGCCAAAGTCTAGCAACCACCTCCCGAAGATGTTGCGGGCCATCAAACCAATGACGGTAATGCTCAACAGGGGTACAGCCAGCCCTACTAAGAGATTCAGCAGATTCACCAAAATCGGGTTGAGTCCGTCAAAAGGATTAATCTGCTTAGGAATTTTGGTGAGAAAATTGATCACCCAACTGGCAACAGTGATTGTCAGCCAGATGGTGGTAGCTAAGGGTATCACTACCAGCAGACCTGCGATCAGGTCGTTTTTTAAGTCTTGTTTGATGCGTTGGAGCACGGCGGTTCAAATCTCCTCGTAACTGGTTGCAATCACCTGATAAACCTGAGAATAAAGCAACTGCACGGGCTTTACTGGAATTGACCATTTGGCGATCGTCTTTTATTCTGCCAAACGCGACCATTTCTGACGGGGAAGAATTGGCGATCGGCAGTGCTGTACTTAATATTGTAAATAATTATTGCAAGTTGCCGCTTGCTTTTGATATATGCGGGCTGTGAAACAGCTCCCCATGTTGTATATTTTAAGACATTTTGGCTCTGACTCAACGGATAAGCGGGCAGAGCTAAGGCCGAGGTGGAAATGTACCCAGTTGATCGAGCTTTCTGAGATTTTCGGCCAGTGGCACTTCGTTCTACCGAATTGGGCCGAGTCTGTGCGGGTGAGTTCAGGGTCAATACAAAAGTATATCTTTGGATAGATGCAGTTTGGCTGCAACTATTACTAAATAAAGAATCCTTTTTGATGCAAGAGGGCGATTCGGAAAGCCAAACATTTGCTCGGTTTCAACTGTTGCGTTTCAACTGTTGCACGGTACGCAAATTCGGCACAACTAAAGCAGACAAACCAGCAACTTTGAATTTTTGATACAGGATATAGAAATTCGGGAATAACGAGATCATGAAAGCAAATTTGAGCCTAAAAGAGGTATAAAACGATATAAGATTTACTCGGGCATTGCTACTAAACAATAATCGATCAAACCAAGTAGCCCTATTTTGTGGCAAGGGAGAGCGATGCTAAGCAGTCAATCGATTTTAGATTTTAGATTTTAGATTTTAGATTAACCACACGGATAAATGCGAGGGTTCTTCTGATTTTCGATAATGGAATTGATTCCACGGATAAATCAGGGGGCTTGTACCACCTTTGAAATTCGCTTGTCAATAGTTTATCGCCAGAAGCGCTCAACTATTTGTTCGGTAGGGTATGATTAAAATGCAGCGGGGCAGCAGCCGAAAGTTGACCAAAAGTCCGAGGCTCTAGCCGATCGAGTCAGACTTGGGATTCACACTTCTGGCAAGCCACAAAAGAATTGATTAGCAGTTAAGATCGAGAAGAGAATGCTGAACTATTGAAACCAATTGATTTTTACATTTTTTTTAAAGGCGATTCAAAACGCCATACTTTTTAGGGCAGCACTTAGTCGGCTGCTGTCAGAACACATTATTGTATCCGAAAATTAACATTTAAGTAAAAGGAATTTTTGTGAAAACGCTGAATATTCTCTTGGTAGAAGACAGTCCGCTGGATGCCGAACTGATTGAAGCTTATCTAGTTGATGGCGGGCTGGAATTTTCTCTGCTGTGCGTCGAAACTCGGGAAGATTTTGTCATCGCGCTGGAAAAACACTGTTATGACATTATTTTGGCGGATTATATCCTGCCTTGTTTTAACGGGATAGCGGCACTGGAAATCGCCCGCGCTACTTGTCCGGTAGTGCCGTTTATTTTTGTGTCTGCTACTTTGGGCGAGGAAGTGGCGATCGAAACTCTCAAAAGCGGCGCTACTGATTACGTTCTCAAACGCCGTTTGACGCGACTGGTGCCGTCGATCGAGCGGGCGCTGCGCGAAGTTCAAGAACGGCTCGATCGCTCTTCTGCTCAATCACAGCAGCAGGAGAGCGAAGCTCGATTTCGGATTATGGCAGATACTGCGCCGGTGATGATTTGGATGTCGGACACTGACCAACTTGGCGATTACTTTAACAAAGTTTGGCTGGAGTTTACTGGTAGAACTTTGGCGCAAGAAATGGACACGGGTTGGATGCAAAGCTTTCACCCCGATGATTTGGCAGAATGTCTGGATATTTACCAAAAAGCCTTCGACGCCCGCAGCGAGTACCGCATGGAATACCGCCTGAGACGCTCTGACGGCGAGTTCCGCTGGGTTTTGGGCACAGGCGTACCCCGGTACAGACCCGATCGCACTTTTGCAGGTTACATCGGTTCTTGCATCGATATTAGCGATCGAAAACTGGCAGAACAAGAACGGGCTGCCGCTTTGTCGCGAGAACAAGCCGCGAGGTTGCAAGCAGAAGAAACAGCCGCATTGCTGCAATCGGCAAACGATCGAATTACTAATATTCTCGAAAGCATTACCGACGCTTTTATCGCGGTCGATGAACAGTGGAACTTCACCTATGTCAACAACAAAACTATTGAGCTTTTAGGCAAGTCAGAAGCGGAACTGATCGGCAAAAATGCTAGTGATATATTTCCCTGGATTATCGATTTACAGTCTTACCAAATGGCTGCCAAAGCATTAGCCGAAAAGGTAATGGTCGAGTATGAAGAATTTGTGCCGTTATGGAATAAGTGGTTAAAGGTGCGTTTTTATCCTTCCAATTCTGGTTTATCGGCTTACATCCAAGACATTAGCGATCGCAAGCAAGCAGAAGTTTCACTCAAAGCTAGCCAAGAAAAGTTGAGAATGTTAGCAGAAGCTAACTTGATCGGCATTCTCTTCGGCGATGTTGATGGCGTCGTCAGTGAAGCTAACGACGAATTTTTGCGGATAGTAGGCTACACGCGGGAACAGTTGCAGCGCCAGGAATTAAACTGGATTGACATTACACCGCCAGAGTATCAGTCACTCGACGAGAACCGCATTGCAGAGGCACAAGCAAAGGGCGTTTGTACTCCCTACGAAAAAGAATACCTGCGGTCAGATGGCAGCCGGATTCCAGTGCTGGTAGGGTATATTTTGTTGGGGGAAAAGCGCGAAGAATCTGTGGCTTTTATTCTCGATTTGACGATTCGCAAGCGGTTAGAAATAGAACTACACGATCGAGCTGAGGAATTGGCGCAGGCGAACCGGATTAAAGACGAGTTTCTGGGAACTTTGTCCCACGAATTGCGGACGCCACTGAATGCGATGCTGGGATGGGCGCAACTGCTGCGCCACCGCAAGTTTGACGAAAAAACGACTGTTAAGGCTCTGGAAACGATCGATCGCAATACCCGATCGCTAGCAACTCTGATCGAGGATTTGTTGGACGTGTCGCAGATTATTACCGGCCAACTGTCGCTGAATCTGCGGTACATAGATTTGATTTCGACCATTGAAGCTGCAATAGATACTCTCGCGCCCGCGATTGCGGCAAAAAATATTGAAATTGTCACAGATTTCGACTCCTCTGCGGGGCGGATTTTTGGTGATTCGGGCCGATTGCAGCAGGTGGCGTGGAATTTGCTGTCGAATGCGGTTAAGTTTACTCCAGATGGCGGACAGGTGAGGGTGGCACTGCAAAGAGTAGAGAGAACTCCTACTTCCCAATCCGCCTGCGGTGAACATTTGTCGCCGCCTAGTGTGGAAATTGAGGTTAGTGACACGGGACAAGGGATTGCAACAGAGTTTTTGCCACACGTTTTCGAGCGTTTCAGTCAAGCTGACAGCTCTACAACGCGATCGTACAACGGATTGGGTTTGGGTTTAGCCATAGTCCGCCATTTTGTGGAAATGCACGGGGGGACGGTGCAAGCTGAATCGGCCGGGAAGGGAAAAGGAGCGAAGTTTTTGGTGAGATTGCCAATTCTACAGTCAAAGGGGGACTAATGTTTTTTTTAGTTGGCTTGTATGGTTAGTCATATTATTTTTGTTTGCATCATTTTCAGAACAACGGAGGACACGGCAATGCCGTTTCCCTACACCAAAATAATCAAGATCACGACCTGAGAGATGTAACTATCACCCGATTAATTGTAGGGAAACGGCACTGCCGTCTCCTGATTCTGGGTAATATTAAGTCCGGTTGCACTCCTCATGATAGGCAAGGTCGGAAACGGCAATGCCGTTTCCCTACGCCCAAATAATCAAGAGGAAACGGCAATGCCGTTTCCTTGTGCCAAAATAATCAAGATCACGACCTGAAAAATGTAACTATCACCCGATTAATTGTAGGGAAACGGCACTGCCGTCTCCTGATTCTGGGTAATATTAAGTCCGGTTGCACTCCTCATGATAGGCAAGGTCGGAAACGGCATTGCCGTTTCCCTACGCCAAGATAATCAAGAGGACACGGCAATGCCGTTTCCCTACGCCCAAATAATCAAGAGGACACGGCATTGCCGTTTCCCTACGCCCAAATAATCAAGGAAACGTCACTGCCGTCTCATCTATATCATTTCGGCGCAGCCGGAATTGATATCACTACAAACCCCTTAAATTAATCTCCTTCTGGAATCTGCTTTGAAATCCACCGATTTATGCCATCAGGAGAAATAACATACCGATAATGAGTAGAGCCTCGAATAATTACTTTGATTTTTTTGGGACTGATTTTTTCGGTCTCAATAGTTAGGCATCCGTGGCCTGTTTCTTGCCAAGTCTGAATCAGCAAGCTCTCGATTTTGGAAAATAGACTGCTGACTGAAGTTTCTGTGCTTTCTGGTTCTCGTGACATATTTTATGAGTTTAGATACAAGTTGGTAAACTCTATCGCCAATAGGATTTGACTTCTCTATTGCAGCTATCGGCGCAACTTGTGCTTTTTTATGCAAATACAGCAGCTTTTTTACAAAACTTTACATAAACGGCGACGTTGCCTGATTTATATCTAGTCCGGTAAAATAACCGTTATCACGTTTGTAGTGAGGAATGCCAGTCCTAGTAGTTTTATGAGGACTTCAGTCCTCACTACAAACCTATTTAATTGTGGTCATTCCCAACCCGGTTTTTGCTCCAGTCTGCTAACAGCAAGCTTGATAGATGAATCACAGTTCGAGCTTATTTGTCAAGCTACAAAAGTTATAAATTTAATTTGGTTCAAAGTTTGTAGTTTTTGATACTGAGGTTTAGGGACGATTTCCTCAAATATCCAGCTTACAAAATGGGTGCTGCATTGTAAAAATACTGTACCGGGTAAATGGTTATGGCACTCATCTATTTCCGGCTGTGTAAGGATTTGGTTTCGATCTTTGATTGGGATTGGCTAGCTGGTTCTAAACTATCGACTAGATACCAATTGCACCCGACCGGCATCCATTTCATCCATTAATAACTCTAAAGCCTCATAATCAATATCCGAGATGTAACCCAAACGGGTGAGCTCGTAGTTGATTTCGTTTTCAATGTCAGGTGTTAACTGCTTAATGTAGAGGGCTTTTTCTACAAGATGACGAATCGCAAAAGTTGCTTGCATAGTAACTCGGAGAACTCCGTACAATTTAATTATCCTCTGAACAGTCGATCGCGCGCGTGATCTAAATCAGAATAAACAAGTGATTTCAATTACATTGTTCAGTTGAATGTAACAGCTATGGCAAAGTCGATCGCAAATTTTACAAATGCTAAAACTTGTGTCCGCTGGCATCAATAAAAAATAGTATAGTAGCTTACGTTTCCTCCCAAATCTTGCGGAAACTTTCATAAAAAAGTGTAAATAAATAAAGATTCAGTAAAATTACTGAAAAAAACTGGTCGGTTTCCGATCGAGCAAGTTAGGCTCGGAGGTGTCAAGTAGGTTTAGGCTTACAACCTTCTAGCACAGTAGTTGAAAATACGCAGCAACCATAGGTTTGATATATGCAGACACTTCTTGCCGATCGACCAATTACAGTGATTCGACCCCTAGACCACCTGAATGCAGCCACAGCCGGAGAATTTGGACTGCAACTAACGACAGCAATTGCAGCCCCCGAGATTGTAGGGGTACTCGTAGATTTGGGCCAAGTAACATTTATTGACAGTGCCGGTTTGATGGCATTGGTTTTGGGCCTCAAGCAGGCGAAAAAAATGAGGCGCAGGTTTAGTATTTGCTCGGTATCCGCCGGGGTTAGGATGGTACTGGAACTCAGTCAACTCGATCGAGTTTTTGAGATATTTGAAAATGTCGAGAGCTTTCAAGCCTCCAACTGCTCAGTAAAAAATGACTGGTAGAGGCTGCTAAGGAGGCGACAATAAGCCACAAAAAATAGCCAATTCGGTTAAATAGCCGAAAAGACAGAGAACTGCCGTTGGCGTGTTGGCAGATTTTGAGGTAGGCTGCTGTCTAGTCGCAGATATGAGAGCGAGTCGAGCCGTGGTAGTAAAAGTCGAAGAATTACTTACAGCAGAAATCAACCAGCCTGCTCGTTATCTGGGAAACGAGTTGGGGGCTGCTCGTAAGCCTTGGGATGGAGCGTCTGTGCGCTGGGTACTCACTTACCCAGAAGTGTATGAAGTTGGTGCTTCTAATCTGGGGCACATCATCCTTTACAACATTTTGAATGCTGGGCCCAGACAGTTGTGCGATCGAGCTTATTTGCCCGCACCAGACTTGGCAGCAAAACTTCGATCGACCAAAACTCCCTTGTTTGCCGTAGAATCGAGGCGATCGCTCACAGAATTTGATATTCTGGGCTTCAGCCTCAGCTATGAACTGGGAGCAACAAACATTCTGGAAATGCTGGATTTGGCCGGCATTCCCCTAACTTGGCAAGAAAGAGCAACAAATGACCAAAGTGGGGATTGGCCACTGATTTTTGCTGGTGGCCAAACCGCAACTTCCAACCCCGAACCCTATGCTGACTTTTTTGACTTCATCGCTTTGGGAGATGGCGAAGAATTGCTGCCAGAAATTGGCTTAATTTTGGCAGAAGGCAAAACTAATGGTTTGAGCCGAGAAGCATTGCTGCTGGATTTAGCCCAAATTCCCGGTGTCTATGTCCCGCAATTCTATGATATGGCGGCCGATGGTTCTGTTCATCCCAATCGCCCGCAAGTTCCAGTACGAATTCTGCGCCGCGTGGCGACTCCGATTCCAGCTTATTCGATCGGGCTAGTTCCCTATGTTCAGACAGTACACGATCGACTGACAGTAGAAATTCGCCGCGGTTGTACGCGCGGCTGCCGCTTTTGTCAGCCGGGAATGCTGACTCGCCCCGCGCGCGATGTGGAACCGCAGCAAGTCGTAGAGGCGATCGAACTTGGGATGAAAGCCACCGGGCACAGCGAGTTTTCCCTGCTTTCCCTGAGTTGTTCCGACTATCTGGCACTCCCAGCAGTCGGGATGGAAATCAAAAACCGCCTGAAAGATCAAAATATTTCTCTGTCTCTACCCAGCCAGCGGGTTGACAGATTTGACGATAACATTGCCGATATTCTCGGCGGCACGCGCCAAAGTGGTTTGACTTTTGCCCCGGAAGCTGGTACTCAGCGGATGCGCGACATCGTTAACAAAGGTTTGACCAACGAAGAATTGCTCCGGGGTGTCAAAACTGCGGTCGATCGCGGTTGGGATAAAATCAAGCTGTATTTTATGATCGGTTTGCCTGGGGAAACAGATTTTGATGTTTTGGGGATTGCCGAAACAGTCCGCTGGCTGCACAGGGAATGCAGGCTTCCGGGCCGGCGAGGACTGAATTTTAATTTGACAATTTCCAATTTTACGCCGAAGCCTCACACTCCTTTCCAATGGCACTCGGTTTCGACTGCTGAGTTTTCCCGCAAGCAAAGACTGCTGAAGGGAGAATTTCGCGGAATGCGCGGCGTTAAGGTGAATTACACTGATGTGCGGATTTCGGCAATGGAGGATTTTGTGGGACGGGGCGATCGGCGTTTGGGCCCTGTAGTCCGTCGTGCTTGGGAACTCGGCGCTGGTATGGATGCGTGGTGGGAAAGTTTGGATCAGGCTTACAAAGCTTGGACTCGGGCGATCGATGAATCGGGTCTTACCTGGAAATACCGCCAAGTCGAAAGCGGTGAATGGAATCTTTTTGAGAAATCAGAAGAAACCCCCCCCTACCCCCCCCAAGGGGGGAAATTAGAAGGAACTCCCCAAGGGCGGAAATTAGAAGGAACTCCCCAAGGGGGGAAATTAGAAGGAACTCCCCAAGGGCGGAAATTAGAAGGAACTCCCCAAGGGGCCGGGGCGGGCACGGGGGCACCGCCCCTACTGGATCAACCTTTACCGTGGGATCATCTGGATACGGGGATTGACAAAAACTGGCTGAAAAATGATTTGCTTCATGCTTTAGAAGCAGCGACGGTTCCCGACTGTTCCTTTGAAGGGTGTTCGCGCTGCGGAGTTTGTGGCACTGATTTCGGACACAATGTGGTTGTGGATGCGCTGCCAATTCCTGAGTTTGCTGGGGAATTTGTGCCGAATACAGAGCGGAAACAGCGTTTTCGGGTTTGGTTCGGGAAGGTGGGCGATATGGCTTTGGTTGGTCATTTGGATTTGCTCCGATTGTTCGATCGAGTAGTTCGCAGAGCCGATTTGCCAATTTCGTTTACGGGCGGGTTTCACCCGAATCCTCGGATTTCTCTGGCAAATGCCCTGCCTCTGGGCGTTACCAGCACTGGGGAAATTGCGGATTTTGAGCTAACTGAGTCGATCGATGTTGCCGATTTTCGCCAAAAGTTGGTGGCGACTTTGCCGGAAAATATTCCGATTTACAGGGTTGAGCCGATCAACCTCAAAGCTCCTTCTGCTAATCAGTTGCTAGAAGCAGCGGAGTACCTGATTACTGTGGCGGTAGCGGGTGCGTTGACAGAAAATGGCGAATTAGAACAACAGAATTCTGCTGCTGTCTCCGTCGCGACCGTTGCCAACTGGGAAGATTGGGTCAAGACGATCGTCCAAACAGAGGCTTTTTGGCGGGTGCACACTACTAAGTCGGGAAAGACTCAGGATGTCAATTTGCGCGATCGGCTGCACAAACTCGAACTTGTGGAGCCTAAATCTGTCGCAAGTCATAACTCTGAAGGTACAGCCGTCTTGCGCTATACCGGCAGTTGTCGCAGCGATGGCAATTTGCTCAAGCCAGAACATCTTGTGTTCATGCTCGAACAAGTCAGCCAACACCAAATGCAGCTTCTGGAAGTTCAGCGCAGTCAGCTAATCTTGGGTTATGGTTAAAATAGGGGAGCTGTGGTGGAATATTTCACCTTCGGCTCTCGACCGGGATGTGTCGTTGCACGCTATAATGAATTGTTATGGAAGCCGTGGTGGCTTGAGCGCTTTAGTCGCTCGTCGCCCTCGTCAACCAGCAACGCGGGCTGGGTGCAAATTGCTTCTGTTCAAGACTTCAAGCCTTTTTGTTTCACGGGCTAAATCTAAGACCAAACTCGCAGAAGCTTGTTTCGATCTAAATTTAGCGATTCAGTCGATCGATCGACAGCAAAGTCGATCGCCCGCTCAATCAAAAATTTCATGGTTTAAGCCGCACTGTGAGTATTTCAGTAACAGAAATCTCAAATGCGTTTAGCAATTTCGATCGAGGCTGTCATAGTTCAGCCTGTCAGATTTACACCTGCAAAGTAAACCTAATTGTCCGTATTTGACTATTGGTTCACAGACTATTAAACAATAGATGTTTTTGACAAGGTTTGAGGGTTGGTGGTGACGGAAATCGCAGTCGAAAGCCAAGCTGAATTCAGTTGAGTGCAATCTGCCGATCGTACAAGCAGACGGCTGTAGGGACACGGCGCCGTGTCCATTAGTGTCAACTTAACGTCAAACGTAATACCAGTACGCTGCTTGACGATTAGGCCTTGATCCCCCCTAGCCCCCCTTAAGAAGGGGGGACAGGGGGGGTGAAAGTCCCCCTACAACCAGGGGGATGCGAGGGGGATCTGGACTTAGGTAAAAATGACATTTATCAAGGCTTTCAGGCTTAAGTTGACACTAAGAAGGGCTCTTGGAGTGTCCCTACCAGACGCTCTGTACTTCTTACTTTCCCTCGAAACCAGCCCTCAACGACCACTTCCTGGAGTTATCAGTTTTTTGTGTAGAGTTGTGCGTTAGGAAATTGGTACGGTGTCACTGAATTGATTCGCTGAATTCAAATTAAGAGTTGTAAAGATTGAATTTTGAGTGGAAGAATTCGTAATTCACAAATCAAAATTTAATATTTATAACTCGCTAAAAGCGTCCTTATTTCTATCTTCGGGCTCAGTCTGCGAAGCATAACTCATAACTCGCGATAGGGTGGATTTAAGCACTTTATCTGTCATAGTCAACAGTTAACCGTCAACAGTTAACAGCCAACAGTTAACAGTCCTTCCATCCTGCAATAAGTCACAGCTAATAACTCTTGAAGCTACTACTAATTAAAATCAAAGTTAAAGGCACTATTCAGCGTAGGTGTCTGGAACTTGCTGACAAATTTTTCGAGGAAATTGAATGACAAAGCAGATAGTTATAGCAGAGCAGCATCGGATTGCTGCCGTTTTTTCAGAAGATCAAATCCAAGAACTCGTGGTAGCCACAGGCAGCCACCAAGTCAGCGACATTTACTTGGGCATCGTCGAGAATGTACTCCCCGGGATAGATGCGGCCTTCGTCAATATTGGCGACCCAGAACGTAACGGGTTCATGCACGTCACAGACCTCGGCCCGCTGCGACTAAAACGATCGGCAGGAGCAATTACAGAACTCCTGACCCCCCAGCAAAAAGTGCTGGTACAGGTAATGAAAGAACCGACGGGTAGCAAAGGCCCCCGGCTGACAGGCAACATCACCCTGCCGGGGCGTTATTTGGTACTGATGCCCTACGGAAGAGGAGTCAATCTGTCCCGCAGGATCAAGTCGGAAGCCGAGCGCAACCGCCTCAGAGCCCTGGCTATTTTGGTCAAACCGGCCGGGATGGGGCTGCTGGTGCGTACAGAAGCCGAAGGGATGACTGAAGAAGCGATCATGGAAGATTTGGAAGTCCTCCAAAAACAGTGGGAATCAGTTCAAATCGAAGGCGGTACTTCGCGGGCGCCGGCACTGCTCAACCGCGATGATGACTTTATCCAGCGTGTGCTGCGGGATATGTTCAGCAGTGACGTGAATCGGATTGTCGTGGACTCGCAAAATGGAATTAAGCGGGTGAAGCAACAGTTGATGAGCTGGAACGGCGGTAAACTTCCTGCGGGAGTTTTGATCGACCACCACCGAGAGCGCGCCTCGATTTTAGAATTTTTCCGCGTTAACGCCGCCATTCGAGAAGCCCTCCGACCAAGGGTAGATTTACCTTCGGGCGGTTATGTGATTATTGAGCCGACGGAAGCACTAACGGTGATTGATGTCAACTCTGGCTCGTTTACTCGATCGGCCACAGCTCGGGAAACGGTACTCTGGACAAACTGCGAAGCAGCAACGGAAATTGCCAGACAACTCCGGTTACGCAATATTGCCGGGGTGATTATTGTTGACTTTATCGACATGGAATCCCGCCGCGATCAGTTGCAAGTGCTGGAACATTTCAATAAAGCTCTCAAAGCTGACAAATCTCGACCGCAAATCGCTCAACTGTCGGAATTGGGACTGGTAGAACTAACTCGCAAGCGCCAAGGTCAAAATATTTACGAGTTGTTCGGGCACAGTTGCCCTACTTGCAGCGGATTAGGTCATTTGGTGCAACTCCCTGGGGAAGACGACTTCGCCGGGGCGGTGCGGGAATCGGCCGATCGCACCGTTGCTACCTCGAACCGCGTAATGTTGAATTTGCCAGAAGGATTGGAACGCCGCAGCTTGACACCTGTGGCGGCTGCAACTCCTGCACCAGTGCGGGAAGAACGCCCCCCGGCCCCCGAACCTGTTCGGGCTGCTTGGGAACCTCAAAGCGAAAGTTTGGATTTTGAGACCGGCAGCAATGTCTCGTCTTTGGACTTGCTCAACCATCCCAGCTATCAGGATTTGGGGAACGGAACCAGACGGCGACGCCGCCGCCGGATTGGTGAAGAGCCTTTTGCTGTCCCGGTGGAGGAGGAACCGGTGCGTAGCAAGTTGCGCCTACCGAATACTTCGATCGCGCCCGTCGCAGATACGCGCTCTGAGTATCTCGCACCCCCCGGCATCCGGGCAGCTTCCGAGGGCTTCGGGCTGGTGAATATGGCGACTGTTGGCAGGCGCGAAGAGTTCGATCGCGTGCGTCCAACTAAGTCGTCTGAGTTGCTGAAGCCGATGGTGGAGCCTCCCGAGGTGATTTCGGTGGAAATGACGCCAGAGGAGCAGGATGTTTATGCTGTGATGGGTGTTTCTCCTTTGGTGCTTACGGATCGTGGGCTGAAAAATCCTAAGAATGCGATCGTTTCGGTGACTCTCCCCGGAGCCGCCCCGAACAAGCCGCCTTTCGAGCAGCTCGAATTTGAATTTGAACCGACGACGCCAGTAGAGGATGTTGAGGAACGGGATTATTATCCAGAAATGTCGCTAGTTGAGCCTGTATTTTCGCAGGATGACGACGATGATGATGATGATGCTGAAATTTACGGCGAGAGTTCGATCGACCTTTCGGCTCCGCTCAGCGACTACGAAACTGATGATTTCGAGTCAATGGAAGAACCCAGCGATGTGATGGGCTTCTCGAATGAGCCGATCGAATTTGATGAGCCGATCGAATTCAATCAGCCGATCGAATTTGATGAGCCGATCGAATTCAACGAGCCGATCGAATCCAACGAGCCGATCGAATCCAACGAGCCCGAAGAACCTGCTATCAACCGTCGCCGCCGCCGTCGCTCATCTGCCCTTTTGGACGAATAATTATGAAGGAAGAGGGAGGAAGTCAACCCCCCCCTGCCCCCCCCAAGGGGGGAAATTCAGGAAGAAAGAACAAAGAAGAAGTAGAAATTTTTACTCTCTTCCCATCTTTCCATCTTCCCCTTTCCCCCTCTCCCTCAAACCCTCTGGTAATTGCAGGTGTGGATGAAGTCGGAAGGGGAGCTTTGTTCGGGCCCGTGGTGGCTGCGGCCTGCATTTTGCCCGACGAAGTTCTCGATGAATTAGCAAGTTGCGGGGTGCGCGACAGCAAGCAGTTGAGTGCCGCAGCCCGGAGTCGGTTAGCCATAAAAATCCGGGCTGTGGCTGTTGACTGTCAAATTGGTGCTGCAGGAGTGCGGGAGATCGATCGGCTCAATATTTTGCAGGCTTCTTTGTTGGCGATGAAGCGCGCAATTCTGAAGCTGAACGTGACTCCTGATTTGTGTTTGGTTGATGGGAATCAAAGAATTCCCAATTTGGCGATCGAACAAGAGACGATGATCAAGGGTGATGCGCGATCGATTCAGATTGCCGCTGCTAGTATTGTCGCAAAAGTTTGGCGAGATGAATTAATCCTACGCTTGGCTGTTAAGTATCCTGAATATGACTTGACAAATAACAAGGGATATGGTACAGCTAAACATAAATTAGCTTTAGAACGCTGCGGTGTGTCCGTCTTTCATCGCACATCATTTAGTCCATGTCGAAAATCTTAAAATAGCGGTGGAAAACCTAATTAATTTCAGCCCGAGCCTCTAAAATTTGAACAGCCAATAATTTCAAACTAATAGTCTTGGGCGCATAAACTTTATTCTGTAGGGTGCGCCGAATCGCACCTTACCGCTTCAGCCTCCGGTAGCTATCAATTCCGGTTCCATCGGAATTAATATTACCCGAAATCAGGACACGGCAGTGCCGTGTCCCTACAATAATTAATCACGGCGCAAGAAACGGCACTGCCGTGTCCTCGCTTGTCATTCCGGCACAGCCGGAATTGATATAAAATCTTTATTTAACCTCTTAGCCATGACTAATAACTTGTTAACAATTCCCGGCTATCGCCTCACTGAGCAAATCTACAATGGCTCTAGAACACAGGTTTATCGAGCAGTTTCTGAATCAAACCAAAAAGTAATTATCAAACTGCTATTGAGCGAGTATCCCACTTTTAGCGAACTCATACAGTTTCGGAATCAGTACACCATTACCAAAAATCTTGACTTGCCTGGAATAGTCAAACCCATTGCACTCTTAAACTACCGCAATGCTTTTGCTCTGGTAATGCAAGATGTTAACGGTGTTTCCCTTGCTGAGTATACTGCTAATGCCAAGCAATTGGATAATATCCAATCAAGTAACTCTGAAGTTTCCTCCCCGCAGAATTCACCCCTACCGCTAGATGAATTTTTGCCGATCGCCATTCAGAGCGTCCAAACCCTAGAAGGACTGTATCACAACCGAATAATTCACAAAGATATCAAGCCCCAGAATATTATAATTAATCCTCAAACTAAAGAAGTAAAACTAATTGACTTCAGCATTTCCTCACTTCTACCCAGAGAAAACCAGGAGATCGAAAATCCCAACGTCTTAGAAGGAACCCTAGCTTATATGTCCCCAGAACAGACGGGACGAATGAATCGGGGCATCGACTACCGCACCGACTTTTACTCCCTGGGAGTCACGTTTTACCAACTGCTAACAGGGCAATTACCCTTTAACTCTACCGATCCAATGGAGCTAGTTCACTGTCATATTGCCAAGATGCAAACTCCGCCAATAGTTCTAGCCCCAACTATCCCGGTGACGGTAAATAATATCATTATCAAATTGATGGCAAAAACTCCAGAATTACGCTATCAAAGTGCTGCTGGACTGCGATACGACTTAGAAAAATGCTGGCAGGAATGGCAAGAAAATGGCAACATTAGCCAGTTTGTTTTGGGAAATAGGGATATTTGCGATCGCTTCGCTATTCCAGAAAAACTCTACGGTAGAGAAACTGAAGTTAAGACACTATTAGAGGCATTCGATCGCGTCAGCGAAGGCAGCAGCGAAATCATGCTAGTTGCAGGCTTTTCCGGCATTGGCAAAACCGCCGTGGTTAACGAAGTTCACAAACCCATCGTCCGTCAAAGGGGTTACTTCATCAAAGGAAAATTTGACCAATTCAAGCGCGATATTCCCTTTTCTGCATGGGTACAAGCATTCCAGAATTTAATCCGGCAATTACTTGCCGAAAGTGCTGCTGACGTGCAGAAATGGCAAGTCAAAATATTAGAGGCATTGGGCGGAAACAGTCAAGTCATTATTGATGTTATCCCAGAATTAGAACACCTGATTGGCAAGCAGCAACAAGTGCCAGAACTAGAAGGAAATGCCGCTCAAAATCGCTTCAATCTCTTATTTCATAAAATCATCAGAGTGTTCGCAACCGAAGAACATCCTTTAGTGATTTTCTTGGATGATTTGCAGTGGGCAGACTCCGCTTCATTGAAGCTAATGCAATTGTTAATGAGCGAGACGAATACCCGCTATCTGTTGTTAATCGGAGCGTATCGGGACAATGAAGTTTTTCCAGCCCATCCACTGATACTGACCTTGGATGAGATTCGCAAATACTCGGCAACAGTCAACCAAATTACTTTAGCACCCTTATACCAAACTTCCCTGAATCGCTTGATTTCTGATACTCTTTCCTGTCCGCCAGAAAAGACGATTTCTCTGACAAAACTAATTTTTACTAAAACCAAAGGCAATCCTTTTTTTGCTACTCAATTTCTCAAATCTCTTCATAAAGATGGGTTAATTACCTTTGATTTTACCCCCCCTGCACCCCCTTGGCAAGGGGGTGCAGGGGGGGGTTGGCAATGGGATATTGCCCAAGTGAAGACGCTAGCTTTGACCGATGATGTGGTCGAATTTATGGCGATTCAGTTGCAAAAGTTGCCGATAAATACCCAGAATGTTCTGAAACTTGCAGCTTGTATTGGCAACCAATTTGACTTGGCAACCCTGGCAATTGTTCATGAAAAATCTCAGAGTGAGACAGCCACTGATTTGTGGAAAGCGTTGCAAGAAGGGTTAGTTATTCCGATTAGTGAAATTTACAAGTTTTTTCAAGACTCGGACTCAGTTGAAGTTGCACAAACGCCGGAGTTATCAGTTCCCTACAAGTTTTTACACGATCGAGTGCAGCAAGCAGCATATTTTCTGATTCCCGAATCCCAGAAACAGTCAACCCATCTCGAAATTGGTCAACTGCTGTTGAGGAATACTCCTGAAGCAGAAAGAGAAGAGAAAATTTTTGATATTGTCAACCAGTTGAATATGGGGGTGGAGTTAATTACCGCTCAAACAGAGCGAGATCGACTAGCTCAATTAAATTTAATTGCCGGAGGTAAAGCTTTAGCTTCAACTGCTTATGCTGCGGCAAATATCTACCTGCAAACAGGGATTGAGATCTTGAGGGCCAACTGCTGGCAAAGTCAGTATGAATTGACTCTGAATCTCTATGTTGCTGCTGCCGAAGCCGCCTATTTGAATGCTGACCTTGATGGCATGGAAGAGACGGCAGCACTGGTGTTGCAAGAAGCTCAGACAATTTTAGACAAAGTTAAAATTTACCAAATTCAAATTGCCGCTCAGACAGCCCAGAGCAAGGTGTTACAAACGATCGCAGTCGCCAGAGATGCACTCTTACAATTGGGAATTGAACTCCCTGCCGAACCCGATGAAGCGAAGATGGACACAGCGCTACAAGCCCTTGCTGCCCAACTCCAAGGTAGAAAGATTGAGGAACTGGTTGACTTACCTGTGATGACAAATCCACAGACTCAGGCAGCTATGCAACTGTCTAGTATGTTGTTTCCAACCATTTTTCAGGGAATGCCCGGTTTGCTGCCCCTGCTGAGCTCGACGATGGTGAGTTTATCGCTCCAATTTGGGAATGCACCCGCATCGACGGTGGGGTATGCGATTCACGGAATGGTGCTGTGTGCCTTTTTACAAGAGGTGGAAACGGGCTATAGGTTTGGGCAATTGGGACTATCATTGCTCTCACGGTTCAATGTGCCCGAATTCAAGTCCACAGTTCTACTTTTGTTTGGTGGCTGGATTCAGCATCACCAAGAACCTCTGCTGGCAACGATACCGACGCTGAAAGATGGCTTTACGGCTGGCATGGAAACTGGCGGCTTTGTAGACGCTGGCTACAACATATATATTTATTTTTATACCAATTTATTCGCTGGGGTAGAACTAGACAGTTGGGAACCAGAAATAGCAGGTTATAGGGCTGTTATGGCGCAGTTGAAACAATATTCTGCTCAGATTTATTTGGATATGATTCAGCAGACGGTGCAGAACTTGAGGGAAACCCGTATTCACTCGGATTGCTTAATCGGCGAAGCCTACGATGAAACTGTGATGATTCCCAAGCACTATCAGGACAATGAATTCACGGCGATCGCCTGTGCCTGCATCTTCAAACTGCTGCTTGCTTACTATTATGGAAACTACACGGCTGCCCTAGACAATATTACCCAAATTAAACAGTATGTGATGGGAGTATCGGGATCGACTTTTGTTCCCATTTTCCATTTTTATGCCGCCCTTACCCATCTGGCACTTTTTCCCGCACAGTCAGCAATTGAGCAAACTGAAATTCTTGCCTTAGTGGAAAACCATCAAACTACTCTGCATCAGTGGGCGCAAAATGCTCCCATGAATTATTTGCATAAATGGTATTTAGTAGAGGCTGAACGACATCGAGTTTTAAGTCAAAATATGGAGGCAATGGATTATTACGATCGCGCTATTCAACTCGCTCAAGAAAACGAGTACATCAATGAAGAAGCACTCGCTAATGAACTCGTGGCTAAATTCTATCTAAACTGGGGCAAAGAGAAGATTGCCCAAGTCTATCTCACTGATGCTTACTACGCCTATGCACGCTGGGGTGCTAAAGCTAAAGTTGAGGATTTAGAAAAACGCTATCCCCAATTACTGACGCCTATTTTAAATCAGAAAACGAGCTTAAACACAGGCGAAACAATTGCTCAAATGATGACTGGAACTGTTGCAGGCACTACTTCAGGTGTTTCACAAATTCTGGACTTGGCTACAGTAATCAAAGCATCTCAATCACTGTCAGGCGAAATTAATCTCGATAAGTTGCTCTCCACTTTGATGCAAGTGATGATGGAGAATGCGGGAGCAGAAACAGGAGCGATGATTTTGATCGAAGGAGATTCCTTATTCGTCGCTGTTCAATGTATGAGTGATGAATCATGCAACCTAAAATCAACTCCCGTTGCTGAGTCCAACGAAATTCCGATCGCAATTATTAACTATGTCTCACGCACCCAAGAAACTCTGGTAATAGACGATGCGATGACTGAGGCTACCTTTGCTGCTGACTCTTATATCATCCAGCATCAGCCAAAGTCGGTTTTGTGTCTGCCGATTCAACATCAAGGAAAGCCGATCGCCATTCTTTACTTAGAAAATAATCTGGTGACTAATGCTTTTACGGACGATCGCCTGGCCGTCTTAACTATCTTAGCCTCTCAAGCGGCAATTTCGATTGAAAATGCCCAACTTTATGCTAATTTAGAAACTAAAGTAGAAGAACGTACCCAAGAATTGCAGCAGTCAGAAGCTCGTTTTCGACAACTTTACGAGCACTCAGCCGATGCTATTTTGCTGTTAGATGGAGGTGTTTTTATCGACTGCAACTCCGCAACCCTTAAAATGATGCGCTGTGGCAACAAAAAACAGTTTCTTTCCCTACATCCTTCTCAGCTTTCTCCCGAAATTCAACCAGATAATCGTCTATCTTTTGAGAAAGCTAACGAGATGATTGCTATAGCCTTCTCGCAAGGTAGCTATCGGTTTGAATGGATGCACCGCCGCATCGACGGAGAAGACTTTTGGGTGGAAGTATTGCTGACTCTAATTCCTGTAGATGGTAAGGAAATTCTGCATACAGTTTGGCGAGAAATCGGCGATCGCAAACAAGCTGAATCAGCGTTGCACTCCAAAAATCAGGAACTAAGCGACACTCTCCAACAACTCGAAGCCACCCAAGAAGGATTGATTCAATCAGAAAAAATGGCCGCTTTAGGACAACTGGTTGCTGGAGTTGCCCACGAAGTTAACACTCCCCTGGGCGCAATTCGTTCCTCGGCAGGAAATGTTACCAAATTCTTGAATCAAACCCTAGAACAGTTGCCCGTACTTTTTCAATCTCTCTCCCCAAAAGAAGGGAAGAATTTCTTAGAGTTACTTCAGCGATCGATCCAACAAGAAGCAACACTATCAACCAAAGAAGAACGCAAATTGAAGAGAGCTTTGAGAAGCCAACTGGAAGAATTCGGAATTGAAAGTGGCGATACCGTAGCCGATCGCCTAGTGATGATGGGGGTTTATCATGAAATTGATACCTTTGTTCCCCTGCTGCAAAAACCCGACAGTTTGCACATCCTAGACATCGCTTACAAACTTTCTGAATTAAAGAGAGGCCTCGCTACTATCAATACAGCCACAGACAGAGCATCAAAAGTAGTTTTTGCCTTAAAAACCTATGCCCGCTACGAACAGTCGGGCGAAAAAACAGCAGCCAGCATTGCAGAAGGGATTGAAACAGTCTTAACCCTCTATCAAAATTTACTCAAACAGGGAGTGGAGGTAGTCAAAAACTACGCCGAAATACCGCCGTTGCTGTGCTACCCCGACGAACTGAATCAAGTTTGGACAAATTTAGTTCACAATGCTTTGCAAGCAATGAATTATCGAGGCACGTTAACAATTGAGTTGACTGAGCAAGACCAGCAGGCTAAGATTAGCATTACCGACAGCGGTCAGGGGATACCAGAAGAGATAAAAGCGAAAATATTTAACCCGTTTTTTACTACTAAGCCGGCAGGAGAAGGCAGCGGATTGGGACTAGATATTGTGAAGAAGATTATTGAGAAACACCAGGGGAAAATTGAAGTGGAATCAATTCCTGGTAAAACTACATTTAATGTTTTCTTGCCCATGAGTGGCGTATAAGTCAATAGGGTGCAGCATCTCGGGTTTTACTTGGTTACACCTGAGATGTTGCACCCAACCTTCAATCTACCCCATTGGGAGGATGCCAAAATTTAAAGCGTTTTGAACTCAATAACTTGAATTCTACCGGAAACCAAGGTAAAACCGCAGTACGATGCGTTATGCTCAGCTAAGCTGCTACAGATAGAGATTTATTGGTTTCGACGACTGGGGCGACAGGGAGAGGATTTGGCGATCGTCGGTTGGCTTGTGGCATCTTAAAATGCGATCGGGCTTACTAATACACTTGACTACTTTTACTACTACTGACAATTAAAAAGGAGAAAGAATAAATGTCTAAACCAGTTATTTTGTGCGTTGACGATGAGAGAATGGTGTTAGACAGTCTTAGGACGCAGCTAGCAGCAGAATTTGGAAATGCTTACACCTATGAAGGAGCTGAAGATGCTGAGGAGGCTTTAGATGTAATCAGCGAAATCTATGACGATGAAGCCAGTGTTATTGTGATTATTTCTGATTGGTTAATGCCCGGTATTAAAGGAGATGAGTTGCTGATTCGCATTCACGAAAAATACCCAAATGTTATTAAAATTATGCTAACTGGTCAAGCTGATGAAGTAGCGATAGAGCGGGCAATAAAAGAGGCAAATCTTCATAGATGCTTATCTAAACCTTGGTCGGAAGCCGAGTTGGTGGCAACTATTAAATCTGGTTTATCTAAACTATGAACCAACAGGTAATTATCTGCGTCGATGATGAAAAAACTGTACTCAGGAGCCTGAAAGCAGAACTGCAAGAGGCTGTCGGCAATGATTATATAATAGAAATTGCTGAAGGTGGAGAAGAGGCATTAGAGTTAATTGAAGAATTGCTAGAGAATGGGGATGAAATTCCTTTAATTATTTCCGACCACATTATGCCTGGGATGAAGGGAGATGAGCTGTTAAAACAGGCTCATCTCATTTCGCCGAAAACTATAAAAGTTATGCTGACGGGGCAAGCAGATGTTGAGGCGATCGCCCGTGCTATCAACTCGGCAAACTTATATCGTTATATTACCAAACCTTGGCAAGCTGAAGATTTGAAATTGACGGTTAAAGAAGCATTAAATAGTTATCTTCAAGATAAACAACTGACCGAACAAAATGCCCAACTCCAGCAAATGAATCAGGAGTTGGCACAGTTAAATGGAGAGCAAGCGATACTGATTGCCAAACTCCACGACAACGAAAATCGCTTGATGCAGTTTTTGGAAGCAATGCCGGTGGGGGTGGGTGTGCTGAATGCGGAGGGACAACTTTACTATATTAATAAAAAAGCAAAAGAGATATTTGATAAAGGAGTTGTGCCCGATATTCCGACCGAACAATTGTCAGAGGTTTATCAACTTTATCAAGCAGGCACTCTTGAACATTGCCCTGTCGAAAACTTGCCTATCATGCGGGCATTGAGGGGCGAAACTTCGGTGGCTGACGATTTAGAAGTCAGACACGGCAATAAGGTTATTCCCCTAGAAATTCATGCTACCCCGATTTACGATAAACACGACCAAATTGTCTATGCTATCAACACTCTTCAAGATATCACGGAACGCAAAGAAGCTGAGGCCGATCGCAAAAAGTTTATTGAGGAGCTCTTTGATGTCAATTGCAGTTTGGAACTTTCACTAGATGCAGAATTAGAAATCGCTGAGGCGACAAGTCGCTTTGTACCCAATCAGTTTTTATCTTTTTTGGGATGTGACAGTATTGTTGATATTAAATTGGGAGAAGCGGTGGAGTTGGAAATGTCGATTTTGTTTTCTGATATCCGCGATTTCACTACTCTCTCGGAACAGATGACACCGCAAGAAAATTTTCAATTTATAAATTCTTATCTGAGTCGAATGGAACCGCTGATTGTGGAAAATCAGGGGTTTATTGATAAATATATTGGCGATGCAATTATGGCTTTGTTTAGCGAGGGTGCTGATGATGCTGTGAAAGCGGGAATTGCAATGCTGCATACTCTTGCTGAATACAATCGACATCGCGTTTCTGCGGGCGATGTCCCGGTTCAGATTGGGGTGGGAATCAATACTGGTTCTTTGATTTTGGGTATAGTGGGCGGAAACAGCCGGATGGACGGTACTGTGATTAGCGATGCGGTTAATTTGGCTTCTCGGATTGAAAGTTTGACGAAGAATTATGGGGTGGCGCTGTTGATTACTCAGCATACTTTCGAGCGCTTGACAAATCCCGCTGATTATGCAATTCGGGTAATCGATCGGGTTCAGGTTAAGGGTAAGTCTGAATGGGTGACTGTTTATGAAGTTTTTGATGCGGATTTGCCGTTCGTTAAAGCGGGGAAGTTGGCAACTTTGCAAGTGTTTGCTGAGGCTTTGTCTTTGTACAATATGAAGAGTTTTAGGGAATCTGCGGGACTTTTTGCGGATTGTTTGCAGCAAAATCCGGGGGATAAGGTGGCTCGAATTTATTTGGAAAGGTGTCAGTAATCAGTTGACAGTTAACAGTTGACAGTTGTCATTTGTCATATCAATTCCGGCTGTGCCGGAATAATAAGCGAGGAGACGGCGAGTGCCTTTGTCCCTACAATTGATTGCGGTAGGGACAAAGGCACTCGCGGTCTCCTCCGTCTTCTCCGTTTATATCATGCCGATGCAAACCGATTTGATATCAGTAGTCATTGGTTAGCAATCGAGCGTCATCAGTCAACAGTCACAAATAACCAATGACTAATGACTAATGACTAATGACTAATGACTAATTTGCTCGATCGGCATTTCGATGAGAAACTCAGCTCCTTGGCCCGGTGCAGACACGCAGCTAAGCTTGCCGCCGTGTTCTTCGATAACTTTGTAGGATATTGACAGGCCTAAACCAGTGCCTTTACCTGCGGGTTTGGTGGTAAAAAAAGCATCGAATAATTGCTGGCAAACTTCTTCTGGCATACCCGGGCCATTGTCAGAAATCCGAATGATAGCATTGGAGTTTTGGACTTCAGTCCTAATTTTAATCTTGCTGCGATTAGCTTTGGCTTCAGCAACCGATCGCCCTTCGTTGTATTCCTCGATCGCGTCGATCGCATTACCGATCAAATTCATAAACACCTGATTGATTTTACCCGAATAACACTCAACCAAAGGCAAATTTCCATAGTCCTTAATGACGGCAATTTCTGGATAGTTACCGCGCGCTTTCAGGCGGCTTTGCAAGATTAGTAGCGTTCCTTCAATCCCTTCGTGCAGGTTAACCTTGCTCATTTGAGAATCATCTTTGCGGGAAAAAGTTCTGAGCGATCGGACAATTTCCCGAATGCGATCGGCTCCAATCTGCATCGAAGACATCGCTTTCGGCAAATCTTCTAGCAAAAACTGTAATTCGATATCCTCAATTTTATCTTGAATTGATGCCGGCGGCTGCGGGCAGTGCTGCTGGTACATATCGATCAAATCCAGCAAATCTTCCGTGTAGTGGCCGACGTGAACGAGATTGCCGCAGACGCTGCTAACGGGATTGTTAATTTCGTGAGCGACACCTGCTACCATTTGACCGAGAGTAGACATTTTTTCAGTGTGAATCAATACTGCTTGAGTTTGCTGCAATTCGTGCAAAGTATTTTCGAGCTGAATTTTTTGTTGGGTTAACTCTGTTTGCGATCGCAACAAAGCTGCTTCACTGCGTTTTTGCTCGGAAATATCAGTAATTAACCCTTCCAAAGCGAGCAATTCTCCGGTGTCGGAAAATACTCCCAAACCTTGCTCCCAAACCCATTTTAATTCGCCGTTTTTAGTGGTAATTCGGTAGTTTAGCTGGTATGGTCGATTTTCTTCCAAGGCAACTTGTACGGCATTCCATAAAATATCGCGATCGTCCGGGTGAGTCAATTTGGCGATCGAAACTTGGCGAGTCCCGATAAATTCTTCAGGAGAATAGCCGGCTAACTGATAGCAACCTTCGCTGACAAACTCCATACTGCGATCGGGATCGTTGCGAAAACGGTAGGCCATCCCCGGCAAATTACTCATCAGCGTAGACAATGCCCGCTGACTTTCCCGTAGGGCTTCTTCTGCGTGTTTGCGATCGGTAATATCCGTCATCACCGCCAGCATACAGAGTTCGCCGTCCAAATTAATCAATTCCGCTGACAGCAGACATACCATCACCGATCCCGACTTCGTCTGAAACTCACATTCCTGACTGCGAACAACACCTTGTTCCTGCAAATTTCGTCTGAAATCAATTCGGTCTTGGGGGTTTACCCAAATATTTAATTCCGGTACTGTATGATTGATTACCTCCTCTCTAAAGTAACTAAGTGCCGATAAAAAACTGTCGTTAACCTCAATAAATCGCCCCTGGGCAAAAGTAGTAATAGTCATCGGATCGGGACTAGATCGAAAAGCCTTAGAAAACTTTTCTTCCGACAAACTCAACTGTTTAATAGCTGCTTCCAACTGACTTGTCCGCTCTTTAACCCGACATTCCAATACCTCGTTAGCCTGCTTCAGAGCCTCCTCGGCCTGCACCCGATAGGTGATATCACGCACCACAGCTTGCAGCCCCATTTTGCCGCCAATATCCATAGAAGTTAGCAGCACTTCCGCCGAAAATTCGGAACCGTCGAAGCGGCAGTGCATCCAGTCAAAACGGCAATTTCCCATTTCTAGAGCCGTATTAATTCGCTCTTGATACAGAGTCATAGAATCTTGTCCGTTTGGTTGCAACAGCGGGCTAAATTCCGAAGGATGCTTGCCGCAAAACTCCGATTCTGTGCTGCATCCAAATAACCTTAAAGTAGCCGGATTGCAGTCCAAAAAACCCTGTTCGTCTAGCAATGTTACCGCATCTGTCGTCGATTCGTACAGAGTGCGAAACTTCTTTTCCGACGCCTGCAAAGAAGCAATCAACTGCATTTTTTCCTCGGCGGCCCGCTTTTGCTTGGTAATGTCCTGCATTACTTGAGAAAAACCCTGTAATTCCTTGCGTTCATCGCGCAAAGGAGTCACAATAATATTCGCCCAAAATCGGGAGCCGTCTTTGCGAAACCGCCAGCCTTCACTTTCATATCTACCTGCTGCGGTAGCTGTGACTAATTTTTCTTGTGGTTTGCCAATGGTAATATCTTCAGAGGTATAAAAGCAGTCGGAACTTTTCCCAACTATTTCATTGGCTGTATACCCCAAAATCCGTTTTGCTCCAGAATTCCAGCTAGCTACATATCCATTAGTATCTAACATGAATATAGCATAATCTTTAACTCCTTCAATTACCATTCGCAGGCGTTCTTCACTTTCTCGCAGTGCAGCTTCTGCTTTTTTGCGCTGAGTAATATCTTCCACAAAGCCTTCGTAATAAAGCAATTCTCCGGCTGTATCGCGGACGGCGCGGGCATTTTCGGAAATCCAAATTATTGCGCCATCTTGCTGATAAATCTGTGACTCAAAATCAGATACGACGCCACGGGCTTGCAAAACGGAAACAAACTCGCTGCGGCGATCGGGAGCAACGTAAAGCTGATCGCTAATGTTGGTCAGGCTCCCCATCAATTCTGCTGCGGAATCGTACCCATAAATGCGAGCCAGAGCGGGGTTGGCGCTGAGGTACTGTCCCTCGGGCGTTGTCTGAAAAATGCCGGAAACAGCATTTTCAAACATACTGTAGTATTTTGCTTCCATTTTGTGTAGTGCCTCCTCGATATTCAGGCAATCGATCGCTTTGTTTTCTAATTTACACTCGATCATTGTGTTTTCTAGTTTTTGTTGTCTCACTTTTGAATACCCCGTTTGATTTTCTTGAAAGATTCAATATTTTTGGCTGTTTATTAGCAGTGTCGATATTTCAAGGAGACTGCTATATTTGTTCACTTCATTTACTACGCTGTTAGTTGTTAATAGAATTGTGGAGGTTTAACGAATTTGGCTTGTTTTTTGCTGGAGGTACAAATGACTATTTAAAATCAGATTTGCTAATCTATCTGTTTTTGTTACTATGGTTATTTCCCCGTAGGGACACGGCGCCGTGCCCATAGGTGTCAACTTAAGCCTGAAAGCCTTTGTATCTCTTGTTCATAGCCAAGTCTAGATCCCCCTCGCATCCCCCACCCCCCCTAGCCCCCCCAAGGGGGAAGGGGGACGAAAGATCGGACTCTTATCCCCCCCTTCTTAAGGGGGGCGCCGGGGGGATCTGGCCTTAATAGTCAAACAACCGTCTCTGACTGGGTTTAACGTTAAGTTGACATATGGGCAGTGCCTTTGTCCCTACTCGCCCGTTAAAAGCTCCGTGAATATATGAGTAATTGCACACCCTGAAATTAGTTAGCTGCAAGCCTGTTTCTGCTGTTGCGAGAGTGACTTCTAGATCGATCGAGCTTTCGCTACAGTACCAACTGCCGTTTTTGAGGCGGTGGTTGACGGTCGATCGATCTTCACCAGATGAGCACCTTATTTAAAATTGTCACAATCTGGGAGAGCATTGTTGTATCAAAAACTTCATATTCGGCTGCTGCGGGCGGGTAAATTCTGCCGCGTTGCTGGGATCGAGGCAAAAATCTGGGTCTGGGCGCGCTCTCATTTGGTCGGCAAGTCTGCTAAAATCCCGATCGACCCTCCAGTCCTCAAGCACACCCCAGCCAAAAAATTATTGTCGCTACATGACTGATTCTCCCGTACTTGCAACACCAGACTTATCCGCCGCTTCTCCTCTGTGGCCAACCCTGCTACAACAACTGTTAGACAGACAATCTCTCTCGCGCCCCGAAGCAGCCAACTTAATGCAGGGATGGCTCGCCGAAGCGATTCCCCCGGTACTTTCCGGCGCGATTTTAGCAGCCCTCCAAGCCAAAGGCATCTGTGCCCAAGAATTGGCAGGAATGGCTCAGGTGTTGCAGTCTCAGTCCCTAGCAGGCAAATCGGAGAGTGTTTTCGATCCCAACTCTCCCATCTCAAATTTCAAATTAATTGATACTTGCGGCACTGGTGGCGATGGCGCTTCCACCTTTAATATTTCCACTGCTGTCGCCTTTGTCGCCGCCGCTGGCAAAGTTCGAGTCGCCAAACACGGAAATCGATCGGCATCGAGCAAAGTCGGTTCTGCTGACGTGTTGGAAGCTTTGGGAGTCAATCTCAACGCCGATCCTGCGAAGGTAAAAGCCGCTGTGGACGAAGTAGGCATCACCTTTTTATTTGCTCCCGGCTGGCATCCCGCACTTAAGGCTGTAGCGTCGCTCCGGCGCACTTTGAAGGTGCGGACTATTTTTAACCTTTTAGGGCCTCTTGTCAATCCTATGCGCCCTACAGGGCAGGTAATCGGGGTGTTCGATCCTAGTCTGGTATCAACTATCGCGGAAGCTTTGGGCGAGTTGGGGACTGAGTTGGCGGTAGTCGTGCACGGTAGAGAAAAGTTGGATGAAGCGGGTTTAGGTGATGTGACTGATTTGGCGGTTTTGTCGGGTGGCCAAGTTGAACTGACTACTTTACACCCTGAACGGGTAGGATTGAAGCCAAGTGCGATCGGCTCGTTAAAAGGCGGAAATGTTGAGGAAAACGCCGAGATTTTGCGGAACGTTTTGCAAGGCAAAGGTACGCGACCACAAATGGATGTTGTAGCTTTAAATGCGTCTTTGGCGCTTCAGGTGGGAGGTGTAATTCCTCTGGGAGAACACGCAGCAGGGGTTTCTTTTGCCTATGAGATTTTATCGAGTGGCGAATCTTGGTTGAAGTTGCAGCAGTTGGTTGAGTTTTTGAATTGAAGTCATATCAATTCTGGTTGCACTCTTTATGATGTTGACTGCTGAATGTTGACTGTTTTTAGATCAAATCCTGGTTTGCCATCTCCATGATGATTCGGCGATTGAAAGAGACTGTTGGTGAATCAAGAGAGGGTGTTACCCCTCAAATAAGAAGGGCAATTCATGAATTGCCCCTACATTGAAACCCAGGGCTATTTCATTCTCTTGTAGGGGCGGTGCCAAGAGTGCCCGCCCGAGCTCTCAAACACATACAAAATGCCGATGAAGAGGGTCGGCACGGGGGCACGACCCCTACAAAATTATCGTTTTCTTGAGAATGAATTGCCCCTACATTGAAACCTACCGATGGATTTAAATCGGTAAGGTTGGAAACCATTCGGTAGGGGCAATTCATGAATTGCCCTCTAACAAATAACAAATCACAACTAACAACTAACTTCTTGTTAAGAGCGCGATCGAAATTCAATCACATCTTGCTTAATAGTCACATCTTTATTACCAAAAAAATCTTGACCCAGCAGTCCGATATTTAGTGCGGGCGATATCGGTACAACTACATCTTTAATTGCCAAACCGCCAGCTTCGATTGAAGTAACATTGCCGAGGGAAAAAGTTGCCACTCCGTTCGGAGTTTGTGCTTGCACGGTTCCTTTAGCAACTACCCCCAAAGCAGCAGCCATTGCTGGCGTAATTACTGTACGGCTGGCTCCAGAATCTACCATCATATCGAACTTTTGTTTGCCGTTAAAGGTGACTTCTATGACTGGGATATTTGCATCTCGGCGTTTGATTTTGACCAGAAATACTCCCGAGTTAGTCTCCGGCGCAGTCGCGGGGCTCAATTCTTGGGGGACAAAACCGCAGACAGAACTGCTCAAGTTGACAGTTTGGCCCTTGGAGTTGCGGAGGAAGCACCCCTCGATTTCTTGAGCTGCGACTCGCGAGGCGTTGACTGCGGCGCAAACTAAAATTGAACTGCTCAGAGAAATAACCGCTGTTAAAGCCAGTAAAGGTTGGCGCGGGTTTTGAGAGTTCAGCATCGGCTTTTTTGAGTGGGAGAGTAAAGGCAAGGGAGATTTGCGGGCCATGGTTTGTTTGAAATCTGTAGGTCGATCGTAACAATGACAACGGTCTTTTGGTATACATTTAGACTTTCGACCCGCACACCAAAGCTGCTGGCCGATAAATTGCTGGCGCAGGGGAGATCCAGAATTTGCACTTGTGGCTCTTGCACAAATTCAAATAATATCTGTATATTACCGGCTAGCATCAAATCCCTGCGAGTGATAAGAGTTAAAGCACACGAAAGTAATTCAAGGATCTCATGTCACTTTCAACTGCACAACCCGCTCTCCTAGTCCTGGCTGATGGTACTGCTTACCGAGGCTGGTCTTTTGGCGCTGACGCCACCGTTGTTGGCGAGGTAGTATTCAATACGGGAATGACCGGCTACCAAGAAGTATTGACCGATCCCAGCTATTGCGGTCAAATTGTCACTTTTACTTACCCAGAATTGGGCAATACCGGGGTAAATCTCGAAGATGAGGAGTCCTCGCGCCCGCAAATTCGAGGTGCGATCGCCCGGAACGTATGCAGCCGCCCCAGTAACTGGCGCTGCTCGCAATCTCTGCAAGACTACCTAAAACAGTACGACATCCCCGGGATTTACGGCATCGATACCCGCGCCCTGACGCGCAAAATTCGCACTGTGGGAGCGATCAACGGCGGCATTTCGACGGTGATTCTCGACCAGGCGGAGCTTTTGGAGCAAGTACAAGACGCCCCCAGCATGGCCGGGCTGAATCTGGTTCGGGAAGTGACCACCCGCGAGGTTTACGAGTGGTCGGAAGCCACAGACTCGGTTTGGGAGTTCAGTCCCACAGTAAAACCCGCTGGTGGTGAAATGTGGACGGTGGTGGCGATCGACTTTGGGATCAAGCGCAACATCCTGCGGCGTTTGGCGAGTTATGGCTGTCGGGTGATTGTTGTACCCGCTGACACATCCGCAGAAGAAATTCTCAAATACAACCCGGACGGCATTTTTCTGTCCAACGGGCCGGGAGATCCGTCCACGGTAACGGAAGGAATCGCGACTGCAAAAGCTCTGTTGAAGTCGGACAAACCTGTATTTGGGATCTGCATGGGACACCAAATTCTGGGGATTTCCTTGGGTGCAGAAACTTTTAAACTCAAGTTTGGCCACCGGGGCTTAAATCATCCAGCGGGTTTAACCCAGCAAATAGAAATTACTAGCCAAAATCACGGTTTTGCGATCGACCCGGATTCCCTCGTCCCGGAAGTCGAAATTACTCATCTCAACTTGAACGATCGCACCGTAGCCGGATTGAAGCACAAAACCCTGCCCCTGTTCTCAGTCCAGTACCACCCCGAAGCCAGTCCGGGCCCGCACGACGCTGACTATTTGTTCGATCGATTCGTGCAGTCAATGCGAGAAAATCAGAAAGTAGCAGCTTAGTCATCAGTCAGTTGGCTGTTGGCTCAGCAGTGAGTGGTCAACAGTCAACAGTCAACTAAAAAACAGTAGACAAAAGACCAAAAAACTCGTATAATGAATCCTCAACTTTAAGCCATATCTAGCTAGGAGGGTGTCATTCCTGAGTCATTGACCCTGACCGTTAGCCTCAGAGGCACTCGCGAAGTCAGGAATAACTATCAGTTATTTCGCCTGACTGGCCTGCTGGACGCTTTTTCTGAGGCCACTTTTCGGAAGGTACTAAGCAAATTTATTGACGAGGGCCCAAAACACATAATTTTGGACTTGTCTCAGATAGACTTTGTGGACAGTTCCGGCTTGGGCGCACTTGTCCAACTTGTGAAGAAAGCCCAAACCTTGGAGGGGACATTGCAAATTGTCTCAAATCCCCGCGTAACTCAGACTGTTAAACTGGTTCGCTTAGAGAAATTTTTGTCTTTGCAGCCGACGGTTGATGATGCGGTAAAAAACGTCAAGGATGCTTGACCAAAAAAATGGGATTCAAGCCCCGTCCTTTAAGGACGGCTTTTTGCTAGAATAAATTAAGTCAACCTAGGGCATTGGGAGACTTTAAACGGACGCAGAGGGAGAGTAAGACTACTTCGGTAGCATCACCCGATGAAGCGTCAAGAATCACCGCTCATGAGAGCACGGTGAGTATGTCAAGGCAAAGTGGATTAAATTAGCTATCCGGTTCTCAATGCTGGATAGCAAATTTTTATGGTTGTACTTGTAAAACAATACCGATTTTCCGCGAACCTGCGATCGGTCTTGCCGCTACTTCCTCCGATACTCAGAGTTCCGGTGGAGTAGCAGTAAAATATGTGTGGCAAACACGCAGAAAAATGGTATAAGAAGTAGGGAACCAGCTCAAGTGCGATCGGGTTAACAAAGCCGTGCAGTCGCTATAATTGCTGAAGTGATGAAAGACTAAATAAGTAAGTAAGTTGTAGAAAAACCAAGCTGTGCGGAAGTTTTATTTAAAAAAGTATGTCGCCTCTAGCAGATGACGGACTCAAACTGAGTCTGACTGATATCAGTTTAAATCGAGTTCATCCTGCGAGGGCTACACCAGCAGAAATAGAAAGGATTTCGCCCGCAGCCTGGGCATATTTGGGAGATGCAGTATACGAACTCTACATTCGGAGTTGTTACTTAATACCGCCCAGAAGATTGCAAGCTTATCACGAATTGGTGGTGGGGCAAGTACGAGCCGAAACTCAAGCGCGTCATTTGCGATCGATCTCTCCTTACTTGAACAGTACAGAATTAGCAATTGTCAAACGCGGCCGCAATGCCGCAGCGGGCCGTTCCAAGCGAGCCGATCCAGAGATATACCAACAAGCCAGCAGCTTAGAAACTTTGGTCGGATATTTGTACCTCACCAATTCGGAAAGATTAACCGAACTTCTGGCACTTTTAGAACTTGAGAATTAAAGGATTTAGCAGTTATAAAGTTGCCAAGAGCGAGGGATTAATTAACAACTTTTGCACGGCTGCCAACCTAAAACAGCAAAAAGCCCGATCGAATAAACAGGACTTATTAGTTATCAACTAGCAATTCTCACACAGAAAAATCCTGGCTCCCACAAGAGTCAATTCTTCAATCTCAAAGCTCCAAGATTGATCCCTCAATTCTGCAATCTCAAATCTCAAATCTCAAATCTCAAATCGCTTTGACTCTCACCAGAAACCAATGAGAAAATTTACCAAACCCAACTTTTCGCGTTCCTCACGTCCGAATTCCGACAGCAAACCATTCAAAAGCGAAGGCCGCCGTCAGGACTCACCACCGTCGTTTCCCCGCTTTGAACGCAAGCCCCGTCCCGACAGTCGCCCAGGAGTAGACGCGCCTCAAAAACGATCGACCTTCTCCCCCCAATCCCGAGAAATGCCCGTCGTGCGATCGATTTACAAACGGAGACCCGATTCCGACAGCCAACCGTCCATTCGCCGTAATAATCCTTTCAAAGACAGAGACAGAGACGGAGACGGAGACGGATACAGCAGCCCGCAGCCAGCCCGCAACAATTTCCGAGACAGAGATGGTAGCCCGCAGCCAGCCCGCAACAATTTCCGAGACAGAGACGTTAGCCCACAGCCAGCCCGCAACAATTTCCGAGACAGAGACGGCAGCCCACAGCCAGCCCGCAACAATTTCCGAGACAGAGACGGTAGCCCGCAGCCAGCCCGCAACAATTTCCGAGACAGAGACAGCAGCCCGCAGGAATCTCGGGGCAATTTCCGAGACAGAGACAGCAGCCCGCAGGAATCCCGGGGAAATTATTACAAAGATAGAGACAGAAACAGCAGCCCGCAGGACTCCCGGGGTAATTATTACAAAGACAGAGACAAAGACAAAGACAGCAGCCCGCAGGAATTCCGGGGAAACCATTTCAGAGACAGAGACAAAGAC
The DNA here is from genome assembly GCA_031372825.1 of Cyanobacteria bacterium OTE_58_metabat_593. Lineage (GTDB taxonomy): Bacteria > Cyanobacteriota > Cyanobacteriia > Cyanobacteriales > Microcoleaceae > Microcoleus. The sequence goes on along the minus strand of JANMLZ010000170.1, from coordinate 5,620 downwards.
AGAGACACCCGCCCGGTTGACAGTGCCTCAAATAGCGTCGTGCAGCCAGACACAGACACAGACGACATGATTTACGGGCGCCATGCAGTGCAGGCCGCTTTAGAAGCAAACCAAGTGATCAACCGGATCTGGGTTGTCCCGCACCTGCGCTACGATCCCCGCTTCCACAGCTTGCTAACCGAAGCCAAGGCCAACGGTAGCATCATTGACGAAGTTGATGATTTGCGCCTCGACTACATCACGCGCAAGGCAAACCACCAAGGCGTAGCTGCTCAAGTATCAGCACACGAATACCTGGATTTGAAGGAACTGATAGCCAAGGCTAAGTCTGCTTGTGCAGATCCCGTAATTGTGGTAGCAGAAGGACTCAACGACCCACACAATCTAGGGGCGATTATTCGCACCGCAGAAGCATTGGGAACTCAGGGCATGGTGATACCGCAGCGCCGGGCCGTTGGGATTACGTCAGCCGTGAGAAAAGTCGCAGCCGGGGCATTGGAAAGCCTGCCAGTAGCAAGGGTTGTCAACCTCAACCGGGCGCTGGAAGAATTGAAAGAGGCTGGATTCTGGATTTACGGCACTGCCGCAGGCGTCGGTGAATCAGTAGAGACAGTCAAGTTCTCTGGGCCCACTGTTCTAGTTGTGGGCGGTGAAGCTGACGGTTTGAGCCTTTTGATACAGCGCAGTTGCGACGGATTAGTTTCAATTCCTTTAAGAGGAAATACCCCTAGCTTGAATGTTTCGGTGGCAACGGGAATGGCTTTGTACGAAATTTACCGCCAGCGCGGGCCCAAAAAGTTTCACGTACACGGATCGTGAAGGTGGTTGAAAAAAAGAGTACAACAGAGTAGTTTATTAAGTAGCTAAAGCCAGACGATCGCTGGCTTTAGCTACTTAGACCTTATTCGCAGAAAACCGAGTAAAATGTGATCTGGGAAAACACCGCATAGGCGCTCAAATTAGAGCTAAAGCTGAATAACAAACAGATAACTCTGACTTGAAAGCAATGCCGGTTATTCCCGGTCGATCAGCAGCTAGGGCGATGGAATAAGAGGTGAATGCCACCAAAAGTCGATCGACAGCATATCCCGAACAAGTAAGGATAGCCATTCAGCCAATTTACGCACAAGCGAAAGTAGCAGGGGGCCTTCTCCCTACTTTCAAACAGGAACTTAAAACCAATCTATTTAGATATCAGCTTTAAATAGGTTTGGATAGGTTCTTGGTAGCAGTACAGCCACGTGTAAATAACAAAAGCGCGTGCCCGCAGCACCCTGAAAACACCGTTAAATAAATTAGAAAAGCAGATGAAAGAATTCTTGATTAGCTTGCTCAATTTTTTCGGATTGGCTTGGTGGGTTGAAGTTAAAACTTCAGCGCCGCGCTGCATTTACTATTTTGGCCCGTTCTTGACTTCTCAAGAGGCGGAAGCTGCAAAAGCAGGATATGTAGAAGACATAGAAACTGAAGGTGCAGAAGGTCTTAGTGTTTCGATTTACCGCTGCAAACCTATTGATTTGACGATTGCAGATGATTTGGGAAAGCTTGGTGACAAAGGGATGTTACCTGTTTTTTAGCAGCCGCTAGCAACGATCGATAAAAAGTCAAGAGTGTTGAATTTGAAATTCAACACTCTTGACTTTTGGGCGATTGTTTGCTACTAGGAAACTCAAAAATTAACACTCCTAATTACCAGAAAGAATTGGTTTAAAGCCGGAACACGAGTGAGGGAGAAATTAAAATCAGACTATTCATTACTCCAATCCTCTTCCTTCTAGGTAGAGGTAGCTCTTAACTGTCAACTGTCAACTGTCAACTGTCAACTGTCAACTGTTGAACAACTGCTTGGGGAAATTTTTCAATCCAGCGATCGATGTCTGCGAGCACCCGATCGGGAATTTCCCAAGGGAACAAGTGGGCTGCGTTGGGATAGCACTCCCACTGACAGTCGTGGAGGTGTCGGGCTGTTTCTAAACTGGATGCCGAGGTGATGTGCCGATCGTCCTCTCCGGCGAGCACTAAACTAGGACATTGAATGTCGCCGAGGTCAGGGAGTCGATCGTATCCAGCCCTGAGAGCGGTATTTAAAGCCTTGGTGGCGGTGTTGGAAGTTTGGAGGTAGGCGGGAGTACCTGCGGCGGCTAAGTAGCGGTAAGGCGTGGCTGTATGCTGCTGTATCAAGTAGCGAAAGAGCGATCGCCTGCCAAAAGTATTGATATTCCACTGCCAACCCGGTATCGCCCAATTGATAATTCCGGCTAAACCCGTGTACAGGTTATCTTGCCAAGAGATCGGAGGATGACTTCCCCTCGGTTTGGCGGCGGATGCGAGGACAATCAAACCCGTGACTCGCTGCGGATATTTCATCGCTAATTCCAGGGCCAAAATCCCTCCCAAAGACCATCCGATTACCAAACATCGATCGACTCCCAATCTGTCTAGAAGTGCTTCTAAATCGAGGAGGTGGTCGGTCATGTCAAAGGGAGTTGAGGTGCGGCTGTTGCCATATCCGCGCAAGTCTGGGGCGATCGTCTGGAACCGCTTTGATAAATGTTCTGTAAAGACAGACATACAATAGCCGGAACCTGGATGGCCGTGCAAGCAGAGAATTGGAAATCCTTTTCCTTTGACGGAAACGCTGAGTTTGTGATGCGACATTTTTAAAATAACGGTGGGTTTTGGGGTGAGTCGTCCCGCGCTATAAATTGTCTATTCCAGCGATCAAAAACTGGGATTCTTACTAATATAATCGGCAATTTTAGAAATAGACTGGCGAATTTGTTTATCACCGCTGGTGCGGCTGTCAATCACAGTCATCACATAGGCTTCGCCGTCAATGCTCATCGCTAGAGTTGTGCCGAGAACCAGGGAATTTTCGCCAGTTTTCTCGCCCAACCACTTAGCTTTCGTTCCTTGCAAGGCGGCAAATCCTAGATCGCGATCGTACTGGCGGTTGAGAGTTTCTACTAATATTTTAGCACCAGGTGTTTCGCCGTTGTAAATTTGCACCATCATTTCATTGAGTTCGTTAACTGTCATCCGGTTGGGGCCATAACCTGGGTTGGCAGGCATAATCTTTTCGCCCATTAGTTTGTAGTTGACGCGGGTAACTTGGTAGCCGCGATTTGCTAAGAATTGATTGATGTAATCCCAACCCAAATAATCGATCAGTTGATTTGTCGCGGTATTGCTACTGCGATCGATCATTTCTTCTAACAGTAGCTGTAGCGGGTAATTTTTGGCTGACGAAATCTGCGTCGATGAGTCTTCGGTGAAATTGCCTCGATTCACAAATACTTCGTTTTTCAGACTTATTTTCTCTTTTTCCACTTTTTGCATCAGGGCGACAGCAATCGGCAGTTTAATTAAGCTGGCTGGACTGACAGGGGGCAAATCGCCCCGCAGGTTGACGCATTGTCTAGAAAGGTGGCAAATGCCGATCGAAGCTTTTTCAGACAAACCGCTTTCCCGAGCAACCACAGCCAAAAAATCTGACTTTGATTGCTGGACTTGAGACGTTGCTGCTGTTAAATTTTCGCGATATTCTTGAGTTTTTGAGGCAGTCAGAGGAGCTAAAAATGAATTTTGAGGGACTGACTGCAAGTTGTTGAGGGCTTGGTGCCACAAAAATTGAGTTTCTTGTGAAGAGGCGATCGACTGATTTGGCACTCGTCCTGTTTCTACGGCTCGATCGGCTAAACGGACTGCTTGCTGTAAGTTGTCGTTAGCCCTCTGTTCTACTAATATTTGGACCTCGACCGCTTGCAACTGCTGTATCAGTTTTTCTTGAGGATTGGTGGCGAGCGGCAGTAAGCCCGAGAGCAAGGTTGGTTCTGGGGAGGGAGATGCTGGTTGTTCTAATTCGGTGACGAGCCGATCGCGAATTTTGTAGAGTTCGTCTAGGGAACGCAGGTTAGATGATTGAGAGAATGAACTTGCGATGGTTAACACCTGAACCAGTCCGATTCCGGCTGCTACTGCGGCCATTTTGTTGGCGATCGACAAAAAACGCTTGAACCCTCGCATATTTAACATCCTCAACACAACCAAATTCCATATAAGCAGCTATTGTTACAGGAGTCAAACGATTGGAGATTCGAGATTGGAGATTGGAGGACAAATCGAAAATCGAAAATAGTTCGATCGCGCCACTGCGCCAAAACAATCAAAATAAAGGGGGCGATCCTCTTCTGCAAGCTTCGCTAACGCACGGCCCTAGATCAACTCCCCTTTAAATATATTGCGAACTATAGGAAATACGCTCTCGACCCCCTCCTTTCAAGGCCCGGATGCAAGCTAATAGCAGCTTTTAAGCTGCCAGTCGCAAAGAGGGAATCTTGTGATTGCGAGATTATCTACAAAATGTTATAATATTTTGTAGGTTAATTGAAAAGCCATGCTAAACCTCAGTTACGAGTACAAACTAAAGCCAACAGATGAGCAGATTTCGGAAATCGAACGAACTCTGATAATTTGTCGCAAGGTTTGGAATTACGCATTGAGAGAGCGCAAGGACTGGATTAACTCTCGTAAATGCCCGATCAATGCTTGCTCGATCGTGAGCGAGTACGTTATTTCGGTTGATGCTCCCTACCCAAATTATTATGTTCAGGCAGCGGGGCTGACAATCGCCAAAGAGTTTTTTCCCGAACTGAAAACGGTTAACGCTCAAATGCTTCAGCAGGTACTAAGAAAGCTAGAAACAGCTTTTATAGACATGAAGCGAAAGGGAATGGGATTTCCTAGATTTAAGAATAAATATCGAATGCGGTCGTTTGTGTTTCCTCAAATGCTGAAAAATTGCCTTCAAGGAAATTGTATCAAGCTGCCACAATTTGGCGTTGTTGAATTTATAAAATCTAGAGAGATTCCTCATGGGTTTGTAATCAAGCAAGCTCGAATCGTGCGGAAAGACGCGTGGATATTTCGTAATACTTTCATTAGAGTGTGACGTTAATGTTCCGCATCTGCAACCACATGGATTCCCGATTGGTTTAGATTTAGGTCTTCACCAATTTCTAGCAACCTCTGAAGGACTGTTGGTTAAACGCCCTAAATTCTTGAACATTGAACACCGCAAGCTTAAATTGCTGCAACGTCGGCTCAAGAATAAGAAAAAAGGGTCTAACAACCGCCATGAATTAAATCAAAAAATTGCTAGGCTGCATCAACGTGTAACCGATACTAGAAAGGATTGGCAGTTTAAATTAGCTCATCAAGTAGTAAAAGATGCGGGAATGGTATTTGTTGAAGATATCGATTTTCGCGTTTGGGCTAAAGGGATGTTTTGCAAACATACTTTAGATGCTGGTTTTGGGCAATTCATCGCGATTCTCTCGTGGGTGTGTTGGAAACAGGGAGTATATTTCGAGAAGGTAAACAAGGATTATACTTCTCAGGTATGTCCGAATTGCGATACTCATACTGGCAAGAAAGAGCTTCATAACCGAGTGCATAATTGCCCAGAGTGTGGGTACACGACGCACCGAGATGTAGCAGCAGCACAAGTGATTCGCTTTTCAAGGATTATCCGCCGAGGGACGCTCGGTCGATATAAAAGAAATTGCCTGGGTCGGCGGTCTGACGGGGACTGGCAACGGTCTAGTTAAGAGCCTAAGAG
>JANMLZ010000169.1:0-28937 GCA_031372825.1 Cyanobacteria bacterium OTE_58_metabat_593 | reverse complement strand
TTTCCCTACCGTGTATTGTAGGGAAACGGCACTGCCGTATCCTGATTTCGGGTGATATTAATTCCGATGGAACCGAAATTGATATCACGGGTCTTGTACAGCGCGCGACTTTGCAGGCGGTAGAACTGTCACTCGCAGAATCGCTATTTTTATCCGTCTGGTATCTTACAATATATTGCAGTTGATGGCAACTTCTAAAATGCCATGCAATAATTTAAAAAAGACTGTTTTTATCGTTGAATTTTTCACCCAATTTTCACTAAAATTTTTCACTCTTCCGAGAGAAATTAACGAGCAACTACTAATCACCAACCGATAGATATATTAAGGAGTTTGTCAAAATGAACTCGCCTGACACGACACTGGATATTCCTTTAGAAGATTTGCCGATCGCCAATCCGGTCATGGCTCCTGAAGTCACGCAGCAGTTATCGGAAAACATCATCCTCACCACAGTCGATGACCTTTACAACTGGGCAAAAATGTCCAGCTTGTATCCGCTGATGTTTGGCACAGCTTGTTGCTTCATTGAATTTAGCGCCCTCATCGCTTCCCGCTTCGATTTGGAACGATTTGGGATGTTTCCCCGAATGTCTCCCCGACAAGCAGATTTGATGATTACTGCGGGCACGATCACGATGAAGTATGCTCCGGTTTTGGTGCGCCTTTATGAACAAATGCCGGAACCCAAATACGTGATTGCAATGGGCGCTTGCACGATTACGGGCGGAATGTTTAGTGCAGATTCTCCGACTGTGGTGCGCGGTGTGGACAAGTTAATTCCGGTGGATGTTTATTTGCCTGGATGCCCGCCTCGCCCTGAAGCGATTATGGATGCGATCGTCAAACTCCGCAAGAAGATTGCCAACGACAGCTTACAAGAACGGCAACAGAGGGAACCAACCCACCGCTACTACAGCCGCCCTCACCGGATGAAAGTCGTCGCACCAATTCACGATGGACAATACCTGAAGAGTTCAGCACGACAGATGCCACCAAAAGAAATTGCACCTTCTGGATTGTCAAGATTCCAATTGTTAGAATTAACTGCTGCCACTTTGGATGATTGATATTAGACTGACATCATGAGTATATAGCCTTTCTCAAAAAGATGAGGTGACCGACGTGCATAGGGCATACCTCACTTTCTTGAGAACTGCTATATCCCTCTTCTGTCACTCTCCGAAAACAAAAATCAAAAGCAATGTTTAAAACTCTTACTGGGATGGGGTTTGTAGCTTTATTTTTTACTATGATAAACATAATAATTGCTTTTTGTGAAACTCTTTCCCTGCAAGGATTTCAGGTTATCATCTAGGGAGAGTGACAGAAGAAAGATATAAACTATTCGATCCTATTTGTAGGGTGGGCACTGTGCACCATACTACTATGGATCAATACGGTTCACTTAAGACAGATCCCCCCTAACCCCCCTTAAAAAGGGGGGGTCAAAGTCCCCCTACAACCAGGGGGATTTAGGGGGATCTCCGGCGCATAAATAGTGTTAAGTGAACCGTATTGTACTATGGATAGTGTAAAAATTTACTTTTTGTGTAAGTCATGAAACACGAAGGCCGAGATCGCTCACGGTAAAAAACGTAGTTATGATGCAAAATATTGATATTGGACTGACTCACATTGCGCTCCCGGTTTCAGATGTCGATCGCAGTATTGAATTTTACTCGAAATATGCCGTCATGCAAGTAGTTCACCGCCGCATCGATGCAGCAACTGGTGTTGCTGTAGTCTGGCTTTCAGATCGGACTCGTCCTTTTGTAATTGTTTTAATTCAAACAGCCTCCGTACATCCCGTTTTGTCTCCACTCGCACATCTGGGAGTTGGCTGCAAGAGTCGCGAATATATGGACGATCTCTGCGATCAAGCACGTCAAGAAGGCGTATTGATTGAGGAACCAAAAGATGATGGATATCCGATCGGCTACTGGGCTTTTTTGCGAGACCCGGACGGTCACACCCTGGAACTATCCTACGGGCAAGAAATCGGATTTACAGTGGAGGATGCTACTTAAAGTTATAATAAACAAATCGCCCTCCAAACCCGATCGTTTCTCATCTGGAAATAGACTGGAGAATCAAATGACTGCCGCAATCATCGCACCACCCAGAAAAGAATCACCCCTTCTGTTTGACGGACTCACTTGGAGAGAGTTCAAAGCAGTTGAGCAATTGTTAGACCGTCCAGGATATCGACTTTCTTTCCTGGATGGAATTCTGGAGATACGACGAATGCCTGGAGAACCCCACGAAACCATTAAAGCAAGAATTGGTGCATTGTTGGAGCTTTACCTGCTGATGGCGGGGTTTGACTTTACTCCAACTGGCTCAATGACTCTGGAAAGTGAAACCGGAAAAGTCAAGCGAGAGGCCGATGAATCTTATAAACTTGCTCCTGGTCGTAGGCTACCTGATTTGGCGATCGAAATCGTATTTTCTAGTGGTGGGATCGACAAGCTTGAGGCATACAAGCGGCTAAAAATTCCTGAAGTGTGGTTCTGGGAAGATGGATTATTGGAGGTATATCACCTGCGGGGAGAAGGCGATGCGCTTCAATATGAAAAGATTTCTAGTAGTGAGGAAGTGCAAGGAATCGATCTAGATTTGTTGTTACGCTGCATGAATATGGTGAATCATGTTGATGCGATTAAGACTTTTCAGCAAGCACTTCAAAAATAAATGCGATTAGTAGGTCGCGCATCTTTTTAGCATCTCTGTTGACATCTTAATATCCGCAAAAAGCAATGGAAGATAGTAAATGACGCAAGTTGTAATTGTGGGAGCGGGGCCAACTGGTGCGGCACTTGCTTTGCTGTTGGTAAAACGAGGTATTGCTGTTACTTTGGTTGAGGCTGCAAAAGATTCTTACCGAGTGTTTCGGGGTGAAGCGTTAATGCCGAGCGGATTGGAGGCGATCGCCCAAATGGACTTGTTCCCAATGCTGGAAAGTGTACCACACCGACAAATTGATGCCTGGGAGTTTATTTTGGGCGATCGGCAATTGTTTCGAGTTGATGAACCAATGGGGTCGAATCAACCTTGTACGCTAGTTTCGCAACCGCCATTACTTGAAGCACTAATTGGAGAAGCTCAGTCATATCCAGAGTTTGAATTGATTTCAGGTGTTCCGGTAAAAGATTTACTGTGGAATGGCGATCGCGTTGCGGGTGTAAAACTAGCAGATGGGCGAGAGATTGCTGCTGCACTTGTCATCGGTACAGATGGTAGAAACTCGATTGTACGACAGCGTGCTGGATTAGAATTGGTAAAACAGCAGCAGAGTATAGATGTTTTGTGGTTTAAGCTTGCCGCCCATCCTCGGTTTGTGGCAGAAAATGTATTTTATTCTATTCTAAATGATGGTAGCGGATTCAGTGTTTTTCACGGTGCAGAAGATGGAAAACTGCATCTGGCTTGGGTATTATCGGCTGACGATCAAACCGATCGCCAACACGCAGATTGGGCCGAAACTTTCGCATCGCTATCTCCTTCATGGATGGCGGAGCATTTCCGCAATTGCGCGGATACGATCGAATCTCCGATGCGATTGTCTGTGGTGGTGGGTCGCTGTCCGCGCTGGTATCAGCCTGGAATCATACTTTTGGGGGATGCGGCACATCCCATGTCTCCGGTGCGCGCTCAAGGAATTAACATGGCGTTGCGCGATGTCATTGTTGCAGCCAATTATCTTGTACCTTTATTGAAAACAGAGGCTAATTATGAGAATATTGATTTAGCATTATCGCGGATTCAGGCAGAACGGGAACCGGAAATTGTTCGCGCTCAGCAACTGCAAGCACAAGAAGCGTGGAAAGGCGAACAATTGCGAAACAATGGATTATTGCGTTTGTTGATGATGCAAGTTGCTCCATTTTTGGGTGACAGAATTAAACAATTTTGGGTAAAAGGACAGTATGAATTGCGGCAAGGAGTAACAGAGGTAAAATTGGTTGTTTGAAAACAGGAACATTCCGGGACGCATCGCAACCAAAGAAACCGGGTTTTTGGCAGTTTCTGGGCTGTGATGGATTATTCTCGGAAAAAACCCGGTTTCTGACCACCCGTGCGTCACAACCAAAGAAACCGGGTTTTTGGCAGTTTCTGGGCTGTGATGGATTATTCTCGGAAAAAACCCGGTTTCTGACCACTCGTGCATCCTGGACTATAAAATTTAGGAGTAGATTTTATGCGATCGACAATGATCAAAGGACCGATCGGCAATATTCACATTATCGAAGCTAGCGCCCCTGTGACGGCCGTGGAGTCAGAGGCTGTACCAGTGTTGTTTGTGCACGGTATGGTGCTTTCTGCGAGCGTCTGGGATACGCAGTTGGCGCGTTTAGCTGGTACTCGACGGACGATCGCCCTGGATGTGCGAGGACACGGTGATTCCTCAGCGCCGGAGGATGGTAACTATGCGCCCGCCTCCTGTGCGGCTGATGTTTTCGCGGTGCTGGATGAGTTGGGGATCGATCGAGTGGCGATCGTGGGAAACAGTTTCGGTGCTTGTATCGCTCTTGCAGTAGGCGCGATCGCACCCCATCGCATCGCACAGTTAATCCTGGTAGACCCACCTGGCGACTTTACGAAGCTTCCCGTAGAGGTGTACGAGACACAGCTAGTTCCCTTCCAGAGGGCGCTGGAGACGGATGATTGGCGGGCTGTTGTGGCAGCGGGCTTCAACGATTCGCTGACGGGAAGCACGGCGGATACGCGCGATCGGATTGTGGCTAATTTGGCGGCGCAGGCGCGCGATCGGCTGCTGGGAATGTATCGTGGTATGTTTGCCTTTGAAGCGGTCAATGCGCTCGATCGCTACCTAGCAGCCCCAGGAACAAAAGCCCACGCGATTATTGCCCCATCCAATGCTTTTCCATTCAGCCTCCACATCCTGCGTCCCACACTGACAACAACGACAATTCCCGATACTGGACACTGGCTGATGTTGGATGCGCCGGAAGCTTTTGCGAGGGAACTCGATCTCTGTTTGGAAGGTGTTTAATACAAAAATCAAAAACCCGGTTTTTTGTAGATACAATTACATCATGTTAGTTATTACTTCCTTGATTTGTATCGGTTGGTTTGTAACTATCGAGTAGAGAACATCGGGGTCTAAATCTGCTCCATTCTCCCAGTAAATTGTCCCCCATTCGGGATTTAGTTTGACTTGCTTAAAGTAAGTCAAGTCTTGGAGGGGGGCGAAGATTCCGGTAAATTCGATTAATTGGCTGATGTCAACTACTCCCTCTTCGTTATCTTCAAATTTAAGGTAAAGTCGATAATTTTCTAATGGTTGAACTGAGGTAATATCTTTGAGCATTGTTTATTCCAAAGGGGCAATAGGTTCTAATGGTGTTTGAAGTCTGGCCAGTTGCCAGTTTTCCATGAGTTCTGTTTGATGAAGGGCAGCCCACTCTACAACTAATCCTAAGATGCGAGGGGAAAGTTTGCCTTCTAGGAGTGAGAGGGTTTCGATATCAATGATGGCTTTTTGTTGATTGTAGCGGACATGAAAGTGCGGGGGCGGGTGGTCGTTATAGTACATTGTGATGATGATGCCTAAAAATCAACCCAGTTCTGGCATTAGATTGTCTCCTCTACAATTTTTGGGGTGTCTTTCACCCAGTTAATCCGTAGGGTGCGTCGCTGCAAGATATTGGATATAACTTGCAGATTATAGATCCCGTGGCACCCTACTTGCTAAATTGGCACTTTTGGCAATTTGCATCTCCACACTTCGCCGTCAAATGCAGCATCTGCTTCAGTCCAAGACGCACAATAATCGACCGATCGCGGGACAACCACAGGACGATCGCCCCTACAAAACACCACAGATCGAGCATTTATCGCCAAACATTAAATTTTTCCGGCAAAACTTGCAATTTAAGTGTTTATACTTTAAAATCCAGCAATGTAAATCCAAACTTTCAACGAGCAGCCCTGCAAGCACTAACCCGAAATGGGTCGAAAGTGCCAAAAAGCAGCAAAAGCTAACCTTTTTTAACTCTTTCAACAGCAAAGCATTGACAGAAAAACCCAGGGATCGACGATCGACATATTGGAACGAATGCTTTGCTCGCAATACTACAAAATGGATCAAAAATTGTCTGCCAAATTTTATTACCGACGGATGCCTAGCCCAAAAGCCGGCTGCTTAAGGTTTCAGTAATTAATCAGGCTGATTTTATTGTCATTAACTACTTGAGGATTCGATCGCATGGTTTCAATTTCTAAAACTAAATCCGGTTTGCTACCTGTGTCTTCGCCAACCGTAACGCCTCCAATCCAAAGCAATGTGGCTACTGCAACGGGAGTGTGCGTGACGGTTCACGGCCATTTCTATCAGCCACCTCGCGAAAATCCTTACCTGGATGCGATCGAGCGTCAAGGTAGCGCCCATCCCTTCCACGACTGGAACGAACGCATCGATAACGAGTGCTACCGCCCCAACGCCTTTGCTCGCATCATGAACGATCGTGGCGAAGTCACTGGTATTGTCAATAACTACGAGTATCTCAGCTTCAACATCGGCCCAACCCTGATGAGTTGGCTGGAACGCTACGACGCAGAAGTCTATCAGCGGATTCTGGAAGCCGATCGCAAAAGCAGTCAGCGGCTCAATGGTCACGGCAATGCGATCGCCCAAGTATACAATCACATCATCATGCCCCTCGCCAACGAGCGAGACAAACACACCCAAATTCGCTGGGGAGTTGCAGATTTTCGTTCCCGGTTCGATCGCGATCCCGAAGGAATGTGGCTCGCCGAAACTGCCGTAGACTACGCCACCCTGGAAGTTTTAGTCGCTGAAGGCATCCGTTTCATCGTCCTGGCCCCCTCCCAAGCCGAACGCTGCCGCCACCTTAAGAGCGATGACAATGGCGATCCAGAATGGCACGAAGTCGGCGGCGGTCAAATCGATCCGACTCGCCCCTACCGCTGCTACTTGAAACCAGAACTGCGATTGGCAGTTTCCCACCAACTCTCGCCACTTAGCAGTCACAACCTCAGCCGCAGAAACGGGCACTATTCTGAAACGACAGCTAATACTCCCTACATCGATATCTTTTTCTACGACGGCCCAATCTCGCGAGATATGGGATTCAATGATGTTCTCAGCAACAGCAACCATTTGGCGGGGCGCTTGGGTCAAGCGGTGCGCGGGGATCACCGATCGGCTCAATTAATCTCCGTGGCGACAGACGGCGAAACCTTCGGACACCACAAACACAGTACCGAAAAATGCCTCGCCTACGCGTTCACAGAAGAGTTTCCCCGCCGTGGCTGGACGGTGACGAATTTTGCTCACTATTTAAGCCAAAATCCCAGCACTTGGGAAGTGGAACTCAAACCAGTGACGGCTTGGAGTTGCTCTCACGGGGTCGATCGCTGGCAAGATGATTGTGGCTGCGGTGGTGGCGGTGGATGGCATCTCCTGTGGCGCCGTCCTTTGCGCGATACTTTGAATTGGCTGCGCGATCGACTAATTCCCATTTATGAGGAAGCGGGACTCAAATTGTTTTGCGATCCCTGGAAGGCCAGAGATGAATATATTGATGTCATGCGCGATCGATCGGCTGCCAATGTTGATAGTTTCCTACAACGCCATCAAATTCGCGAACTCGACACTGCTGAACAAATAGACGCTTTGCGCCTGCTGGAAATGCAGCGCCACACCTTGTTAATGTTCACTAGCTGCGGCTGGTTTTTTGAAGAAATTTCTCGCCCCGAAGGTGTGCAGATTTTGCGTTACGCAGCCCGGGCGGTGGAATTAGCCTGGGAAGTTACTGGTATACAGCTAGAACAGGATTTTATCGATCGGCTCGATCTTGCACCCAGCAACGTTGAATCCTTCAAAACAGGGGCGGAAGTTTACCGCCAATTGGTCACAACGGCTAAAATTAGTCTCCGAGAAGTTGCCGCCCACTACGCCATTAGTTCTTTGTTTGCCAAATATCCCCGCGAAGAGCGAGTTTATTGCTATCAGGCCCAGCAGCAAGATTTTCAAATTCAGCGGATGGGTTCGATGACTCTGGCCGTGGGTAAATTGCAGTTAACTTCGGAAATTACTCGGGAAACAGAACTTTTTGTGTTTGCGGCATTCCACCTCGGCGGTTGGGATTTCCACTGTTGTATTCAGCCTTTTGGTAGCGATCGGTCTTATACAATGCTCAAAGAGCGGTTGTTTGGAGTTCTGCAAGAAGCTTCCGCGGCCCACGCGATTCTGGAAATGGTGCGGCTGTTTGGCGATCAGTCCTTTAGCCTGCGAGATTTATTCGCTGAGGAACGTCACCGGATTGTCCGGCTGCTGAGTCAGGAAAATTTGACTCGGTTGGATCAGCTTTACACTCAGGTTTACCGGGAAAATTACGGGGTGATGATGGCTTTTCACCGCGACGATTTGCCGGTGCCGGTAGAGTTGCAAGTGGCTGCTGAAGTGGCTTTGGGACACCGCTGTTTGACGGCTGCTAAGGCTCTGGAACAGGAAATCGGGAACTCGGAGTCGCTGCTGGCGGACATTGAGGCGATCGCCACTGAAGCGAGCAATCTCCGCAGCCAGTTGAAGGTTCCTGAAGTTAAGCAAATTTTGGAAAGACTGGTTTGGCGCGAACTTGACGCCATGCTACAAGCAGGATCTGCTGTGGAGGAACGCTCATCTGTGAAGTTAGAAGCTGATATCCGCACGATCGAGCGTTTGATTGCTGTGGGCGATCGGCTGCATCTGAATTTGTGTTTGGATCGATCGCAGGAACTGTATTTCAATTCTCTGTACAGTCAAATTGTGCCTCTGTGTTTGGGCTGGCTGCAACGGCAAGCTGCTTCGACTAACGAAAACTCGATCGACCTTGTTGGATTGGATGTCACCAGTTCAGACGGCGGCTGGGAGTTGCCTTCGATCCGGCAGTTGCTGGAGTTGGGTCAAACTCTCGCCGTTGATGTTGAGTGTTGGTTGAACCAGTTAAGGTAAGTAAACCAACTCCCAAAAAACATAACACCCAGATCCCCGACTTCTTAAAAAAGTCGGGGATCCAACTGTCTAGTTATATGGGAAGATGAATAATATCAATTCCGGTTGCACCGGAATGACAAGCGAGGACACTCAAGATGCCGTTTCCCTACAATATTATTCTGGGTAGGGAAACGGCACTGCCGTATCCTAGTTTCGGCTAATAATTCCGATGCTACCGGAATTGATATAAACCGTTCGCAAAGAGTACAAGTTTTAAGGACAAGTAAGCTTTGTAGAGTTTGGAAGAAAGAACACTAAATTTTAAATCTATGAAAGTTGGCGATCGCGTTTGCATTAAAAACTCTGTTGTTGTCTACCACCACCCGGATAATCGGAGTCAACCATTTGATATTAAGGGTATGGAAGGAGAAGTCGTGGCGATCGTTCACGAATGGCAGGGCAGACCCGTCAGTGCCAATTGGCCGGTTCTAGTTCAATTTAACAAAAAATTCAAAGCTCATTTCAGAGAAGATGAGGTTGAATTGAGTTCTTCGGAAGCCTAGCTGTTGTATCCCCGACTTCTTTGAGAAGTCGGGTTCTTAGTATTCTATTTTTTGAAGCTGGGTTAACTTAATATTCGCAATTTATTTAATTCTTAATTTTTTTGCCGCTTGCGGCTAAACCAACTAAAAATATTCAAATCTCCCTGCATTTTCTGAAATTCCTGCTGATGCTGCTTGGCCGTAGCGTAATACCACTGGCAATGAAGTTCTAGTTCTTGACGATACTTAATTTCGTCATAAAAATCGCGGACAATTTGGTGTCTCTGAAAAACTTCAGCCGTGGGAGTCGATTCTGGGACAATGCTTTGCAACTCGTGGGGCAGCATGATTATTTTGGGGGCAACTGTGGTAAATCTTGGCTGTAATTACTCTAAGCTAACACAGTTATGAAGGAAGAAGGAAGAGGAAAAATTATCTCCAACTTACTCATATTAATTCCGGTTGCACCGGAATAATGAGGAGACGGCTTGGCCTTTGTCCCTACAATCTTGTTTTGGGTAGGGACACGACACTGCCGTCTCCTCATTTCGGCTACTAATGATTCCGATGCAACCGGAAACGACAGCACTCGCTGTTATATTTCGGACTTATTTAAGAAGTCGGGATCTACAATCGTATTAATCTAAAATCCAAAATTTAAAATTTAAAATTCTGTTAAAGCCATCCCCGCAGCCGATATACAATTAAGCCAATGTATTCTTTCAAAGCTTTAGTTGACTGATGTAAATAATAGGTATCCGGTAATAAATCCAAGGCTACGGCTTGCCAATTGATTTGGGATGCTGCGATATCCTGCTGCGTTATTTGAAAGTCTGTTGGTGCGGGAATTGCTTTTATTCCTTGACGCTGGAAAATTAAGAGCGATCGAGTCATGTGCATCGCCGATGTTACTAGCAAAACCTGCCCTTTTATGCCTTTAACTTCTAAAATTTTGCGCGTGTTAATGGCATTTTGATGAGTGTTGTGCGAATCGGGATCTTGCAAAATTGCTGATGCTGGTACACCGATTGTTTGGGCAATTTCTGCCATATCTGCCGATTCGGGAGGCCCGCCGCCTTTCCAGTCTACTCTACCGCCACTGAGAATTAGCAGGGGAGCTTTACCTTGTCGGTAAAGTCGGGAAGCGTAGATAATTCGATCGCCCGCTTCACCCAATTCTACCCAAGGGCGGGGCGGCAAAGCTGCTTTGACACCGCCGCCCAAGACGATAATCGCTTCAGCTTGGGGGAGTTCGGCGGTTGGTATATTTTGCCATTCGAGCGATCGAACTAACGACTTGGAAACCCAACCGCTGCTTCCGAGCAGTAAAATAATTAGAGCCGCAGCAATTGGCGCCGCCGCCCATTTTGGACGCTTCCAAAGTGTGATTAACGTCGCCATCATTAACAGGCAACTCAACCCCAAAGGATAAATAAACAGCGGCAGGAGTTTCGACAGAAATACAAACATTCAATTGGGAATTGGGCATTGGGAATTGGGCATTGGCCAAACAGGGCATTAGTGACTGTTAACTGTTAACTAATGACTAATGACTAAAGCTAGCGGCGCTCCTCTGGCCCTGACAGCCAGTCTAACAGTGTAGAAGCTTCACGGCGGGAAGTTTTGCTATATTTATTGCCGCCCGTTTCCACTACTTCTTTATTGAGGATAGCATCCGAGGTTTTATCCTTGGAACGCATATTCGGGTTGAGTAGTAGTTCGTTGTGCCACCAAGCGACTATTAAACCTGCCGCCACGCCGCCGAGAACGCCAAGGCCGAGACTCACAGGCAGCGAACATCCTACTAAGCGAAACCCAACGGTAAACAACACAAACCAGATTAGCGCGGGGTTAAACCCCTTGGAGTCTCCGTTAAATTTTGCCATGAGCTGCAAGTTTTGTTTGTAATAATACAGAAAGATATGGACAATATTAGCAGATAATCAAATTTGTCAGGGCGATCGATCGGCAACTACTCCCCACAAATCGAGTTTAATTGTACCTCTAAGTCTTGCAGGGTATCTACAGTCTTTACAGAAATTTGCTCCCTTTCTGTAAAAGGTTCAAAAGCTGCTTGCTGCGAGCTCAATAGTTCGGCTGTCGCGTCTGCAATATCGCCCCTGCGCTGTTGCAGACGTTCTCGCAACACTTCAATTGGTGCCGTGCAGTAAATAATTTGCAGAGGTAAGCCGTGAGATTTAGCCAGATTAATCGCATTGGTTCTCCAGTTTTGGCGATCGAACTTAGCATCTAAGATCGCATCCCAACCTCGATCGGCCAGAATTATCCCCAACTCCAACAATCTACCATAAGTCTGCGCCGTCATTACATCCGAATACAAATCTTGCCCGCCGCATTCATTTACAGCAATCCCACCTAAATGTTTGCGAACAGCATCCGATCGAATATGAATTGCCCCAGTGCGACAAGCCAAATATCGAGCTGCTGTACTCTTACCAGAACCCGACAAACCTGACATCAAAGTTAACTTTCCCCGGCGCGGTTTTGTGTATTGCCAAGCCAGTTTATAATAATGAGCCGCAGTCTGTGAAACTTCAGCTTTTTCGGCAGTTGAAATAGCAGCATCATCCAACATTAACGAAGTTACCTTTGCTCTCACATAAGCTTGACGGCTCAAATACAAAGGCAGCACTTGCAGTCCTTCCCAGTCGCCTGTTTGTTCAATGTAAGTATTCAGAAAAACATTACCTAAATCTCTGCGTCCCCGCGATTCCAAATCCATGACTGTAAAAGCGATATCGTACATCACATCAACAAAGCGAAAAGGCTCATTAAATTCAATGCAATCGAACAGTAATATTTTATCTTGCCACAATGCGATATTCCGCAAGTGCAAATCTCCGTGGCACTCACGAATTTTATGATTAGCAATCCGCAGCTTAAATAACTCTTGATTCTCCGCAAAAAACGCATCAGTATAATCTTGAGTTTCCTGATATTGTGTCTGAGTCTGCGGCCCACCGATATATTTTTGCGAAATCAGATAATTGTTATCTATTGCTGTACGAATCTGACTGACTTCGCCAAATGTACGAATGTAACTATTACTAATTGTCGTACTGTGAAAATTGGCAACTTCCCGTCCTAAGTCGGCCATAATTTTCTCGGTCAACAGTCCCCGTTCCAACAAACTGAGAAACAGCGATTCTTGAGGAAACTCGCGCATTTTCAGCGTGTACTCTACAGCAACTTCAGTAGAAGTTGTATTGTGCAAGTTACTGCCAAATTTAAATAAATCACCACTTTGAATAATTGGCAAAACTTCCAGGTAAATTTCCGGTGCTGTGCGCCGATTCATCAGCAGTTCTTGGGTGCAAAAATGCTGCCGTTTCTGCAAGGTTGAATAGTCCAAAAAGCCAAAATTGACTGTTTTTTTAATTTTATAAGTATAATCTCCTGTCAGTAGGACAAAGGAAGCATGAGTCTGAATTAGCTGCACAGGTTCCGTCACCCGATGCGGGTAAAACCCGGGTTGCAACATTTGCTTAATTAGAGGTGGGAGACAAGTATCAGTCATAGCAGTTTTAGATTTGGGCTTGGGGATTTAGATCGAGATAACTTAAAGAAAATAGATGTTGAGTTGAAGTCGATTTATTATATAATTGACAATTAGTGTAAATCAAAAAAAAGCAATCATGACAGAAAACAATCAAGATTCCCGCTCAGTGGACGTATTCGGCGTGGGCAATGCCCTAGTGGACATCCTAGCATTGGTGGAAGATGAATTTGTACTGGGCCACGGACTGAATCACGGCGGGATGACGCTGATGGATTCGGAAACCCAGGGGGGGATTTTGCACGATTTGGAGCACAATTCGCTGCAAATGCGATCGGGGGGGTCTGCGGCAAATACAATTATTGGTTTGGCTCAGAGCGGCGGTAAAGCCTACTATTCTGGCAAGGTTGCTAAGGATACTAACGGAGAATTTTACCGACAAGATTTGCTAGCTGCGGGGATTGATTTTAACGTGCATCCTGCTACTCAGCCGAATGAGCCCACGGGTACTTGTGTAGTGCTGACTACGCCGGATGCCGAACGCACGATGTGTACTAATTTGGGTGTTTCTACTACTTTGGCTGCGACGGATATTGATGTCGATCGCCTATCTCACTGCAAGTACAGTTATGTTGAGGGCTATCTTTGGAGCGCTCCAGATCCGCGAAAGGCTAGCATTGAGACGATGGAACAGTCTAAGCGCCTGGGAGTGAAAGTGGCTTTTACTTTTTCCGATGGCTTTTTGGTCGCTCAATTTGCCGATGATTTCCACAAAGTAGTTTCGGAATATTGCGATGTAATTTTTTGCAATGCTGATGAAGTTAAGAGCTTTTTTAAGGAGGAATCTTTGGAGGAGTGCGCTAGGAAAATGAGTGAGATTTCGGATTTAGCTTTTATCACGAATGGGGACAAAGGCTGCATGGTAGTGGAGAACAAACAGATTGTTGACGTGGCTGGATTTCCGGTAAAGGCGATCGATACTGTGGGTGCTGGCGATGCTTTTGCGGGCGGTGTTTTGTTTGGACTTACTAACGGTTTGAGTTCTGCACAAGCGGCGCGTTGGGGCAATTATTTGGCTTCTATGGTGGTGCAGATTCACGGGCCGCGGCTTGAGGGTTCTCAGGCTCATCTTTTGAGTAACGTGATTGCTGGTTAGGAATTGAAATGGGCGATCGCACTTTTTGTCGTAAAGGGCGATCGCATTTTAAGGATGAGGCGTAATCGCAATTGAATAAAATTCGATCCTAAAATTCATTCCTCTTCAATCTCCAGATCGGCATACTCAGAAAAGTCACCCAAATCGTGTACTTCACCCTTAGCTGCTTGTGTGAGGCCGCACTTAACGGCGGCTAATGCTTCGGGGTTTTGCCACAACCACTGTTCGCGATCGGGTATGTTAGTTACTGGATCTAATAAAATTTGTCCGGCTTCGTTGACAAGAACGCGATATTCTGTTGATTTGGGTTCGAGGTTTAAATTGAGGCGTCCTTGGGTATCTGTGCTGATTAAGTTTTTTAGAGTCCAAAACATATTTTTCAGCTATTATAAAGTTGTATAAAACTCGGTTGGTTGAGCTTTACTTAATTATAACAAATTAGATATTGTTTGTCTATTATGCAAGGGCGATCGCCTACGGGATAGCTCGGATCGCACCGCACTTACTTGACAAAAACAATTAGCTTAGCTAAGATAAAACTTAGTTGAAATTGTCTATAGCATATGCACATAATCAGCTACCGAAGGATGCGTGAATATAGCGAAAGTCATGCTGATTGTCGGGAAGCCCTGGATAACTGGTTTAAAATTGCTAGCAAAGCTAAATGGTCAAATTTAGTTGAAGTCCAATCTGTTTTCCCTAAAGCTGAAGCCGTGGGAAGTTTTACGGTTTTTAACATCAAAGGGAACAACTACCGATTGATAGTTAGTATCGATTACGAAAGCCAGTTAATTTATATCAAGTACATTCTGACTCATGCTGAATATGATAAGGAGAAATGGAAAAATGACCCTTATTTTTAATCCAGATAAATACAAAGAGTTATTGTCTCAGTATCAGCCCAAAATAATTAGAAATGAAGCTGAAAATGAAAAGGCTTTGGTGATGGTGGAAGAGTTGATGCACCGTCGCGATCGCACTCCTGAAGAAGATGAGTTATATGAGTTGTTGATTGCATTAATTGAAAAATTTGAGCAAGAATACTACGCACCCGGAGCAACGGCTACACCTCATTCACTGTTGTTGTTTTTGATGGAACAGCGATCGCTAAAACCTGCGGATTTAGTGGGAATTATTGGCTCTGAAGAAGGAGTATATCAACTGGTTAACGGTGAGGGATATTTCAGCAAAGAGCAGGCATTGATTCTGGGTAGTTTGTTTCATGTAGAGCCGAGTTTATTTACTAACTAACACATGGGGCCCAGAAACCGGGTTTTTGCGAAAATACTTCGCCGCAGCCAACAGATTCGGTAAAAACCCGGTTTCTTTAGTCGTAGTGCGTATCGATCGCCCTATTATGAACTAGAGAGCGATCGCCTGCGTTCGGCCAGTCGCTCATCGCTGTTAAGCTGTAGCAAATTGACAGTTGTGCGCCCTTCTGGAGTTAACCCAATAATCAGGGCATCATCATCCAAGGTAAAGTGTTCCGGCCAGTTCTGCGTCCGGGGGTTGAACAGGAAACTAAAAGCGCTAGTCTGGGGATCGAAAGAACCGAGGTCTGTCCCTTTATATCGGTTGCACCGCCAGCAAGCCAAGGCGAGATTGTCCGCATCAGTTGTACCTCCGTGCTTTAGAGCAATTATGTGGTCAACTTCGTGAGGGAAGAAACTCAAAGAAATTCCCAGCAGACAATACTCGCAGCAGTAGGAAGCGCGTTCTTCAATATATCGGCGAAGGGTGGCAGAAATATAAGTCACAAATCAAGATTAGCGGGTGATATAAGGTAGGTTGCCCATTTTGAGCATGATTACTAGATGTTCAATCCGCTCGTATTCATCTAGTTCTAGTTGTTCTGCGTTCGTGAGTTCACCGGCTTTGCTGCGTGCTACTAATATCCGCAGGCGTTCTTGCATCTCAGGAGTGGGACGGAAGGCTGCGATTTCTTCCGCTGTGGGCGCGCTAGCAAGAAAGTTTAAAATATAGCGGTAGGTGCGGGACGGCAATACTGGCTGCTCGACGCACAGGCGCAAGAGTTCTGGCAGTTGTTCGCCCAGGAGTGCGAGTTGCTCTGAGAGCTCGTCGGGAACTTCAATGGTGATGGTTGTCACTGTTATAAACCCTCAAACTACAGGAGCTATTACTTATTCTAGGGCTTTTAGGATAAAGGGCGATCGCACTTTTTGTCGTAAGGGCGATCGATCTTTTTAGCAACCGCAGATGAAGGCAGATGGATGGGGAGGGATTAAGGGCGATCGCACTTTTTGTCGTAAAGGGCGATCGCCTGTGGAACTAAACTGATTATAATTGCTAAAATAAAGCTAAACTGCTCTTTATCTATAATCAGATTATGACTGTTATTGAACAGATATATGCGATCGTCAAAACCCTTCCCCAAAATCAAGCTAGCGAAATTCTCACTTTCGCTGAGTTTATTCGCGCTAAATACCTAAATGCGAACCAATCCACAGGCACTGTAGATTCTTTAACTCCTTGGCAGGAAGTGGTTTATTCCCTCGCTGGAACGTGGGCAGAAGAATTTCCTACTCTGGAAGAGATTCGTGCTGAGTCGGGGGAAGACATCTTGCGGGAGAGCTTTTAGATGTATATTTTGGATACAAATACATTAATCTACTCCTTCAAATGACAAGGAGAAGTTGCCCATTTTTTCTTGAAATTGCTAGTTTTAGGATGATATGATGCGAATAAATTACCCTGACAAACAATGCCAGATCAAATCTTTAGAGGTCGAGGAGCCAAAGGATTTAATTGGGAACATATTATAGAACGTCACGCTCCTGAAGGCAGTGTTGCCCAACAGCGGTTAAGAGACAATCCAGATTACATAGTTGCTATTTTTGAAAATATGACAGAAAATCAGATTAAAGGGTGCGTGCAGCGAGCGTGGAAAAACCGAGAAAGAGTTGATACGCAAGAAGACTTGATAACCGAAGTAATTCGCATCAAATATCGCGGCTCGGATCTGGAAACTGGTTATACATTAGAGATGTGGCAAAATCAAAGCACGGGGATTGTAGAGACAGCTTATCCGATCGCAAAATAAACTTGTAAGGGAGTAGAGTTTGCTAATGAACATTAAAGTAGAGTTTGACGATGACCTGCTTCCCAGATTTATCGAGGGAACCAGTCCGCTGTTATTTGGAATAACTTGGGAGTACGATCGAGTTGAGTATCCGATGAAAAATTGGTCGGATTTTGGGTTAGTTGTTTTAGGCTGGTGGATTGCGATCGCACTTAAAATGTTCAAAGGAGACGATCGGGGCGAGTTTTTGTTTATGGACGGCCCTTACTCGGTGGCCGCGAAGTACGATCGAGAAACGGGCGAACTCGAACTATCGCCAAAAGGATTGGATGTCATCTGGAAAGTGCAGTATATCGATTTTGTTAAAGCTTTGATTGAAGCTGTGCAACGAGTTGATGAGGAACTGGTAAAAAGAGGAATTGGAGAGAAAGAACGCCTGGTTATTGAAAAATACTGTGCTATTTTGAAAGGCTGTTTAGTTGAAGAGAAGATTGAGTTACCGAAAGTTGGGATTTCGTAACAGTAGAGAAAATGATTAAAGATGGGTGATCGCACTTTTTGTCGTAAGGGCGATCGCGCTAATCCGATTATCCTAAATCAGTGGCAGATTGATGGAGACAAAACTACCGCTTAGCTGACTAGGTGATACACCGACAACAAGACCTAAAGTTTGACTTGAACCTGCAATTTTGATGATTGTATTGCCTTCTTCAAAGTTGAAAAGTAGGTTGGCTTGTGTTAATCCTTCTGTCAGTCCAATTTTATCTACACCTAATTGGAAGTCTAAGATAGCATCTGGCAGGAAATCGCCTGTTACAGCCGCATTTTTGGGTAGAACAAAGGTATCGCTGCCGGGGCCGCCGATTAAGATATCTCGTCCTAAATCGCCGCTGAGGGTGTCATCGCCTTCGTTACCTTTGAGGCGATCGTTGTCTGCACCTCCTAGGATTAAATCATTGCCTCGGCCGCCAAAGATATTGTCATTTCCGCTGTTGCCAGTGATGATATCATTGCCTTTATTGCCGTAGATGATGTCATCTCCGCCAAGTCCGCCAAGGGTGTCATCGCCAGCGAAACCAGCGATGCTATCTGCTGCGTCAATGCCAACTAGATTGTCGTTTTCAGGAGTTCCTAAAACTTGACGCAGTGGAGGACGAGGTGGTGTTGGTGTTGGTGTTGCTACAACATTATCTGTCGCCGATTCAGTACCGTCATTTGTGACTGTAGTGCTGGCGAAATCGAAGTCATTGGAGATATCGGGGTCGTATGTTTTACTCGTTATGCTAGAGGTGCCGGTGATATTTCCAGTTGTCGGCGCGGTAACGGTAATGCTAACAGTTGAAATTTGACCTTTGGCTACATCGCCGAGGTCAAAAGTTAGTTCATTTCCTGACTGTTTGGTGGGGGCGATATTAGCCGAAACAAATTTAGCACCCTCTGGTAAGGTTTCGGTGAGGATTGCACCTTTAGCGTTATCAGTGCCGTTGTTGGTGACTGCAACGGTGTAGGTGACGTTGGTTCCGGGTATTGCTGTATCGCGATCGGCTGTTTTAGTGACTGATAAATCTGCTGATTCTGTCACCTTAATCGGCAGCGGTGCGTAGCTGAAAACAGGTGCGTTGTTTTCATCCATCGCCATTGCGTAGACGTAGTAATCGCCAGTGGGTAAGCCTTGAGTGTTCCAGACAAAGTTGCCTGCACCGTCTTTTTGCTCAAGTCCATCTTTGATTAGAATGCCATCGAAACCTTGGTTGTCATTGTCGTAGAACAGGCTAACTTTGGCAGTGGAGTCAGGGTCAATAACGTTGTAGTTGATAGTAACGTTTTTCGCGCTAACATCTGTAGATTTGGATGAAACCTCAACGGTAGGAGCTGCGGAATCTCGGAAAGCTTTATATTGTACATTTCCTAAACCGCTAGGATTAGCAAGTTTGAGATCCCAAATTCCCGGTTCCGGGTTAAGTACAATAACAGATTTGGTTGTGGAGTCGGTAAACTGATTAGCAATTGCAATCTTGCCAGTAGCAGCGAAGTCTGACTCATTGAAGATAGTGCCATTTGGTGCTTTAACTTGAACAGGGACATTGCTATTTGCACTCTCCCAATCAGCACCCATAACGAGCCACTTTGTGCCTGGGGCAATGGTAAAACTGCTAGTTTTAGGCAGCTCTCTTGTAAGCCATTCTTTTTTACCGTCAAAGAACACTCTGAATCCCGCTGTGACTTTGGTTTCTATACCAAATGGTGTCTCGGTAAATGTCTTCCAACCAGCAACGAAATCATCAGACTGATCGTTATTGTTCGTAAACTTGAACATAAAATCGGCAGAATCGAGTTGCTTACCCCCAATTATGGGGACAAAGTTAGGGACAGACAGGCTACCATTTGCAGACACATTTAAGTCTAAGTTAGAAGTTATTTTAGCCCCTATTTGCCCTTTGTATAAACCATCTATTGCTGAAAGCTTTCCTGTTACTTCAAAAAAATTTTGGTTCCAGCCACGTGTGAAACTACCTTCGTCGATAGAGGCTACTTTATCATCAATAAAAGTTAACTTTCCTTTTACTCTAAAACCATTTGAACTAGCTGTTAAATCACCATCAATGTTAACCAGCGAGCCCTCAAAACTACCGCCTAAACCTGGAGGTAGCGTGACTGGTATCTCAGGCCCACCAGTCAGTCCAGCTCCTATCGTAAACTCTGGAATATCTCGACCATCTGACTTCGCAAGCTCATACTTTCCTGATACTCGCTGAAGGAATAAACCACCTCCAATGGGTTTGTTGATTTTGTCTGCTCCGATAGACAAAAGGCTTAATACCGCAGGAAGTGGTTGGCTTTTGAAACCCAGTCCTGCAATGAGTTCAACTTTATTTACTGCTGGAAATAATAGGATATTTGCCTCAGCTCTTACGTCTTGATTGGCTGTGTCTAGGGTAATTTTTCCCTTACTTATTTCCAAGACATTAGGGATGAGCCTTAGATTGTTGAATAAAGCTTCTCCTTTGAATTCTGTCTTGCCATCTTTGATTTCAATGAAATTATCTTTACCTGACAAGTCTAAAGTAATAGAAGAGGGTTTGCTGTCAGATAAATTAGCAAATTGTTGTACTTGAAACTTTCCTTGTAACTTGAGCTTGTTTTCAGGTGCAACATATTCTATCGATAAGTTTGAAGCATTTGCCTGAAACAGGTTTGCAAACAGAAGATTAGTGCCGTTATTTAGCAAAGACAGCTTCTGGCTCTTACCCAGTTTTACCTCGGTTGGAGTAATCAACAAAGCATCTGATTTGTCCAATACCACACTAGCTCCACCCGCATTTGAAGGCAGCTTGAACAAGGCTCCCAAAGCAATTACATTTGAGTTAAGACTTAAGCTGTTGAATTCAATGTCTTGTCCCGCAATTTTAAATTGATTAGTAAACTGCTTATCTTCTTCTATTGAAGAAGCAGTTGCAGTTTTAACATCGATATCGAACTTACCCTTAAACAAAGGAGCTGTTTTGATGCTATTGGGGCCAATAAGAGAAGAAGTTATGCCATCAACATTGACAGTAAACTGGTCATACTCTACTTTCCCTTGCTGGACTACGATTAATGGGAATGTCCCATCTTTTCGTCCGATTTGGATAGTACCTGATGCTTCGTAGCGCTTGGTTTTTTCGTTGTATGTGAATTGACCGTTAATTACTTTGAGTTTTAGCGGATCTAGATCCACTTCACCACTAGCATTAGGTGCGGGAATTTGACTCGGAGGTACAGTTGAAGTCTGTGTTGAAATTGGAATAGTCAGGAGAGGTGGAGTTACAACCGCCGGGGGTGTCGGAGGTGGAGTTACAACCGCCGGGGGTGTCGGAGGTGGAGTTACAACCGTCGGAGGTGTGGGAGTTGGAGTTACAACTATCGGGGGTGTCGGAGTTGGAGTTACAACCGTCGGGGGTGTCGGTGTTGGAGTTACAACCGTCGGAGGTGTTGGAGTTGGAGTTACAACCGTCGGAGGTGTCGGAGTTGGAGGAGTCGGAGTTGGTGTCGCAGATGGAATAGACGATGCTCCCCCAATTGAACCGCTAATACCCGTTAAATTTTTATCAAACGTACCGGTTCCCGTTGTGGAATTGATAGTAATTCGCTTTCGATCTTCCGTGAAGCCGATAAGATTGCCATTTTCAAATGACACACCAAAAACATTTGTAAAGCCAATATTACCAATTTTGGTTGCTTGACCTGTAAGGGATACTGAAAACAAGCTATCACTTGTTGTCCCTGTTGATGTAGCTAGAAAACGATTATTAGTAGCATCAAATACTAAGTCACCACTACTATTAAAGTCTGAAGCCAAGTTAGCGACTAAAGTTACTGCACCGGTACTGGTATTAATGGTGTATAATTTAGAATCACCAGCAGCATAAAGTGTATTGTTGGCAAATTCTAAAGCATTCAACCCAGCAAAAAAACCTAAACCAAAGTTCCCAACAAGTGAAGCAGAGCCTAAATTTCGATCTATTTTATATAAATTGCCAATCGTAATTCCGAAAAGCTCACCGCTATTAGATAAGGCAATGTCAGAGAAATTTATGTTACTTGTTGCTATTTGTGAAAAATTTCCTGATGTTCCATCTACTGTTCCGATTTTTCCATCTCGCGTAGCAATTATAGATTCCGTCATAATCCCATCTCCTCAAAAATATAGTTGCGTCAAAACCAGCAAAGCCCGCCTAGCAAGCTTTCCTAAATATCTATCAGGACGTTCATCTGCTTTTTATGCAAATCGCCCTATTCTTGTAACAAAACTTTACATTACTCCTAACAGCAGATAAGCTGTATCCCCGATCGCCCACAGATGCACCGTCAAACGTAGCTGACAGCCAGACACATCATTTCAGATTACTCGACAATCCTGAATCCGCATAGGCTAAACGGCTCACCATTTGGCTCAGCAAAAAAGGCTCATTTAGCTCATTTGTCTCATTTGGCTCACTTCAGGGCTCACCAGATCGTGTAACATTCTTTACTAAGGCAGAATTTCCGTAGAGGAGTACCAATGGCAGGCTTGCTCAGAGCATCTGAAGAAGGGCTAAAAATCATTGACATGGTAAGACGCAATCTCGGATGGAATAAAGCAGATGAGCTCTGGTGTCAAGCTGCTCTCACTTCAAAAGCCACTTTAAAGCGATTTTGGACGCAGCAACCAATTAGACGAGAGACTTTTATACACATTTGCAAAGCTGTAGGTGTGAAAAACTGGCAAGACATTGTTGCGCGAGAAATTCAGGAACCAGAATTACTATTAGCCGCGATCGCAGATATCCCCCTCGACAACCAAACCGATCGCACTTTCCCCCTCCCAGAAAACTTACCCCCCGTCAGAAATTGGGTACAGCGCACCAAAGAAATCGACACCTTAAAAACCCTAATTGCTCCTGCTCCCCCCCTTAGCAAGGGGGGGCTGGGGGGGGTTCCCATCGCCATCTCAATAGTCGGATTACCGGGTATCGGAAAAACCACCCTCATCAGCCAACTAATTCGCCAACTCCACACCGAAAATACCCCCTTCACCTGCGCCGCTTGGCAATCCTTGCAATCCGCAACAGGCAAAGCACCCCCCTGCGATCGCACAATTGACTCCCTGCTATTCACCCTCTCCAACGGCGACATCACCACCGCCGTCAACGCTCAAAATGACTGTGGCAAAAAAACCGAAAATCTGCTCAAAATCCTCAGAGAAAAACCTTGCTTGCTCGTATTCGATCGCGCCGACACACTTTTGAAAGCAGGAGATGCAAAAGCGGCCGGTTATTTCGCAGAGGATTGTGCAGAATATGCTTGGTTATTCAAACAACTATTAGAAACAGAACATCAAAGCAAAATCATCTTCACCAGTCGCGAAAGCCTAGCCGAATTGCCGCCAACTGTCACCCGCGAAATCCAGCTCAATGGATTGGATCGAGATAGCGCAATTTCCCTATTGCAATCTTTCAATCTGACTGCCCTTCGACTACGCTCAGGGACCACAAATGTAGATGAATTAGCCGAAATGTGCGATCGCTATTCTGGACATCCCAAAGCCCTACAACTCGTAGCAGCCTTGATTCGAGACGATACCGAATTTCAAGGAAATGTCGGGATTTTTCTGCACCAGAGAGACTGGTTGCTGATTCGAGATATTGAAAGATTAATTGATGAAATCATAGCCCGTCTCAGTGACAGCGAGCAAACTTGTCTCAGCCGAATTTCTGTCTATCAAACTTCAGAATATCCGCTATCTTTTGCAGGAATTAGCGCTCAAATGCCAGAAGTTAGCAAGTATGAGCTTAAAGAAAATATTATTCAAGCACTGAAGCGCCGGCAATTGCTATATTACGATCGCCATCTCAAATCCTATCAGTTGCATCCCCTAGTCCGAGAAAAGGGCGAGTACCTGCTAAGTCAAAATCCTGAAAATCTCCGTACCGCCCACAGCCAAGCCTATAATTATTATATCAGTATTCCCCTCAAACCAAAATCGGAATGGCAAAATATTGAGGATATTCAGCCGTTAATCAGAGCGCACTATCATGCACATCAGGCGGGAAAATTAGATGCAGCCAATGGGATTATTTCTGAAGTTTGTGAGTATTTGCGGCAGTGGAATTGTGCAGAGTTGGTGTGTGCAAATCTACAGTTGCCATTGTTAGCGGAAGTGAAAAACATAAATCTGTAGGGGCGGGTTCGCCGACAATAATTGCCGAAAAGCCACAATCTCATAAACCCGCCCCCACACCACCATCAATCCCAATCTACCTCTTTCAAAATAACGATAAAAACCAGGAGGGCGGGTTTATTTCACCTGTCTATACCCGTTAAATCTGTTGGTGAACCCGCCCCTACAGGAGGCAGAAAAATGGTGCAAAATGTGAACTATATATTGCACCATTGTCAATAAATCTGTAGGGGCGGGTTCACCGACAATAATTGCCAAAAACCAACAATCTTGTAAACCCGCCCCCACACCACCATAAATCCCAATCTACCTCTTTCAAAATACTTCAACCACTAGAATAAATCCCTCTTTCTTCCAGTTGCTGCATAAAAAACTCTTCCAAACTAGGCTTAGCCAAATTCATCCCAATTAACTGCCCTTTCGTAGCGCTCAGACTAGACATAAACTGCTTCGGATCGCCCTGCAAATGACCGTACCACAAATCATGATCAACTTCCAGATCTGGTATCCATTTTTTGAGGATATTCAAATGGCCGCCCCTACCTTCAACCCGGTAAGTTTTAGTATTACCCAAAAGTTGATCGATCGCACCAATGCAGATTAACTCACCTCTCGCCAAAATTCCCACCCGATCGCAAATCTTCTCCACATCTGAAAGTATATGAGAATTAAAGAAAATAGTTTTCCCTTGACTTTTTAGCGATAAAATGATCTCCCGCATCTGATAACGTCCCATCGGATCTAAACCAGACATCGGCTCATCTAAAAATATCACATCTGGATTATTAATCAAAGCTTGAGCCATGCCAATTCGTTGCAGCATACCCTTAGAATATTGGCGCAACTGTTTTTTGATGGCGGCCGATTGAGCTAGCCCTACTAAATCTAGCAAATGCGGAATTCGTTGGCGCTGAATCGAGGGGGGAATTTGAAATAAGCCCGCCGCAAATTGCAAGAATTCCCAGCCTGTGAGATAATCGTAAAAATAGGGATTTTCTGGCAAGTAGCCGACTCGTTGCTTCACGGTGCGATCGCCCAAAGGCCTCCCCAGCAGCAGCGCCCTACCAGAAGTCGGCTGCACTATACCCAGCAAAGTCTTCAGCAGCGTAGTTTTCCCTGCTCCATTTTGTCCTAACAGCCCGAAAGTTTCACCCTCAGAGACAGTCAGAGTGCAATTTTTGAGCGATTCAATCTTTTCGTTCATCCAGAAGCCGGTACGATAAAACTTCCCCAGATTAAATGTTTCTACCACTGGGATAGCTCCCGGCATCTCGGTGGGATTCCGCGCATCTACAAGAGGTTCCATTTTTGTCATACAAATAAGTAGCACCTGATTATATTCTATTGTATAACTTTAGTTAAAATTGCTCTTTTTAATGTTAAACTAATATTAGATGCACTAAAAATATTCTGAATATGGAACGTTCAAAAGTTATTGCTATTGTCACTGGCGCATTTTCTATAGTATTGGCACTTGGCTATCTGCTGCTCGTCACCCTGCTGGACTTCCGAGGTGAGATGGTGCCCGCACCTCAAAGTCAGTTGCCAGTCTTGATGCCAATTCATCAATTAGCGACTGCCTCTATGACTTTTTTAGCACGTTAGTTATTGGTTACTTGTTATTGGTTATTTGTGATGATGAGTAATATCAATTCCGGCTGCGCCGGAATGATATAGAGGACACGGCACTGCCGTTTCTTGTAGGGACACGGCACTGCCGTGTCTTGATTTCGGTTAAGATTAATTCCGAGACAACCGGAATTAATATAATTGGTAACAGCAATTGGAATTAATGACCCAAAATCTCATAACAAATAACCCTTCGACTTCGCTCAGGGCACCGCCACTAACTAATCGCAACTAACTAATAAATCTGTATTGCTTTCATCATGTGATATGCAACTAGCAACTGCGTCAAAGCTAGCGGGTAACTTTGCAAAACTTCGCCAGTAGTGCCGACAAGCTTGCCAATTTCTGGATTGCCCTGAGCGCTGCAAAAGCCTCGCAGGTGGGGCATTTCGCTGCACAAAATCTTTTCTAGTTCGTTTACTTGCTCGCTAGTGGCGTGGGAGTCTACTTCCAAAACATCAACCGGTTTGCCCATATCCCGATCGAGTCCCAAGCGAATTGCTGGTTTAAAACTATCGCTGCCTCGACCTAAAATCTCAGTAAAATCAGGGTGAGGGATTGTCGGCCGGAGGACTAAACGGACGCTCAAATTAGATTCTTTGTCCGCTTCGGGCGGGTAAAAACTAACTACAACGTCGGCAAATTTGCGCTGGGGGCGAATGAAGTCTTCTGAATCCGGTTCCCGCTTTTGCATTTCTGCAAGCACCTGTTCTTCAGTATAACCGCGCTTCATGATATCGCGCTTAACTTTCCACTGAGTTCGTAACTCTTCTGGGGGAGCGAGATACACTTTTACGTCGTAAGAATCGCGGATTGTTCGGGTTGCGTAACCCAGCAAACCTTCAACTATTACAAATTTGCTGGGCTTGATGTATTCCGGCGCGTCGAATGTTCCTGATGTGTGGTTGTAGATGGGTTTGAGAATAGCTTGACCGGTGCGTAGCAGGCTGAGGTGCTGCTGCATGATGTCGAGGTAATTGCAGTCTGGATGCAATGCTGTTAGCCCGATTTCTGCCCGCTGCTTTCTGTCGTAGCGGTGATAGTCGTCGGTGCAAATCACAGTTACATTTTCTGGTCCCAATACTTGGGCAATTCCCCGCGTCAGGGTGGTTTTGCCCGCTGCGCTGTCTCCGACAATACCGAGAATGATTGGTCGATCGCTCATTGTTTTTACCCTGACGGACAATAGCTAGTTTTTTGTTAATTTTAAATCGTATCAAAATTGTGTTCGATTCGATCGCTCTAAGCATAGTTTTACTTGATCCCCCCGCAGTTTCCCAATATGTAAACTATTGTAAAATTTCTCAACATAATGTAGCATCGTAGACTTCTTAAGTCTGCTATTAAAAAATCACGCTCATTTTTCAATAGCCCGGGATGTCGATCGTACTTTTGAATCAAGATCCGCGTCAGAATCTTGGGAAAAATACCCCTGCAAAGTGTCCCGGAAGTCTCTTTTGTATTGCAAATTGCAGCAGCCGCGAGACTCCTGGGATATTTTTGATTTAATGGGTAGCAAGCCGTGAATTAACTTGCTAGTCAATCAATCGACGCCCAGGGCGATCGAATTTACCGCAATATGAAGTTTTAACCGCAGCTTTCCCAGTGCCTGACAAATTAGTATAAATTTGATTAAAGCACGCATTCCGACTATCACAAATAGGTTTTTTTACTCCTCCTCTCCTGCTGTAATCAAAGATTTTTGTCAAAGAACCCTGTTTCGACCCACCCGCGTACAAGTTATAAATTTAAACAAATCTTAACTTTAACTAAGCCCGTAGTAAGCCGATGAATCAACCATATTCTGAAAAATTCAGGGGCAGTATTCTAATTGTTGACGATAGTCTTAACAATTTAACGTTACTGGAACGAATATTATCGAGGAAAGGCTATAAAGTAACACTTGCATCTAGCGGTAAACTAGCGCTCGATTCTGTAGATTTGACTCAGCCTGACTTAATTTTGTTGGATATTATGATGCCTGCTATGGATGGCTACGAAGTTTGCACTCGCTTGAAATCGAACGATCGCACTCGCGGCATTCCGATAATTTTCCTGAGTGCTTTGGTAGAAGTTTCTAATAAGGTAAAAGCCTTTAATGCTGGTGGGGTGGACTATATTACTAAACCTTTTGAACCAGTAGAGGTGGTAGCTAGGGTTGAGAATCAATTGCGGTTGAGGGAACTAGAACTGCAACTGATGGAAAAAAATAAAATGTATCGCCGAGAAATCGCTTTTCGGGAAGAGGCAGAAATTGAAACGCGGTTGCTGTTGGAAACAACAAAATTTCAGAAAGAACAAATTGAAGAATTGCTATTAAATATTTTACCGAAACCGATTGCGGATCGCTTGCAGGATGGACAAAGTATAATTGCTGATAGCTTTGCGGATGTCAGCGTTTTATTTGCAGATTTGGTCGGATTTACGAATTTTGCATCTGACAAGACTGCGACGGAAACTGTGAAAGTTTTGAATCAGATTTTTAGTCGATTTGACCAGTTGTCTTTACAGCATGGTTTGGAGAAAATAAAAACTATTGGTGATGCTTATATGGTAGTCGGCGGTTTGCCAGAACCCCAGGAAAATCACGCAGAGGCGATCGCCCAAATGGCATTAGATATGCAAGCTGCTGTTGCTAGCTTCAATGCCAAAAACAATCACAGCTTTAGTCTCCGCATTGGGATAAATATTGGTGGGGTGGTGGCGGGAGTCATTGGTTTAACTAAATTTAGTTACGACTTGTGGGGGGATACCGTGAATGTTGCTCACCGGATGGAATCCAACGGTATTCCCGGGGAAATTCAGGTAACAGATGCGGTTTACGAGCGTTTGAAAGATAAATTTACGTTTAAAATGCGCGGTGCTATTCCAATCAAAGGTAAAGGAGAAATGATCGTCTATTTGTTGCTGGGGCAAAATTAGTTATTAATCAGTTGACAGTTGACAGTTGACGATTGACAATACCCATTAGTGTCAACATAACGTCAAACCCAGTCACAGACTGCTGTTTGACGATTAAGACCAGATCCCCCCTAGCCCCCCTTAAGAAGCTATGCTTTATAAACATCTTTCTTAACAATTGTGAAAACCTTATATAACAAGGTTTTCAAGGATTCTCTGTCCACAAGCATTGACAATTTAACAATCGTGTTTATTGAGAACAGCTTGAGTTTGTTGAGAACGGGCGATCGAGGAATGGGGGTTTGATAGCCTCGCTCGCGATCGATTCCAAATGTTAAGAAAGATCCTAAGGAATGAAAATTTAATAACTTTAGCGTCTGCTAAATACTCGGAACTGCGCGATAATTCCATTTTGGCAGATATTCATCAAAAATAATTTTCATTGTTTCTTTAAATCCATTAGCTACTTTTCGACCAGTTTCATAAA
>JANMLZ010000140.1:0-16621 GCA_031372825.1 Cyanobacteria bacterium OTE_58_metabat_593 | reverse complement strand
CTGCGCGTTCTCCCATTTTTCATGATGTCGTCAGAACCACACGTTGGGCAACTTAAATCCAATTTCATTCCATCATTCCTCTTTCACGATCGTCGCTCTATTTTACTATTTTTCTCCTTCCTTTACAAAAAAGCACTACCGCCGGATTGAATACCTGCCCTGATTTTACAGATACAGCAACGGGTAAGAAAATAATCTGGGCAAAATAAGCCTCACCCTCAGCTCCTCTAAGGAAGAATTGAAACTTTATAGACAGTTAACGATCGACTGTCAACCGTTAACCGTTAACCGTTAACCGTTAACCGTCACCTAATTCCAACGCTTTTTGCGCTGTCGCTGGTTAGCCACCGACTCCACCAACCCCAGCCCGAGAAAATTACTCAGCAGCGACGCATTTCCGTAACTCAGGAAAGGTAGCGGAATCCCCGTAACAGGTGCCAAACCGATGTTCATCCCAATATTTACGAACACTTGGAAAATCAACATTGACAGTACGCCGATCGCCAGCAAGGAACCAAAGTTATCGTTAGCAGTTTGAGCGATCGTCACCAAGCGGAAACAAATTATCCAGAACACCACCAGCACGCAAATGCAGCCAATAAAGCCCAATTCTTCGCCAATAGCTGAAAAGATAAAGTCCGTATGCTGTTCGGGAATAAAGTTAAGCTGAGTTTGGGTTCCGTGAAACAAACCCCTGCCTTTGAGTTCCCCAGCGCCGATCGCAATCCGAGATTGAATCAAGTGATATCCGCTGCCTAAAGGGTCTTTCTCGGGGTTCAAAAACCCTGTCAGGCGCATTTTTTGATAATCCTTCAGGACACCCCAAAAAAGATGTCCGACGTGTCCAGAAACCACGTTCACCAGTACAGTAGCGAAAGTCCCCAACCAGGGCCAAGGCAGGGTTCGCCAAGCGATAATACCTGCAATAACTACCCAGGCTACCCAAATCGGCATAGACAGGTTATTGAGGAGAACTGAGAACAAAGGAGAAAACAGCAATATCAGCCAGCCAGGGTTGACATTACCCCAGTAAAACATCCCCATTGTAATCGCGCCAAACACCAGAGAAGTACCTAAATTTGGTTCGGCAAAAATCAATCCCCAGGGTAGTGCCATAATCGCCAGCATCCTCAACATATCCCGGACTGTGGGGACAGTTTTGTCGTGCAGGAGAGCTGCTAAGGTGACAATCATCCCCACTTTGGCAAATTCTGAGGGTTGCAGGTAAAAGCCCCCGATGTTGATCCACCGCTGGGCACCGAGCCCTGTAGTACC
The DNA here is from genome assembly GCA_031372825.1 of Cyanobacteria bacterium OTE_58_metabat_593. Classification (GTDB taxonomy): domain Bacteria; phylum Cyanobacteriota; class Cyanobacteriia; order Cyanobacteriales; family Microcoleaceae; genus Microcoleus. The sequence goes on along the minus strand of JANMLZ010000140.1, from coordinate 15,346 downwards.
GATAAACCGGACTGCGATCAGCGACAAGTTAATTGCTATGTAAATCGGCCATTTCCACTCAATCAGTATTTGGTAGCGACAGCGGGAAATGATGATGGCGAGTAACAAACCGACTCCGCCAGTTACCCAGTGCCGCCACCAGTCGATCGACCCCTGGTTGATTTGGACGCTGCGGATCATGATTCCGCCGAAGATGGTGAGGCCGATGCAAGCGGCAAACAGCCAAGGGTCTGCTTCTTCCCAGGGTTTGAAGATGGATTTCCAGCCGTTTCTGACTTGTATTCTCTGCAACATGAGGATTTTAGATTTTAGATTTTAGATTTTAGATTATCGAGCCAATTTTCGGAAGTTGTGGATATAGTTCGGATGCTGAGCCTGCACTGTAACTTTAGAAGATTCGGTGTCATTACGTTACTTTATTCGGCGACTTGTACGGAGGTTCCGGGAACGGGAGAAGGAACGCCTGCGCCGGAATTATATAGAGGACACGGCAGTGCCGTTTCCCTACCTCCATTAATTGTAGGGACACGGCACTGCCGTGTCCTGATTTCGGGTTATATTAATTCCGATGCTACCGGATTTGATATTACAACTGGCAGAAACCGCTAAAAACCCAGTTTCTTGGGTTTTGATTAGACCGCGAACTACAATCGTTCAAGCCGGTTCGTAAAGGTACTCAAAACCGTTACCATCGGGGTCTCTGCCATAAAAAGATGCAGTACCGTCGCGGTGTTCGTGAATATGAGTGACGGAAACACCTTCTGTTTTGAGCTGTTCGTGGGCGGATTCCATTTCGGTACGATCGTCAAATACAAACCCAAAATGCGGGCCTGCTTGGTCGTAAGTCGGGCTCAACAGCGCCAGTCCGTCCTCTCCTGCTTTCAAATAAGCCCAGTCTGCATCTTTCCAGACTAATTCCATGCCCAAGTTTAGGTAGAACTGGGCAGATTTTTCGATGTCTTGGACGCAGACGGCTACGTGTCCCAATCGTTTTAGTTTCATGTCTACAAAATTTATGATTGTGGTTTTGTTTATTGTATCTTTTTTCTCATTTACTGCTCGATTAATTAGCTATTTTTTCGGCTTTTTTGGTGGCAGCTAACTGTACTTTTTCTACTTGTTTGCTGGCATCCATTTCGCTGAACAGTTGAATAGCGCGGTCAAAATTTTCTTGGGTTTTCTCGATGTTACCGAGTTTTTGTTCTGTGAGTGCTAGTTGATAACAAGCTTCGGCTCGGTCTAATTTGGCGCTGGCTCGATCGAGTATTTCGATTGCTTCTGCATGATGTAACAGCGCTTGGTCAAAATCTCCCCGTTCTCGGTACAGTGCGGCTAGACCGCTGAGAGCTTTGGCTTTGATGGTGTTGTACTGGTTTTGGTCGGCTTGGGCGATCGCTTGGCGGTACAAACTGAAAGCTTTTTCGGTCTCTCCCAGATTTTTATAGGTGGCGGCTAGAAACACTAACTTGTATCCCGTACCTACCAACTGACTGTCTTCGCGATCGGCATAAAGTTTGTCTGCGAGTTCGATCGCTGCTTTTTTGACTCCGACACAGGAGTTGAGAAAAGCTAACCCGACATCGATCGAATAGCTGTTAATCCCGATTTCCTCCCGCGAATTCATCAGCTTAGCAAATATATCCATAGCTGCTTCTAATTCCTGCATTTCTATTTGACAAAAACCTATATTGAGCGCCGCGTTCACTTTCCAAAACTCCAGGTTAGCTTGTTTGCCGTTTTCCGGTTCGCTGCTTTTTGCTAAACTTTGCAAAGATTTAGTTGCTTTTCTTTCTGATATCTGGTGACATTCTATGGCTTGATTTATATCGCCTAATATCCGATAAGAAACGCCTAAAATACTGTATAGACCGCTCAAATAATAATCAGAAGTCACATTATTGACGATGCGAGTAGTTGCTGAAATTATTGGCTGCAAGAAACCTGATTTGTACAGCGCTCGACCGAGCTTGTAGTCTTTGGCAAACTGAATATTGATTTTTTTGAGAATGACGCTAGCGGCCTGCTCGAAACAGCTAATTGCTACATAATGATAGTAAGCTTCAAAAGCTTTCAGCGCATCTTCTACTGTCTCAATTGTCTCCACGCTCTCTGTCCAAAATTCGGCGGCTTTGCGGTTGGCGGTTTCCCAGTCCCCGGGTGAGAGCCGATCGACCGCTTCTTCGCGAATTGCCGGATGCAGCCAGTATTCGCCCTTCTGAGACTCGACTAGCGATCGGTGCAACAGCGATTTAATGATTTGTCGCCGTCCGGCTTCGGGAACATCCCACAGCAAGCACAAAAGCCCGTCAGTCGGGACTGTCGGCACGTCTTGATAGCGATAACAGCCCAAGCGGCAGAGGAGTTGATAGGCTTCGTAATCGAGTTCTTGCAGTCGGTTGAATTGACTTGTCACTAAATTTTTTAAGTCGGTTTCAACCAGCGGATCGTCGCTATTTTCTAGCCAGTAGGCTGCCATATCTCCGTCAAAATCTTCTCGCATTGTCCCCCAAAGAATGCCCATTGCTTTGGCATTACCGCCGTAAACTTTGTGCATTTCCTGGAGGGCGACAGGATCTGTGTTGATGTTACGATCGCCAAAAAACTGCTGCCAAACTTCCACTTCTAATCCCGGAAGCAGGTAGTGTTCGACGGTGACATCAGAGTCGCAAAGCCGATCGCGACTGGTAATCAGGGTTACCGACTGCACCGCCGCATCCGCCAAAACTCGCAACAGTTCGACGTAAAGCCGGTGCGGTTCGATAAACTTACCTTGTCCGTCGAGGGCGGCTTCCAAGTTGTCAATCAATACGCCGACTTTGAGAGTCTGAAGCTGCCGCTTCAGGCGTCCGAGGGTGACGCCAAAGTCAGGCCCTGGTTCTTCCTGAAAGTCTTGCTTGAGCCATTCTTCGATCGCGCTGTCTAAGGCGGTGATGTTCTCTGTCTCTTTTGCCATCAGCAGTTCAATTACTCGATCGAACCCTTGAGACTTGAGGTACTGTCTCGCCAAAGTCGTTTTGCCCATACCGCCGGCGCTTTGGATCACAATCACTTTAGCTCCCTGGGCGACCAGAGTATTCAGATCCTCGATCGCCCCGCATCGGCCCAAAAAGTTGGGGTTTTCGATTTCCAACTCCGAATCAAGTCCGAGAGATACTGGGCCCGGAACAATTTGCCCCGACTGCGGTTCTAGTTTCGAGTAGCTGCGCCAATATCGGTCTACTACCGCTTGCAGGTTGTCTTTTTTTACTTTTTCACCTTCTCCAAACAAAGCTGAAAGTCGCTTCCACAAATTTGAGGCCGCGTCTTTAACAGTCCCTACTCCATATCCCTCACTTTCTGCAACCTGTTGGTACGTCCTGCCTTGCACCCCCATCCATGCTTCCCGAAAGATAGCGCTGTCAAGGTTGTCGAGATTTTTCAGGTTTCGAGCCACAAGTAACGAGTTAGTAAAATCCAGTGCTTGATCCGCTTCCATTGAGTCACCAGGTCTAGCGTTACCCATATCAAACAACTCTAACAGACTTTTTCCGACTCGCTTACCACCCTCAAACAGCCGACTTATATGGACTTTTGCCGACTGACATGGCTCTGGTTGGTCGGCGAGACTGTTGAGTGTGGAGGGGAAGTTGACAGACAAGCTTCTGACATCCGCACAAATCAAGTCGAGCCAACATTCAGGAGCAAGCAGCTATGTCTATTAACAACGTTGAAAAGGCGATCGTCGATGAAGAAATCCGCCCTCAAGAATGCGGCCGCGTCCGATTCCAAAGCACTTGGTGGCCTGCGAAGTGTGAGCGAAACATGACTTTTGTGCCGGGGGACGCGGTTCGCGTCATCGGAATTGACAACATTACTCTGATCGTCGTTGCAGCCTAGCCGTCGATCGGGAGTGCGAGTCGAGCTATCAGTTTTTCGCATCTTAAAGTTCAGGAAAATCTACAATTAGGAACAGGCAATCATGACAGTCAAAAATTTGGAAAAAGCAATCGTCGATCGAGCCATTCGTCATCAAGAATGCAGCAGAGTCAATTTCCAAAGCACTGAGTGGGCCACAAGATGCGACGATCGAGACATCATTTTTCAACTCCGTGGCAGGAATCGCATTGTCGGAATCGACAATATTACCCTGAAAAAGTTAAAGCTAGTTCAGAATCAGGAGGCTGCAACCATGACTCTTAACAACCCCGAAAAAGCGATCGTTGATGAAGAAATTCGACCGGGCGATTGCGGTCGCGTTCATTTCCAAAACAGTTGGTGGCCAGCGAAGTGCGATCTAGAAATCACTTTCCAACGCGGTGAATTGGTTAACGTACTTGGAATTGACAACATTACTCTGATCGTTGGGCCATAGTTCAAAATCAATTAATTAGCGAGTTAAGCCGTCAGTTTATCGTATTTCAATGTTTAGGAAAACTTCCAATTAGGAACAAAGAATCATGACTGTCAGCCCTTGGGAAAAAGCAATCGTAGAAGAAATTCGACTTTCAAAGCACTTGGTGGCCTGCAAAGTGCGATCCTCTTCGTTGGCGTAGCCCCCGTAGGGGCGGGTTCCGCTAACAACAAATAACTTTTAGACCCGGTGATGTGGTTCTCTTCGTGGGAATTGACAACATTACTCTCATAGTTGAAGGCTAATTCGGAGAAACTCTGTAGGTGGGGAGTCGTCAAATAGTTGATATGCACTTATCTAGAAGGCAGAATTTAAATCCCAGAGTTGAAGACGCAGGGATGGAAAACCTGACACTTTTATCTGAATGCAGAAGACACTGATGTAGAATCCAGAATTTAAGTCTCAGATCGTAATTGTTGGGATGACAAGTCTGACACTTTTATCTAGCTGCAAAAGGCACGAGCTTTTTGCATCAATAAAGTTAAACACAACCTATCTTCAGGAGAAATCCGCCATGTCTACTAACTATGTCCAAGAATCAAGCTTTGTTGAAGAAGAAAAAATATTAGCCTTCGCTGATGAGGAAGAAGTCGGCGGTTTGGAAAAGCCCATTACAGGTGTAGGAGAAGAGACGGTGGCTAGTTCGCAAAAAGCTAGCGCTGTTGTTGATGAAAAAGTGGCTGTCGGTGATGTAGAAACAGCCCATAATCATCTAGCACCCAAAGCGATCGCCCCAGACAAAAAAGCGATCGTAGAAGAAGAAATTCGTCCTGGCGAATCTGGTCGCGTCCGATTTCAAAGCAGTTGGTGGCCTGCAACATCTGACCAAGAAATTACTTTTAAACCCGGAGATGCAGTTCGAGTCATCGCAATTGACAATGTGACTCTGATTGTTGAAGGGTAGTTGCAAAGCATCTGTTTGTGGGGAGTCAGACCATTTTCGATTTTCGATTTGGCATAACTGATAACAATCGGGTTTTGGAGTTGACCGACAGTTGTATTCGTTGCTGAAAGTTGTGTCATTAAATGGCATTGATCTAGGAGGCATAATTTAAATTTCCGACTTATATACGCAGAAGTTTGAATTTTTAGCTATCAGGATCTACTGTTCGTATTGTGAACTGAATCCCAACCCATTTTTAGGAGCAGCAATCATGTCTTTTGACTATTTTGAAGAAGCAATCGTTGCAGAAGAAATTCGACCTAACGAATCTGGTCGCGTCCGCTTTCAATGCAGTTGGTGGCCTGCGAGATCCGATAAAGCAAGGACTTTTAAACCAGGGGAACTGGTTTATGTGGTCGGAATTGACAAGATTACGTTGCTGGTGGAGAGTATGGCTTAAAATGTCGGAATTGACGATCGCGCTGTCGCCAAGGCGGCTCTCTCTTCAAATCTCTTCACAGGTGCGATCGTCCTTTTTAGATCAATTCCGGTTGCACTCAGACATGATAGAGGACACGGCAGTGCCGTTTCCCTACAATGTTATTTTGGGTAGGGACACGGCACTGCCGTGTCCTGATTTCGGTAATATTAATAATTCCGATACTACCGGATTTGATATTACCTCTTTTGGCTTCAATTATTCTAGCGTGGAACCTCAACAACTCGCCGCAGCCAATATTGGCAACATTTTTTTGCAGAGTTGAAAATGGCGATCTTAATACCATCCGCTGCAAATTGTGGTAATCTGACAGCAATCCATTTTAATGCTCGATCGAGTCGTTGTTCAGCTATGCGAATAGGTAAAAATTTAAAATAATTTCTGCTGTTCAAAATAGCGTTATTCTTTGCAGCAACGCTGTTAATTAAAGTTACTAAATTCCACAATGTTTTCGGTGTCAACCGCGCCGACACTCAAGAGAAAGTAGTGGCTCTTGCCTACGATGACGGCCCCTATCCTCCCTATACAAATCAGCTTTTAGATATTTTATACCGCAACATCTTTGACCAAAAACAGGGGATTGATTTAAAAAACTCTCCTAGATGGCATGGGACTGGTGGGCCCAATAATTGGTACGGTCGATCGCGCGTAAGCAGCCCCATCACCGACAATCGAGATCGGCGCAACATCAACATCCGCGCCAGATGCTCTCAAAGCTTTGAGAATTTGACAGTTAATCGCGTTTTCCCTTTGATTTCGTATAATCATCAGAACGTAATCAGAATCAGTGCTGAACTTTTTTTAAACACGGCCGCGCGATCGCGCGATCGCAGACCGACTAAACTTTTTGTTAGTCTGATTTAAATACATTGTGGAAGTGAAACAGCGTGAATATTGAAATTGGGCGAGGCAAAAGCGCTCGCAGAGCTTACGGCATAGATGAAATCGCCCTCGTGCCCGGACAGCGCACTCTCGATCCGAGTTTGGCGGATACTAAGTGGCAGATTGGCGGGATCGATCGAGAAATCCCGATTATCGCCAGCGCAATGGACGGAGTTGTCGATGTCCGCATGGCCATTTTGCTGTCGGAATTGGGAGCAATGGGCGTACTCAACCTAGAAGGAATTCAAACCCGCTATGCCGACCCCCAGCCAATATTAGAGCGCATCGCCAGTGTTGGGAACCACGAATTTGTTTCCCTAATGCAGCAACTATATGCCGAACCCATCAAGCCAGAATTAATCGACCTGAGAATTAAAGAAATTAAAGCTGGAGGAGGGATTGCCGCTGTCAGCGGTACACCGGCCGGCGCCAGCACATACGGCCGGGCGGTTGCTGAATCGGGAGCCGATATATTTTTTGTGCAAGCAACTGTGGTCTCGACAGCTTTTCTTTCCCCAGAGTCGATCGTCTCTTTAGACTTGACCAAATTTTGTCAAGAGATGCCAATACCAGTAATTTTGGGCAACTGCGTCACCTACGAAGTTGCCATGAATTTAATGAAAACTGGTGCCGCAGGCATTCTCGTGGGCATCGGGCCGGGGGCTGCTTGCACATCTCGGGGCGTATTGGGTGTTGGCGTTCCCCAAGCGACAGCGGTAGCAGACTGCGCCGCCGCGCGGGACGACTACTATCGCGAAACTGGCAAATATGTGTCGGTGATTGCTGACGGCGGTTTAATTACCGGCGGCGATATCTGTAAGTGCATTGCCTGTGGTGCCGATGGAGTGATGATTGGTTCGCCCTTTGCCAGGGCCGCCGAAGCTCCAGGGCATGGCTTTCACTGGGGGATGGCGACTCCCAGCCCGGTTTTGCCACGCGGTACTCGGATTCGCGTGGGGACTACGGGTACTTTGGAGCAAATTTTGCGGGGGCCTGCGCTGCTAGATGACGGTACGCACAACTTGCTCGGAGCTCTGAAAACTAGCATGGGAACCCTGGGCGCTAAGGATATTAAGGAGATGCAGCAAGTTGAGGTGGTAATTGCTCCTTCTCTGCTGACTGAGGGTAAAGTCTATCAAAAAGCTCAGCAGTTGGGCATGGGTAAGTAGATTTGCTGATTGCGTACAACTGTACCTTGACAAAATTTGTGGGATAGTCTCGAAATTTACATAATCTTTTGGAATTATCGAGAAGTAGGTGTCAGAATAGAAGAAGCGGAGACACAAGTTTCCGTTCACTCCTCACACCACACTCCGCCCGGACTACTGTTCGGGCGGTTCCTTTTTTGCCGGAAATTTTGGCTGTTACTTACTAGGTACTCGGCTGAGGCTGTTAGCTCCCGAGAGTGCCCTCTTCGGGAGAGGGAGAGTGAAACGCGATCGCAAATCGTGGATGGGGAGGGTCGGCATTCTTGGCACAACAAGAGTCAAAATCATCGTTTTCTGGAGAATGAAACCGCCTTGGGGAGATTGGGACAGTGGGAGAGTGGGAGAATTTTTCTTCTACATAAGTGCCTTGTTCCTTCCGAAACCTTGTGCCTTCAACCTTCTACCCTCTTCCTTCTTCCTTCTTTCTTCGGAAGCTTTCTTCCTTCGGAAGACTTTTCTTAAAATCGTTGACGCAACTGGTTACACTTTTTGCTAAACTTGTTATCCGAGAAATAGTATTTACAAGGATGGCTAGGGATGTCAGCAGCCGCGCAAGTAACCGACTCTACCTTTAAACAGGAAGTGCTCGATAGCGAAGTTCCAGTTCTAGTGGATTTTTGGGCTCCCTGGTGCGGGCCCTGTCGGATGGTGGCGCCTGTCGTAGAGGAAATTGCCCAGCAATATGAAGGGCAGGTGAAGGTAGTAAAAGTTAATACCGACGAGAATCCTAACGTGGCAAGTCAATACGGTATCCGCAGCATTCCAACGCTGATGATATTTAAGGGCGGTCAGCGGGTTGATATGGTGGTTGGGGCAGTTCCGAAAACTACTCTGGCCAACACTCTGGAAAAGTACATTTAACTTCACTGCGAGCAGTTTCGCGCTGTTTTTTTTTGCAGCGAAAGCTAACTCGCGGACGAACCGGGGCAAAGCTACTAAAAAAGTCATTAGTGGCCAGCAGGGCAATTTGCTGGGCGCTAGGGGCTTCTAAATTTGGCTTTTGCCCCTTAATTTTCATGATTCGACAAATTGTTACCGTTTCGGAAAAATTCATGATTCCTTCTGGTTCTGGTCAAGCTTTTGAGTCCCTCCAAGCTGAAGCGATCGATTTGATCGATCGCCTACCAATGTTGAAGCACTCTGAGTGGATCGAACGATCGCTCTCTACTATAGTGCAAATGGCCGGAGAGGATCTCGATCGCCTAGACTGGAAGATTATTGCGGCGTCTCTGCGAGATATGGAAAAGGCTTTCTCCCTATTTTATCCTTACCGCCACGTTCGCAAAATTGTGATTTTTGGTTCGGCGAGGGTGTCGCCAGAATCGGCGGAATATTTGATGGCCAGAGACTTCGCACGGGCGATCGCCCAGCAGGGATTTATGGTGATTACAGGCGGGGGCGGCGGAATTATGCAGGCGGGGAATGAGGGGGCGAGTGCTGAACGTTCTTTTGGGCTGAATATTCAGTTACCTTTTGAGCAGGGTTCTAATTCTTTCATTGCGGGCGATCGCAAAGCGCTCAATTTTAAATATTTTTTCACTCGCAAGTTATTTTTTCTGCGGGAAAGTGATGGTTTAGCTCTGTTTCCGGGCGGTTTCGGTACCCTGGACGAGGCTTTTGAGTGTCTGACTTTGACTCAAACTGGCAAGTTTGGGCCGGCTCCTTTGGTATTGATCGATCGACCAGGAGGCGATTATTGGCACGATTGGAATACTTTTGTGCAAAAACAATTGCGGGGACGGGGTTTGATTTCTGCTGACGATCGCAGCCTGTATACGATTACTGACGATATAAATGTCGCTTGCGAGGCGATCGCGAGTTTTTATCTGGTTTACCACTCCTGTCGCTACGTGGGTGGAAAACTGGTAATTCGTTTGAAAACTGAACTTTCTGACGATAATGTCGATCGGCTAAATACTGAGTTCAGCGATATTTTGGTAGAGGGTAAAATTGAAAAAAGTAAAGCTTTGCCCATCGAAGCCGGAGATGAAACTTTCGATTTGCCGCGCCTAGTTTTGCATTTTAACCAGCGGAATTTTGGACGAATTTATCAGCTAATTGCTCTGATTAATCAAATGGGTGCAGCAACGCCTGCGGCGGCGCATCCAGAACAAAAATAGTTATAGCAGTTGACAGTTGACAGTTGACAGTTGACAGTTATGGTATCCGAATCAAACCGTTTATCGATCGTGGGGGTGGCTTGCCTCAGATTGGGTAGAAGTCATAAGAAAGTAAAAAAAGCAGGTTAAAATGTATGGCTTACAGCGATTTTAGTTTGGCAAGCGTCAAAAAATCTTTAAGTTTAACGATTTCGCCCAGACAAGATTTGTTTTCGGCCGTACCCGCTTTAGAATGCAGCAATCATTTAACAGAAACTTTAGCTTATAATGTGCCTTTTGCTCTGGCGAGTAATACAGAAAAATCACGCTCAGAAATGATTATTGCGCCGATTTTGCTGGAACTTACCAAACAGTTTCCCGATCGCATTAGTTTGTTTTCGGGAGTCGATTTTACGGTTGACAGCGATTTGGGATTAAACGGGAGTTGCGATTTTCTGATTAGTCGATCGGTAGAACTCCTGATTGTTAGCGCGCCGGCGATTTTAATCGTTGAGGCTAAAAAGGAAAATATTAATGCTGGGTTGGGTCAATGTATCGCGGAAATGTATGCAGCTCAACTGTTTAATGAACGGGAGGGAAATCAGGTATCGAAGATTTACGGGGTTGTGACAACGGGAGAAATTTGGAAGTTTTTAATACTAGAAGGTGAATTAGTTCAAATAGATTTATTAGAGTATTTTTTGAATCAGGTTGATCAGATATTGGGGATTTTGGCGATCGGCATTCAAAATGGGTAATTGGGCATTTGGCATTGGGCATCGGGTAATATCAAATCCGGTTGCATCGGCATTATTAGCTAGAATTACGACAGAGCAGTGCCATGTACCTGCGAACAAGCGCAAAAGTGCTGTAATATCATATCGTTTCCGGTTGCATCGGCATTGTTCAAATGTCCAAATGTCCAAACAGTTAACAGTCAACAGTTAACAGTCAACAGTTAACAGTCAACCGGAATTGAGATTAGTCCTAACTGCTGGGCCCGCGAGCGTTTAGCCGATCGAACACGTATCGGGAAATTGCCGGAAATGCTGTTTCATCCTTGGCATAAGCCGGATCGTCTGCGAAAACGACTAAGATATAAATCGCGCGATCGTCTAAAGTTCTGACAAAAGCCGCTTCGCTGCGGGATTTGGAAGTGTAGCCAACTTTGGAACCAAAATAAATATTAGGTGGTAAAGACTCGCCCAGAAATCCTTTGATCGAGTTGCTAGGGTCATTTTTCCAAGCCTTGGGGTCTAAGTCTCTCGTCAGCAAGTAAGCCATTTTGCGGCTAGCGATGCTAGAAACCGCTTGTCTAGTATAGATTTCATAGATTAATCTGGCGGCTTGATCCGTAGTTACTTGATTGCGAATCGGCTGGGAAGGATCGCCGCGCAATTGCAAGTCGCGACCGATTGGCTGTTCTTGCCTTAAATAGTATATGGGATAATTTTTGGTGGTTATACGAATATCATTGTAGCCTGCTGACTGGAAAAATGTGTTAATTTGATTGCGCTTTTTTAGCCATGTTTGCAACTCTTCTCCTGCGAGCCGTCCGCCAGATTGTGTATCTGTGATTTTGTCTAAAATCCTACTGGCGGCATCATTGTTGGAGATGCGAATCATTTGTTCTAGGTCGTTTTTAAAGGCAGATTCTCTTTGCGTAATTGTGCCTTTTTCTATGGCTGAGTAAAAGGCTGCCATCCAAAATAATTTGGCAACGCTAGCAGGAAATCTGAGAGTTTGATTTTGATATCCGGCGAAGCTGTGGGCTTTGGAATTGCTGACATCAAGTAAGCTAATTGAAAGTTTTTCTGCGGACAGTCCTTTGCTGGTCGCAATCTTCGCGGCTTCATCAACAATAGTTTGCAATTCTTGAGAGTAAACTGGACTCGAAGGTGTTTTGATGTTGTAGCTGAAGGTAGGCTCGCTTTGACGATCGACTAAATTTTCCGATGTTTCAATTGTCGGCGGCGACATCGCCTCTTGAGGTAAGATGACTGGCGGTTCTGGGGGACGGCGAGTTCTGAAGGGTATTGTGACAATCCAAGCGATCGCGATCGCCCCAGCAATTAAGCACAGAATGTTACGGTATTTTAGCCGAGAAAATTTCGTCCTGACTCGGCGACGGGATGGGATTGGACGATCGCTGCTGTGGCGTCGGGCGCTGCTGTGGCGTCGGGGTTGGATTGGGCGAGGGTGAATCTCACTTTTGAAAGGGCGAAGCATTCCAGCAGGCAATTTATTAATCAGAAGCAAAGATTTACTGCCAAAATGCTTCGCCACTAACAATATCTTTGCAAAACTGAGATGCACCCTTGGACGATCGCTACTGTGGCGTCGTCGGGGCTGGCTTGGGCGTCGGGGTTCAATTGTTGGGCGCGGGCGGCGTCGGCGGTCTACTTGCATTGCAATTGTGTGGTATCAAACTCGCAGGATCAGTTTATCAGGAAATTGGGTTTTAAACCCCTTCTTCAGTTGCCGGCTTTATGTTTACTAGAGACATAGTTACCACTAAATGTGCTAGGATAGTAGAATTTTAACCATGAACTACCGCTACCGAGTCTACCCAAATACCGCTCAAGAACAATTGCTCAAAGAGTGGATGGACACTTGTCGCGTCGCATATAACTACGGGCTGCGAGAAATCAAGGACTGGTGCAATAGTCGGAAATGTATGGTTGACAGATGCTCCATCAGTCATGAGTACATCATGCCTGCTGATAGCCCTTTCCCAGGCGAGGTAAAACAGCTTAATGCTCTGCCAAGTGCTAAAAAGGTGTTTCCAAGGGTTGGGTGAAGTACCAAGCCAAGTGTTGCAGCAAGCTCTCAAGCAATTGCACCGAGCATGGGAAGGATTTCAAAAAATTGGGCATGGGTTCCCTCGATTTAAAAAGTTTGGGCAATTCAAATCTTTGTTGTTTCCCCAGTTTGCCAAGAATCCGGTGAGTGGGATACATATTTCCCTACCGAAACTTGGGTTGATTCCCATTAATTTGCATCGCCCAATTCCCAGTGGTTTTGTGGTGAAGCAAGTACGGATCATCAACAAAGCTGATAGATGGTACGCATCTATTAACATCCAATGTGATGTTAACATCCCCAACTCCAGTCCACAGGGTCATCCAATTGGAGTAGACGTTGGACTTTCTAAGTTTCTGGCAACCAGTGACGGGTTAATCGTAAAATCGCCTAAGTTCTTAAAAGTCATGCAACGCAAGCTGAAATTGCTGCAACGCAGACTTTCTCGAAAAAAGAAGCGGTCTAAAAACTACGAAAAACAACGCATTAAGGTTGCTAGAATCCACCACAAAATTGACAACACCCGTAAGGACTTCCACTTTAAAAAAGCTCATGTTCTTTGTGATGCTGGCGATATGGTCTTCATGGAAGACTTGGATTACCGAATCCTTGCCAAAGGTATGCTTGGAAAGCAAATGCTTGACGCCGGATTTGGACAGTTCCGAACTATCACGAAGTACGTGTGTTGGAAGCGTGGCAAGTTTTTCGGCGAGGTTAGTGCTAGGGGGACTTCTCAGGAGTGTCCTGAGTGTGGAGCATTCGTTAGAAAGGATTTGAGTGTGAGAGTTCATTCTTGTTCTAGCTGTGGCTATACAACGGATAGAGATGTTGCTAGTGGTCAAGTGATCAGAAATAGGGGAATAGAATTGATTAGTACCGATGGACAGTCGGGAATTCAAAATGCCTATGCAGACGGTTTACCGGGGGTTGAGATGTCTCAGCCTAGGTCAATGTCGAAATCCCGTAAGGGAACAACTAGGAAACCTAAGAAGTGATTCTTAGAAGCTCCGCACCTTGGCTGTTGGAGTGATGTCACAATGGGGCGGCGTCTAAATGACAAGTGTGTCGATCGAGTCCGCGTAGTGTCAATTTTATTTGTCTGCTGGGCTGACAGAGACTTCATAATAATTGTAAAAATTTTAGGATAGCACTCAGTTGAACCAAAATCCTTTAAAAAACATGAGAAATTTTTGGAGTCTGGTTATTTTGGGATTGGCGATCGCGGGCGTGAATAATTCTTTGATACGTGATGTTTGGGCATTTCAGTCTCAACCTGCTGCGGGATATGTTGTCGATCAACAAACAGAACAACGCAGCGCGGATGTAGCAACCCAGTTGACGGGAGGAATAGAACATCAGGAAGCAACAAACAAGCAAACGGTTTCCAGTTTCCCGAGTTTGTTTTGGGAATTCAATAATTTACCTAAAATTTCCTATTCCCAATTGTTGGAGGTGCTGGCGAGACAACCAGACTCAAATTCTACGGAGAGAGAAACTGCTGCACAGCCGGAAGATGTAGCACGTTTTCAAAAGGTTGTACAGTATGCAAAACAACAAAATTTGCCCGATCGGGCGATCGGAGAAATCGTACAGGCGATCGCCGATAACTTCTTAGGACAACCCTACGCCGAGGGTTTGCTGGACAAATCCGGCGAAGAAAAGTTGATCGTAACTTTAAATAAATTTGATTGCGTTTTGTTTGTAGAAACCGTGCTGGCGATCGCCCGAGGCGTAGCAATACAAGATTACGACTATCAAAATTTTGTCGATCGCATAGAAGAACAGCGGTATTTAAACGGTAAAATGAACGGTTATTGCAGTAGATTGCACTATTTTTCCGAATGGATTAACGACAATCAAAAACGGCAAAATGTGGAAAACATCACCGCTAAATTGGGCGGAGTTCCCATGAATAAACAACTAAATTTCATGAGCCAGCATCGCAGCAGTTACCCGCAAATGGTGAAGGACGAAGCGACTTATCAGTGCATAGTTAGCCAAGAAGCAAACTTAGCCAAAACTACTGTTAATTACATACCGACCAATCGGATAAAAAGTGTTTATTCTCAGTTAAAACCAGGAGATATTGTGGCGGTAGCCACGGATGTTAAAGGATTGGATGTCACCCACACGGGCTTTGTTTATCGGAATGCTGACGGGAATATGGGTTTAATTCACGCTTCGCCGACGGGACAGGTGACGGTAGCTTACGACTTGCACAGATATATTAGCAGAGTTGAAAGTGCGATCGGCATTGTAGTAGCTAGAGCAAAAGCACCTAATCCCCAGCCCCTCCCGCAGCGGTAAAGGCGAGTTGAACCGAGATTTTGAAGTAATATCAATTTCGGTTGCCTCGGAATTAATGTTACCCGAAATCAGGACACGGCAGTGCCGTTTCCCTACCATCGATTCCGGTTGCCTCGGAATTAATGTTACCCGAAATCAGGACACGGCAGTGGCGGTTGCCGACCAACCAGGGGGCGGAGGGCAACCGCACAGCCCGGTGCGCGCGTGTGATTCCGGGGCCCCCCGCAACGATTTGAGCCCAAACCACCCCACCCCCCCCCGAAAACCTCCCCAAAA
>JANMLZ010000131.1:0-81808 GCA_031372825.1 Cyanobacteria bacterium OTE_58_metabat_593 | reverse complement strand
TGCCATTTCTGTTGGAGAGTCACCGGATCTGCTACAATAACTTGCCGTTCACTGTAAAAGTTTAGCGATGGACGCGGTAAGCGGTGAGAAGTAAACACCTGTTGACCAGCCGGAGTTCCGGTGCGGACAATTTCGGCGATCGGCTTAACTGGATAGTCCTCGGCTAGCTCCCAAACCCAGTTATCTGAGGCGACAAATACTAACAAGGTGACATAGGTTCCCCAAATTAAAACTAATAGAAATTGTCGGTCTTTACGGTGAAGCAATACAGCCGATATTGTCATTGTCAACGCTACAAATATTAGCATTAACTGCAAATCTCCCTCTCTCGGCACAATGTATTTCCCAATTGGGACTAAGCCGCTGAAGTAAATGCAGCCGACAATAGCAACTACAGCCAACACTCCCAAAATGGCGGGATGAGGCAACAAAGATACTGCATCAAAATGTTCTTCTGCTTCCTCTTTTTCTGGTTCTGCTCGCACTTCCATTTGTTCCCAAACTTCGGCGAGATAACTGCCAACTGCTAGGGCAAAAACTGGATAAATTGGTAAGATATACCAAGGCAATTTCGTATTCATCACGGAAATAGCCAAGAGATAAAATCCACTCCAAACTATGATTAATTTTGGTCCGGCAAAACTACGATTTTCCCATGTCAAACGCAGCCCTTGTAACCAAAATAACTGCCAGGGCCAAGCTGATTCTAAGATTTCTAGAAGATAATACCAGGGTGGGCCTTTGTGATTGCCTACAGTTTCCCCAATTCGCCGGAAAGATTGGCTAACTAAATTGGTGTTGATAAATTCTTGACCGTAGTGCACCCATTGGGCAAAATACCAAGCAGCTACTGGTAATGTTCCGATCGCCAATCCACTCCAAACCAACACTAATTTCGGCCCTGGGAAATTGCGATTTTCCCATGTAAAACGCAGCCCTTGCAGCCAAAATAATTGCCACGGCCAAGCTGATTCTAATATTTTTAAAAGATAATACCAGGGCGGGCCTTTGTGATTGCCTACAGTTTCCCCTATTCGCCGGAATGATTGGCTAATTAAGTTGGTGTTAATGAAGTCTTGACCGTAGTGCACCCATTGGGCAAGATACCAACCTACTACGGGGAATGTTCCGATCGCCAATCCGCCCCAAATATACCGAGAAGTGAGGAGTCGTGGGGTATCCCAAATTAGGAATAAAAAGCCGATCGCACCTAGTAGCAGCCCTAACATCACACCCTTAGTCAAGCAAATGAGTCCGAAGCCAATACCCGCGCCTAGAGCGTAGCGCAAATCCCGGCGCGATCGCAGCAAACACCACATTGCCGCCAGCAAAAAACACAAAACCGCCCCATCCAACATTGCCAAACGTCCATGCCGCACCACCGGTAACAGCGTCAGATAGACGAGAGCCGAAAAAATGGCGATCGACCTTCTGGGAAACAACTCCCTGCCAATGGCGTAAAGAAGCGGCACAGAAGAAGCTGTCAGCATTGCCGGTATCAACCTCGCCGTCCATTCGCTGACACCGCCGATCGCAAAACACAGCCCAATCAGCCAGTGTACCAGCGGCGGCTTGTTCAAATAAGGCACTGAGTCGATCGTTGGATAAAGCCAATTTAACTTGCCGCCCCAGATTTCGCGGCTTACCTGGGCTACAATCCCTTCATCCCAATCCCGCAACGCCACACCGCCCAGATTCAGCCCAAAAATTAGTACAGCAGCCAACAGAAAAGCCCACATCCACAGTTTGTCTGTAGAGTTGTCATTGAGGCGACTTGTATATTTTCCTGTACTTGGTGGAAAGATTTCTGACATAACTTATACTGTTTTAGATTTAACAATTGAAGAATTAGCAATGGCTTATTCAATCAGGGTTTGCAGTTTGCCTACAGTTGAATATTTTTTTGAACTGGATATTAATAGAGAGTGTTGCTAATTTGGAGTATGATTTGTCTCCGAAACTCGCTAGTAGGGGAAATTCATGAATTTCCCGGGCAATTCATGAATTTCCCGGGCAATTCATGAATTGCCCCTACTAAATTTCAGAGATTGCTATTGCGAGTGAATCATACCTAAATTCAGGAACGCCTAATAGAGTTTTAGCGTTCCAAACTGAAGGTAAACTTAGACAGCAGTTATTTACAACCATGAAAATACCATGAATTTACCCGTCATTATAGATATTATCATTGGCTTAGTGTTTATCTACCTGACTTTAAGCTTGCTAGCTTCCGAAATTCAGGAATTGATTGCTACTGTTTTGCAGTGGCGGGCAGAACATTTAAAAAAGTCGATCGAAGTTCTGATTTCTGGGGGTAGCGAAGGCGCAAAAGATCCGCTGCAATTTAAGCGAGTCGGACAGTTGGCCAATGCGATTTACGCTAATCCGATTATCAAGGATTTGAATCAGGGAGCCAAAGGGCTTTTACCAGAGGGGTTCCGCTCTATTACGCACCGATTGGGGCATTTTTGCCTTCTAATGACTGGAACTAAGAATGTTTTCGGCACTAAATTAAGTGGGCCTTCTTATATTTCAGCAGAGAGTTTTTCTACTAGCCTTTTGGATACTTTAAAGATTTCGAGTTTAGTGCGATCGATCTCTAAAGCCCGATTGGAAAGATTTAAAGATTTACAGTTGGCACAAATTCAGGTGATTGGAGAGGGTCTAAATCTGCCGGACTCTACTAAACCGATTATTGAGCAAGAGTTTGGCTGGTTAACTGCGGAGTTTAATCGCGTTGTCGAAGATTATAAAAATGATTTGGGGAGTTTGAACAACAGCTTGGATCGGATGTCGGAAAAACTTGGATTTTATATTAATGATTCTCAGGTTTATTTGCCAGAAACTGAGCTGGGTGGGAGAGAGTTTCAGAGACAGATGGCATTTGTTAAGGCTAGTTTTGACAGCGAATTTGAACGGGCGGCGCTGCGGGCACAACTGCAACCGAGTTTGAGTAATCTGTTAAATACAGTTAGGAAAGTTAGGAAAACTCAGGGTACGGTAGCAGAAATTATGGAGGAGAAAGAGGACAGTTTGATTTACAAACAAATTCAAGAAACCTTGGACATTATGCCAGAATCTTTGAAACGCAGTCTTTATATTTTAGCTCAACGCGCCGAAGGCGACGGAGATATTCAAGAGCAGTTGCAACGGTTTCAGAAAGAAATTGAAGTTTGGTTCGATCAATCGATGCAGCGGGCTTCGGGTGTTTACAAGCGGAATGCTAGAGGGGTGGCGATTTTGCTCGGAACTGCGATCGCGATCGCGACTAATGCTGATAGCATTAATATTGTGAATCGGTTGTCGAAGGACTCGATGTTGCGATCGACTGTTAATTTGTACGCTCAGCAGTTGGTGGAAAAAAATGCTAAGACTAAATTAGATAATTTAACCAATCTCACCAAAGTTCAACAAGATGTCGATCGAGCTTTGGATAATGTAGCTTTGCCTTTTGGATGGAACGAACCGAACAGGATACAAGTAGACGCGCAGGGAAATTTATTGTTCCCGACTTTGATGGCAAAATTGTTAGGTTGGATATTGAGCGGCGTAGCTATTTCAATGGGAGCTACTTTTTGGTTCGAGGCGCTCAGTAAGATTATTAATATCCGCAATGCAGGGAAAAAGCCGCCATCTTCTACAGAATCTTAAGTGGGGCTGTTGTTTAGCCGATCGACCAACTGTCATACCATTTGAGATTGGAGATTTTAGAATTTAGATGGGAATGAGGGTACAAGCCCCCAGATTCATCCATGAGACCGCTTTCTTCAATTCTCCAATTTTTCAATTTCTTGAATCTAAAATC
The DNA here is from genome assembly GCA_031372825.1 of Cyanobacteria bacterium OTE_58_metabat_593. Classification (GTDB taxonomy): domain Bacteria; phylum Cyanobacteriota; class Cyanobacteriia; order Cyanobacteriales; family Microcoleaceae; genus Microcoleus. The sequence continues at coordinate 78,003 of JANMLZ010000131.1, read as the reverse complement.
TTTAATCTAAAATCTAAAATTGATTGAATGTCACACTACAGAATACAGGATCGATCGGTAATTACGGGCAGTTTGGGCAGTTTGGGCAAATACGCAAAACATAAATTCCGTGCGATCGCGGATGGCAGTACCGCAGAAATAGGCGAAACTGATAGGTGGGTTAAATGGAAATAAGCGAAATAAACAAGGTCACTGCCAGTTTCCGACGGTCTGACTCCCGGGGTGTATCTACCACTCAACACCCTTTAGGAGAACGAAATATGTTCACTTCTTTGACCGAAATCAATCACGCCTTGGAATACCGAAATTCCCCACCCAGAAGCTTTGTATTCAATGACGGTGGATATTTTGTCTGTGGGATTTTGGCGAGTGTTGAAGTAATTTTAGTCAACTCCAACTCTGAAGACATCGAGCAAATTACCTCGGCTGATGCTGATCGACGAGATACCGACACACTCAGCAACAGCCCCGTGCGCGATCGACTGTTTGCGAGTAAAGATAGTAAGCCCATCATCAATCATCAAGTCGCGATCGCCTTTCCGACTCCTCGAAACAGGTTTTTTATCGTTTCGGCGAGCTAAGCTGTTGTGCATTTAAACTGTATAGTCAAATTCAATAAAGTTCTTGTGGGGTGGGCCTAAGACCCCGCACAAAAAATATAATTTCGATGCGGAACAGCTTATAACGAAGTAGACCCGTAAAAAAACCTGGTTTCTCACCACCCCTGCGTCCAGGACTATCATATCAACTCCCGCTCAATAATTCTCATAAAGTTTCTAGTAACTGCCCAATTGCTCAAAGTGCGCCAGCGCGCAAACAACTTGAGTGCGATCGATTAATCGGCACTTAATTTCAGACTGTTTTGACTGTTAGTAAATGCCACCAAACTCACTTGGAATCAGCATTTTGGCGTCTCCAAAATATAGCAGCTTCAAAACATATCTAATTATTAAAAATCTATATAAGTCAGTTTTTAATGGTAATGTGCTTCTGTTTGCCCATACATATAGACGTTATGCATAAATCATGTAAATATACAGCACTTTTCAGGTATGTAGGCACTAGCTATTGTAGGGATATTGATAGTACCTATAGATGCAATCTGCTGTAATTCAGAGGGAATATTCAGGGAAAAATTACCCCTACAGCCATTTTTAAATTGCTGTAATCATGGCTACAGTTAGCCAAATAAGGCTAAAAAAATCCGGCTGGCAAAAGCTGGATTTAGTTGCATATTCCTAATAAATTTTGTTGTCTATCCCCCAGCGTTTTCGGCAAAAACTCGCACCAGCTACAAGCACTAATAAGTAAATCAGGATAAAAATAAATTTAAAAAAATGTTTTTTTAGATAACACAAAACCAAAAACAGGTGTTAAGATGTAATCAAATAAGTATGATGACATTCCTCACGGGCTGTATCTACCAATAACGCCCTTAATGGAGTATCAAATATGAATTCTACGTTCGCTCAAGTCAACTCACAATCTTCTCTTGAAAAACTGCCCCCGCGTTCCTTAGTGTTCATTGATTCCGGCGTGGAAGATTACGATTCAATTGCAGCCGGAGTGCTGCCGGGACAGCACGTAGTAATACTCGATCGCACCAAAAACGGTATCGAACAAATCTCCTCTGAAATTGACAAATACGCCTCTACAAACGGGGCGATCGATTCGGTTCACATCATCTCTCACGGTAATTCTGGCAATCTGCAACTCGGTAACACTACTCTGAGTTCAGACAACATTGAGCAATACAAAAGCCAGTTGAAAAAGTGGCACAACGGACTATCGGAAAAAGCAGATATCATGCTTTACGGCTGTGATGTAGCAGCGGGTACAGGCACTAATTTCGTCAATCGCATTTCTGAATTAACCGGAGCAGATGTTGCCGCATCCACCAATTTAACAGGCATCAACGGCGACTGGAACTTAGAATTTGCTAAGGGTCAAATTGAATCTCGCTTAGCCTTGAGCCAGGAGGCGATGGCAAATTACCGAGGTGATTTAGCTACTATCGTCGTCGCCAACAATAGCGATAGTGGGCCCGGTTCCTTGAGGGCTGCGATCGCATCCGCTGTTGCCGGCGATACAATTACCTTCTCGAACGGCTTGGCCAACCAAACCATCACCCTTACCAGTGGTCAACTCGATATTCCCCCTGCCAAAAACATCACCATTGACGGCGCTGCTGCCACTAATTTAACCATCAGTGGTAACAACGCATCCCGCGCCTTTTTTGTCAATGCAAACGTTGACTTTGCTACCAATTTTACCGTCAAAAACCTGATCGTTAATAACGGTAAAACTACGGATAGAGGTGGTGCGATTGGCACAACCGACGAAGTGAACCTCACAGTAGAGAATGTTCAGTTCAACAACAACGTTGCCGATAAAGGCGGCGGTGCAATTTTTGGGAATTTCAATAATACTCTGACTGTAAGCAACAGTAAATTTAACGGCAACGTAGCAACCGCAGCTAATGATGAACGGGGTGCAGGTGCGATCGGCTTTTTGAGTTTCAAAGCTATTACAGTCACCAACAGCGACTTCACCAACAACAAAGGAATTAACGGCGGAGCAATTAACAGCCTGCAAGGTAAGCTGACAATTGACAACTCCCGATTCATCGGCAACGACACCACCGCAGCCGTTTTCGCCTCAAACGATCCTAACGGCAATTCTTTCTTAAGAGGTTTCGGTGGCGCAGTTTACACCGATCGCGCCAGCAATCCCAGTGAAGCTTCTGGCACAATTAAGATCACCAAAAGCGTATTTCAAGACAACAAAGGGCGAGGAGAAGGCGGAGCAGCTTACCTGTTTACTGGCACTCAAGACAGCGTAAGTATTGCAGACAGCACCTTCCAAAACAACGAAACTTTGCCGCTTCCCGGTGGTAGCGACGGAATTGGAGGCGGGTTGGTGAACTTGAGCAACGGCCTCAACAAAGGACTTACAGTCTCCAACACCACCTTTGCTGGCAACAAAGCCCCCGGTCAAGGTGGCGCAATGTGGATCATGGATGCGCCTACCACAATTACCAACAGCACCTTTTCTGGCAACCAAATTAGTGGGACTACCGAAAAATTCGGCAATGTCGGCGGTGCAATGGCTCTTTATGCCGACACCACCATCGTCAACACCACCTTTGCCGATAATTCCGCCCGTTGGGTTGGGGGAGCAATCTCGGCTGCTGGGGGAAAGTCTGTCACCGTCAAGAACACGATTTTTTCTAATAACACGGCGGGGAATGAGTTTGGCATTCAGCAAAACACTAGCAGCGAATTAACCGACCAAGGAGGCAATTTTCAGTGGCCGGTCAAAAAAACCAATAACTTCAACGATTACAATGCGACCGCAAGTATTACGATCGCAGACCCCCTACTTGGCCCTTTGCAAAACATCAACGGCGCTTTGGTAAGGCCCCTGCTGACAGGAAGTCCGGCAATTGACAAAGGAGTACCAGGCGGCGCACCAGCTACGGATCAACGTGGTGTCGTTCGCCCTCAAGATGGTGATACAATTCCAGGGGCGATCGTGGACAGCGGCTCTTTTGAATTTGGAGGTAGTGTCGTCCCAACACCGACACCCGCGCCGACACCGACACCCGCGCCGACACCCGCGCCGACACCGACACCCGCGCCAACTCCGACACCCGCGCCGACACCCGCGCCGACACCGACACCCGCGCCAACTCCGACGCCCGCGCCGACACCCGCGCCAACTCCGACGCCCGCGCCAACTCCGACACCCGCGCCTACACCCGCGCCAACTCCGACGCCCGCGCCAACTCCGACACCCGCGCCTACACCCGCGCCAACTCCGACGCCCGCGCCAACTCCCGTGCCGACGCCGGTCACAGATGACAGCATAATCGAACCGCTAGGCGCTCCAGAACTCAATCTCGGTAGCATTACTCCCAATCCCGCCCAACAAACTCAGGGCGGCGGTGAAGGCCCTGATTTCATCATGGGCGCCAGCATCAACGAGTCAATTAACGGACTCGGCGGCAGCGACACCCTCTACGGGATGGGCGGCAATGACAACATTGACGGCGGTGCAGATAACGACTCACTCTTCGGCAATGAAGGTACCGATTTCATCTCTGGTGGTGCCGGTAACGATACCGTCTACGGCGGCAAAGATAACGACATCGTTGTTGGTGGCGATGGTAATGACTTCTTGAGGGGAGATTTTGGCAAAGATACTGTTGCCGGCGGTCTTGGCAACGATACGATTTTTGGTGGCAAAGATGACGATATCTTGCTCGGTGAAGACGGCGACGACTACATTTCTGGTAACTTAGGAAAAGACACAATTAATGCTGGTAACGGCAACGATATTGCGTTTGGAAATGAGGAGGCCGACCTGATTTTTGGTAAAGCTGGAAATGACACGCTTTACGGTGGCAAAGACAACGATAGTCTCGGTGGTGGCGATGGCAACGATTTGCTTTACGGTAACAATGAAAACGATCTGCTCGAGGGTTTCACTGGCAACGATACGCTCTACGGCGGTAAAGGTAACGATAGCCTCTTTGGCAATGCTGGTTCCGATTTCCTTTCCGGCGATGTTGGGGATGATACTTTGACCGGCGGTTCGGGAAGTGATGTATTTTTCCTAACTCAAAGTGCAGGAAGCGACATCATTACTGATTTCCGCAAAGGCGAGGATTTAATTGGGTTGAATCCCGGTTTGAGTTTCAATCAACTCAGCATTACGTCTAGCAACAATCAAATTTTGATTAGCGTAACTGGTAGCAATCAATTGTTAGCGAAGCTGAACGCTACGCCCGGTACTCTCAGCGCTAGCGATTTCACTCAGGTAACAATCTAACTGCCTCTGGTAGGGTGCGCGTCGCGCACCTTACTACCGGCCCAACATCGGGTAGGGTACGGGTACGGGACGCGCACCGCCCGAATCAAGCAAGCTTTCTCAAAAACTAAATTTCGGATTTTTTGGAACTTTTTGCGATCGGGCAAACAGGTAAAATTAACCAAGCTTTAAACAGTTGACAGTTGACAGTTGACAGTTGACAGCGAAGTGATAAGAACGGAGATTTAAACTCCGTTCTGATCACAATCTGCCGACCTGAGTAAGGGCTTCAAACCCCTGCTATTCGGTGATGCGGATTTTCGGGTTTTAGGTAAGGCGAATGTATGGGGCGCTAGAACCGAGCAATCCTCAAGAATTCTGAACCGCCTATTTCTTTTCTGAATTTATGGCTGAAGGAAGTCGGAAGAAGTTCGAGGTAATATAGAGGTTCTGCGTAAGTCCTGATTAAGTTGAAGTCCGCAGATTTATCGCTGAGGTTTTACAGCAAATTTCACATTTATGAAGTACACCCCAGAAACCGATTTCTGCAATTGTCTGGACTATCAAACGGTTTGACTCAAGAAACTGGGTTTCTTTGTACCTCATTTACATGAAAAATACTGTAATTCTGCCTGCTATTTCTGCATCAGAAAGCCTTCTTTTTTCAGGGTGAATTTACCAGCAAACAGCAAACATTCTCATAGGGTATGCAAAATGAGTTCAAGTTTTACCACAAACATTGATTCACAATCTGTTCTCCGCAATTCTCGTTCTAAATCTATTGTCTTCATTGACTCAGACTTAGATGACTATCAAACTCTTGCGAGCGGCGTGCTTCCCGGTGCAGAAGTCATCATTTTAGATAAAAATGGCAACGGAGTCGAGCAAATTACTGCGAAGCTGCAAACAATCGCTGCTGCGGGGGGAACTGTAGAGCAAGTTCACATTTTTTCTCACGGCAATTCTGGCAGCTTGCAGCTTGGTTCTGCGACGTTGAATTTGGATAATTTGCCGCAATATGAAAGCCAGTTGCAAGAGTGGCGAAATGCGCTAAGCGACCAAGCTGATATCGTGGTTTACGGTTGCGATGTTGCTGCTGGTTCGGGGAGCGATTTTGTCGATCGGCTTAGCGAGTTAACCGGGGCTGATATTGCGGCATCTACCGATCGCACTGGCCGCACAGGTAACTGGAATTTGGAGTTTGCCAAGGGTGATATTGAAGCACCGCTAGCCTTGACTCCACAAGCAATGGCGGATTACCGAGGGACTTTAGCGACTATCACCGTCACCAACAATAATGATAGCGGGCCCGGTTCCTTGAGAAGTGCGATCGCCTCCGCAGCAGCCGGCGATACCATTCAATTTGCCTCCAGTCTTGCGAGTCAAACAATCACTCTGACTTCGGGTCAACTTGTCATTAACAAAAGCTTGACAATTGATGCAGTTGGTGCTACTAATTTAACAATTAGTGGTAACAACGCTTCGCGAGTTATCCTGACTGAAGGTGGGACAAATGTTACTCTAAAAAACCTGATTGTTGCCAACGGCAAAGTTTCTGGAACCGACCCGAATAATGAGACAACTAGCGCCGGTGGTGGCATTCAAACTGGAGGTACTTTAACTTTAGAAAATTGCCAAGTCAATAATAATGTTGCCGGTTTCGGCGGCGGCATTTATACGGGTTTCCGCAGCACCACGACTGTAATTAACAGCCAGTTTAGCAATAATGACGGTTCGCTAGCAAGTAATACCGAACGCGGTGGCGGCGCGATCGCAACTAAAAGCGGCGGTTCTCTGACGATCAGAGATAGCGAATTTACCAACAACAAAGGTGGCTACGGTGGAGCTGTAAATAACCTGTTGGGCAGCATGACCATCGAAAACTCCAAATTCACCGGCAACCGCACAGATAAAGGCCCTGGCGGGGCAGTTTACGTCGATGGTGCTAATGCTTCTGGCCCGAATGCAACACCCGGGCCTGTTGCCGGAAATGTCGCTATTCGCAACAGCGTTTTTGACGGCAATATCGGCTCAAGAGAAGGAGGAGGAGCCTTTTTGTTTGGCTATTTTCAAGACAAATTTGTTTTGGAAAATAGCACTTTTATTAACAACAAAGCTGTAAAGAATTCATCGGGAAATGGAGGCTCTGGAGGTGGTGTTCGTCATGGTAACGCCGATTTGACAGTGACAAATACTACTTTTGCCAACAACACAGCCGATGATAATGGCGGTGGTTTGTGGTTTGGAGAAGATGGAAATATCAGCGTTGTCAATAGTACCTTTTCCGGCAACACCGCTGCTAAGCAGGGCGGGGGAGTAGTTGTTGGCAACAGAGATTCGTTTTCAACTAACATTGTCAATTCGACTTTTGCGAACAATACCGCTGGGGAATTTTCGGGAGGTATTGCTACTTTTGGGAATCAGCCAATTACTGTCAAAAATACAATTTTTGATAGAAATACAGCCGGCAATCCTTTTAAAGTTAAATACCAAACTGGCAGAGAACTAATTGACGGGGGAAATAATCTGCAATTTCCCGCTAAACTGACGACGGGCGATCCTAATGACAATAATGCGACAGCAAGTGTGACGATCGCCGATCCGAAACTCGGCGCTTTGCAAAATATCAACGGTGCTTTTGTGCTGCCGCTACTAGCAGGAAGTCCAGCAATTGATACCGGTACTGGTGCAGGTGCGCCGGCTGCGGATCAGCGCGGTGTGACTCGCCCGGCTGATGGTGATGGTAACGGAAGTTCGATCGTTGATATCGGCGCTTTTGAATTTAACGGTAGTGTCATACCCGTGCCCACACCAACACCAACTCCGGCACCAACACCCACACCCGCGCCAACTCCAACTCCCACACCAACACCCGCGCCAACACCCACACCAGCGCCGACACCAACTCCCACACCAACACCCGCGCCAACACCCACACCAGCGCCGACACCAACACCCACACCAACACCCGCGCCAACTCCGACACCCGCGCCAACTCCAACTCCCACACCAACACCCGCGCCAACTCCCACACCAGCGCCGACACCAACACCCACACCAACTCCGGCGCCAACTCCCACACCAGCGCCGACACCAACACCCACACCAACTCCGGCGCCAACTCCGACACCCGCGCCGACTCCGACTCCGGTTTCGGATGCTTGCTTGCTCGATGGCCTCAACGCCCCGCAACTTGACCCTGCGTCGATCGTCCCCAACCCCGTCCAACAGACTCTCAATGGCGATGACGGCAACAATTTGATCGTGGGCGGTAGCATCAACGAGTCAATTAACGGACTTGTCGGCAACGATACACTCTATGGAATGGCTGGTAATGACAGCATCGACGGTGGTGCCGATAACGACTCGCTTTTTGGCAATGAAGGTACTGATTTCATCCAAGGTGGCGCTGGTAGCGATACCATCTACGGTGGCAAAGATAACGACACCGTTGTTGGTGGCGATGGCAATGATTTTCTCAGGGGAGATTTTGGCAAAGATACTGTTGCCGGCGGTGTTGGCAATGACACAATTTTCGGAGGAAAAGATGATGATATCTTGCTCGGTGAAGATGGCGACGACTATATTTTAGGCAACTTAGGAAATGACACAATTAATGCTGGTAACGGCAACGATATTGTGTTTGGCAATGAAGATGCTGACTTGCTGTTTGGTAAAGCTGGAAATGACACCATGTACGGCGGCAAAGACAACGACAGTCTCGATGGTGGCGAGGGCAATGACTTGCTATTCGGCAACGATGGAAACGATGTAATTTGTGGTGACATCGGTAACGATACGCTTTACGGCGGCAAAGGCAACGATATCCTCAGCGGTGGCGCTGGTTCCGATTTTCTTTCCGGCGATGTTGGGGATGATACTTTGACCGGCGGTTCGGGAAGTGATGTATTTTTCCTAACTCAAAGTGTAGGAAGCGACATCATTACTGATTTCCGCAAAGGCGAGGATTTAATTGGGTTGAATCCCGGTTTGAGTTTCAATCAACTTAGCATTACGTCTAGCAACAATCAAACTTTGATTAGCGTGACTGGTAGCAATCAATTGTTAGCCAAGCTGAATGGTACGCCCGGTACTCTCACCGCTAGCGATTTTATTCAAGTAACAATCTAGATCGAAAACAAGAGCAAGAATAATATTTCCAGATTCCACTTGGAGGTAGATCATTCTTGCTCTTTTCCTCTCTTACTCTGCGCCAAGAGCGGCCTCTGTGGTTAATAAAAAACTAAAATTAAAAAATAAAAATAATTTGCAGTTTAAAATTTTTATTTTCCCGTACTATCTCAATGCGATCGATAAACTCTCGAAAATAGAACCTGCGTTCCGATTCCGACAAATCCAGCCAAAATTGGGGAAGAGAAACAGTTTGAGCAGTTTCTCGCAAATTCACGGGCGGTAGTTGCGCTAATTTGCTTTGCAGTTCGGAAATTTCGGTGCGGACTTTGTATGCTCTCAAATCTGCCGTTTCTGTATCTAAAATGCCGCTTTCTATCAGGGCGAGAAGTTGCTCTATGATTTGTTGTTTCGAGGCGATCGCTCTTTCAATTCCTGCTTTAATTCCGTTCATGTCCGGGATTTGCAGCGCGGCGACAGCAGCAGGCAAATCCTGAGAGATTCTTTCAATGGTTGATTGCAATATTTCTTGGTAGGAAAAGCCACTGCATTTAGGCTGGGACAGACAGTTAATTGGCCGCAAATAAAGGTATTCTCTGTCTTTGCGGTAGGAGGTGACTTTTGCAACTGTCATGGGCGACTTGCATTCCGCACAAATTGCTAAACCTGCGAGGGAACGCGGGGCGCTGGCGGCGCGGGGAGAAAGGCGGCGGTTGCGGCGCAGCAATCGGTCTATTTGGGCGGCTTCTTCTCTGGAAATAATCGGCGCATGGGTGTTAGAAATTACTTGGCTATTTTGATATTCCAAATCGCCTCGGTAGGCGGGATTTGTCAGCCAGCGGCGGGCTGTGCTGACGGAGATTTTTTTGTTGTATTTCTTGGCTAAATACCGCACGGAACCGCGCAAGGAACCGTAGATGAGAAAGTGTTCAAAAAAGTCTTTGACGGTGGGGGCGGTGGTTTTGTCGATCGTATAACGTTCTTTGCCGCGCCGGTAGCCGTAGGGAGCCTTACCCGGTGGAATCCTGGATTTAATGCGGTTGCGGGCGTGTCCTTTGCGAATGCTGCGGCTGTGCTGGCTGCGCTGGAGTTCTGCGACGATTTGCAGCAAGTTTTTGCGGTTTCGCGGTTCTGTTTCTGCTTGGATGATGATTTCCATGCCGAGGTTTTCCAGTTGTTCTAGGTGGGCGCATACTTGCTGTACTGTGTCGCCGAGTTCTTCAAAGCGCTGAATTAACAGGTATTTGACTGGTTCTGTTTGGCAGTCTTTGAGGAGTTGCTGGAGTTGTTGCCGCCCTCCTAAGTCTTGATATATTCGATCGACCTCTTGGTCCCAAAATCCCGGCGCGGGTGCAGATTCGAGTAGGGGCTCGCTGTAGCTGTAGGCGATGATTTTCATCTCTTACTCGCTCAGTTCAATTATATTCCCGTCGGGATCTTGGGTAAATAATGCCGATCGACCTGACGCGCTCATTTGTACTGGACAGTTGTGAGCGATTAATTGCTCTTTGGCTGCTTCTAAGTTAGCAACATAAAATGCTAGATGTCGGTTGCGCCCCTGTTTTTCATGATCTACGACATCTGGTAGGAGTGTTGCAGTTAAAATTAGGTGAATCTGGAAGTTGCCCACTTGATACCAAATTCCAGGTAATTCTAATTCTATTTCTACTTGTGACAGTCCTAATACTGTACTGTAAAAGTGTTGAGATTTTTCAAGACTGGAAATGAGTAGAGCGGCATGGAAAACTTGAGTAATTTGCATTTTTTTGGGGATTTATTTTTCATTTAAACGGTTGATACAGGCAGATGAGAACGCAGATTTATTTTTGTTGGTTAACTTGGCTCTCCTGGGTTTATGGTGTATACGGTATCAAGCACAATTGTTCGTGATTCTGTGATGCCCTCTTCGTCAAGGATATGCGGTTTGCTTATCACCTCAAAATCAGGAGAGCCGTTAACTTTTTGATATGATAGCATTATCAGTCGCTTATTGTCACAAAAAATAGCTTTGAGTAAATCCCATTTTTGTAGGAAAAAGCATTCGCGCCTATATCTATCGATTATGTAATATCAAATCCGTTTGCATCGGAATGATATAAACGGAGGAGACGGAGGAGACCGCGAGTGCCTTTGTCCCTACAATTGATTGCGGTAGGGAGACGGCACTGCCGTCTCCTCTATATTATTCCGGCGCAGCCGGAATTGATATGAGAGATTTTAAGAGTGAATGCTTCGCCCCTTCGGATATGTTTACAAAATCGGGATGCTCCCCTGCTGTCCGCACTCTTCAGGAAATGCCAGAATCCGATCCGGTGCGCTTTTTAGCTACTCTCAACCGCACCCTGTACAAAAATATTCAGCGGATGAATTCGGACAAAAACCTGACGCTGGCTCTCCTTAACTATGCAGATGGCATAATTAGCATCAGTGGTCAACATGAGGAAACTCTCGTGGTCAGAAAAGACGGTCAAATTGAACGGATTGACATGATGGATTTAGGATTTCCCATCGGCTTGGATGATGATATTTCAAATTTGATCAGCCAGGTTTTAGTAGACTTAGAACCGGGGGACGGGGTGGTATTGTATACCGACGGAATCACGGAAGCTAGAAATATCCACAAAAAATTCTACGGTATAGAAAGACTCTGTGAAGTGCTTTCTCAAAACTGGCACAAAAGCGCCGAACAAATCAAGCAAGCCACCATTGATGATTTGCGAGAATTTATTGGAGAGCAAAAGGTATTTGATGACATTACTTTGTTAGTATTGAAGCAACAGGGAAAGATGGTGCATAATTTGTGATTAACGGTGATGAACCCGGTTTCTAAGATTTTTGATTTTACAGCTTCGGGTTTTAACCTGTGCTCGTTTGTATTATATATCGATCGCCTACACAATTGTTTAAAGCGGTCAATATAGATGGGAATTTCGTGCCGGATTTGATATAATTTTAGCAGCTTCAAACTTGGAAATAGTGAGATTAGCGAGCGGACTCCTCCGGGCGATCGCCTATTTACAGATCGATCGCACAGTGTCTTTTGCTGAGAATGCTGAGGTAACGCCAACAGCTCGCTAGGAGTTATTTTAACAATGGTTTCTCAAAAACGCGCGTTAGCAAAGCCCGCCCCTACGGGGGCTGCGCCAACGAAGAGGATCGCCCCCAAAAGGCGCAAAGTCGGTCTCCGCGGCGTCCTGGTGGTTCCGTTTGTATTGCAAATTGTCGCTGCTGTTGGCTGGGTTGGCTATCTCTCTTACCGAAACGGAGAGAAAACAGTAAACGATCTAGCCAGTCAGTTACAGCGCTCCATCAGTGCGAGAGTTTACGAGCGCGTCCAAAACTACCTCGAAACTCCGCCCCTAGTCAATCAAATCAATCAGGATGCTTTACCCCTGGGGGTGTTGAACTTTGAGGATTTGGAGCGAGCTAAACCCTATCTCTGGAAGCAAGTTCTGCGCTTTAATTCGATCGGCTACACGGGAATTGCCAACGAACAAGGCCAGTACCTGCGAATTGGTTGGGTGAACCGGTTGGCGGGAGCTGAGCAACCTCAGCTTGCCAAGCAACTGATTCCCGGAGGTGGCGACTTGCGATACTACAACGTTGACACTGATGGAAACCCAACCAAACTTGAGAGAGCGCAGCCCAATTATGACGTTAGAGAGCGCCCCTTTTACAGGGTTGTTGTTGATAAAAAACAGGCAGCTTGGAGCGACGTTTACATTAATTTTGGCTACGGTACGCTGCAAATTAATGCCAGTCAACCCTATTATGATGCCAGTGGCAAACTGATCGGCGTGCTGACTTGCCAGATGGGGCTGGATCAAATTCGCGGTTTCCTGCAAACCTTAAACGTGGGTAATTCCGGTCAAGTATTTATCATTGAGCCCAACGGCGATTTAATCGCCAGTTCGATGAAAAATCAGCCTCTGTCGGTGGGAAAAGGCAAAGATACAAAGCGGCTCAAAACCCAGGAAAACAGCAATCCGCTGATGCGCCAAAGTGTGGTTTATTTGCTCGATCGCTTCCACCGTTTGGAAGACATTCAAAAAACTGCTCAACTTAATTTTAAGCTCGACGGTCAGCGGCAATTTCTCCAAGTTTCTCCGCTAACTGACAAGTACGGTCTCAACTGGCTGATTGTAGTTGTGGTTCCCGAAGCCGACTTTATGGCGCAAATTTATGCTAACACCCGCAACACCATCTTGCTCTGCATTGCGGCTTTAATTGCCTCGGTTGGAGTTGGTTTTGTCACAGCTAGCAAGATTGCTCGCCGGATTTTGGCAATTGCTAAAGCTTCAGAAAATCTCGCAGGTGGCGCTCTCAACCAGAAGGTTGATTCTAGCAGGATTTTTGAAGTTGAGACCTTAGCCAACTCTTTCAACAGCATGGCCAGACAACTAAAAGAATCTTTTGAAACTCTCGAAGATAAAGTTACAGAACGCACCTCGGAACTGGGTACAGCCAATCAAGAAATTGCAGATCTCAACCAGCGGCTGAAAGCGGAAAATCGGCGCATGAGCTCGGAACTCGGTATGCTCAGACAAATGCAGCAGTTGATTCTGCCCAAACCAGCAGAACTCGCAGCAATTGAAGACTTGGATATTGCCGGATTCATGGAAGCAGCCTCGGAAGTTGGTGGCGATTACTACGATGTACTTTATACTGAGGGTGTTGTGACAATTGCGATCGGCGATGTCACCGGACACGGACTAGAAAGTGGCATTTTGATGGTGATGGCTCAAACGGCTGTCCGCACTCTTCAGGAAATGCCAGAATCCGATCCGGTGCGCTTTTTAGCTACTCTCAACCGCACCCTGTACAAAAATATTCAGCGCATGAATTCGGACAAAAACCTGACGCTGGCTCTCCTTAACTACGCAGGCGGAAGAATTAGCATCAGCGGTCAACACGAGGAAACTCTTGTGGTCAGAAAAGACGGTCAAATTGAACGGATTGACATGATGGATTTAGGATTTCCGATCGGCTTAGATGAAGAAATTGTCAATTTTATCGATCGCGTTTTCGTCAAGTTAGAGCCGGGGGATGGGGTGGTGCTGTATACTGACGGCATCACGGAAGCCAGAAACACCGCCAAACAATTCTACGGAATCGAAAGGCTTTGTCAAGTAATTTCTATTAATTGGCACAAAAGCGCCGCAGAAATCAAGCAAGCGACAATTCATGACCTGCGGCTATTTATTGGAGAACAAGAAGTATTTGATGATATTACTTTGGTAGTATTAAAGCAGCAGAGTGGCATCTCGCATAATTTAGCCTAAACTCAAAAAAACCAGGTTTATCTGGTATAGCGGACGTTCTTAATGGCTTTTTTTCGGTGCGATCGATTGCAGGTGTAAAAATAATGACACATGGCAGCTTAAAAACAGTGACACAAATATTTGGAGACTTCATTGACCAATTTCCTCCCGATCGCGACTCCCTAGAACTTACTTTTACGCCCAGTTCTCGCCCCATCAAGCAGCGCTGGCGCAATAATCTGCTATCAGCTCATTTTGTCGCCGATTATTTGTCCAGCTTTCTACCGGTGGATGCACAGGATGCTAGCACCGAGAAACGGATTAAACAAAGCAAGGGAGCTGTGAGTTACGTCGCCAACGAATTGTTAGAAAATGCGATAAAATTCAATAAGGATGATGCCAATTACAAAGTTAAGTTTGGGATCCACTTTATTGGTGAAACCGAGGTAACGGCGGTGATTTTTGCCAGTAATAGTGTCACTCAAGAAGGGGCGAATAAACTCAAGAAGTTCATTGAAGAAATCCTTGCTTCCGATCCCAATGAACTTTATTTGCAGCAGCTTGAAAAGAATGCTGCATCTGAAAGCGAAACCTCTGGATTGGGATTGCTGACGATGATTAATGACTATTCAGCTAAGATTGGTTGGAAATTCGAGCCAAGGCCAGACAGTCCCGAGACAATCGCTGTGACTACTGTGGTTCAAATTACTGTTTAGTTTCAACCATTTCAATATTTACTCTTTTTATGCGATCGCCATATTTCAGTCAGGAAACCAAATCACAATGAGTATGCAAGAAATTAAAGGTGAAGATTATAGCATTCAGTACGATCGAGAATCGGTGACAGTCAGCTTCAAAGGCGAACTCAGCCTGGGCGGGCCAGCAGAGTATGCACCCATAGTCGAATTGTTAGATTCGGTGGCCAATCCCGAACCGCCTACTATTACGTTGAATCTAAAAAACTTGGAATTTGTTAACAGTTCTGGTATCAGTATGCTGTCTAAGTTTGTGATTACCGTGCGGAAAAAGAAAACGATTCAACTTTTGGTATTGGGTTCAAATGATGTTCCCTGGCAACAAAAATCTCTCAAAAATTTAGAAAAGCTGTTGCCAACTTTGAAGCTAGAATTAGAGTAGGATATGTGTTATGGCAGTTGACAGTTGACAGTTGACAGTTACGTATGAGAATCAAACAGTTTATGAAGTGCGGGTACTAGAATCTATTCATGAGGTTATTTATGTCTTAATCGATGTGGCGGTTGCTATAATTTTAACCACGATTAACTTTGAGGGCTGATATCAATTCCGGCTGCGTCGGAAGGATATAGAGGACACGGCAGTGCCGTGTCCCTACCGCGATGAATTGCAGGAAAACGGCATTGCCGTGTCCTCTGTTGCTTAAGTTTGCTGCACTGGGAGTTCAATGATAAACTCTGTTCCCTTGGACGGTTCAGACTCGCATCTGAGCGTTCCTCGGTGATTTTCTACTAATATTTTGTAGACAATAGACAATCCTAAACCGGTACCTTTACCGATTTCTTTGGTGGTGAAAAACTGCTCAAACATTCGTTTTTTTACGTCTGGTGTCATTCCCGCTCCGGTGTCAGCAATCCGCACTCTCACGCGCTCAAACCCAGCGACTTCTGTGCAAATCGAAATTTTTAACGCAGGATCAGGTCGCTTTTGTGCTGCTTCGTCTAAAGCATCGATCGCGTTGCTAATTAGATTCATAAATACTTGGTTTAGCTGTCCGGCATAACACTCTACAGACGGTAATTTTCCATAATTTTTAACTATTTGAATGTCGGGACGGTCTACTTTAGAATTGAGGCGGTTTCGCAAAATTAACACGGTGCTGTCTATGCTGTCGTGCAAATCGCACAGCGTCATTTTACTGTTATCTGTTCGCGAAAAGCTGCCCATAGATTTGACAATTTCGCGAATGCGATCGGAACCCATTTGCATGGAAGACATAACTTTAGGCAAGTCTTCAACTAAAAAATCAAGATCCATCTCTTCGATTTGATCTTTAATTTCGGGACTGGGATTGGGACAGTATTCTCGATAGAGATTCAGCAGGTGCAGCAAATCTTTAGTATAGATTTCAGCATGGCTCAAGTTGCCGTAAATAAAGCTAACTGGGTTATTGATTTCGTGGACGATACTAGCCATTAGTGCTCCCAGGGAAGACATTTTTTCGCTGTGGAGGAGTTGAGCTTGAGTTTCTTTGAGTTCGCGAAGTGTGCGATCGATCTCGGCTGCTTGAGCTTCCGCTTTCGTGGTAGTAGCACAGCTTTCTTGATACAGTTCAACCTGCTTCAGGTCGATTTCAAATTGTTCGATTTCGCTTTCTTGCTGGTATTGACTCACTACGGCATCGAAAGCTGCTAGCAATTCGCCGCCCGCAGCTTCGACAATGTACAGCAGATCTGGATTTTCCTGCCTGAGTTCGCGATCGGGAACTTGCACCAATGCTTTGATTCGATCGATATATTCGCGCACTTGTCTGTCTAAATACAGGGGCGCCTCAAAATACATGGCTTTGACGGTGGGTGAAGGGGGAGTCAAGATGTTGACGCTACTGTCAGTATTAATTAAATCTCTATGCGATTTTTCCATAAGCTCGATCGCCTCTAACAAATTCCCCCGCAGTTTTGCTCTTTCTGTGGCATTCCCAGAGCAAACTAACCTCATACAAAAAAAAGCCATTCGTTGCGAAAGCATTCGCTGGCGGCCACTGATGTTAATTACCGCAGCACTAATTTTTCTAGCTGTCGTAATTTCTTCCAGATTAAAGTAATTGCTCAGTGCCGCCATTGGTAATACTCCCGACTCAACTAAATGTCTGTAGCTCATCCTGACACAAGATTTGAGCGCCATAAAATTTTTTTGTACAATACAATAAGCAATATATTCTGTATGTCTCATTGAATTAGTATCCTAAAACACAATTGTTTTTAATTAGTGGCTAATCTCAGTTTTTATGAGTCGGCTTGTTCTACACTTTTTCTGAATTATTCAAAAATTCAACAATTAACTTCGCCATGATTTTAGCTTGAGTTTGCGGCAACCCGTGATCGGCATTGGGAATAATTGCTAACTCTGCCCCTGGTATCTCGTTGGCATAGGTTTCACAGTGCCACAGAGGAATTGTTTCGTCGCCCATAGCTGCGATAACTAAGGTAGGAATTTGCAATTTTTGAATTTCTTTTTCTACTGTATCAACTGCGTCTTCCGGCCGCATCCTGCTCATTAAAAATGACCTGGCTACTGGTTGAGACATTAACTCGCGCCGCCACCCGGAGATTTGCTCCAATTTGTCACTTTTTCCCGCTAAATTAGCAAAAGGTTTTGCCAACTCTAAGGCCCAATCGATGACTGGGGTTTTCCACAGTAGGGGTCGCAAAGCATCGTATTGACCGCAAAAACTGTCGTCCCGAATTCCCGCAGGTGCTGCTAACACTAAACTGCTGACAGCATTAGGATATTTTAGGGAATATGCAGAGGCTACCCAACCGCCAAAAGAATGTCCGATGATGCAGCAGGGTTCGATATTTAGTTGTTCTACGACTTGCCGCACAAAGGCAACTTCGACAGCTACGTCGTAGGGGATTTGTGGTTTGCTGGATTCTCCAAAACCTAACATATCTAAACTGATGCAGCGAAACTGAGATTGCAATAATTCAATTAATGGCAGCCAGCAAGTCTTTTCTCCGAAGAAACCGTGGAGCATTAGTAAGGATGGGCCGCTTCCGATGTCGAGGTAGGCGGCTGTCTGGCTGCGGCTATTGACAAATGTATTTAATGTGTGCTTGCTTGCTGCGACTGCTTGAGACTGCATGGTCGATCGACTCCTGATACTTCTCTATTTGTAAACAAGTGTAACAATATAGCAGTCCCAAGGTTAAACTTCATTACGGAGTACACAATTAGAAATAGAGCGTGATATTCTCTATTATTATTAGAAAATGCTGCAAACTCAAAGCAGGAGAATACTTTGAACTCTACTTTAAAACGTTACCCGGCTTGCTCTCTGCGCGAAGATGTCAGTGAGTATGTAGCACACCTACAGCTTCACATGACTTTACAAGCTCGCAATTTGCTCCCCAGCATTACGACCGCTAAGGACAGTCGCGAACAACTTTTGCATCAGACTCAGGCTCATTTTGAAAAACGTGTTTCTCGACAAGCTATTTAAACAAATTTTTCTGGGTGATGACGATCGCCCGTGCTCTTCTTTAATTTTCAGAATTCCAGAAACCCGGTATCTTCAAAAATACCGGGTTTCTTTTCGGCTAATTAGGCATGGGCCCGGTTTTCGGTAATATGCGTTGGGTGCTTTAATTTTATGTTTATGCGAATTCCGATTATTGCATTTTTGACTTTGGCGCAGGTGGCTGGAGGTGAATTGGCGGCGCGGGCGATCGATCCGACAGTCGTACTGAATGAGGCGGAGTTTGGAGAGGGAACCGCAGAGGCGCAGGGGGCGCAGGGGGCGCAGGGGGCGCAGAGGGAGGAGGATGAGGTAATTGGCGATAAATTAACGTCAAACCCACCGTCTCTTTTGTTTGTAGCCGAGTCTCGATCCCCCCTAACCCCCCTTAGTAAGGGGGGGACAAGAAATATTCTCAAAGTCCCCCTTATTAAGGGGGGGACAAGAGATATTCTCAAAGTCCCCCTTGTTAAGGGGGATTTAGGGGGATCTAGACTGGACAACAAGGGAGATTTATTATGCGTTTCAGTCTTAAATTGTCACCAATCGGATGAGGTGAGTCCAACTGTGCAGGATTTGCAGGCATCCGATGAGCTCGCAGTTGCGGTCGATGTACGCGGGGCGCAGCTATCGGGTAGGGAATCGCCCTCACTCAAGTCCGATCGCCATAAAGATTTTACGTCTGCGTTACAAACTCCGGTGGCGCGATCGCCCGCTTCGGAAATCCCCGAAGCAGCAAACAGCAACGCCCGACAGCTAGGCGGTACTCTACAAGTCAGTCAAGCGCGCAATGCTGAGGGCGTTTATGTTGCTGAGGTGAAAATTCGCTTTGTCAATTCCAGAGGCGAAGCAGTTGATAAAAAAGGGAATCCGATTGAGGGCAGAATTTCGGAAGATTTTATCCGAGGTGAGCTCAAACTCAAGGCGGGGGATAACTACAGCCGTGAAGTTGTACGATCGGACTTGCAGCAGTTGCAGCAGTTGGGATTGTTTGACAAGGTGACGGTTTCGACTGAAGAAGTAGGCACGGATGTTAGTGTAATTTACAACGTTCAAGAGCGATCGGCCCGCAATGCAGGCGTGAATGCCACTCTGAATGATGATGTTGGGGTTGCTGTTCCTCTTTCGTATATCGATCGAACTTTCGGCCGAAATCCGCAGCGGCTGGCGGTGGAAATTGTGCCCAGCCTCCGAGGTATCCAGTACGATGTCCAGTTTATCAGCCCTTATGTTGCCGCCGAAGACCGTTTGGGATACAGTGTGAGAGCTTTTGGCGATCGCAGAACCTCGGAAATTTTCAACGAGGATATCGATTTGCCCAACGGGAACCGAGTTCGGGAAATTCGGATGGGGGGAAATCTCAGGTTTACTAGACCTTTGGGCGATTGGCGATCGACTTTGGGATTGAATTATACAAACATCAGTACGCGCGATCGCAACTTAAATATCGCCCGCCGCGACGAACTCGGCAATCCTCTCACATTCAGCGGCACCGGTGTTGATGAGTTATACACTGTTTCTTTTGGCGCGATTCGCGATCGGCGCGACAATCCCTTCAACCCGACCAGCGGCTCGATTCTCAGCCTCAGCACCGAGCAGTCGATACCTTTGGGGCGAGGTAACATTGTGAGTAACAGGCTGTTGGCAAATTATATACAATATGTACCAATTACTTTACTCGGCATCAGCGAGTCCGAAGCCTTGCCAGAAATGTTGGCTTTTAACTTGCAAGCGGGGACGGTAATCGGGGATTTGCCGCCAACGGAAGCTTTTCGCCTCGGCGGCCGCAATTCCGTGCGAGGTTACGATAGCGGGGACATTGGCAGCGGGCGGACTTATTTCTTGGCTTCCGGCGAATATCGGTTTCCCGTCGGTAGGGATGTCGGCGGTGTGATATTTGTTGATTTTGCGTCGGATTTGGGAACGGGAGACAGCGTGTTGGGAAAACCGGCTTTGGTGAGGGATAAACCTGGGACTGGGGCGGGTGTTGGGTTGGGTGTGAGGGTGCGATCGCCCGTGGGATTACTTCGCTTAGATGTGGGGGTTAGTGACTCCGGCGAGATCAAATTTATACTCGGTACAAAGCAGCGTTTTTGAATTAGTTAGTTCGCGATCGCAAAAAACCCGGTTTCTGAGAAAAATCGTGCATTTCTGCTAAAGATATTGACACAGAAACCGGGTTTTTGGTTCTCTGCGCGATCGCGAACTGAATATAATAAACCCCCCCCCACGAACACGAAAAATCCAAATCTACATTTTTTGGATTCGATCGAACCCTAGGGTTAATCTGGGTTATCGGTTCTGTGGGGGCGGGTTTACAAGATTGTTTGCAGTCAATCTTATATTGTTGGTAAAACCCGCCCTATAGGATGGTTCATCAGTTGACAGTTGACAGTTGACAGTTGACAGTTAACAGCTACCCATAGCCGTCGATAGAAGAGGATTGAAGCAATGAATCATTTTGTTTGATTTCCCCCTAAACGGGGAGGCTTCAGACCCAATCTTCAGGCGTGAAGATACAAGAACCGATTTCAATCGCCACTTGCTAAAACAGAACTAAGGCCAACTGTCATATATAGTAATATCATTTCCGGTTGCACCGTCAGGTGATGTTGACTGTTGACGGTTGACAGTGAACAGTCAACAGTGAACTCGAATTTACTATTCCGATGAAGAGAGGATTTGATATGAGTAACTGCTTAACGCCTTGGTTTCTTCACATCAATAATTTTTGGTCTCACCGCCGGAGTGCGTGGGTAAAACTTAAATTTATTGAGCGCAGCACTTGCCGATTTAGCCACACCGCTATCTGTATCTCGCAAAGCTTTTTGCAACAGCGGAATCACTTTTTCCGACTTAATCATTGCTAGTGCTTCGACAGCAGCTTCGCGCACGGACGGCTGAATATCTTGAGCTAATTTACCCAAGGTTTCTATTGCTCGCTGTCCGTCGGATCTCAAAGCATTAGCAGCAGCCATTCTACCTAAAGCAAACGCGGCTGACTTTCGGACTTCCATATCCTGACTTTGAACGCATCCCATCAACTGTGCAACCGAATAGCTTGATACTTGTCGTGCTATTTGAGACTGTCCTGCAAGTTCTGTTTGATTTTGTGCTAATGACTCGGGTGGCAGAGATTCTGTTTCATCAAACGGTTCTTCAAATTCTGTTGAATCTAGGGCAATTGACTCTGGTAACTGAAATTCTGGTTCGTCTAACGGTTCTGCAAATTGTGTTTGATTTAGTGGAAATGACTGTGTTTGCCTAAATTCTGTTTCATTAAACTGTTCTCCAAATTCTGTGGGATTTAGCTGATTTGTGAGCTGAATTGAGTCAGGCTGCGAAGTTTCTTTTTCTTTTAACTTGATTTCGTATTGCTCTTGCAAAGACTCTATCGTGGCTTGCATTTGAGCTTGGTGAACTTCTAACTGCTCATGAGCTGCGTTCAACTGACTTTGGTATTGCTCTTGCAAAGACTCCACAGTTAAGTGCATCTCAATCTCGCGGTTCTCATATTCCTCAGTGATTTGACGCAGCCGAACTTCGTGTTGGTCTTGCAAAGCTTGCATATTTTGCTCCATCTGACCTTGATAATCCTGGTGCAATTCGTCAGCAAATCTGACCAAATGAGCTTCGTGTTCTTGTTGCAAGGCTTGCAGAGTTTCCGGCAACCGAGAATCATCTGTTTCTGCTAATTGTGAATTAACTTGTGTGAGGTTATTGTCGCGTTCTGCTGCAAGTTGTCTGAGTTGATTTTCGTAATGGCTGTCACGTTCGGCAACAAGTTGTCTGAGTTGATTTTCGTGATTGCTGTCACGTTCAGCAACAATTTGTCTGAGTTGATTTTCGTGATTGCTGTCACGTTCGGCAACAATTTGTTTGAGTTGATTTTCGTAATCGGCAGCAACTTGTCTAAGCTGATTCTCGTGTTGTGCAATAACTTGTCTGAGCTGATTTTCCCGCTCTCCTTGCTGAGATTCAACTGTTTGTTGCAGCCGAGAAATCTGAGCTACTTCTATTTCATCAGTAATTCTGCGAGTTTGCTGCAAGTATTGTTGTTTTTGCTTGCTTAACCGCTTTTCTAACAACCAGTAAGCAACTGCTATCCCTGCCAAAAAACCGACGATCGCTCCTATGATACCCACTACTGAGATCCTCCCGACAAAATGGTTATGCTGGACTTTTTATATTTAACCATACAGCCTCCTGTAACCGCCCAATAGCAGCAGCCAGACTGTGACTCCCAGCCAGTGAACCGCCACCGCAGGCCAGATAGAACCGCTTTGTAGGTATGCGATGGAGCACGCACCTCCCAAAATTGCCGCCAGCCGCAAAAACACTGGATTCATAAAGGTCGATCGACCGATCGGATAAAAAGTCAGCGCGTTCAGCGGGTGGTAAACTACAAACAGAGCCAAACTCGTGCATCCCCAAAACCACAGGATTAACCCAGAAGCATTCTCGGAGGGGTGTGGCAGCATTAACACGCGGAACAATAATTCCTCGGTGATACCGGGACTTAACAAACAGCCAATCAGCACTCCCACAATTGTACGCCAAGAGGTTTGCACATCTATTTTCAGAAATCCCGACCAAAAACCGACGGGAAGGGCGATCGAAGTGTAAACTAGCACCAGCCCTGCTGCAACCAGCCAATCAGTGAAATCGGGAATAGTTGAAAAAGCCAGGGTGATGCGACGCGGCAGCAATCCCAGCATTGCGATCTCAGTAAAATTTAACATAATCAAACTGTTGACTGTTGACTGTTGACTGTTGACTGTTGACTGTTGACTGTTGTCTGTTGACTGTTGACTGTTGACTGTTGACTGTTGTCTGTTGACTGTTGTCTGTTGACTGTTGTCTGTTGTTACCAATTACCTTTTGCCCAATTACCTTTTTCCCAATTACTAATGATTAGGAACTTGAGTTAATGAGAGCAAACAACTGAGCAACTTTGGTCAAATCTTTATCTCCTGGCGCTATTTCTACGCCACTAGAAAGGTCAACACCGCTGAAGTTCGGGCCGATCGCGCTATCAATGGCATTTAAAATATTATCCGGTGTTAAACCGCCCGCCAGCAGCCAAGGACACGGCGGTTTAAACTCTGCTAACATCATCCAGTCGATCGTCAGCCCAGTACCGCCCAATTGCTCTCGATGGTAAGCATCCAGCAGTAAAGTATCGACACGAAGAGCGTAAATAGCAGCGGCGGCTAAAGTTTCACGATTTTTAACTCTCAAAGCTTTGATAATTTCAATTCCCGGCAAAAACTCGCGCAGCCGATCGCAATATTCCGCTGTTTCATCTCCGTGCAACTGCACTCCGCTTAAATTTGACTCTGCCGTTACTTGACAGATGTTTTCTATTGTGGTATTGGCAAAAACGCCGATGCGATCGACATTTTTCGGCAACTGCTCGACAATGAGGCGAATTGTTTGGGGGTTGACATAGCGGGGGGAAGCCGGCACGCAGATAAACCCCAAAGCCTGGGCTCCCAAGCGGGCGATCGCAATTCCTTGGTCTAATCTAGTGATGCCGCAAATTTTCACCCGCACTCCTCGTCCTCCGTTCCGAATTTGGATCAAAATATCAACGAAATGTTAACTATTAAAACAAATCTTAGTTTAATGCAAACCGCTTTTTATAATCTGGGAACTCAATATATCTGTAAAATCAGGAGATAAGAACGTGATTAACTCATCTTTGCTGTTAGCCGTACAATCTACAGTTCCCTCAACGCCGGAATGGTCGCCAATGGTAGGACTGACAATGATTTTATGCAATTTGCTGGCGATCGCGATCGGTTACTACGGCATAAACAAGCAACACCGAGGCAAGGGCCCAGCTTTACCCCTTACAGTCCCTGGAATGTTCAAAGGCTTCGGCATACCAGAATTGCTGGCAACAACCAGCTTCGGCCACTTGCTAGGGGCTGGAGTAATCTTGGGCTTAGGAAGCGCCGGAGTTCTCTAAAAATCAGGAGAAGGGGAAAGGCAAGGGAAAGAAAAGATATAATAGAAACTCTTTCTTCCTCTCATGCGGCAGGAAACTTTCATGCAGACAGGTTGGCGAATCGGCTCTTTATTTGGCATCCCGCTACTAATAGATTATTCGTGGTTTATAATTTTAGCCCTAGCAACCGCCGAATACGCCAGCAGTTACCGCTTGTGGGGGCCTACGCTTTCCTGGAGTGCCGGGTTGGTAATAGCTCTGCTGCTGTTTGCTTCCGTGCTCTTGCACGAACTCGGACACAGCTTGGCGGCAATGTCGCAAGGCATTAAAGTCAATTCTATTACCTTATTCTTATTTGGTGGCGTAGCTTCGATCGAATCGGAATCAAAAACTCCAGGTCAAGCTTTTCAAGTAGCTATTGCCGGCCCCCTTGTCAGCTTCGCAATATTTTTTATCCTGGGCTTAGGTTCTCAAGTTCTACCACAATCAAGTTTGCTAGCAATTGTAGCAGAAAGGGTAGCAGAAATTAATCTAGTTTTGGGATTATTTAACTTAATTCCCGGTTTGCCTTTGGACGGAGGACAAGTTTTAAAAGCGGCAATTTGGAAAATAACTGGCTCTCGATTTGCCGGAGTTCGCTGGGCAGCAAAAACTGGACAAGTTTTAGGTTGGTTAGCAGTTATTTTCGGAATAACTGTATGTTTGTTATCACGAGAGTTCGGTGGTTTGTGGATTGCACTAATCGGCTGGTTTGGCATTCGCAATGCTACTGCTTATAGCCAATTTACTTTGCTGCAAGAAACATTGCTCAAAACCAAAGCGTCCGATGCGATGAGCCGCGATTTTCGAGTTGTAGATGCAAATTCCAGTCTGCGAGAATTTGCCGATCGCTATTTGTTAGAAGTGAACCCATTTCCATTTTACGTGGCGGCGGCCAACGGGCGAGATTTAGGCTTAGTGTCGATCGACGATATCCGCTCGACAGAACGCAGTCAGTGGCAAATTCAGACTCTGCACAACATTGTGAAACCCCTGGCAAAAATCACCACAGTCTCAGAAAAAGCATCCCTAGCCGAAGTAATTAACACCATGGAATCCGGTCAACTTTCCCGAATCATCGTCCTCTCAGCCATCGGTTCAGTCGCAGGGACGATCGATCGTGGTGACGTGGTTAAAGTTTTGGCAAAATACCTCAAACCGCAGATTTCAATCGCCGACATCAAGCGCAGCAAAGAAGAAAACAGCTATCCTCAAGGATTGCAATTAAGTGCGATCGCCAAAACTGCACAAGACTAAATAGGACTTGTAACTGAGGCCCAGAAACCGGGTTTTTTACGAAAATAGTTGATTCCGCACCCAGATTCGGCTAAAAACCCGGTTTCTTTGGCTATATGTTCAGTGAGCAAAAGGGTCTTAATCACCTTGGTAGTTGCCATAACAGTCAACAGTCAACAGTTAACAGTTAACAATCATTTCGGTTAAACCGGAATCGATCTAATTTCCAACCATTCCTGTTCAGAAAGCGACTGCACATTCAAATCAATTTCAAAACAGCGACAAGCAGCCGCACTCAAAGCCTCAACCACAGTTTCAATCAAATCATTTCCGCCGCCCGACAGAGGTAATTTCACAGGAATTAATTGCTCCCCAAAAACTTGAGAAAACAAATCAAAATCCGGCTGCAAACGCATCGAACCATGCTGCAAAATAGCATCACCCCGGCGTAATTGAGCACTACCAATTAACTTATAACCATCAGGTGTAACCAAATCTGCACCCGTCGCAGTACCAAAACAATTCGGATTGTGAATATAATTTCGTCCAGCTTCCCCGTAGTGCAAATCCAAACCCATTTGCCGCCAACCCTCAATCAAAAACTGACAGATATCCTGATAAGCTTTGAGACGACTTCCCGCAAATCCCGACGCCACCACAGCATAGGTTAAATCCCCTTGATGCAGCACAGCCCGCCCACCACTAGGGCGTCGCACCAACTCCACAGGAAATCCCCCGAAAGACAACTGTTGCCAAAATTCCGGCCATCGCCGCTGGTGATAGCCCAAAGAAATCGCCGCAGGTTGCCAAGTATAAAACCGCAGAGTTGGCCCAATTTTGCCCGCCAGATGCTGTTCCAGGAGCCATTGGTCGATCGCCATCTGCACAGCCCCAGACGCTGACAGCAGCGGAATTAGACGCCAAACAGAATTAGTCATCAGTCCCCAGTCCTCAGTTTGCACTCAATAATTGACACAATGTTTTAAAATTGGTAATAGTCATTGGAAGCTGTGAAAGTAAGTTTGTGTAAATCTCACAGAGCCAATGCTGTAGAGATAAAAGGAAAAATAATTTTCAAACCATGAGCAACAGTGTAATTGTCATTAGCGACGAAAAATTTGAAACAGAAGTCCTGGAAGCAGAGCAACCAGTGCTAGCCTATTTTTGGGCGCCTTGGTGTGGGCCTTGCAAACTGGTATCGCCTTCGATAGACTGGATAGCAGCAAATTATAGCGATCGGCTGAAAGTAGTGAAAATGGAAATAGACCCCAATCCAGCTACTGTCAAACAGTATAAAGTAGAAGGAGTCCCTGCTTTCAGACTGTTTAAAAAATCTGAATTAGTGCTGTCCCATGAAGGAGCTATTACTAAACAAAAATTGACAGTTTTGTTAGACGCTCACTTATAAACTTTTGAATTTTGAGGGATTTGTCGCCCAAGTGGGGGCGGGTTTATGAGATTGTCGGTTTTAGGCAATTATTGTTGGTAAAACCCGCCCCTACGCGAATTAGAATTATTAATTGATAAAAACTATGGAATTTGCTCAACGCTTAAAACCCCTACAATTTAATGTATTTGCCGATATGGATCGGGCGAAATCTCTGGCTAGATCCGCTGGGAAAGATGTCATTGATTTGTCTCTCGGTTCTTCGGATTTGCCGACTGCTGCTCATATTACAGATGCGATCGCACTTTCTCTATCCGACTCCAGCACCCACGGCTATTTGCTGTTTAACGGGACGAAATCTTTCCGGGAAGCTGCGGCGATTTGGTACGAACAAAAATTCGGAATTTCAGTCAATCCAGAAACCGAAGTTCTGCCTTTAATTGGTTCCCAAGAAGGCACGGCGCATTTGCCTTTGGCTGTACTTAACCCCGGAGATTTTGCTTTGCTGCTCGATCCGGGTTATCCTTCCCACGCGGGCGGTGTTTATTTGGCTGGCGGGCAAATTTATCCGATGCCGTTGTTAGCTGAAAATGCTTTTTTGCCAGTATTTGACGATATTCCACAAGCTGTGTTAGCCCAGTCGAAGATGATGGTTTTGAGTTATCCTCATAATCCCACAACTGCGATCGCCCCTTTGGCCTTTTTTGACAAAGCGGTGGCTTTTTGTCGGGAACATCGGCTGGTTTTGGTGCACGATTTCCCCTATGTGGATCTGGTTTTTGACGATTCTGTAGGGGCGGTGCCCCCGTGCCCGCCCTCGCCCCCGTACCCGCCCACTGTAGGGGCGGTGCCCCCGTGCCCGCCCTCTCGTAAAGTGATGGCCCCGTCTATCTTTGAGGCCGATCGCGATAAAAGCGTGTCGATCGAGTTTTTCACCCTGTCGAAGTCGTACAATATGGGTGGTTTTCGAGTCGGATATGCGATCGGCAATCCCGAAATTATCCAAGCACTGCGCCAAGTAAAGGCCGCCGTAGACTTCAATCAATACCAAGGAATCTTGAATGGGGCGATCGCGGCTTTAACAGGCCCCCAAGACACCGTTAAAACCAGTGTAGAAACCTTCCGAAAACGGCGAGATACCTTCGTCCGCGCCCTGCAAAACATCGGCTGGCAAGTACCAATTCCCCCCGCTACAATGTACGTTTGGGCGAAACTCCCGGAACCTTGGGCAATAGATTCAGTAAAGTTTTGTACTCAGTTAGTAGCAAGTACGGGAGTTGCTGCTTCCCCCGGTGCCGGCTTCGGGAAATCGGGAGAAGGTTATGTGCGATTTGCCTTAGTTGAATCGCCGGAAATTTTGGCCGAAGCTGTTAGGAGAATTGCTGAGTTTCAAAGTTAATTGATATCAGATGACTCGGCGGTTGAAACCGCGTCTACACAAACGAAGTCCGCCTCCGCGGACTAAGAATTTCTTATCCCCCCCTTATTAAGGGGGGTTTGGGGGGATCGACTTAGGTATTTCTCCACCAAACGTTCTTCTAACATGACTGCAACTTCGGCATCTGTTGGAGGTGGCATATCAGTTTTTCCTAGCCCTCTGAGTCGCTTGGCCGCACCTTTGCGATCGCCCAATCTAATTTTAACTTCGGCATCACTTGTCTGCATAAATGCTCTCTCGGCTAATAGCTTCATCTGAAAGAGTGGGGAGATTTAGGGTGCGATGACTTTCAACCCATTCCTGAAATGCTATTGACCATTCTGTTCGGGTAGCTGTTTCATAAAAGGGACGTTGTTGAGGTTCTATTAGCCGTTTGAGCATCGCATCTAGTAATGGCTTAATCTGAGCCGGTGTACGGCTGGTAATTTTTGCCAAAACTTGAGTAATAGTCTGTATGTCTTGTTGGTGAGATTGCTGAAGATTGTGCAGCATAACTATCCTTGAGTGCAAGTTTTTGGGCTAATGATGGTGAGGTCGATCGCACTTTTTAAATTGATTGTCATATTATAGCTCTCATAGGACTGACGCGCGGGGGCCAGAAACCGGGTTTTTTCGAGAATTCTTGGTTGTGATGCGTAGATTCGGGCAAAAACCCGGTTTCTTTGTCGGAGTGCGTAAATACTGTGAACTTTTGGTGTAAATTAACTGGACATATCCTCATCCTGAATGCCGCATCTTTACTACTTGCGATTGAACTAACTGTTGACAGTATCGTCACCAAAATTATCGAGAAATTCTTGCAGCGAATCGCGCCAACTGCGAAGGCGATCGTCATTAGGAGCAATGGCTAAATATCGATTAAACATTTTCAGTGCTTCTTGCCAATTTTTTAGTGCTTCCTGTAGATTAGATAATTTTGCTTGCAAATTACCCAGTTTTACCAGTGCGAGTCCTTTGTTCTTGAGAGCCAAGATAGAATCCGGTGTAATAAGTAAAGCTGAATTCAAGG
This sequence comes from Cyanobacteria bacterium OTE_58_metabat_593, assembly GCA_031372825.1. Taxonomy (GTDB): domain Bacteria; phylum Cyanobacteriota; class Cyanobacteriia; order Cyanobacteriales; family Microcoleaceae; genus Microcoleus. Next base: position 48,524 of record JANMLZ010000131.1, on the reverse strand, counting down.
CAGCGATCGCCTCTGAGTAAGACTGTTTTGCATCCTCAAATTCACTTAGCCCTGCTTGCAAATCACCCAGACTTTGCAGCCCAATCCATTTGTTGTTGAGAGCAGCGATATCATCCGGTACAATAAGTAAAGCAGAATTAAAGGCTGCGATCGCTTCAGAGTAAGACTGTTTTGCATCCTCAAATTCACTTAGCCCTGCTTGCAAAGCACCCAGATATCCCAGCGCCATCCCTTTGTTGTTGAGAACACTAATATTATCCGGTGCAATAAGTAAAGCAGAATTAAAGGCTGCGATCGCATCAGAGTAAGACTGTTTTGCTGCCTCAAATTCAGTTAGCTGTGCTTCTAATTTACCCAGACTTAGCAGTGCAGTCCCTTTGTTGTTGAGTGGCTTGATAGAATCCGGTGCAATAAGTAAAGCTGAATTAAAGGCAGGAATCGCTTCAGAGTAAGACTGTTTTGCATCCTCAAATTCACTTAGCTGTGCCTGCAAATCACCCAGCCTTACCAGCGCAGTCCCTTTGTTGTTGAGAACACTAATATTATCCGGTGCAATAAGTAAAACTGAATTTAAGGCAGGAATCGCTTCAGAGTAAGACTGTTTTGCATCCTCAAATTCACTTAGCTTTGCTTGTAAATCAGCCACACTTGTCAACGAAATCCCTTTGTTGTTGAGAACACTAATATTATCCGGTGCAATTTGTAAAGCTGAATTAAAGGCTGCGATCGCCTCTGAGTAAGACTGTTTTGCAGCCTCAAACTCACTTAGCTCTGCCTGCAAATCACCCAGACTTCGCAGCGCATTCCCTTTGTTGTTGAGAGCATCGATAGAATCGGGTGCAAGTCGTAAAGCTGAATTACTGGCAGTAATCGCCTCTGAGTAAGACTGTTTTGCCGCCTCAAACTCAGTTAGCTGTGCCTGCAATTCACCCAATTTGCGTAGCACAATTCCTTTGTTGTTGAGCGTACCCTCATTGTCGGGAGTTATAATGAGTTCGCGATCGTAAGCTGCAACTGCCTCTAAATATTCCTGTTCTGCCTCTGCGTATTTAGCCAAATCAGCATAATAATCTCCCTCCGATTCTGAAATTCGACCCAGCCGAAAATCACTTTTAATCCACAACTCACTTCTAACTCCCAGCAGCGACTCGCCTTCCCCGTAACGACTTTTTTCTAACGCTTCCTCAAACACCTCTACCCATTCATCTACACCCCGCTCCCAATCCAAGCGATTAGCATGAAAAATTGCCTCAGCCGCATTCCCCAACTCCCGATAATGCCCCTCTAAAACCTCATGAGCCCTGCGAGTTTTCGGATTATCCCTTTCCGCATCCAAGCGCCGCAATAAATCGTGAATTCGATACCACTTTTCACCCCGCTGCGGCTCCTTCCACACAAAGGAAAAACTCGTCAAAATATCAAAATTTGCACTACTTGCCTGGAAGTGACATCCCCATCCCAATTTTATGTACAAATCCTCATCAAAAGCGCGGCAAGCACTCAGCGAATGCACCGCCGATCGCACTTCGCGATCGACATATTTGAGCAAGATATCTATTAACTCCGCAGTCTTATTTTCCAACTTCGGAATCCGCGCAAAATCCGACGCCAGCAACTCAATTCCCCGCCTTCTTTCTGCCAGCACCACATCCGCGCACAAACCCAAATAAAACGGATGTACCTGCAAATTCTCCCAACTCTCATCAGGATTGACGCTGGCATATCTAATCACAGCATCTGCCAAATCAGCCTTGTCAATCTCCACTTTGTGCAAGTAATCTCTAGCATCGGCGGGAGACAAATGCCAAACTAATTGTGCATCTATATAATCTGCGGGAATCGGAAACTTCGACGCATTCGGCCACCGCAGTTGTGTGACTGGACAATCTCGCCCCGCCACAGCAACCACAATTCCCAATTTGTAATCCAGCGCCCTCAATAACCGCCGAAACCACTCATCTTGATACCAAAAAGTTGCGCCCTGAGAATTGCGTTTTTCATCCCACATTTTCTCATGAGTATCGAACAGCATCACCAGGCGATCGGGTTTATTTCTACCAGCCATTGCCGCATTCAAATCCCCAGCAAACAATTTCGGCAAACAGTCGATTAACTCAGTATCAATATCTTTGCGGCGAATTTGATCCGCCTTTTCGTCGCTGACACCGAGGCGATTTTGAATTAATTTCATCGCCCGCTTAATCCCGCCCAATTTATCTATCCCTTTCAGCACCGCCACAGCTTGCGCCACCACCGGAAATTCGGCAAAAGTTTCAACTACAGGTGTCAACAATTCCATGACATCATCGGGGAAAAGTTGTTCGAGAGTTGCGTTGGATTCGCCTTTGTTCAGCAAATACCAAAAGCAAGCAAAATCGTAATTGGGAAATTTAAATTTATATTTCTTTGTGACTGCTGCAACATTTCGCCGCAACATTAGCAAGCCGTAAAATCTATCTTGCGGTTTATCTTCTTTAATCGGTATCAATCCGAAATCATGCCTGACTACGGGTATGGGAGTGTAAGTTTTAGGTTGTGCATTGCGGACGAAATCAGCAACTTCGGCGGCTTTTGATTCTGGGAGTACGCGCAATTGTTGCCAAACCTGCGGCGGAAATCTTTTGCAGCAGTGATACTCCAAGTGTTTGAGGAGCAATGACTTGCCGTTGCCTCCATCGCCGAAAAAATACAAAATTTGTTCGCGGGGCGGGTCATCGTTTAAATAAAAGGCAAATCGGCGGGTGAATTCGTGTCTGTCTGTGAAGAGTTGCAGTTTGCGATCGTCGCTGATTTCGATTTGAAAGTCTTCGTCGTCAATGGGCATATAAGTAAGTAGGTAAAAATTGATATTTTGTAATTTTTAGGAACAGGCAAGATGCCTATTCCACAATAGATTTAATTCCTTGTGGGGTGGGCATCTTGCCTGCCCGATGATTGCAACAGGCAAGATGCCTGTTCCACAATAGATTTAATTCCTTGTGGGGTGGGCATCTTGCCTGCCCATTGCAACAGGCAAGATGCCTGTTCCACAATAGATTTAATTCCTTGTGGGGTGGGCATTTTGGCTGCCCATTGCAACAGGCAAGATGCCTGTTCCACAATAGATTTAGTTTCTTGTGGGGTGGGCATTTTGGCTGCCCATTGCAACAGGCAAGATGCCTGTTCCACAATAGATTTAATTCCTTGTGGGGTGGGCATCTTGCCTGCCCATTGCAACAGGCAAGATGCCTGTTCCACAACAGATTTAGTTTCTTGTGGGGTGGGCATCTTGCCTGCCCATTGCAACAGGCAAGATGCCTGTTCCACAATAGATTTAGTTTCTTGTGGGGTGGGCATCTTGCCTGCCCTAAAAAGCTTAAAATCCCAAATTCAAAATTGTTATCTCTACCCAAAGGAAGACAAATTTAAACCCAGTCAGTGTCAAGATTCATGTAGCGAAATGTTAACGAGAGACATCCTGGGAATTCCCACTCCCATTCACCCATTCTAAAAATCCTTGAAACGAATTCTGTTGCGGTAACGATTTATCGCTCGCGACGATCGCAAATCCCAGAAATACAGCACTGCCCAAAATAGCCAACAACGGCAAACGCTTCCCAATCCCCAAATCGCGCTGAATGCGAGCTAGCGGCCTACTCTCTCGCCTAAGCATCTTCCCCACCGTCAATTGTTTCAAGCTAAAAGGATCGCGCACAAAATGACCGCTCCAGCTAATTACCATATGGGAATGACAGTGCGGACAAGTGAATAGTCCGCTTACCATCCCCACTGGGCCGACGACGCTGGAACGATTGCAAATCGGGCAAGTGACAGAATGAGTGTTATATGTGGGAGCGTTCATAACTGTTTTTCTTGAGTAAAAAACCAACAACCAATTGAGAGCCTGCACTAACGTCTAGGGTATAGACCTAAAGAGGTACATTTCCTTAATTCCTATTTTAGCCCTGAGATCCGCCCGATCGCATCTCACCGATCCCGAAAATCTTTAAATTCCCAATCCCGTAAGGAGTGCAAGTCCGCACCACAGGTCAGATTGTATTGCAACGGAGTAACGGTAATTTTATGATCGCGAATAGCTTGTACATCTGTAGGAATATCATGCGGTACAGCCGGGTCGGGGGTTTCTTCCACATCTTCTAACAATTCCCCAGCTAGCCAATAATAAGTTTTGCCGCGCGGATCGGTGCGCTTTTGAAATATGTCGAAATAGCGGCGAATGCCTTGACGGGCGATCGCAACTCCGGTAATTTCTGTTTGTTTAACCGCAGGTATATTGACATTCAACAACATCGGTTTTACCATTGGCTCTTTTTCCAACTGTGCAAGCAAAGTTACTGCAAAATCCACAGCCGGCCCAAATTCCAGCGAAGTATAGCTGGCAAGGCTGAAAGCAATGCTGGGAATGCCTTCCATGAATCCTTCCATTGCCGCCGAAACAGTCCCCGAACACAGAATATCCGTGCCTAAATTCGGGCCGTGATTGATGCCAGATAGCACAAAATCCGGCGGTTTGTCAACTAAAGCCCACAAAGCTAATTTCACGCAATCGGCGGGAGTTCCCGAACAAGCCCAAGCTTTGACTGCTGGATCAAAAATAGATTCGACAATTTCCGCGCGGATGGGTTGGTGCAGAGTCAGCCCGTGGCCGGTGGCTGAGCGTTCTCTGTCGGGACAAACTACGTTGACTTCGTGGCCGGCGGCGGCGAGTCCGTTGGCGAGGCTGTGGATGCCTTGTGCAAAGATGCCGTCGTCGTTGCTAATTAAAAGTTTCATGAAAAGTTTTGTAGGCCTGAGAACAATATTAAACTAAATTCAAGTCGGACGATCGCATTCACCTACGATTATCAATTACCAATTACCAATTACCGATTACCCGTTACCACCTAAAATCTCAAATTAAGCCGATCGCACCCAGATTGCGCTAAACTCAGCTTGGCTCAAAACCGCCATCAATTCCATAATCAAAAATCTAAAATCTAAAAATCAATATGACTGTCCAGCTAAGCGACATTGAAACCCAACTAGAAACCCTGGGCCAAGAAGCCAAAAGTGCGATCGCCACTACCGATACCCTCGAACAACTCGAACAGTTGCGCGTCAATTACCTCGGCAAAAAAGGCCAAGTATCTCAAATTTTAGCGATGATGGGCAAACTACCGCCAGATCAGCGGCCGAAACTAGGTGCGATCGCCAACACCGTCAAAGAAGCCCTACAAACCGACTTAGAAGACAAACGCACCGCCCTTCAAACCGCCAAAATTGGAGTCAAATTAGCCTCAGAAACCCTCGATGTCACCATGCCGGGGATTTTCAGTCCCCAAGGTCGAATTCACCCCTTAAACAGCGTTATAGACCGCGCTCTCGATATCTTTGTTGGCCTCGGCTACACCGTCGCCAACGGCCCCGAAATGGAAACAGACTATTACAATTTTGAGGCATTGAACACCCCGCCAGACCATCCAGCGCGGGATATGCAAGATACCTTTTATCTCCCAGGCGGAAACCTGCTGCGGACTCAAACATCCTCCGTGCAAATTCGCTACATGGAACAGAATAAACCGCCGATTCGGATTGTCTCTCCCGGCCGGGTTTATCGCCGTGATACCGTCGATGCAACTCACGCCGCAGTCTTCCACCAAATAGAACTTTTGGCAATAGGTGAAGGTCTGACTTTTACTGACTTGAAAGGCACAATTAAAGAGTTTTTGCGACAAATGTTTGGTCAAGACTTGCCGATTCGTTTTCGCACGAGTTACTTTCCGTTTACAGAACCTTCTGCGGAAGTTGATTTGCAGTGGAATGGTAAATGGCTAGAAGTTTTAGGCTGCGGTATAGTCGATCCTAACGTTCTGAAAGGAGTTGGTTTAGATCCTGAGAAATACAGTGGTTTTGCAGCCGGCTTTGGGGTTGAGCGCTTTGCAATGGTACTGCATGAAATTGACGATATCCGTCGAGTTTATGCTAGCGATTTACGCTTTTTGCGCCAATTTTAAAGATAGCTTGGAGAAATCAGGACACGGCAGTGCCGTTTCCCTACAATTAATGACGGTAGGGAAACGGCACTGCCGTGTCCTCGCTTATCATTCCGGCGCAGCCGGAATAGATATGATATGATTTATTCCCTACTTACCAAAAGCACCCTTGATGTTGTCAACTGCGCTCTCGACAGCATTCTTTGTTTTATCTACTGCTTTCTGAGTCCGAGCTGAATCTTCTGTTGCTCTTTTCTGAATTGTGGCCGCGTCTTTCTTAGCTTTGCGCTCTACGACACTACCATTCTCTGATGATCGATCGACCTTAGCAGCATTTGTCTTAGCAGTTTCCTTGACCTTATTTTCTGTATCTCGGATGAAATTCTTGGCTCGTCCAGCATCCTTGCTGGTTTTTTCTTGAACTTTATCGCCAATATCTGCTGCTGCGATCGAGCTTACAGCATCAGAGGCCATTGCTGGGGAGTTCGAGAAGAATGCACCAGACCAAACGAAGGCCATCGCTGACACACAAAGCATGGTTGCAGCCATCCAGCGCCCGACAGTCGCAAGCCGTTTGGTCAAATAATTCAGTTTCATAGAATACAAAATGAGATATGACATTCTATTTCTACCCGATTTGAGCGATCGGCTGAACCATTCTCTAGATAGAGGTTATCTGGCGATCGACTGTTTGAAAAAATCAGTCTTTTGATAGATTAAAGTAAGGAACATCAGTTGATTTTAGATTTGAGATTTTAAATGAAAAAATTGAGTCCGCAGCCGCGATGTGGAGGCTTCAAACGAGTAATTGATAGGCGTCGCAGCTTAACTTGCCCTGGTTTAAATCTCAGCAATGATTAAATTATATAAATAAAACTTGACTTGCAGGCATAAATAATGTTATGCAAACTATTTTTATGAAAGACAAATCAATTTTTTTGCTATATTGACCTGCAATAAAGATAATGGTTTTGTTGAGATGAGGAGTTGAACGGATGAAAAACTTGAATTGCTGGAACAAACCCGCTGCATTACTGGGTGCGATCGCGATCGTAGCCGGAAGTTTACAAGGGAATGCGATCGGTATTGCCGCCCCATCAACATCCACTGTCAGTCAGGATGCTGAAAATATTTCCTTTGAAAATAGCGCCACCTTCCAAATAGCCCAGGCTGACAACCTTTGTCGTAAAGTTACTCCCAAAGAGGGTTTGACCGTTCGCCAGAACCCAGAAACCAAATCCCCTAGAGTTGGCGGCGTCGCCATGAACACTCAAGTAACGCTGGCTGTCGGCGCTACTTCTGCTAAAGGCTCCGACGGCCGCGTGTGGATTCAAATTAGCGCTCCGGTAAAGGGTTATGTGGCTATTGGATATCCCAATAACGAGGCTAATTTAGCTTCGTGCACCACAGCAAGTGCAACTCCAGCGCCAGCGCCAGCGCCAGCGCCCGCACCAGCGCCCGCACCAGCGCCAGCGCCCGCACCAGCACCGACGCCCCGTCCAAGTCCCGCACCGACGCCAGCACCGACGCCCCGTCCAAGTCCTGCACCGACACCAGCACCGACACCAGCACCAGCACCAGCACCGACACCAGCACCAGCACCAGCACCAGCACCAGCACCCGCGCCCGCGCCCGCACCAGCACCCGCGCCCGCGCCCGCACCAGCACCCGCGCCCGCACCAGCACCAGCACCAGCGCCCGCACCAGGCCCTGTAAGTCTGTGCCGCCAAGTAGAACCTCGCGTAGCGCCGAAGGGTCTAGCTATCCGTGCGGAGCCTTCAAAGACTGCTGTGGTTAAAGGTGGCGTACCCGCTAACGGTCAAGTAACGCTTGTGCCAAATTTCCAGTTAGTGAAAGATAAGAATGGAGAAGATCGCAATTGGGTTGAAATTTCAGCCCCTGTACCCGGATTCATCTCGGCTGGAAATTTGATTATGTGCAAATAGTATCCATTCCGATTGCACCGTTAGGTGATTATTGACGGTTAACTGTTGACGGTTAACTGTTGACGGTTAACTGTTAACGGTTAACTGTTAACGGTTAACTGTCCAACAGTAGGATAGATTTCTACCTACAGCGACCGGCCGCCCAATTTTGATGTCCGCGATTTGGCTGACACTTCGATTGTCGGCCTATCCACAGAATTTCCCACTTATTTTGCCTGAATCCAAGCTCGATGCGATGCTGCATGGCGGCCACAGAATCGTCAGCTAAACCGACGACAGTATGCACGATTACTGCGGTTTCTCGCGTGGGATATTCAACCGAAATTCCATCGCTTTTTCTGCCTTCAGATTCTTGGTCACGGCTAAAGAGTTTAGCTGCGATATCTTTGGGGTTGGAGACGGTGATTTTGCGATCGCCCAAAAACTGTTTGACGTTAATTGATTCGTAGTTCGATCGCGTTGCGGGCTGCGAAAGTGCTACAATAGGAAGTTGGAAGCAAGTGAAAACAGCGAGGAAAAAGAGCGATCGCTTGACAATTGATTTGTTCATTTGGCTTCAGTTTGGGCGAGAAAGTTTTGTCTCCTTGATGCAAAAGCCACCAAGTCAGCCGGGGTGAATTGGGTTTGCTGGAATGAGGGACGCGAAATTAGCCGATCGCACCAAGCTTGAATTTTCGGGCATCCGTCTAGGGATACATCAACCCAAGATAGCAAAGGCACGACTGTACCGGCAACGCACTCAGCATATGTTAAAGTGTTGCTACCGAAAAAAGGGCGATCGTCCAACAAACCTTCAAAAAATGTCAGCACAGTATCGACTTTTTCCTTAGCATTTGCGATTACCTGCGCTTCAGGAATTCCCCAGCCCATTCTTTCACTGCTAAGCGGGTAAAGTACCGGCCCAAGTTCATTAATCGTCACCAATTGTACCATTTTCACAATTGCCAAATCTTTCGCATCTTTGGGTAGCATTGCCGGTTCGGGATACTTCGCTTCTAGATAGTCAAGAATTGCCAGAGACTCGACGACAGTGAAGCCATCATCGACCAAAACAGGGACGCGATGAAAAGGATTCATGGCGACAAATTCAGGCTCTAAGTGATCGCCGTCCAAGTGGATTTCTACTAATTCAAAGTCGAGGTTTTTTTCTAAGAGGGCAACCCACACGCGACTGGAGTTGGTGGAAATGGGAATATGGTAAAGTTTCATAAATTTTGTGCCTGGTGGTTGAAAGGTAATCAAAGCCACATTTTAATTATGCACCTTAACTTTGATGTGATTTATTTTATTCAACTTTGTCCTCGACCGTTGGATCATCTCCACCGTCGTCTAAAATTTTACTTTCATCGGCAACTTCATAATTATCCATAATTTCGAGCAATAAATACTTTAAATTCTTATCCGGCGGTCGTTTTTCAAATTCTGCGTGTGTGTAAATCCATATAAGCCCTACTTTTTTTTCAATAAAATTGATTAGATATATAAGTCGCCCTTGGCCTGCTTCTCCGCTAGGAATTTGAGGCATTTTAAATTCTAACTTCCATAATTCCCATCCATCACGGCTAGCACCTTTGGGGCACTTCTCCAAATGTCCTAAAGGTGGACGGATCCGGGGTTCAATACTCAAAATATTGATAAATTTTTCGATAAGAGCGACAAATTCTGCTTTTCCTGTTGGATTTTTGCGATATCTATCGCGGAGCAGTTTTTGCTGCGTTTTCTCAAAGTTCGCTAACAGCTTGATCTGAAATTTGCCTGAGTCGTTCACACGCTTCCTCCGCACTCATATCTTTACTATTTTCCCAATCAGTAAAAGCCTCTTCCAAGGCTTCAGATAGTGCTTTTTGATAAGCCAAATCTTCGCGTTCAACTCCACTTAAAATCGCATTAACAAGTCTGTTAAAGGCATTATTATAAGTTAAAAAACTATCTAGTTCACCTTTAAGCACAATCCAAGGTAAGATGATAGCCAAAGAAAAACGCCGTAAATATTGAATAAAAATTCCCTTAATTCCTTGAGGGGGTTCAATTAAGGTATAGGCAAAAATTTTGAGTAATTCTCGCATATCAGGGGGAATTTTTTCCCAACGAGCATCGATGATTACAGCTAAATTGTTTGCTTTTTGAGCCAGTTCCCAAAACTTTGAAGCGCTGGACGTGCGCGGCTGAAATATCTGCCGAATTTCGCTGGGGCTAATTGTAATAGTGGCTGACATCGGCCTGACCTCTTGCGATACGATCGCTTTACTGATACTCACTTATTCTTAGTATATCAGTCAGACCCTAAAAAAAATTAGCTGTCATTACCAGTAGACAGGTCATATGAAAAAAGCGGGCTCTAAAGCCCGCCCCATCAAGCGATCGACTTAATAATCGAAGTCGCCGCCGCCCATGCCGCCGCCACCGCCAGCAGCAGCGCCTTCCTTGGGTTCAGGCTTGTCAACGACGATACACTCAGTTGTCAACACCATGCCAGCAATAGATGCGGCATTTTGCAGAGCAGAACGAGTTACCTTCGCAGGGTCAACGATACCAGCTTCAAACATATCGACAAACTCATTTGTCGCTGCGTTGAAACCAACGTTGAATGGCTTTTCTTTGACGCGCTCAGCAATGACAGCGCCATTCAAACCAGCATTTTCAGCAATCCGCTTCAGAGGAGCAGCTAGAGCACGGGCAACAATCAATGCACCGGTCAATTCTTCGCCCTTGAGGGTGCTGTTAGCCCACTCTTCCAATTGAGGAGTTAGGTGAGCCAAAGTTGTACCGCCACCAGGAACGATGCCTTCTTCGACAGCAGCTTTGGTAGCGTTGATTGCATCTTCCAAACGCAGTTTGCGATCCTTCATTTCAGTTTCAGTCGCAGCGCCGACTTTGATGACTGCAACGCCGCCAGCCAATTTGGCCAAGCGTTCTTGCAGTTTTTCTTTGTCGTAGGAAGATTCGGTTTCGTCCATTTGACGGCGAATTTGTTCGCAGCGAGATTTGACTGCGACTTCGTTACCTTCGGCAACAATTGTGGTGCTGTCTTTGGTGATGGTGACGCGGCGAGCTTTGCCGATCGTTTCCAGCTTGGTGTTTTCCAGTTTCAAACCGGCGTCTTCGGTGACGAGTTGACCGCCGGTCAATACGGCGATATCTTCTAACATGGCTTTGCGTCGATCGCCAAAACCAGGTGCTTTAACAGCAGTCACGTTCAACACACCGCGCAGCTTGTTGACAACGAGGGTAGCTAAAGCTTCTTTCTCAATGTCTTCTGCAATGATCAGCAGCGGGCGGCCGGAACGGGCTACTTGTTCGAGCACTGGTACTAAGTCTTGTACCAAGCCGATTTTTTTGTCTGTCAACAAGATGAACGGTTCTTCGAGAATCGCTTCCATCCGTTCGGTGTCGGTGACGAAGTACGGAGAAATGTAGCCTTTGTCGAAGCGCATTCCTTCGGTGATTTCGAGTTCGGTTGTCATAGACTTCCCTTCTTCAAGGGAAATCACGCCTTCCTTGCCCACTTTGTCCATTGCGTTAGCAATCATTTGGCCAACTTCATCGTCGTTACCAGCAGAGATGGAACCGACTTGAGCGATGGATTTGGAATCTTCTACTTGTTTGGCGTGTTCGGCAATTTTTCCTACCAAAAAGGTGGTTGCTTTGTCAACACCGCGCTTGAGGGCGATCGCATTTGCACCAGCAGCTACGTTACGCAGGCCTTCTTTGACCATTGCGTGGGCCAAAACGGTAGCAGTTGTGGTACCGTCGCCTGCTGCGTCGTTGGTTTTGGAAGCAGCTTGACGAATTAGAGCAACACCTGTATTTTCTACATGGTCTTCTAGTTCGATTTCTTTGGCGATGGTAACGCCGTCATTGACGATTTGAGGAGCTCCGAATTTCTTTTCGAGAACTACGTTACGGCCTTTGGGGCCAAGGGTAACGGCGACTGCTTCGGCGAGAATGTCCATACCGCGTTCGAGAGCGCGACGTGCATTTTCGTTGTAGATTATACGCTTAGCCATAGTTTTTTGGGGTTGAAAGGGTTTGAGATTTGTGATTTTTGGATGGCGGTCATTTGTCCTGTGTCATTAGTTTTTTTGCGTTGCTCGCTTTAAACTAATGACTAATGACTAATGACTGATGACTAATGATTAATTAGTTGACGATCGCCAAAATATCTTTTTCGGCCAACAAGACGTATTCGTCTGTGCCGAGTTTGATGTCGGTGCCGGCATACTTCGAGTAGAGAACTTTGTCGCCGACTTTGACTTCCATTTCAACGCGATTGCCGTCGTCATTACGCTTGCCGGGGCCTACTGCCGCAACTTCGCCTACTTGGGGCTTTTCTTTTGCTGTGTCGGGAAGAAGGATGCCACCGGCGGTCTTTTCTTCGCTAGCGCTTACTTTCACAAAGACGCGCTCGCCTAGTGGTTTAACGGTAGAAACACTCAGTGATACTGCTGCCATAAATAAATCTCCAGATTATACGATCCTAGTCAGTTAGCCGTCCGGGGTCGCTATGAAAGCAACGGCCGACTGCTTACAACTGACATATTAGCACTCTCGACTCCTGAGTGCTAATTTAGCTTTAATCACGGGCGATCGTACCTTACGTGTCTGTACGGGTTCCCGAACCGAGAATGAGTTGGAGGGAAGGAGAGAGGAGAGTTGGAGGCAATGAGAAGCGGGAAAGGAGGGGCTGTGGTGATGACTTTCGACCGCTAACCAATTACTTTTGATTGATGAATACAATGACAGAAAATAAGGATGAATATTGCAGCCCCGGCTTGAGCGCTTGCGTCGAAAGCCTGGGAATCGCTCAAATCGAGCGGCATATTTTTATCTGTGCCGACCAAACCGTGCCCAAGTGCTGCGATCGCCAAACCAGTCTGGTGGCTTGGAATTACTTAAAAAAACGCTTGCAAGAATTGGGGTTGGACAAGCCAAGTGCCGATCGGCCAACTTGCATTTTTCGGACTAAAGCCAACTGCCTGCGAGTGTGCGGCTCTGGCCCGATTATGGTAGTCTATCCAGACGGAGTGTGGTACCGCGACGTTACGCCGCCCGCGATCGAGAGAATTATTCAGGAACATCTGATCGGGCAGGAGGTGGTTGAAGAATACGCTTTTTTAACTCATCCTTTGCCGCAGCCAGTTCAGGGGAAACCACGCATTTAATTTAACTGTAGCGCTGTGAAAAAGCACACCGCGATCGGTAAGATGCTAAGTTTAAGGCCGTGCAGTTGAGAGCGCTATCGCACCTGTATCGCGGTATTGGACTGCCTGTCTCTGGTAGTCCTGCTTGTCGCTTTGGTTATTTAGAAGGTGTACCTCCAGAAGTTCGATCGCCTGAGTCTGGCGACCTTTTGCCCAAAAGTTTCGTGCGTAGCGGACATCAGGCAGTTTGCCAAACTACACTAGAAATAGTTAAATACGTAAGTAGGGAGTCTTTAAATCTTTCTATATCAAAATTAGCAATTAAAACCGGGGTATCCACCTGCAATTGAACATCTCCAGATTAAATATCTCACTTGGGCTATCCAGAGGGTTTCTACCATAAATCAAGACCGGACAACATCATCCATGACAAGTTACTCGGGAGATAATTTTTGTTAAGCCCGATCCCGATCGTCATTAAGCAGGGCGATCGTCCATTATAAGTTTTGGCTTTGTTGTTAGTGGCAAGGCATTCACAAACTCTCGTCCGATCACTGGGAGAGGAAGCGGTAACACCCGCCCCGCTTTCCCCTCACCGCAACAGCTTCACTCCCAAAGCCGTCCGCCCGCCCCGCCTGGCCCGTCCCAGCCGGGGACGCGCAGAACAAACAAGAGTGAAAGCAAAGAATTGTGCGGGATACTCTAGCGGGAATAAACATGAAGGACAATTCAGGAGACCAAAAACGTCTGATGCTGGTTGACGACGACCCGAACTTGATCTTGCTAGTCAAGGATTACTTGGAGTTTCGGGGTTACAACGTCATTACAGCAGAAAACGGCAGACACGCTCTCGAAAAACTGGAACAAGAAGTGCCTGATTTAATCATCTGCGATGTGATGATGCCGGAAATGGACGGGTACACTTTAGTCAAACACATCAGAGAAGACCCACGCACGAGCTGGATTCCGGTTCTTTTCTTGTCCGCCAAAGGTCAAAGTTCAGACCGAGTAAAAGGCTTGAGCACTGGGGCTGACGTTTATATCGTCAAGCCTTTTGAACCAGAAGAACTGGTAGCTCAAGTAGAATCTTCTCTGAAAGCAGCATCCCGCTTGATTCGGCACTCAAATCCAGGTATTGAGAGCGGCCCCAAAATTAAGGCGCGTCGCAATGTAGAGTTGACTCCCACTGAGTTAAAGGTGGTACAGTTGCTGGCTCAGGGTATGGCAAACCGTCAAATCGCAGACGTGATGAATGTCAGCCAGCGGACTATAGAGAGCCACGTCAGCAATATGCTGGGCAAAACAGGTCTGCACAACCGGACAGAGTTAGCTCGCTGGGCCCTTGAAAGCAAAAAGGCTTGAACCCGAGGAGGCCCGAATGCTGTGAAAAAATCAGGGAGCAAAAGGTATTGCAATGCGCTGCGGTATGTCCCAAAAGGAGGTAGGGCTTTGCCGGCTGGTAGTTTGAAGCGCGATTAACCGCATCCACCGCAGCCGCCCGCTTAATGACTGGGGGTCTGGTTCTATCGGGTCGGTCGATGGACGAATGCCAGCATTAAAAGAGCCCTCTGGCGGTAGTGCCAAAAATATGAAATACTGGGGGGATGGAGTTTTCTGAAGTCTAATCTATTGCCTCAGTTAGCTCCATGTTGCTAAAATGTGATATTTAGATTAACTTCTTTCTACAATTATTAGGTCTAAGTTTCTATGACAAACTTAATGAACCGCCTTTCTATTTTTGTGGACGGGAACAATATGTTCTACGCTCAACAAAAGAACGGCTGGTTTTTTGATCCTCGCAGGGTGCTCGAATATTTCAAAACTTCGCAGCCGAATGTCATCTTGATTAATGCTTTCTGGTATACGGGTCTAAAAGACCCCCAAGATCAAAGGGGATTTCGAGATGCTTTGATTAGTCTAGGTTACACGGTTCGCACGAAGATTCTTAAGGAATATTACGATGATGCTTCGGGCCGATATTCTCAAAAGGCTAATTTAGACATAGAAATTGTGGTTGATATGTTTAATACCGTGGATCAGTACGACCAAGTTGTGCTGTTTAGCGGGGATGGCGATTTTGAACGGGCGATCGAGCTACTGCGATCGAAAAATACTCATATTACTGTGGTATCTACCGAAGGAATGATTGCCAGAGAATTGCGAAATGCTACAGATAGGTATATAGACCTAAATGAAATTCGGGAACATATCGAGAAGATGGATTATTAGTCAGTAGTTAGTAGTTAGTAGTTATTAGTTAGTAGTTATTAGTTAGTAGTTATTAGTTAGTAGTTATTAATTATTGACATGATGCGTAATATCGTTTCCGGTTGGATCGGTATTGTTCAAACAGTTGACTGTTAACTGTTAACAGTTAACAGTCAACAGTCAACAGTCAACAGTCAACTTTTTGAGACCTATGAAAACTCAACCAAGTCAAGACCGGATTATTATTTTCGATACGACTTTGCGGGACGGAGAACAATCTCCGGGGGCATCTCTGAATGCGGATGAAAAACTGACGATCGCACGCCAGTTAGCCCGATTGGGTGTGGATGTGATTGAAGCGGGTTTCCCTGTCACCAGCACGGGAGATTTTGAGGCTGTCCAAAAAATAGCTCGGACTGTTGGGATAGAAGATGGCCCGACAATTTGCGCTTTGGCAAGGGCGACAAAGCGGGATATTCAAACAGCAGCCGAAGCTGTGAAACCAGCCGTAAATTCGCGAATTCATACGTTTCTAGCTACGTCTGATATTCACTTGGAATATAAGCTGAAAAAGACGCGGGCTGAGGTTCTGGAAATTGTGCCGGAAATGGTGGCTTATGCTAAGTCTTTTGTCGAAGATGTGGAGTTTTCGCCGGAAGATGCTTGTCGTTCGGATCCAGAATTTTTGTATCAAGTGCTGGAACGGGCGATCGCCGCTGGGGCCACAACTGTGAATATTCCTGATACTGTCGGCTACACGACTCCGACTGAATTTGGGGCTTTGATTCGGGGAATTAAGGAAAATGTCCCGAATATCGATCGGGCAATTATTTCAGTTCATGGTCATAATGACTTAGGATTGGCGGTTGCTAACTTTTTGGAAGCCGTGAAAAATGGTGCGAGACAGTTGGAATGCACGATTAATGGGATTGGCGAACGAGCGGGAAATGCGGCTCTGGAAGAGTTAGTAATGGCGCTTTATGTGCGACGTCAATATTTTAATCCGTTCTTGGGAAGAGAGGCGGATTCTGACGAACCGCTGACTAATATTGACTCGCGCCAAATTTACAAAACATCCCGCTTGGTTTCCAATTTGACCGGGATGTTGGTGCAGCCAAATAAGGCGATTGTGGGAGCAAATGCTTTTGCTCACGAGTCGGGAATTCACCAAGATGGGGTGCTGAAAAATAAGCTGACATACGAGATTATGGACGCTGAGTCGATCGGCTTAACCGAAAATCAAATCGTCCTCGGCAAATTATCTGGGCGTCACGCTTTCCACACTCGCTTGAAAGAGTTGGGTTTTGAAATGGCTGACGATGAGCTAAATAAGGCTTTTGTTAAGTTTAAGGATTTAGCCGACAAGAAGAAAGATATTACTGATTGGGACTTGGAGGCGATCGCCAATAACGAATTCCACCAAGCACCGGAACTTTTCCGGTTAGAATTGGTACAGGTTTCCTGTGGCGACAAATCTCGGCCGACAGCGACTGTCACTGTGCGGACTCCGGCGGGCGAGGAATTGACTGATGCGGCGATCGGTACTGGGCCTGTAGATGCCATTTACCGGGCAATTAACCGGGTTGTGAATGTCCCGAATGAGTTGATCGAGTTTTCGGTACAATCGGTCACAGGGGGAATTGATGCGATCGGCGAAGTGACAATTCGCTTACGTCACGAAGGCAAAGTATTTTCCGGCCACTCAGCCAATACTGACATTATCGTCGCCTCCGCCGAAGCTTACATCAGCGCTTTAAATCGCCTTTACATCGCCTTACAGCCTAGTGTTGAAAATGCGAGCGAAAAGTCAAAAGCAATCAGAGATGAAGTTGTTGCCTAAGCACAGCAATACAGCCCTGCGGCTGTAGGGACACGGCACTGCCGTGTCCTTACAGGACTTCGTTAATCAACGTTCATCTGCGGTGAAAATAAACATTTTTTTATATCAAAAACAAACCTTAAAAAATGCAAGACGAAACCTTAAAAAAAGAGCGACAATTCCACGATGCTTGGGCATCAACCATCGATGTTGACGGCATCCGCGTCAATGATTACTTTGAAGCTTGTACAGCACCTGAAAATAGATTTATCGTCCAGCAAATGGGCGATATCACTGGCAAACGCCTCTTAGATTTAGGCTGCGGCGCAGGAGAAAATAGCGTTTATTTCGCTAAAAAAGGCGCGCTGTGTACGGCTGCTGACTATTCTCCGGGGATGGTAGAAGTTGCTCTGAAATTGGCAGAAACAAACGGGGTCACAATCGAAGGTTGTACGGTGAATGCAATGGCGCTAGATTTCCCAGACAACAGTTTTGATATTGTTTACGCTTCTAATTTGCTGCACCATTTGCCGGAACCAGAAAAAGCGATTCGCGAAATGTACCGCGTCCTAAAACCGGGTGGAAAAGCTTGTTTTTGGGACCCGATGAAGCACAATCCGGTGATTAATGTTTATCGCAGGATGGCGACTGAGGTGCGGACTGAGGATGAAACTCCTTTGGACATTAATATTGTGAAACTTGTCAAGTCTTTGTTTTCAGAGACGGCTTATGATACGTTTTGGTTGACATCGCTGTGGATTTTTTTGCGCTTTTATTTGATTGAAAAAGTGCATCCGAATGAGGAGCGTTATTGGAAGAAGATTATTATTGAACAAGAGAGATTGAAGCCGGAATATTCTCGTTTGGAAGGGTTGGATGGTTTTTTAAAGAAGTTACCTTTGATGAAGCGGTTGGCTTGGAATTTGGCTGTGGTGGCCACGAAGTAAGATGATTTTAGTGGTAGGGTGCGTCAGTTTTGAGGTTATGGCATCAGCACCGAAAGTATGATTCTGACGCACCATTTGCGATCGGGTGCGTCAGTTTTGAGATTGTGGGTTTGTAGCAAAAATAATCGTAGCTGACGCACCCTACTGAAAACTATAAAAGTGGTAGGGTGCGTCAGTTTTGAGATTGTAGGTTTGTAGCAAAAATAATCGTAGCTGACGCACCCTACTGAAAACTATAAAAGAAGTACAATAGGTAAAAGCGTTTAATTGAGAGGCTAATTATGCCAGAAACTATTGCGGCTGTCTACGAAAACGGGGTTTTTCGTCCCTTGAGTTCTGTGTCTTTCAAAGATGGGGAAACTGTGCAGATTCAACTCTGGCCAGATGATCCCAAAAAGCAGGCAGAATTGGCAATCCAGTTTTTAGTTGACCGAGGATTGGTGATTCCACGACCTAACGCTCCCGATAATGTCGAGGCTGTAACTGATGAAGATGTGTATGAATTGGCTAAAAAGTTAGGGACAAAACCGGGGAAGCCTCTATCAGAAATTATTATCGAGGATCGCGGCCCGTGGTAAAGATTTATTTTTTGGATAGTAGCGCCCTCATCAAAAGATATGTGGTTGAAATGGGCAGCCCTTGGATAAAAACGCTCACGGATTCCGCAACTGGTAACTCGCTGCTTCTTGTCCGCATCACCTGGGTGGAAGTCCTGAGTGCTTTTGCGCGCAGACAACGTGAAGGCGGTATAACTGCTGCGGAGGTTGCTGCACTTATTCAAACGTTTCGCTCTGAATTCAATAGTCGGTATAGAGTTATCGAAGTTGATGAGGTACTGGTTGAAAGGGCGGGTGAATTGATTGTTCAATATCCACTGCGGGCTTATGATGCTGTGCAATTGGCGTCTGCTTTGCGCGTTCAATCTCTTTTAACATCAATGCCAGAAACTCAACTAATTTTTGTTTCGGCGGACAACAGACTGCTGGATATTGCTCAGTTGGCAGGGTTGGCGATCGATAATCCTAATAATTATTCGTGAAAGTGCGATCGGCAAATCTGCCAAATTTATAAAATTTCCTTCAAAGTTTTAACTAATATTTGATTTTGTTCTTCCGTACCTACAGTAATCCGCAATTTGTCTTGAAGACGCGGCTGATTGAAGTATCGAATCAAGATTCCCCGTACTTTCAGTGTTTGATAAATTCTTTCGGCATCACCGTTTTGTGGCCGCACTAACAAAAAGTTGGTTTCCGAGGGCCAAACATCAAAGCCTAATTCCTGGAAGCTAACGGCTAGTTTTGCTCGCGAAGCCTTAATTTTTTCGGCGTTGGCTATTTTGTATTCTTGATCGGCGATCGCACTTGCCGCCACTAGATAAGCTAAAGCATCCACATTGTAGCTGTCTTTGACCTTATTTAATTCCCCTAGCAGCGCCGGATTTGCTATGGCAAAACCCAACCTCAACCCTGCGAGGGAATAACCTTTTGAAAGCGTCCTCAAAACAATAACATTACTGTACTTTTTTGTCAAATCCAAAGCATTATTTTCTGCGAAATCTACATAAGCTTCATCAATCACCAGAATCCCGGATAACTCTTTAGCCAATATCTCCAAATCGGCAACAGATATCGCTGTTCCCGACGGACTGTTGGGCGAAGCTACAAAAGTTACAGCACCTTGGGCAGCTATTAGTAAATCAACGGGTAATTGATAGTCTTCTGGATAGGTAACTTCGACAAAATCTGCTTCTTGAATCTCTGCCAAAGTTCGATACAATACGTAGGTAGGCGCGGGACAAACAATCGGTCTTCCAGGTTCGCCAACAGCACGAACTATCAAGTTTAATAAATCGTCGCTGCCGTTACCTGCGATAATCCAATCATCAGGAAATCCTAAAACTTGACTAGCGGCAATGCGGAAACTTTTACCAGTTGGATCTGGATAGCGCCGCAGCATTTCTCCGTCTATTTCCTGAAGCACTTTTAAGGCTTTTGGAGAAGGCGGATAAGCATTTTCATTAGAATTTAATTTAATGATTTTTGTGCCTAACGGTGGCTGTTCTCCCGGCACGTAACCAGACATTTCATGGATACTATTGCGAAAATAACTCATCTTTTTTTCATCTTTTTTTCATCTGCGTTAATCTGCCTAAATCTGCGGTTGCAAATTCATCTTTTTCATCCGCGTCCATCTGCGTTAATCTGCCTACATCTGCGGTTGCAAAAATTATATCAAACAATTAGTGACAATCCGGGTTATCCCTAAATCTACTAACTTTTGCATATCCGATCGATCGTCCACCGTCCACGCCACAATGTCAACTCCCTGACTGCGGCTAGCTTGAATCAGTGCGGGGTTTTCCAGCAGAATGCGGTACTGGCTGCTAATCAAACTATCCCGATGCGCCACAGCTTGAGCCAATTGAGTTTTGTACGCTTCTAGATTAGCAACGATATGCCCGATCGCCAAACCATCAGATACCCGCCGCACTTGTCCCAAAAATGTATCGTTGAAAGAAGTAATAACACATTTATCTTTGATTCCTCTATCGTTCAAACTCTTGACAAAACTCGCAACTTCTGAGTCAGACCATTCGCAATGCGGCTTGACATCAAAGTAGAGAAATTTGTCAACGTTTTTGAGAATATTCAGCGCTTCTTTTAATGTGGGAATTGTTTCGCCTAAAAATTCAGCCCCAAACCATTTACCCGTATCCAGTGTCTGCAATTGGGACAGATTTTTGTCCCTGACTTTACCCGAAACACCTGTAATCCTTTCCAATGTTGCGTCGTGGAAAATCACTGGTACGCTGTCAGCGGATAGCTGGATGTCAAATTCGATCGAACTAGCGCCACGGGCGATCGCCTGTTCAAAAGAGAAGAGAGTGTTCTCAGGGGCGATCGACGAAAACCCCCGATGTGCAATAATTTCTAAACTCATAGTTTTAACTTGTTGTGTATATTGTTCGTAGTAAGGATTTAAGTCCTGGTTGAGTAAAAGATAAAGAAAAAACTGAAGTCCTCACTACAAACATATCTTTCTGACTTAATGTTTGCGTTTCAGACTCAACAAAATAAACTGAGTTTTTTGGGCTTCATCAAAACTATCATCGCTGACCAAAACTATACTTTGACTCCCGTCTGGCAAACGCGGCCCGAGAGTCATTCCCTCTAAATTGTACAGCGGAATTCCCAGTTCGCTCAAGTTTAGGAGCAACTTTTTCCTCACAGGTTCAACCATCGCTGTTCGCCCTTTGAAACTCTTGATTCTCGAAGTATCTGTAGCCGCCCCAACCGCTACTTGATAAATCCGAGCGCTATATCCCGACAGCCCAAAAGAACGTTCTAAACTCAAAAACTGACCACCGCCGACAGTTACTAATTCTGTTAAACCGTTCAAAACTGTCATCGGAACTTGGTCTAGCGTGTAAAGTTGTTCTGAGACCAATTGTGCTGTTTTATCGACGATAATATAATGTAAAAGACGCAGTTTTCTTGCTTGTTCTGGGTCTAAATCTTGCATTAATGGCGCTTCCGTAGCGACAAACAAGCGAAATGGATCGAGACCGCCCGGACTAAAGGTTTCTGGGTCAATGCTTAAAGATTCAAAACCTAAATTATCCAGGACTCCTTGCTGCTGTTTTTCATCGCTTGCGTCGGGAATGTAGCGTTTGGGAATCGGCAAATCTCCTCGCAAATTACCCGTTTTGAGATCGAATTCTCCGACAAAAGGAGGGATGCCAGCATGAGTGATGCCTTCGCTGGCGACAAATACTGAATTGCGCGGAGAAAGGGCGATGCCTTGGGGATTGATCGAATCCCAAGGGAAGGTTTCACCATCTGTTTTCTTGAGGGATGTAACGCCTTCAACGGTAACTTTTTTGAGGCGAATATTGGCTGGATCGCTGGATGCAAGGTCGAGCCTGAGACTGTAAAATCTGGCTTCTCCATTTTCGCTCTTGTCGTCGGAAAGAGCGTAAAAGCGATAAGCTTTGGAAGTAGCTGTGCTAATACCTTTTGGATCGTAGGTAATTCCTGATAAGCCGCCGACTGGTGTTCCTTCAAAAGTGATTTTTGGCAATTGGTACTCGCCCAAAAAGTCCAGGGACATTTCAGGAAAAGAGCGGTCTCTAGCAACTGCCGGAGGTATAGTGCAAGCTGTGCAAACAGTTAACAAAATTAGAGCTAAACTAAATAAGCGTAAAAGCCGTTGGCGAAGCCCGCCCCTACGGGGGCTGCGCCAACGAAGAGGATCGCCCAAGCCGTTTAATTCCAAAAAATTGCTCAGTGCGGTAAGTTTTATTTTGTTGCTCTTGTTGAACTGTTTGCTTTTGTGCCATCTTTGTGACATAATTTATACCGTTTTGTAAATATGCAAAACTTGATGTTTCGAGAAGGGATGCCGAATCGCGGCAACCAAATTTTGACAATGAGAAATTCTTTGCCAATTGGGTGCTTGCTTTTCTGGCTGTGTACTGGTTCAATTGCGATCGCCCAAACTAATCCACCAGCTTTGGATCAATTTTCTCCTAATCCTCTAGAAGTTACCACACCCGATCCCCTAACTCCCACTAATGAATCTTTGAGCAGCACTCAGCGGGAGGAACTGAAAGCAGCTTTGGAGCAGTTAAACTTAGAAGCAGGGGCTAAACTGCTAGCTGGAGACGGGGCTGGTGCTTTTGATATTTGGTTCCGAGAATTGCGGCTACGCAGGTATCTTGGCCCGGCGGCGGAAATTGCTGCTTTGAGTCGCGTGGGAAGTGTTGCTTGGAGTAGCAGCAAAAACCTGGAACTACAGCTTATTACTAAACGGCTGCAAGCAATTCAAAAACAAGTGCGATCGCAAGTACCGCTGAATACTGAGTTGCTTCCCGCCTTGGCTGCGGCTTTTGGGCAGGTGCGCGCTAAAGGCCCGACTGTAGAAGTTTACCAAGAAATTCTTGACAATGCGCGCAAAAACCAAGATATATTGGCTCAAGGTCAGCTTTTGAAGGCGATCGGGCAAATCCACATCAATTGGCTGAGTTACGACAAAGCTGCTCCCGTGTATGAGGAATTAGCAACTTTAATTCAGGAAAACCGCGCTTTATTTGCCGCTAATTCTGTGGTTGCAAATCCTGCTGTAGTCGCGGGAAACGGCGCGCCTCCGCAGCCTATAACTGCTCCAACTGAGGTAGATACCCTGAGACAGTTGGCCTATGTTTACCAGCAGTCGAAACAACCCCTAAAGGCGATCGCAGCTAGGGAAAAGCTAGCATCGGTATATCTTAACCTCCAAAACCCAAGCGCTATACCACCGCTCAAAATTGCGATCGCCACCGATTACCAAACATTAGGTCAAATCAATTTAGCAGCTCAATACTATCAAGAAGCCTACAATTTAGCTGTTCCCATTCAACAGTACGCCCAAGCTAGCGAAGCTTTAGATAAATTAGCATTGCTTTATCGATCGCAAAAGCAATGGGAACCGACTTTGCGGATTTATCAAATGCAGTTGCTGCTAGAAGAGCGGGCTTACAATTTCTATGGATTGATGAACGTTTACGACAATATAGGTCAAGTTTATCAGGAAATGACGGACTACCAAAAAGCTTTAGAAGCTTATCAAAAAGGGTTAGAAGTCGCTAAAAAATTGGGACATCGGCAAGAGTATTTTGACAAGAAGATTCTCAAGGTTAACAAGCAATTGCAAAGAACTTCGTAGTTGTCAGCCGACAATAATTCCAATTTGCAATGTGAGTAATTTATGTGCAGTAAGGTGTGCAATGCACACCCTACAAAACTTTTTTTGACTGATAAGTTTCTCGCAAAATAGAATAATAAACTACATCTGTTTCGTAATAACGAGCATTTTTTTCATATTTCATACCAACTTTCTGAATCACCCGCTGGGAGGCGATATTTTCCGGGCGGGCGATCGCAACTATTCTGTCAAGCTGTAATATCTCAAATCCATAGTTTAGACTAGCAAAAGACGCTTCTGTGACTAATCCTTGATTCCAGTAAACTTTGTCGATCGCATAGCCCAGCTCAACTTCCGGTGTTTTGTCCAGAAAAGCCAGCCCGCAGCGGCCAATCATTTTACGGTCTATTTTATGTACTAAAGCCCACATTCCAAAGTTATTTTGTTCCCAACGTTGGAGCATAGTATGAATGGCACTTTCTGTTGCTTCTCTAGTTCTAACTCCTGTCAAGTATTTCGTTATTTCTGGATCGCTGTAGATGCGAGACAAATCGTCTAAGTCGTCTAGCGTAAATTGTCTCAGATACAATCGGGCTGTTTCTATCTCTTGCATGATGATAATGTAACTTCTACCAGTAGATTATAATACCAGTTTTGATAAGTCTGGCTACAAACACTTTGGTTGGGTTTCCTTCCTCAACTCAACTAAACTACTTTTGACTGGTAGATTTTTCGCGAGATTGAATAATATACTCGATCGCGATCGCGATAGTCAAAGTTATGCTGGTATTTCATCCCCATTTTTTCTATTACCCGCCGCGAGGCGATGTTTTCGGTATCTGCAACTGCGACTATTTTTTCTAACTTCAATACTTCAAATCCGTACTTGAGGCTAGCCGCTGCAACTTCCGTTGCCAAACCTTTTCCCCAATACGCTTTTGCTAACACGTAGCCGACTTCTACTTCAGGTGTTTTGCCTAAGAAGCGAAGTCCCCCATCACCAATCAATTGGTTATTTTCTTTATTGACAACAGCCCACAAACCGAAAGCGTGTTTTTCCCAATCTGCGATTATCCCAAATAAATCTATTCCTGTTTCTTCTTTATTTCTGACGCCTTCACTCACATATTTCATCACTTCTGAATCACTGTAGATGCGGTACAGCTCATCTAAGTCATTTGGCGTAAATTGTCTCAGATACAATCGGGCTGTCTCTATTTCTTGCATGATGGACAATATAACCTCTACCGCTAGATTGTAACACCAGTTTTGTCTGGCTACAAACATTTAGGTTGGGTTTCGTTCCTCAACCCAACCTACTGTTTACTGATATTCATGCAAAATATTGATTCTCTTTGTTACAATTATCACAATTAGATATATTGTACAGTTTTTGCCATCAATGACTATTTCCTCACCAGTAGCAGACACCAAAAACCAACCCCGCCGCGAAACAGACTGGCGGTTATTCATGAGGTTGGCATCTTACGCAACCCGCAGCAAACGCTTGCTGATTATTTCGATCGTCCTATTAGTACCGCTAGCAGTCTCAGGAGCAGTTCAACCGATTCTGATCGGACAGGCAATTTCGGTAATTCGCGCGGAACCTACTTACGAATTTTTGCGGGGAATGCCTCTATCTGCTGCATTAAATATTTTGGCAGTTTTGCTGATGCTAACTATAACATTTAGATTGGCACTGCAATCAGTTCAAGGCTATTTAGTTACGAAAGTAGGGCAAATAATTACTACTGATATTAGAAATGATTTGTTCGCGCACGTCACATCCCTAGCAGTCAGATTTTTCGATCGCACTCCTGTAGGCAGATTGATGACTCGCCTCACCAGCGATGTCGAGGCTTTGGGCGAGGTTTTCTCTTCAGGGGCGATCGGCATTGTCAGCGATCTATTTTCAATTTTAGTAATTGCCATATTCATGTTTATCATGCAGTGGCAACTAGCTTTAATGTTAGTGCTGATGATGATTCCAATTACCGCACTAATCGTTTATTTCCAGTATCAATTTCGCCTGGCAAATTATACTACCCGAGAAGAACTCTCCGATCTGAACTCACAACTGCAAGAAAACCTGACTGGTATTGGCGTAGTTCAGCTATTCCGCCGCGAAAGATTCAACTCAGAATTATTTAGTGTCACCAATAAACGCTACATTAAAGCAGTTGATAAAACTATTTTTTACGACTCAGCGGTATCTGCGACGTTAGAATGGATTGCTTTAGTGGCGATTGCCGCCGTTTTGTGGCTGGGCGGTCAAAAGCTGCTGCAAGGTAGTCTTAACTTTGGTACTCTGTCGGCATTTATTTTATTTGCTCAGCGTCTCTTCGATCCGCTGCGACAATTTGCTGAGAAATTTACCGCGATTCAAGCCGGATTTACTGCCATAGAACGGATTAGCGATATTCTCAACGAACCGATCGAAATTAAAGATCCAACTAGGGAAGAACTGGAAGAAGGAAAACGGCAGCAGAAAGCAGAAAGAATTAAAAGGGAAGCAGGAAGAAACCAAGATTATTCGGATGAATCTGAATCGGGAGAAATCCAATTTGACAATGTGTGGTTTGCCTACAAAGAGAACGAATACGTCCTGGAAAATCTCAACTTTACCATCAAATCCGGCGAAAAAGTAGCATTAGTCGGCCCAACCGGTGCGGGCAAAAGTTCGATCATCCGTCTTCTGTGCCGCCTTTACGAGCCCACGCGAGGACGGATTTTGGTTAATCATGTCGATATTCGCGATTTGCCTCAAGCAGAATTGCGCCGGCACGTAGGCGTGATTATTCAAGATGGCTTTCTATTTGCTGGCGATGTGAAGAGCAATATTAGTCTGGGCGAAAATTACTCGATCGAGGAAATTCAAGCAGCAGCAGAAAAGACAAATGTTGCGCGTTTGATCGAACAGTTGCCGCAAGGTTATGACACGCAATTGCGGGAACGGGGAACCAATCTTTCGGGGGGACAAAAGCAGTTATTAGCGTTTGCTCGCGCCGCCATTCGCAATCCCAGTATTTTAGTTCTAGACGAGGCAACTGCTAGTTTGGATGTGGGGACGGAAGCTTTAATTCAAGAAGCTCTGGAGCGTTTGATGGCGGACAGAACGGCTATAATCATTGCCCACAGGCTTTCGACTATCCGAAATGTCGATCGTATTTTGGTGCTCAAACGCGGACAGTTAGTCGAGTCTGGTAGCCACGAAGAATTGTTGCAGCTAGAAGGTTTATATGCCAGTTTGTACAAGTTGCAAATGCTGGGAAGTTAGACAGTTTACAATTGACAGTTGACAGTTGACAGAATTGATATAACTGATGTAACAGATATCAGGAAGAAGCAAGAAAGAAGGAAAATTCTTCCTTCTTTCTTAGTCTGCGGAGGCAGACTTTGTTTGTGTAGTAGCGGTTTCAACCGCCGAGTCCTCTTATTTGCCTGAAAATATTTTCGACAGAGTTTCGGGCAAGTGAGTTATGTGTTGGAAAAGCTGGTTTGGCCCGATGCCAAATAATAATTGCATCGCCAGCACAATTGCTGCTAGAGAAATCGCTGTCCCGACACTGGCTTTCAAGACTTTAAAAGCCCAATTAAATACTAACCAAGATACAAGTAAGGAAGCAATTAAGATAATTAGTTCTATTGGCATATAAGATTTTTAACTCTACATAACTTACGCATCAATACCCAAGAAACCGGGTTTTCCATCAGTATTAAAGGCTCAAATTCAATATTTTCGTCAAAAACCCGGTTTCTGCGTCCAAGACTGTACTTCTTACTTCAAGCAATACTGCCGCGCTTCCGTGTTTCTTTGAAAGAAATTCCGACATTTTTTAAGCCTGCTTTAATCATTTGCTGCTCTAACAAAGCGAAAAAGCGAGTTCGATCGCCCCCAGTGACAACGGCTTGATTGTGAGCTTCTGCTAGCGTCACGGGATAGCCGCCGCCTTTGTGTACTTGAGCTAGCATCATTCCTAATGCTAAATCTAGTTCTGCTTTATCTTGTGCCACCCATTCGGGCACTTCTATTCTAGCAACTTCTGTGCCGACATGAACGTAACAGAAATAGACAGAATTAAGGCCGTATAAATCTAGGATTCGAGCTTGGGATTTCCACAAAGGACTTCTTTGTCCCGGGGACAGAATTGTTGACCACAAGATTGTATCTCGCAAGGGTTCAAATTCTTGACAAGGTGCTTTTTCGGCGAAAGCACTTGTGGCGGTAAATCCGACATTAGGACAGTTTGTCATGCAGTCTGGTACTTCGTGGGTGCAAGCTTCAAACCGCAAAAAAGATAAGCTTTCGCTGCTGCGAGAAGCGCTCAAATATCCCAATAGAGGAATTTTGGCTAAACGCAATTTGTCCCAAGCTTCTAAAATTGGCTGCAAAATTCGATCGCGCGCTTCGCTTGGTAACTGTTCCAAAAACCAATAAATTAGGGAACCGTCTACCATTGCTAAGGCTGGGGCGGGCAATTTATTGTCGTTAACTTTTGCCCAATCGCAGCCCATTTCTGCCAAGGCGATTGCTTCGGAAACGGCGCGGCGGTATCCCATCCATTCTTCGGTTCTAATTCCCCATTGTCGCGAAGCATACAAGTCTTCTGGTTTGTAGAAAACCTCGGGCACGCTGTCTAAAACTGGGTGGCGGCTTTGTCCGTAGTGCAGCATGACAGTGCCCACGTTTAGCAGGTAGCAGTAGGCTATTTCGTGATGACTGGGCGAAATTTGCGATCCGTCGGTGGCGAAGACTGTGTGGGCGACGGGGGGTGCTGTGATGTAGGTGCGATCGCCCAAGGGCTCGATCGGCGTGGCTGCATTGAATAAAGTGCGATCGGACCAACTTTCTTGCAATTCCACCAATTTTTCTTGTCCCGTTGCTGCCTTAATCAGCAAATTTTGAGCCACTTGCAAACGTTGACGAGCCGCATGAGCTTCCACATTCAAATGTTGGCTCATCCCCTGCATAGCCTTAGCTGCTTTAGTTAAATCGAGCATTATTTTTAAGTCTCAAAAATTGGTTTGTAGTAAGGACTTTAGTCCTCCAAAAATCCAAGAAATAAAATCTTTACTACTAACCTTAATTGCGGGTAATTGACTGGACAGGATATCGTACATAATTCTCAAGCTAAGAAATTAAAACTATTTTTAAATTTTGGGTTTTCAATCTTGCTTTTTTTACCAAAAACTGGGTTTTATGGACAAAACCACACATTTTATCCCGTATAGACCTTGAAAAAAATTAGTTTTTTATCTCAAGAGAGCTTCCAAGACTATATCAAAAAAAATCGATTTTTTTTTGTCGATATCCTTGCTTTTTCTGAGAAATCCTGTTATTATATTTTATATAATCGGATGGTTGTAAAAATAATATTTTTACAACCATCCCATTATTAAATAGTACCATGTCAATACCGAAGTAGTCAACCCCAAAGTGTAAAAAAAAATGCGGTTTTTTTACTCTGGTAAGCGAAAAAAATCTACTTGCAAACAAATCTAAGCTCAAGATTCGTCGGGGAGCCAATCAGCAAAATCTCCGGCAAACTGCGACAGAGAAAGCAATTGAACTGGTCGATTTTGAGCCACAGATTCCCGTTCTGCCAAAGTATTGTAACCCCAATCAGCCAAAAATAAGCTCACCAGAGATAAATCCGGCTGCTGCTTCACCGACAGCAAAGTTTTTAACCGATCTTCCACAAACCAAATAGTCGCATCTTTGCCAGATGCTGCCAAAAATTCCCGCAAGATTTGGTGTTTCGGCTTGTTGTATTCTTTGCCAAAAATCAACTCCGACGGCATTTGTACGCCAGCTAGCTGTAAGAGTTCTCGCACAAAACGGCCTTCCTTCGTAGTGACGATCGCCACTTTAACCGAACTCTCCTGCAAACAATGCAGGCGATCGGCTACCCCAGGATAAAAACGGTGCAAAGACAGCCATCCAGCTAAATCCTCAGCAATCCAATTATCGCGCAAACCGTCTAGCATAGCGCCGACAGACTGCGCTTTTAAATTATTTTCCGTCAATAAATGTGGTACAAGATTCGGCCAGTCCAGCAAAATTTGCTCTTCGGTAATTCCTGTCAGCAGCGCGCGGATCAGCAGCGGCATTTCCCAACCAGTTTCGATCGCTGGCCGCACTCGGTAAAAACTCAAAGCTAAATCTGGATCTGGCACTATTTCGGCTGGTTTCCAGATTTGACAGTAGGTACGCCAAGCTGTTTGGAAATATTCGATTAGTCCGTCACAAATCACACCGTCAAAATCAAGAGCTAGAAGTGTCGGGAAGTTATTAGTCATCAATCAATCGATTTTAGATTTTAGATTTTGAATTGAAGAATTGACTGTGAAAACACTCAGCAGAGATACCAAAGCCGCGCTTCATCGAAATTATTATTAAGTCGAGTGATGCTACCACTCTCATATCAACAATTTTCGGTTTTTGGACTCCCAGTCAACAGTCAACAGTTAACAGTTAACAGTCAACAGTCAACAGTTAACAATTAAAAAGACTGAACTAGCGGTTGATCGGCGATCGACTCTAGTTTTTGGGACTGCAACAATTGCGTCCACTCCGCCTTCAGGCGCGCATCATCGGGTGCGAGGCGACGCATTTGGGCTAGAGTAGCAAGAGTCTCGTACCAAATCCCATTTTCAGCATAAGCGATTAGCTTCGCCCTCGGGTCGGGATTTGCTAAATCGCTCTTGAGAGTTGGCTGGGTTTCAATGCGCTGCATCCATCCTTTAACAATATAATCTCCCGATCGCTCCAGAGGATCGCAAGCTAGTGCAAATGACCATACATATCGCTTACCAACCTCAATATTTTTGGTCTTGTCTTTATCAGAAATGGTAACTCCCACAATTCCGGCTTTGTCAATTTTCAAAGTAGTTTCATAGACTACTTCGGATTCATCTTCGTTTAGCAAAACAAACTCTACTTGAGCCGCAGGTTGAGAAACATATACAAAAAATGTTGGCGACTCTGTTACCGTTAAGGCAATATTGCTTTCAGGAATTAACGGAGTAATGGATAAACCCTCCCGCAACTTACAGCCTCGATGCGTTCCCCCTTGGCGGTTGTCGGGGGCTGTGACATCTGGAGGTTTGAAATTAAGATTCTGACTCAACAGAATTGGTGCAGGTACGGCCAGCATCGGTAGAAGCAAACTGGGAAGAGTAAGTACGATCGCAAATATGGCGATCGCCAGTACAGTAAAATTTAGAAAACGTTTCATTTTGTCACCCACTTGTAGAGATATTTATAAATTGCATTTCTAGTGTTAACCCGGAGTTTTCACCCCGGGTGCGATCTGGTAAATTTGTCAATTTTCAGATTGCAGCAATAGGAAGACCGACAAAACTTCAAGAAATAGCCAACTTTAAAGAGGCCCAACTAGCGGTTGAGCTGCAACTGATTCTAGTCCTTGGGACTGTAACAATTCCGTCCACTTGGCTGTCAGCCTGGCATCTCCCGGTGTCTGGCGTCGCATTTGAGCTAAAGTAGCGAGAGTTTCGTACCAGATCCCATTTTGGGCATAAACGTTGAGCCTAGTCATCGGGTCAGGACTTGCCAAATCGCTCCTGAGAGTTGGCTGGGGTGCTATGCGCTGCACGAATCCTTTAACAACTGAATCTGCCGATCGATCTTCGGGTTCGCAAATCATCGAAAACGACCACACGTAACGCTTGCCAACTTCAAGGGATTTGCTGTTGTCCTTGGTAGCCGGAATGTTAATTCCCACAATCCCGGATTCGTCAACTTTAAATGTTTTTTCGTAGACTATTTTGTCCTCATTTTCGGTCAGCAAAGTAAACTCTATTTCTGCCGAGGTTTGAGGAACATAGACAAAAACTGTGGGAGACTCAGTGAGGGTTAAACCGAGATTAGTGGGAGGCATTAAAGGAGTAACAGATAAACCCGCCGGACAAAGTTGGCTACCGCGATGTGTCCCTCCTTGTCGGTTGCTGGGGGCTGTGACATCGGGAGGCTTGAAATTAAGATTCTGACTCAGCAGAAGCGGCTGGGATGGTGTCCGCACTCCAGCAAGTGAACGGGGGACGGTAATGGCGATCGCAGAGACGGCTAACGCAAGTGTAGCCCCATGTATAAAACGTTTCATTTTTTGTACCTTTAACTTATAGTATTGCAAACACAGGCATTCCCTGGTGGCTGAAAATATTTTTGAGCGGCTAGTCGAGGGCGCAAACACACAATTTGAACCTTGACATATCATCAATAACATTAATTGATTCGATCGGCAACTGGATTATCCGGCTCGAAAATCCAGCGATCGAGGTAGCCAGTATCATGGAACACACATTTGCTGGCGGCAAAATGTAAAGTTTTGTTACAAAGTGGTCGAAGTTTCCGGGTGTTCTAAGATGGAGGAAGTCTCTGACAGGTGGCAAAAGCGAAACAACTGCTGTTCGGTGAAACGACTCAAACTTTTATGCTGGGATAATGAGTAAAATATCTAACAAAATTCGATCGGCAGCGGCTCAATTGAGTCAAATGTATAAACCATCACTCTTCTTTGCTAGGTCTGTATTAATTGCCAGCGCGGCAGTAACATTATCTTTGATCGGGGCCAGACAGCTAGGAATACTCGAACCAGTAGAATTAAGCGCTTACGACCAAATGCTGAGGTGGCGTCCCGACGAAAAGCCAGACTCGCGTTTGCTAGTTGTGGGGATTACCGAAGCAGATATTCAGAAACTGAAACAGTGGCCGATATCCGATCGCAAAATAGCTGAAATCTTACAAAAACTCGAAAAAATGCAACCGGCAGTCATCGGTTTAGATATACTGCGAGACGTGCCTTTAGGAGACGGGCGCGAGGAATTAACTAAAGTTTTACAAAAAAGCGATCGGATTATCGGAGTATGTTTAGTCACCGACGGGGGCCCGGACAATCCGGGTACTCCCCCTCCCCCAGGAATAGCAAAAACCCGGGTGGGATTTGCAGATTTCGGAGTGGATCCCGGCGGCATACTCCGCAGGGCTTTATTGTTTATGAAACCGCCGACAATTCAGGGCAAATCCTCGGTGGAAAAACATCTGTGCAATGATGATTCTCACGTTTTAGGTTCCTTCAACCTCCAGATAGCACTCCGCTACCTGCAAGAACAACAAATCTTTCCCCAAATAGCGCCCGATCAATCTTTATGGCTGGGAAAAACCCAATTAAAACAACTAGAGAGCAATGATGGAGGATACAAAAATGCCGATATTAGGGGATATCAAATACTCATCAACTATCGTTATCGGCAAGTTGCAAACCAAGTCAGACTGACGGATATTTTAGAAGGAAAAATTGATCCGAATTCAGTTAAAGATAAAATAGTGCTCATCGGTTACACCACAGACACCGTTAAAGATTTGTTTTATACTCCTTACAGTGGGCAAAAACAAAGCAACCAATTCATGCCTGGGATCGTGGCACACGCACAAGTAGTCAGCCAAATTTTGAGTACAGTTTTAGACAACAGACCGATGTTTTGGTTTTGGCCGGAATGGGCAGAAATTCTGTGGATTTCGGGATGGTCGATTGTGGGAGGAACCTTGGCATCGCGGATGACTCACCCAGTGCGGCTGGCGCTGACATTCGGAGTAATGCTGTTCGGGTGTTTCGCCTGTAGCTTTGGGCTTTTTATGTTGGGAGGGTGGGTGCCTGTGATAGCGCCAGCCTTGGCATTGATCCTAACTGGCGGCAGCATTGTATCAGCAGACAGATTTAATAAAGCCGGATACGGAAGAGTAATTAGCGATCGAGTAAAACAAGTCTTCAAAATCGAAATAGACCAAGCCAAAAAAGAACAGCAAGTCGCAGAAATCACTGAATCGGATTTCTTTAAAGAATTGCAGCAAAAGAGAGATAAACTGAGGGTTGGCAAAAAAGAAACCTCTGAAAAAGCCGATTCCGAACCCCAAGAAATAACTGCCGATGCTACAGAGGTTCCCAATGCTCCAAGTGAAGCGGACGAATACTTAGCTCAGTTGCAGGAAAAAGCCAAACAGCAGAAGCAACGCGCCACCGTGACTGAATCGGAAAGCGGCCGGGCGGCGGGTGCGCTGAATGCGGATCGCGGTGCTAGTTGGGCCGAAACCAAATCCGATGACGAGTTCGGCGATTTGCAAGCTAAGGCCAAACAGATGCGCCAGCGCAGGGGCGCAGAAAAGAGGGTAAAAGATGAAAAGATTGATACTTTAAGAGACAAGGAGGATTTGGGCGGGAAGGAAGAATGACAGACAACTCGACTGCATCGAGAATTGCATCATAATTGATTTTCGCCGTTTCTTACCCTCATACGCATATCATGTCCAAAATCATCTCTGTCCACTCTTACCGGGGTGGAACTGGCAAATCGAACACGACTGCAAACCTGGCATCTATTATCGCTCGCGGCGGAAATCGGGTTGCCATTGTGGACACAGACATTCAATCACCCGGGATTCACGTACTGTTCGGTTTCAGCGAGAGCAACATGGATCGGTGCCTGAATGATTATCTTTGGGGTCGGTGTCCGATCGCCGAAACGGCCTACAATGTGAGTTCGCTGCTGCCAAAACTAGCCAGTAACGGCACCCTATACCTGATTCCTTCGAGTATTAAAGCAGGGGAGATAGCGCGAGTTTTGCGTGAAGGCTACGACGTGGGACTGCTGACGGATGGCTTCGGCGAACTGATCGAGGTTCTGAACTTAGATTATCTATTTATCGATACGCACCCGGGGCTGAACGAAGAAACCCTCCTCAGCATCACCATTTCCGACATCCTGCTGCTGATTCTGCGTCCGGATCAGCAAGATTTTCAGGGAACGGCTGTGACGGTAGATGTCGCCCGCAAATTAGAAGTTCCCAAGATTTTGATGACGATCAACAAAGCCCCAGAATCCTTGGATTTCGATGATTTGAAGCAGCAAGTAGAGAGTATCTACGGCATCCCAGTGGCAGGGGTGTTGCCCCACAGCGACAAGATGATGCTGCTCGCCAGCAAGGGGGTGTTTGCTCTGCACTTCCCTGACGACCCCCTAACTAAGGTGGTGGAAGGGATTGCGAAACAGATTGTGGGATAATTGGTGTAGCGAGAGTCGTAGCGTAGCGGGGCGTAAGCCATCGGGCGCTCTGCAAGAGTTTAGATATCAATTCCTGCACAGCGATGTTTCGATTGCGCCGAGTGGCTGCTGTGGTAGAGGTACTTTCTTTTCGAGCCACAATATTTGCTGAAAGAGTCGGGAGAATGGCGACAAAATGAGATACAAATAGATTATGAGAAAATTGGGTTGAAAACCCACTCCTTAATAGGACGGCTTTTTGATACAATAAACATGGTTGCAATTCCCAAGGTGGGCGGTTGTGAAGCGGCTTTTAGTCGCCACCCTCGAACCTGAAAGCTTTTTGAAAGCAAAAAGAAGGGTAGCGAAACCTTGTAAAACAGAGCTAGGGAATCAACGCATTCTCATGCACTCTTGAAATCAATAATTTGTTTCAATTCCCGTAGGGTGGGGCACACGCGAACTCGCTTGTTCGTATCAAGCGTACGCTTTTGGAGATAGACCCAAAGAGAGCGGTTGTGAGTTAAGCTCGTCAATTGGTGCAATTGCACGGTGGAAAAGTTTAAGGATTGCCGCAAGGACACAGCGCTTAAAGGTCAGTCGATGAATTAAGAATCCCCGTTTCACGCCGGGGAGTGTCAAGAGAATTTGTTGAAAAATTTTAGGAGCAACACTCATGGATTTTGACTTCCGCATACTAATAGTATTGATGCCCGTCTTGTTGGCGGGCGGCTGGGCTGCGTACAACGTCGGCGCTATAGCTCTCAAACAAGTGCAGAAATTGTTGAACAAGGAAGCCTAAACTGGGTCTCTTTTCAGGTAATTTCGCAGCCGACTGTTTCGTGAGATACAAAAACAGCCGGCTGATTTGTGCGTTTGCTCCGATCAGAGCGATGGCTGATGGTTGCTGCGGCGGGCAATTTACTACTCCAGAGAGATTGGGCGAAAGCGAAAGAAAAGTTATATTCAAAATTTAGGCAAAAACCGGGTGCGCTCGACCAATACAAATATGAAAGCAAGCAGGTTCCCGCAGAAATTATGAGACAATCACAAAAGATTTGCCCTGAAAATCGCCCTAAAAACTGCGAAGTTTAACCTGTAGGGAATATCGGTCAAATTGTCAATGTTTACTTCCTATATCTTTAGATAGATTATGCTTTTTCCCCGAGCTAGCGGCATTCTACTCCACCCGACATCTTTTCCCAGCCGATTTGGCGTTGGGGACATGGGAATAGAAGCATATCGGTTTATTGACTTTTTAGTAGAGAGCGACCAGCAATACTGGCAGATATTGCCGCTAGGCCCGACAGGATACGGCAATTCTCCTTATTCGTGCTATTCAGCAATGGCAGGAAATCCACTGCTGCTGAGCCCGGAAATGCTGCGGGACGAGCAATTGCTAAGCGATGAAG
The DNA here is from genome assembly GCA_031372825.1 of Cyanobacteria bacterium OTE_58_metabat_593. Lineage (GTDB taxonomy): Bacteria > Cyanobacteriota > Cyanobacteriia > Cyanobacteriales > Microcoleaceae > Microcoleus. The sequence continues at coordinate 12,339 of JANMLZ010000131.1, read as the reverse complement.
ATTTAGATGGTTCGCCGGAATTTCCGTCGGATTATGTGGATTTCGATCGGGCGATCGCGCACAAAATCCCCATGCTCAAAAAAGCCTGCGAAAACTTCAAAGTGAAAGCATCGCCGGTGCAGCAAAGAGAATTCTCGGCTTTTTGCGAGAGCAAAGCGGTTTGGCTGGAAGATTATGCCTTATTTATGGCACTGAAAGACAGCTTTGGCGGTGTTAGCTGGAACAATTGGGAACCGGAAATTGTTCAGAGAAAAACCGAGGCGCTTGACAAGTGGCGACAGCAGCTAAATGCTGAGATTTATTACTACAAATACGTTCAATTTGAGTTTTTCCGCCAGTGGACAGAATTGAAACGGTATGCGAACCTGCGCGACATTAAAATTATTGGCGACATTCCGATTTATGTCGCTCACGACAGCTCGGATGTGTGGTCGCATCCAGAAACATTCTGCTTGGATGAAGCCACCGGAGAAGCAGCTTTAATGGCGGGAGTTCCGCCCGATTACTTCAGCGAAACCGGTCAATTGTGGGGAAACCCGGTATACAATTGGGAGGAGCTGCAAGCCAATAATTTCGAGTGGTGGGTGCAGCGTTTTGAAGCGATTTTCGCTTATGTGGACGTGACTCGGATCGACCATTTTCGAGGATTTGACGCTTACTGGGCGGTGAAGCGCGGGCAGACTACTGCGATGGAGGGAGAGTGGATTAAAGCGCCGGGAACAGCTTTGTTTGAGGTAATTAATGAGAAGTTCGGCAACTTGCCGATTATCGCTGAGGATTTGGGGGTAATTACTCCTGAAGTGGAAGCTTTGCGCGATCGGTTCGAGTTTCCGGGAATGAAGATTTTGCAGTTTGCTTTCGGCGCAGGCCCAGGCGATCCTTTTTTGCCTTTTAACTACGTTCGCAACTGCGTAGTTTATACTGGCACTCACGACAACGACACGACTGTCGGATGGTTCAATCAATTGCAACCCTACGAAAGAGATGAGGTTTTGCGTTATTTGGGCTGCATCGATCCCCAAGGAATTCACTGGTCTTTAATCCGCATGGCTTGGATTTCTATTGCTAATTTGGCAATTGTACCGTTTCAAGACTTGTTGGGTTTGGATACTGACGCGCGGATGAATTTTCCGGGGAAAGCAGAGGGAAATTGGGGCTGGCGGTATCGGCGGGAAGCTTTGAATTGGGAGGTGCGCGATCGGCTCAAAACTATGACTTACATTAGCGGGCGCACTCCCCAGAAAAATTGATAATGGGGAATAGGTAATTGGGAATGGGGAATTGGGAATGGGGAATTGGGAATTGGGAATTGGGCCTTTATAGCATTAGTTATTTGTTATTAGAAAAACTGCTAACTATTACCCATTACCCCGCCGCCGATCATTACCCCGCCGGCCATCCTGTAAAGGCCCCAAATCCGATTCCCAATTCTCTTCGACCCTTGATGATTATTTTGGCTTTTCTGAAGCCTTGAGTTCGTCGGCTTTAAAAACAACTTCTTTGGGGACTCCAGGATCTCCGAGTTGTTGGGATTGTCCGTTATTAACAGCAATCATTACCCCGCCGGCGTTACCAGCTAAAACTACCAATTTGCGATCGGCATTCCAGGTACGGACTGTCCCTATCGGCAAAATTCCTTCAAACTCTGTTTTGCCATCGACTTCAATCTGCATCCAGGATTCGGCCTTAAAAGTGATGCTCACCATCACTGGTTTATTACCAGATTTATCTAAATTTTGACCGGTTCTTGCTGCTTCCACAGCGGCGTAATTATCCGGTTTCTGATTTTTTGAGGGGCTCGATGCCTCAGCAAGTAAACGGGCTTGTTCTTGCTGCTGAAACGCTAGTTCTTCGGTTCCGGCAAAGTTTTTTGCAGTCCCAGAACCGCCCATCAACTGAGATAAGACATTGACTGAACAGATAATTAGAAATGTGTAAAAGACGTACAGGTGGATGGGCCGCAACTGAGGGCCATTCTGCCAGGATAGCTTGGCTGCCGATCGGGGCGGCGATTCGATCGGAAAAAAGTTGGCAAACTGAGAGCCATCCAAACCCATGGCTTCGGCGTACCGCTTGATCAAACCCTGAGTGTAGACGGGTTCGGGGAGTTGATCTAGTTGACCGTCCTCGATGGCTTGCAGCAGATTCCGCCGAATCATTGTTACTAGGGCTACTTTGTCCAAAGAAATCGACTGCTGTTCCCGGTACTGGCGCAGTTGAGACCCAATTTCCGCTAGCTTCTGGGCTGGTTCTGGTTCTTGGGAGTGCAGTTTCTTCTTAGTTGTTTTGAAGAATAAAAACAATAAATTCTTTGTCATATGCTGTGCTCCTGGGAATTTACTGGCACGCTTATGGATGTTAGGTTGACTAGATTCCATAAAAAAATAATTTCCGAATCTTCTAAGGGTCGGTAGCAGCCTGGTGGCAATATTGGTGAACCGGGTGGCTGCAATTGAATTGGGCCGATGGCTGTGCGGTGCAGCCGCACCACGGGATATCCCAACTGTTCGGCTGTTCGCCGAATCTGTCGGTTTCTCCCTTCTGATAGAATTACTTCTAACAGAGTTTGGTCTCGCGCGCGATCGAGAATTCTAACTTTTGCGGGCAAAGTCTTTCTGCCGGACAAGATGATGCCCTGACGCCACGCTTGCAGTATGGGTTCCGGGGGATCGCCGAGCACCCAAACCTGATAAGTTTTGCCGATCGAGTGACGCGGATGGGTCAAACAAAATGTCAGCTTACCATCATTGGTGAGCAAGAGGGCGCCGGTGGAATCTGCATCTAGGCGTCCTACGGGGTGGATGCCTTGACCCGATCGTAGTTTGGGCGGCAGTAGTTCGAGAACTGTCGATCGAGCTTGCGGGTCGTTGCAAGTAGAAACTACGCCTGTGGGTTTGTTAAGCAACAGATAGACCTCTGCGGGTCTATCGGCTGGTTTCACTGGGATTCCATCGACTTCGATCAGATCGCGATCGGGATTCGCTTTTTGTCCTAAACCAACAATATTGCCATTAACTTGGACTCGTCCAGCTACAATCATCTGTTCTGCAAGACGGCGAGAAGCAATGCCCCACTGGGCGAGGATTTTTTGTAGCCTTTGATCGGACATGACGGGAATGTGGAAACCCAGCAAAAAGCGGTGGGGGAGGAAACACGACAGGGTTAATTGATTAACCGATGCTACCGATGCTCAATTCCTGGTTAGGAATAAATTACAATGCCGACCAATCATTACAGGGCACCCCGCAACAGCGTCGATTGTCCTCATGGCATTACCCTGAATGTTGTGCAAAAACTACGAGGAAAAGACTTGCCGCAGGCACAGGTCTGCACCGTTGGTTTGCTGCTGATTTGAGAGGTGTGGGTCTGACCCGACGATAAACCAACACTACCATAAATCCCGTACAGGTAGTTAATTTTATACGCTCGATCGGGAAATTTACCTGGGATCCCACAACTGGCGAACTCGCCCAGAGATCCCGAGGGGGGAAAGGGTGAGAATTTTTCTGATTCAGGCGTTGCTGATTCCTGATTTCTGCTTGCTTTTGGAGTGAATCAGAAGTTGCGCTCATCAACCCGGTTTATGATAAACATCAGAATATCTATGAAGAAACTGGGTTGGGGAGAGGGGATGCGCGAGGCGCGAGTTAAATTTCTGTGCTTGAATATTAAGGTTTAGATTCTGAAATTGTTTATGACTGTCGATCGCAACTCTCTTCTATTTGACAATATAGCTGGCGCGGATGGCTCTGGTGAGACTGCTAATTTAGGCTCCGATCCGGGGACACCGCCGCCACCTCAAGGCAGCCGGATCGCGAGCGCGGTGCTGTCTCCGGCGGTGCAGTTGTGGCTGCGATCGCAAGTTCAGCACGTTGACGAGTTGAAGGTGAAAATTGAGGGGAGCGATCGACAAATCCTCAGCGGTACGATCCCCAAAGTAACGGCTGCTGCTAGCGGTGCTGTGTATAAAGGATTACACCTCACTGAAATAGCCATAGAGGGTACTGGCATTCGCATCAACCTTGGTCAAGTTATCAAGGGCAAACCGCTACGCCTCCTCGAATCGGTTCCCGTGGCAGGCATTTTGAGGCTGGGCCAAGCGGATTTGAATGCGTCGCTGAAAGCACCAATGCTTGGCTTAGCTTTGAGTGAATTTTTGTCGCCTCTTTTGCCGATCGGCGATCGGGAACAGCCACTGAAGTTGCAAAATTCCCAGATCGCAATTGAGGCGGGTTTATTGACGCTAAGGGCGACAATTTTGCGCGCTGGCGGTACAGAAATTCCTGTTGTATTGCGGACTGGTTTGCGGATGGCTAGCGGTCGCGAATTGATGTTTGAAAATCCCGAAATCGAAGTCGATGGAGAATTAAAGAGCAGTGATTTTAATGGTTTTCAAATTGATTTCGGGCCAGAAGTTGAGATAGAAGAGTTAATTTTGAGTTCTGGGGAGATTGTTTGTCGGGGCGGAATTAGAGTTTTGCCTTAGTTAGTTAACTGTTGACTGTTGACAGTTGACTGTTAACTGTTAACTGCTGGCTGTTGACTGTTACCAATTCCCCATTCCCAATTCCCAATTCCCCATGCCCAATTACCGATTAATTAAAAAAGAGTCGATCGCGGGCAAGAGCAAAGTCACAAAATAGTAAACTAAGGGCGCGGTAAAAACATAACTGTCAGTGCGATCGAGAATACCACCATGACCGGGGATCAACTGCCCCGAATCCTTAACACCAGCATCTCGCTTCATCATCGACTCAGTTAAATCCCCCAACAAACTCGCAACACCAATCAACAGACCAAAAGCAGCACCAGTATAGGGCCAGCCCGGCCAATCCAAATACCAAGACCCGACTGCGCCAACTGCGATGCTGCCACAAACCCCAAACACCGCACCTTCAACCGTCTTTTTGGGGCTGATATGAGACAGGCTAGTGCGGCCGAAGAATTTACCCACAAAATAAGCACCAATGTCAGCCGCCCAGATACAGAGGAAAGCCAGGAGTAGGGAAGTCAATCCCAAAGATATGCTGCTGGAACTTGTCCAAGACGGCGACGGGTAAATGTGAACGGGCAAATTGCTTGCTACTGCTTGCGAAAGTTGGGTTGTAGCAAGATTGGCTGGGTCGAGGCCGACTCGCAGCCGTATCCAATAGCTGGGCAAATAGCCGCCGTAGAACAATCCTAAAATAGAAGCGGCAATATCGGCGATCGTCGATAACTTCGGTTGGAACAGCAGGTAGAAACAGATGAAGGTTCCAGCTAGGGGAAACATCGCATCTACGAATTGCGGTGCAAGGGCCGCCGTAATCAGCAGAATTTGACTGACAACTAAGGTAGTTTTGCCAGCAGGTGCAATGCCCTTAGCACGGGCTAACTGAAAATATTCCAATTGGCCTAGGTAAACGATGATCCCGAAGCCGACGGTAAAGTACCATCCTCCCAAAATAATCATTCCTAAAGCAAGGACGATCGCAACTATTCCACTCAGGATACGGGGCCAAGGCATAAAATGAATTTCTCTTGCAGATGGCAACGGGTGATTCGATTTTGGATTTTGGATTTTTCTAGGACACGAGTTCTTCCCTTGCACAGCTAACTCACATCCCCATCGGTCATCCAAATATCTCAAGTCAGGCAGTCAATCCAGCTATGGTCGCGCCTATTATTAGTATGAAGGTTAACGGAACGTAAAAAAGATTAAAAATTACATTTAGTTATGGGAATGGGGCATCGGGCATCGGGCATTGTTAACTGACAACTGTCAACAGTCAACTGTCAACAGTCAACTGTCAACAGTCAACTGACTTCTAATCTAGCTTTTCGCCACTGAGAATAAAGATGGGATTGACGGCGGCAAAGGTTTGGCTGAGGCCGCGAGTCTCCAAGCGATTGACCGCAGACTGAACTACCTCGATGTTGCGGACTTGCAATTCGGCGAAGCTTTCGGAAAGGGCATAAAGATTTTCTAAATTCGCTGCTGTAGCCACAACTCGACCGTGGGGTTGCAAGTATGCCCAGGCTGCTTGGAGAATGGCTTTAATGGGTCTACCTCCTTCGATGCAAACTCGGTGGGGGGGTTGAGACAAATTTTTGAGGCATTCGGGGGCGCTACCTTCTATGACTTCTACGTTGTTGAGCTCGAAACGATCGCAATTTCTGCGAATCAAGTTTGCTACCTCTTCATCCCTTTCGATCGCGATAATCCGACCTTTGGGACATAGCAAACCTGTTTCTACGGCGATCGTACCAGTACCTGCGCCAATATCCCACACCACTGAATCTGCTTGCAGCCGCAGGTGTGAGATTAACATCAGTCGGATTTCTCGCTTACTCATGGGAATTCCCGGTAAACGTTCAAATAAGTCATCGGGAATCCCTGGAGTGACGTAGGGCCAAAGCATAGTTGTTCTATTTTAGATTTTAGATTGTAGATTCAAGTAAGACCGAAGTTGGAAGTGAGGAAAAAGTAGAAATTCTCCCCATTTCCCCAAGCCTTAATATTTACTTTCGCACAACCTTGAGAGTTTGGAGACGGGGATCGCTGCAACCTGTGATTTTCCCGCCTGAAGCAAGGATTTGTTGCAGGTATTCGAGGGCTTCTTGGGTAATGATTTCACCGGGCATCAAAACGGGTATTCCTGGGGGGTAAGGACAGATGAGTTCGGCACAGAGTCGATCGCAGGCTTTGTCTACTGCTACTGTTTCCGTGGGCGAAAAGAAGGCCTCGCGCGGGGAAAGTGGAGGAGGCGGAAATCCTAACTGAGATATTGCACCATGCTCAAGAACAGGCAAGATGTCTGTTCCACAAAGAGTGAATTTTCTTGTGGGGTGGGCATCTTGCCCGCCCCCAGTTGTAGGGGCGGTGCCCCCGTGCCCGCCCCCTAGATTGTGAGTTAAATTCTGGAAACCTTTCACTAAATTATCAATATCTAATTCTGTATTTCCCAAGCTAATAATAAATGTTAAATGTTGCGGCATTGGTAATTCTGCGGTGACACCGAGTTGAGAGTGCAGAATTTCATCTGCGGCAAATCCTGTAATGCCTAAATCCGATACTTTTACTGTCAGTCTCGTTTGGTCTAATGCCACAAAACCTGGTGTATTTAATGGTTCTAAAACTGATAAACCGGGAATTTGAGATATGCCCGATCGCGCTTTTTGTGCTAATAGTAAAGTTTGTGTCATCAACTGTTCGCCGTGGAGTGCGATTTGTTGGCGCGCCCCGTCCAGAGATGCTAATAGTATATAACTCGGACTGGTGGATTGTACTAACTGTAATGCTCGATTAATTTTTTGGATATCTACCCTAGATCCCCTAACGTGCAGCATCGATGCTTGTGTCATTGCACCGAGGGTTTTGTGGATTGATTGTACTGTTAAATCTGCGCCTGCTGAGAGTGCCGATTCTGGCAAGTTTGGATGAAAGTTAAAGTGCGCGCCGTGAGCTTCATCTACTAATAATGGTATGTTGTATTGATGAGTGATTTTGGCGATCGCCCGCAAATCCCCACAAACCCCGTGATAAGTTGGGTAAACTACCATGACTGCTTTCGCATCGGGATGCTGTGTTAACGCTGCTGCTAAGGATTCTGGGGTGATGCAGTTGGCAATATCCCAATCCGGGTTGTATTCTGGACTGACAAAAATGGGAATTGCGCCGGATAAAATCAAACCAGAAATTGCCGACGAGTGGATGTTTCGAGGTAGGATGATTTTATCACCAGGGCCACAAGTCGCGACAATTGCCGCGATGATTCCGCAAGTCGAACCGTTGGCTAAAAACCGAGTATGTTCGGCTCCAAATGCCTCCGCAGCTAAATCTTGAGCTTCTGCAATTACGCCCTCTGGATTGAAGAGATTATCCAATTCTGGCAATTCTGGGAGGTCCGATCGAAATACTTGTGCACCCAACAATTCAATCAGTGGTGCAGATATTCCTTGACCACCTTTGTGTCCGGGGGCGTAAAATGGGGAGTGAGGGTGATTTGTGCGATCGAGCAAAGCATCTAATAAAGGCGTTTTTGTTTGAGAGTTCATCGCTGATTCGCTGCATCCTGAAGAATTAATTTTATCATAAATAAGGTCGATCGCCGCCAAATTCTGCCACAACAAATTTATAAAATCAGGCAGAAACCTGGTTTTTAGCAAAATCCCCGCCGCAGCCTTAAATTTACGAAAAACCCGGTTTCTTTAGTTCGATCGCCCGCAAAAGCATAAGTGTTATCGGGAAATTGGGTTTAAAACCCCGTCCTTGTAGGACGGCTTTAATTTCTTAAATCCATTCCTAAAAATTCAAAACTTGTTTGTAATTGTAGTATACTAGAATAGTCATGGTTAAATTCCTTTGCCATCGTGAAACAGTTAAGACACACTTTTAGGCATAAATTGTTGGACAAAGAGCAGCGAAAACTCTTAAAACAGCTAGAGGATCAACGTATTCTCTTTACCAGAAAACAAATAATTGAGTTCGTTTGTTAGGTAGGGTAGGGCATACCCAAACTCTAGGTTCGTATCCTAGTACGCTTTTGGAGATAGACCCTCTGGGGTGGTTGTGAGTTAAGCTCGTCAATTGGTACTTTTGTACGGTTGAAAGGTTTAAGAATTGCCGAAAGGACATGGCGCTTAAAGGTCAGTCGATGAATTAAGAATCCCCGTGCGTTCACGCCGGGGAGTGTCAAAATTATGAAGAGCGATCGCACAAAATCTAATGCGAGTTAAAACATCATGATTAAGCGAAAAATCTTACAAGAAGGTCGGGAATACACTTTTCGCTCATATTTTGAACTACCTTACGAAACCGACGAAATTGTAGCGCAGTTCGATTACTCGCTAGTGAAAACTGAATTATCTTTACCGCATACATCTAGAGAAATAGGAGAAATAGACTATCTCAAACAAAGAATTAGAGCTACATTACCTTTTGTCGGTCTCAGCAGTGAAACCGCAAGAAGAGAATCATTAGTAGCGCCAGTTTTGCTAGATATCATCCGGTACTGCCAATGTCAACTAAAGTTTGAGTATACTCTCAACGTTAATAGCTGGTTAAAGGGTAATTTAGATTATCTCGTGCAGTCCGATCGAGAGTTGCTAGTTATTGAAGCAAAAAACGATGATATGACTAGAGGATTTACTCAACTTGCTGTACAATTAATTGCGATGTCCCACATTGAAGAGCGAGATATCTTGTACGGGGCGGTGACAATGGGCGATGTTTGGAGATTTGGCAAGTTAGACAGAGAAAGGCAGACGATTTTTCAAGATATGAATTTGTTTAAAGTTCCTGACGATTTAGAAGATTTATTTAAAGTAATAGTGGGAATTTTAGACGGTATTGAAGTTGAGAGCGATCGCCCGCAATATTAAACCCGATCGCCCTTATTATTGCATTTCTACAAAGGGCGATCGTACACTGCCCCTAAAGATGCGATCGTCGCTTTTTCAGCCTCCGTCAAACCCGTAACACCCGTGATATTCATACCCTCATAAGGTCTTTCAGCTATCAGCGTTTTGAGACACTCACCAGTCTTGACATCCCAAAGTTTAATTGTCTCATCGTTGCTACAACTAGCAAGTATTTTACTATCTGGACTGAAGGAAACAGATCGTGCCGAATTAGTATGACCTTGCAAGATTTTCAAACATTCACCCGTGCGGGCATCCCATAACCTGACTGTTTGGTCGTAACTAGCACTAGCAATCATTTGACCGTCGGGACTGTAAGTCACTGAATTTATGTAATAGTTATGTCCTTGCAACACTTTTAATAACTTACCCGTGCTAATCTCCCAATGTTTTACCGTATAGTCAGAACTACTGTAGACAAGCATCTTCCCATCAGGACTAAAAGCAACTGAACGTACAAAATGTGTACCATTATCCAAGGTTTTTAAGCATTCTCCTGTGCGGATATCCCATAACTTCACAGTTTTGTCATCACTACCACTAGCAAGGATTGTACCGTTGGGACTAATTGCTACTGACCAGATCCAATCTGCGTGTCCTTCTAAAGTTTTTAAACATTCTCCAGTGTGAATATCCCATAATTTTATCGTTGGATCGGCACTACCGCTAGCAACTGTTTTACCATCAGGTGCGATCGCGACAGAACTTACAGAACAGTGATGTCCTTGTAAAGTTTTGAGACACATTCCTGTATTAACATCCCATAGTTTAACTGTTTTATCATAGCAGCCACTAGCCAAAGTTTTACCGTCTGGACTAATTGCTACTTCATTTACCCGACCTGTATGTTCTCGTAAGGTTTTTAGACATTCTCCAGTACGGCTATCCCATACTTTTACTGTATGGTTTTCTTCGCTACTAACTAAGATTATACCGTCAGCACTAATTTTTACTGAACGTATAGGATTAGTATAACCCTGCAAAACTCTCAAGCAGTTTCCAGCGTTAATATTCCATAATCTAGCTGTTTGGTCATCGCTACCGCTGACTAAAGTTGTACCATCAGGACTAACTGCAACTGACCGTACCCAAGCAGTATGTCCGTCTAAGGTTTTCAAGCACTCTCCAGCATTTATATCCCATATTTTAACTTTTGAGTCGTCACCACTGCTAACTAGAATTTTACCATTAGGACTAAAGTTAATCGCTCTTACTCTTGAAGTATGTTCTTGTAAGGTTTTTAAACATTGCCAAGTTTGAATATCCCATAGTTTCACTGTTTGATCGAGACTGCCACTAGCTAGTATTGTACTCTCAGGATTGATTGCTACTGCTTGTACCATACTGGTATGCCCTTCTAGAGTTTTGAGGCATTCTCCTGTGTTAATATCCCATATTTTTATAGTTTGATCGTCACTACAACTCAGTAGATTTTTACTATCGGTACTAAATACAACCGACCTTACCCAGTTAGTATGTCCGTGTAAAGTTTTCAAGCATTTCCCGGTATGAATATCCCACAGCTTTATTGTCTCGTCTGCGCTAGCACTGGCTATTATTGTACTTTTAGGATCGATCGCTAATGAATATAATCGCTTGGTATGACCTTGTAAAGTTTTGAGGCACTTTCCTGTGTTAGTATCCCATAATTTCACTGTTCGATCGTAGCTAGCACTCGCCAAAATTGTACAGTCTGAATTGAAAGCAACTGACCGTACCCAATCTGTATGTCCTTGACCAATCAAAATTTGTTTGCCACTTGTAACTTCCCACAATCCAATTTCACAACTAGCATCACCTGTAGCAAATAGCTTGCCATCTGGACTAAACGCTACTGCAAAAACAGTACCGAAAGTTTTGATAAAATCAGAATCAGTTAAATTCGCCCCAGCAAAATTGACACGCCGCAAACTAGCATTAGAAAAATCCGCACCTTTAATTACAGCCCCCGATAAATCTCTCCCTTCCAAAGCAGCATTATCAACCTTCACTAATACCGTCGCTGCATTCCCACCGATATAACCAACTTCTTCCTCAGCTTTGCCTTTCGTCGCCTCCAAAATTTCCAACAGTCTCGACTTAACCTCACCCACAAACTCGGTTTTTGCCAGCATCGGCACCAACAAATCCATCACCGCTTTCGTCAAAGGTTCCCGCCCGAAACTGTTAAGAAGTTGCCCTAAACTTTCACTAACAAAACCCTTCAAAGCCGGAATCTGCACAATATCGCCCGCATTGTCCGCCTGACGGTTAAAATACCCAGACCAAGTATAATTCACCGACTCAACAGAATTATCCAAAGACAATTGTGCCTGCGATAACTCCGTAAAATCAGCAGGCAAAACTCCCAACTCCGCTGCCAACTTATACGCTACAAAAAACTCCAAAAGCGACCTGTGTGCCGGAGAATAATCCCCCTCAGCATTGCGAATTAACATCGTTTGACCCATCATGTCGTAATGCCAGTGGTCTAAATCCTTTTCTGCTTGCACCGCAGCCCCAAATAAGCGGCGAATCCGATCGGGAAACAGCCGATAATTCAAACTCATCTGGTCTGTTGATAGCATTTCCCAGGACAGTTCGCACAGGAAAAATAGCTTATCTGCCAGCGATGTAAACGTCCTTTCTGCCTTAATATCCCGTTCCATTTTCCGCCGCACCGCATACAAATATACCCGCGACATATCCACGGGTTTACCTGCTTGAATATCCGGCAATGATTCTAAGATCAATTCCGCCATCACCGGCCGCCGCGCTAAATCCAATAAGTGCGGATTGTTCATCACCTGCGCTACAGTTTCGGCATCGGCTTGGTGAGACAATACTTGACGGATTTGGTCGTCGTCAAATGCAGCCAATTCCAATACTTCAAACTGCGGCGTTTCTCCGCTGAGATTGGCAGTCGAGGCTTTTAATTCCGCATTCAATAAAGCACGT
>JANMLZ010000125.1:0-4800 GCA_031372825.1 Cyanobacteria bacterium OTE_58_metabat_593 | reverse complement strand
GGATTTAATGAAGATTCAGTACGACTTACCTCAAGCCATGTTGAATCCGATGTTAGGCTACGGGAAACTCATCTATCCGAAATACAGCATGGGATTGTGGGAAAAAGGAGCAACCAACCTCGAACAATCCCAGATGCAAATGATTGATGATGTGATTGACAAGCTAGAAATCAGAGATGGCGATCATATTCTAGACTTTGGCTGCGGTTGGGGCTGCGTTCCCAACTACATCCTCTCCAAATTCCCCAATGTTCAGTTTACAGGCATTAACTTGAGTCGCCACCAATGCGAGTACATTCGTCAGAAGATGCAAGATCCCGAAAGCTACCTTAGTTCGGGTCGCTTTACCCTGTATGAAGGAGATTTGAACGATGCCCAATTTGAAACAAAGTTTGACAAAATTCTCTCTATTGGCGTTTTTTGTCACATAGGAAACTTAACGAAAGCTTTTCAAAAGCTGGCATCTTTCCTGAAGGATAACGGCCGAGTTTTCATTCACATTATCACAGTCCGCACTCCCAACAATATATCCAGCGTTTTCACCCACAAATACATTTTCCCCCACGGTCGTTACTGGAAATACGATGCCGTTCCCAGCCGCAACAAAGACCTCAAAACCATTAAACAATGGTATATGAATGGATTCAATTACTCTCAGACTTTTGCTAGCTGGCTGCAAAACTTTGACAATTCTCAGGCGACAGTCAAAGATTTAGACTACGGCATCGACTATGCCAAATTTCGCCGCATCTGGCGGTTTTATTTGATTTGGTTTGTTGCCAATTTCGCGAGTTGTGACGGCGAATATAACGGCAACGGTCAATATTTGATGGTTCGCGCTTAATCGCTAGTATTAGCTCTGTCTCTCTGGTTTGTATCGAAACAGTCAGGACACTCCGAGAGCCCAAGGAGTGTCAACTTAACGTCAAACCCATTCAGAGACTACTGTTTGACGATTAAGGCCAGATCCCCCCTAACCCCCCTTAAGAAGGGGGGGGACAGGAGTCCGATCAAAGTCCCCCTTCTTAAGGGGGATTTAGGGGATCTCGACTCAGATAAAAACCAGATTTATCAGGGCTTTCAGGCTTAAGTTGACACCTATGGGCCGTGCCGTTTCCCTACAATTAATCGGGCGATAGTTACATCGCAAGTGCGAGCGTGATGGCGTTGGACTCCGCAAGCTACGATTATTTTGCGGCGCAAGAAACGGCATTGCCGTGTCCATAGTTGCTTTAATTATCCTGAAAATTAAACAACCTTATGTGGATTTAAGAAGCCGACAAGTGTTGCATTTTTTTTAGGAATATAGATAAGTTTAAAAACATCCGGAATCCGATTGTCGAGGGGTGAATAATCCGTATATCAAGCCTGAACACAGGCGCACAATACTTTTTAAATCCCATCCTTTCTCGGTAGTGATTATTTCAGATATTTTACTGCCAAAAAAGGGCTAATTTTCGACATTAGGTAGACAATATGAAACCTTCTCTTTCTCAAAACGATCCGAACAAAGAACAGCGCCAAGATCACTTAAAGCGTCAGCAAAAAGCTTATCTGTTTGACTTTGACGCTTTATCACCTTTGGCATTATTGAAAGATGTGCCAGCAGTCGAGCAATTTTCGACCAAGTATATTGGAGAACGGATATTAGCAACATCGGAACTTGCGGCAAATATGCTGGCCGCCGATGCGAGAACTTTTCTCGATCCTCTCGACGAGCTCCAAGATTATGAAGACTTCTTTACTCTGCTGCCTTTACCTCAAGTTGCTAAGATTTACCAAACCGATCGCTCTTTTGCAGAACAGCGCCTGTCTGGAGCAAATCCGATGGTGCTTCGCCTGTTAGATGCCAGCGATCCTCGGGCGCAAACACTGGCACCAATTTCCAATTTTCACCCGTTATTCGATTTGCAGCAAGAGTTGCAGCAAAAAAACATTTACATTGCCGATTATACGGGTAGCGACGAACACTATCTCGCGCCTTCAAAAATTGGAGGTGGCAGCTATGAAAAAGGCAGAAAATTCTTGCCGAAACCGCGGGCTTTTTTCGCTTGGCGGTGGACGGGAATTCGCGATCGCGGTGAACTGGTGCCGATCGCCATTCAACTAGATCCCAACCCAGGCAGCCATCTGTACACCCCGTTCGATCTTCCTGTCGATTGGCTGTTTGCGAAACTCTGCGTGCAAGTAGCAGATGCCAACCACCACGAAATGAGCTCGCATTTAGGTCGAACTCATCTGGTGATGGAACCGATCGCGATCGCCACCGCCCGACAGTTGGCGAAAAATCATCCCCTCAGCCTGCTGCTGAAACCGCACTTCCGCTTTATGCTGGTCAACAACGAGCTAGCGCGTTCTTATTTGATCGCTCCAGGCGGGCCCGTCGATGACTTGCTAAGCGGTACTTTGGCAGAGACAATGGAAATAGCTAGAGAGGCTTGCAGTACGTGGAGTCTGGATGAATTTGCGCTGCCAACCGAACTGAAAAATCGGGGCATGGATGACACAAATCAACTGCCTCACTATCCTTACCGAGATGATGGATTGCTGCTGTGGAATGCGATCGAAACCTTTGTATCCGGCTATCTCAAATACTTTTACCAGACGAAAGAGGCGATCGCCCAAGATGTGGAACTGCAAACATGGGCCAAAGAATTAGCCTCGGACAAAGGCGGTAAAGTCAAAGGAATGCCAAGCAAAATCGACACAGTTGAACAATTAATTAAAATTGTCACAACTATAATTTTCACCTGCGGCCCGCAGCATTCAGCAGTCAATTTTCCCCAGTACGAATACATGAGTTTTGCGGCGAATATGCCCTTAGCTGCGTACCGGGACATTCCCAAAATTACCGCTTCTGGCAATCTCGAAGTGATTACGGAAAAGGACATTTTACGCTTGCTTCCTCCGTACAAACGAGCGGCTGACCAACTGAAAACTATGTTTATTTTGGCAGCTTATCGCTATGACCGTTTGGGTTATTACGATAAATCTTTCCGAGAACTCTACCAAATGAGTTTCAATGAAGTTTTTGGGGGAACGCCGATCGAACAGCTAGTGCAACAGTTCCAGCAAAATTTGAACATGGCAGAACAAAGGATTGATGCGAATAATCAAAAACGGGTAATCCCTTACTTTTCTCTCAAGCCTTCTTTGGTGCTCAATAGTATCAGCATCTAGGAGTGATATCAATTCCGGTTGCATCGGAATTAATATCACCCGAAATCAGGACACGGCACAGCCGTGTCTAGGAGTAATATCAATTCCGGTTGCATCGGAATTAACATAGCCCGAAATCAGGACACGGCAGTGCCGTTTCCCTACCGCGATCAATTGTAGGGAAACGGCACTGCCGTTTCCTCGCTTGTCATTCCGGTAGCCGGAATTGATCTGAAAATTTAGGACAATATCTCAACATAGGGTGTGCAGTACGCACCTTACTTTGTCTTAGCCGTTTTTGAATTATTCAACAATCGAGCAATTTACAGACATTGTTCCAGAGGAATCTGTGAAGGTGACTTCATCCTTGTAATGCCGTGGTGTTCGCATCAGCAATTTCCAAGCTTCTCCAGCATCGATTAAATTCAGGCGATCGGGATAATGAATTTGCAACAGCTCTTGCACCATCGGATAATAGTCTGAGTTGATGCTGGGGAAAAGATGATGCTCTGTGTGGTAAGAAAAATTCAAATGCAAGACATCAAATATTTTAGGAACCCGCAGCGACATAGTGTTGATCAGCGGGTCGTTAATCTCGGTCATCCGACAGCCCATATGATTTGTGAAGATGTAGAACATTGCGCCCGCATGACCGATCGCGATCGGCAAAACGTAAGCCAGAGCAACTTTGATCGGGTTAAATTCTAAGTAGAACAAGATGCTGAGATGAATTCCGAGTATTCCCAGACATTCAAAGGCGATCGTCCTTCGATCTTTAGCGCTAACCGTAAAAGCAGCCGGCACGTAATCCACAGATTTGTCGTTGAATAACAACACCGAGGACACGTTGCGGAAATTGTGGACAAACCACGATCCAGCCATGCCTACAATGAACCACAGCGGATTGACTTCAACTGACGGTACAAACAGATTCTGAATCCATTTTCCCCAGGTATCCGGCTGTTGGTAGAGGTAGTTGCGATCGGGATCTGCTAGCGAATTTGTATTTTTGTGGTGTACCAGGTTGTGCAGATTTTTCCACTGAGTAGGCGGCATAAATAGCATACTTAGTCCCAGAAAGGCGATCGGATAAGTCAGCCATGACTTTTTCTGAACGCTACCGTGCATCAAGTCGTGGGAGCTAAATAGCAAAACTGTGATACTATTGCCCATAATGAGGGCTAAAGGTAAGTAAAGCCATAAAAAATAGACAGACCAGCGATCGAGATTAGCCGCAATCCCCCATCCTAAAAATAAAATTCCGATATTTATCAGCAGTATCGTTAACTTGCTAGAATTGGGTTCAAAGGCATCTGATGGCAGCAGCGGACGCAATTTCTTAACATATACCGAGTAGTGAATTAAGGTTTCTTCGCCGATATTCGGTGTTTCATCCTTGTCTAGAGTATTGAGTGTTTTTTCTGATTTCATGTTTTAGATAAGAGTATTTTGATGTCACTCAATAACTTTCTACAGTTAATTATATCTGAAATGTTGACTCTTGACTGTTCACTGTTCACTGTTGACGGACAAATTCCCAATTCCCAATTCCCAATTCCCAATTCCCAATTCCCAATTCCCAATTCCCAATTCCCAATTCCCAATTCCCAATTCCCAATTCCCAATTCCCAATTCCCAATT
>JANMLZ010000124.1:0-30980 GCA_031372825.1 Cyanobacteria bacterium OTE_58_metabat_593 | reverse complement strand
CAGAGGCGATCGAGCGCATTGTTTTGAATAGCCAACAGATTTCTTTTACTGCGAGAAATCAGGCGATCGCAATTCAGGATGTTTTTCAAGTTGTCAACTCCCTCAACCTAGCCACTCAGGAAAATGTCAGTGGCATTTCCGAAGTCAAAGTTGGTATTAAACAGCTTAATAAAGCAGCCCAAAATCTCAAGTCAGCAGTGTAGTTATTAGTTATTGGTTATTGGTTATCTATCACCAATTCCCCAATTCCCAATTCCCAATTCCCAATTCCCAATTCCCCATTCCCCATTCCCCATTCCCAATTCCCCATTACTTTATGCAGCAAATAGAACGTTATCGCGGCAGTCTTCTGGGTTTAGCAGTTGGTGATGCTCTCGGAACTACTTTAGAGTTCTGCCGCCCCGGAACTTTTGCACCTATTAACGATATGATTGGCGGCGGCCCGTTTCGACTAAAACCGGGCGAATGGACGGACGATACTTCGATGGCGCTTTGTTTGGCTGAAAGTTTGATTGAGAAACAAGGTTTCGATCCAATCCATCAATTAGAAACATATCTGCGGTGGAGTACAGACGGACATTTGAGCAGCATTGGTGAATGTTTTGATATTGGCAATACGGTTCAACAAGCTCTTTGGAAGTTTGAAGATACAAAAAAGCCTTATTGCGGTTCTACCGATGCTCAGACTGCTGGAAATGGTTCGATTATGCGTTTGGCTCCCGTGCCTTTGTTTTATGCCAAAAATCCTTTGGAAGTTATAGAGAAATCAGCAGAAAGTTCTCGAACTACTCACGGTGCTGCTACTTGTATAGATGCTTGTCGCTATTTTGGTAATTTAATTGCGGGAGCTGTGAATGGAGTTGCTAAAGATGTGTTGCTTTCGGAAAGATATTGTCCGATTTCTGGATATTGGGAAGCTCACCCGCTGGTAGCTGAGATTGATGAGATTGCGGCAGGTTCTTTTAAGCGGCGGCAACCTCCTGAAATTAAGGGTACGGGTTATGTTGTCAAGTCTTTGGAGGCGGCGCTTTGGGCTTTTTACAACAGTGATTCTTTTGCGGAAGGCTGTTTGTTGGCTGTGAATTTGGGCGATGATGCTGATACGACTGGTGCGGTTTACGGACAGTTGGCTGGGGCTTTTTATGGAGAATCTGGTATACCGGAAAAATGGATCTCGCAATTAGTCGATCGTACTTTAATTGCATCTTTTGGCGATCGGCTTTTCTCTCTATCTAGTTAACGATGTTTTAAATCAACGGTGACAATTCCCAGGCATAAAATAAATAATTGTAGGGGCGAGTTCACCGAAATCTTTGCTACCCACCAACAAATTAGATAAACCCGCCCCATCCCATCCCATCCAGAAACTAGCAACTTGAGTTAAAATAGACAAATTTACACAAAAATTTCTGTTTGAAGGTTGATAAAATGGTACTCGAAGCCCCGCCTATCAAAGCCAAACGAACCGTCACCTGGGAACCCCTACCAGCTAACTACATATTACCCGACGATCCTGTGGAAAATATTCAACAACCTCCTCTCGCCGCTGGTCTCACCGATGCACTGGGAGCCGCAGGACTTATTGGGCCAGAAATGCTGATGGCCTCTAATATGGGGCTAGTCGCCACAGTTAATAAAAAGATTGTAGTCAAAGCTCCAGACTGGTTTTATGTGCCGCAAGTGCATCCTTTAGCAGAGGGAGTAATTCGTCGCAGTTATACTCCTCATACTGAAGGTGCTAATGTGGCGATCGTGATGGAGTTTCTTTCTGAAGCAGAGGGAGGAGAATTATCCGTCAGAGCAACTCCCCCCTATGGCAAACTCCATTTTTACGAACAGATTCTTCAAGTACCTACTTATGTCACTTACGATCCCTACGAAGGTATTTTAGAAGTGCGCTGTTTGCAAGATGGACGGTATGTTTTACATTCCGCCAATGAGCAGGGGCGCGTCTGGATTCCACAACTGGAACTATATCTGGGGATTTGGTCGGGGGAACGGTTAGCACAAACCATGAACTGGCTGCGCTGGTGGGATAACTCAGGTAATTTGTTGCTGTGGAGTTCAGAACAAGCACAGCAGGAAACTCAAAGAGCACAGCTGGAACGCCAAAGAGCTGACCAGGAACGCCAAAGGGCTGAGCTCGAAAGCCAAAAGGCGCAAAGATTGGCCACGAAGTTGCGCGAATTGGGAGTTGATCCAGATTGAAGGCTGATTGAAGGCTGATTCGTTCTTTGAGAGTTCCGACTTCTTGGAGAAGTCGGAACTCTGGGTGTTTAATATTAAATATTAAATAGTTGTCTTGACTTGTGTAGCAATTTGTGATATATAAGTCCGCCTTTGCCTCGCTATAAAAAAAAAATATCAATAAATCTTAAATTTTTATTAAATTTCGTATTATAATTTTGATAAGTTTCAACTAAGTATTTATTCTTAACCATGATAGCGGATCAATTTCCTTGGCTGACCGCAATTGTCATCCTACCCCTACTAGCTTCCATCGCCATCCCTTTTCTGCCCGACACAAATGGCAAAACTGTGCGTTGGTACGCCCTCGGCGTCGGAATTGCGGATTTTGTATTAATGTGCTGGGTGTTTTGGACTCATTACGATCCGAGCATCTCTACTTTCCAAATCGTAGAACAATATTCCTGGATACCTTCTTTAGGCCTCAACTGGTCTGTTTCGGTTGACGGATTGTCAGTTCCGCTGGTACTTTTGGCCGGACTGGTGACGACATTATCAATCTTTGCAGCCTGGGAAGTCGATCGCAAACCAAAGCTTTTTTACTTCCTGATGCTGGTGATGTACTCCGCACAAATAGGAGTCTTCGTCGCCCAAGACATCATGCTGCTGTTCATTGTCTGGGAACTAGAACTAATTCCGGTTTACCTGTTAATCTCGATTTGGGGCGGGCAAAACCGCCGCTATGCAGCTACCAAATTCTTGATTTATACCGCAGGCGCTTCAATTTTCATTTTAATCGCAGCTTTAGCAATGGGATTCTACGGCGGAGGCGCACCCACCTTCGACATGGTAGAACTAGGCTTGAAAGACTACCCGCTGGGTTTAGAATTACTGCTTTATGCGGGATTGTTCATTGCTTTCGGCGTGAAACTAGCTATTTTCCCCTTTCACACATGGCTCCCTGACGCGCACGGCGAAGCATCTTCTCCAGTGTCGATGATTCTTGCCGGTGTGCTGTTAAAAATGGGCGGATACGGACTGATTCGCCTCAACTTAGAACTGCTTCCCAAAGCACACGTTTACTTTGCACCGATTATGGCGGTGCTCGGCGTAGTCAATATTATCTACGGGGCGCTCAATTCCTTCGGCCAATCGAACATGAAGCGCCGCCTAGCGAATTCGTCGATTTCTCACATGGGCTTCGTGCTCCTCGGTATTGCTTCCTTCACGGATTTGGGAATCAATGGCGCGCTGCTGCAAATGATTTCCCACGGTTTAATCGCCTCAGTATTGTTTTTCCTGGCCGGCGTTACGTACGATCGCACCCATACAATGGTTATGGATGAAATGGGCGAGATTGGCAAAGTCATGCCGAAAGTGTTTGCCTTGTTTACCGCAGGTGCTCTGGCTTCCTTAGCGCTTCCGGGTATGAGCGGTTTTGCTAGCGAACTTTCGGTATTTGTCGGTGTCGCAACTAGCGATATCTACAGCGATTCTTTCCGCGCAGTGATTGTGTTGCTGGCGGCGGTAGGAGTGATTTTGACACCGATTTATTTGCTCTCGATGCTGCGCCAGCTATTTTATAACTGTGGCACATTAGCAGCTTGCGACCTTGAGGATCTAAATTTGCAGAATCAGCGAAACAATCTGGATGAAGCGGTTTGTTTTGGTAATAGTTGCGTTTTGCCTGGTGATGCACCGTTTATTGATGCTCAACCTCGCGAAGTGGCGATCGCATTTTGCTTTTTAATCCCGATTGTCGGCATTGGCTTCTATCCCAAGATGGCGATGCAAGTTTACGATGCCAAGACTGTCGCAGTCAATGCCGAAGTCAGGGAATCTTACATCCAAATCGCTCAAGTAAATCCTCGGATTTATGCAGAAGCACTTTTGCTTCCCAAAATTGCAGAGGCTCAAAGAGCGCCTGCTTTGGGCAAAATTACAGGCTCTGAATCTGCATCGGTTTTGGGCATTGTCAAATAATCAAACTTAGTTTTTGTTGAAAATGGGCGATCGCTTTTGTTAAAGGGCGATCGCTTTTTTTATTAGCACTGAAGTTGAGCAATAATCTGCGCCAGATTTTCCCTCGCATATCCCACCTCTAGGGTCGATTTATGCTCCATATCAGAGGCAACTTTCGTCAGGATCTTTAGTGGTTCTTCCAAACCTGTAGTTTTCATGAACAACACTTGCAGGCGATTTTTAACTAATTCTAAAATAGAATTACTTTGACGCTCTTTACTTTGTTTTCCTGTTGCAATACTCATGCTCAGATTGTGAGTTTTTAACAGACACATTCTTTCTATTCCTTGCGTCTTAATCGTCTCCAAAATCTCCACTCGAATGCGATCGACTAATCTGTCGCTCACATACTGCACGATCAAAGGCCCAAGCATAAAAACCGTTTCTGTTCCCTCACTGATTTTGTCAATCAGCGAGCGACGCCCCAGAGAATCGAGATTTTTTAGCAAATCCGAAACCGACGAATTGACCAACATCTGATCTCGCAAAGTCCCCAGCGAAATCGGACTTTGAGCAATCGCCAGCCAGTAGGCAATCTCTTGTTCAGAACTTGACATTCGATCGAACTGCTGCGCGAGCAAATTGCTGATATGTTCTTCAATAAATAACGCCGTTGCTTCCAAAAACTTTAAAACATAACCGTCAAAAAACTCGTCAATCGTTGTCGCCACAATCTTTAATGCTAACAGATTACCTCCGTACCGGGCTAACAAGATTTCCAACTCTTTGTCTTGAACTGACAAACCTTTTTCTTGGAAAATCTCCCGCACAATTACGGAGGAAATAGCCGGTTTGAAAGAGCGCACTTTTTCTCCCGCCAGCAAAGTCAGTTCGGTAGGTTCTTCTGAACTAACTAGCACCAAACAGCTATTGTGATTGACTTCGCAGAGCCGCACAATTAAATCTCGATATCCTTCGCAGCCTTCGCGGTAATTTCCTGCTAATTCTTCTGGTTTGAGAATTGCTTCAAAATCGTCTAAAATTAGCAGACAGCGCTGCTTCCGCAAATACTCGACCAAGCACGAAATTTTGCCGTTGAGGTCGATAGGCACATCGGGTTTTTGCTGGTTAGAAAAAAGTTGAATTAAGTCGGTTAGGAAGTCGGATGGTGCGGTCGCCGATCGCAGCGATCGCCAAACCACAACATCAAACTCATTCTGTACCTGCTTTGCCAACTGCACCGACAGAGTTGTTTTGCCACTACCGACAGAACCCAGCAACGCTACCAGGCGACAATTATCCGATACAATGAATTGCTTTAAAGTAGTTAATTCTTCAGTTCGTCCGTAAAAAACTGCAACATCCGGTGCTTGGCCCCAATCGGACTGTTGGCCCGCAATCGCCATTTTGAATAGAGAACCTTTACCTCCACTGAAATCGCTCATTCCCTGCTCGGCGTGGTATGAAAAGAGTAACTGATGTCTCAATTCCGACAGCTTTCCAGGCCCGTTCCCCCCAATCTGAAACTTTTTGTAAACTTCGCCTAATCTTTTGCGAACGGCGATGTCGCTAATGCCCAGCTTAGTTGCGATTGTCGCCGTAGATTGACCGTCGAGAGCCATAAATACAGTTTCTAACTCGGCATCTGTGACGGCGCGCTGTTTGGCGATCGCTTGCACAAAGTTTTGAGGAATCGGAGTAGTCAAGGTAGGAATCTCGCCTATACTAAAAATCTATCTTACTATTATATTCTGTGATATCAATTCCGGCTGCGCCGGAATGACAAGCGAGGACACGGCAGTGCCGTTTCCCTACCGTGGTTTATTGTAGGGAAACGGCACTGCCGTGTCCTCTGTTTATATCATTCTGATGAAGAGAGGATTTGATATAAATTCACAATTCCCGAAAGCCTCGCTATATCAGCCAACAACCTTTATACTAGCGCCGTATTCTTGGGCGGAAACCAAGCGCCAACTCCCGTCACCCAACAGTTCCAAAACCTGCTGGTGATATTTCACTAAACTCGATCGATGACCGACACTCACAAACGTAGTTTTAGTTGATTCCAACTGCTCGTACAAATGTTGCTCGTTCTTTAAATCCAAAGCACTTGTCGCCTCATCCAAAATAGCGTATCGCGGTTGGGTTAACAACAATCTAGCAAAAGCTAAACGCTGCTGTTCTCCCAAAGACAAAACATCAGCCCAATCTAAATCCGCATCAAAACCGCCCAATCGGTCTGGCAAATCTGCTAAGTTTACTGATGCTAAAACCTCGCGCAATTTTTCCTCATCAACCTCGCTGCTGGTGTTGGGATACAGAAGTTGCGATCGCAAACTACCCAAAATCATGTAAGGACGCTGTGGCAAAAACAGCATTTCCCCAAGTTCTGGCCGCACCAAACGGCCCGTTCCTGAGTCCCACAAACCCGCAATTGCCCGCAGCAAAGAACTCTTACCAGCACCGCTTTGACCGACAATTAACAGTCCTTCACCGGGCTGCACTGCTAGGGACAAATCACTAATTAAAGTCTTTTGATGTTTCGGCGTATCTAAAGTAACGTGTTCCAGGAACAACTGCGAATCCACTACTACATCTATAGCAGTTCCTCCGGCACGAGATACCGCTCTTTCTGCTTCCAAAGTATCTGTAAATACAGTCAAACGATTGATACTAGCTGCAAAAGACGAGAGCGTTTCAATTCGATTGACAATCACAGAAAAAGCGCGTAAAACCAGAGTGAAAGCAAAACCAGCTTGACTGATATCTCCAAACTGGATTGTACCGCTTTGGTCGGCAAAGTAAGCTGGAGCCAGAAACAAAGCCGGAATAATCACAACAGCATATCCGTATCCGGTTGTAAAATAATCCAAGTTCCGCTGCCACCCAATTAGCAAATTAAAATTGCGAAATACTTCCACAAATCGCTGTTTTATTTGCACCGATTCTTGCTCTTCTCCTCTATAAAAAGCAATAGATTCAGCATTGTCGCGAATGTGAACCAGTCCGTAGCGGAAGTTTGCTTCTTTTTTAAGTTGCTCAAAATTCAGAGGTACTAATTTTTGACCAAAAACTATAGTGGCGGTTGTTCCCAAAATAGCATAGACAATCAGGAATATCGAAAGTTCTTTTGAAATCGACCAGAGAATACCGGTGAAAGATATAACATCAACTATTGATCCCAGGATCACGAGTAGAAACGTCAAACTTGTCTGGGTAAATGATTTGATATCTTCAGCGATTCGCTGGTCGGGATTGTCTATTTCTTTGTGTGAGTTGATTTCGTAATAAGCCCGATCGTGAAAATACTTGTTGAGGAACTTATTAGTCATCCACTCCCGCCAGTAGAGACCCAATTTATCTTGGGTATAGCGATAAATTACCACAATGGGAGTGCCGACTACAAAGACGCCTGCATAGACAAAAAGATACTTCCAATAATTGAGCTGATCTTTCTTTGCCAGTGCTGTATCAAAAAAGTTGCTGACGTAACTAATTATTACATTCAAGCCGCTGACTGACAGGGACAAGAACAGCAATAAAGCCAATAATGCCCACGACTGCCAATGCGGGAGCAGTCTGCTTTTGAACAAGACAAAAGCGCTGAAAGGAATAATTAGCATGAAAGCAATAATGATAATTATTGGGGAATTAATAATTCCTTGCAACAAACTAACTAACCCAGCAGCAATATTATTGACAAAAGCTGGAAAAAGAGCTTGACCTAGCAAACATACAATACTGACAGCGACAAACATCGCAGCGAAGAGAAATATCAACAACAGCGCTACTAATCCCAAAAAAATCCTGCCTCCACCAGGTTCTAGAGGATAAAAATAAGGCTGGGCGATCGCAATAAATCTCTCCCATAACTGACGGTCAAATCGATTCATCTTTGATGTTTACAAAACTACTTCGACTGTTCTAACATATCAACTCTTGTGACCAACTGCCGCAGTAATTTATATCAATTCCGGTTGCACTCTTTTTGATGTTAACTGTTAACTGTTAACTGTTGACTGTTGACTGTTAACTGTTTTAACAATACCGATGCAACCGGAAACGA
Organism: Cyanobacteria bacterium OTE_58_metabat_593; assembly: GCA_031372825.1. GTDB lineage: Bacteria > Cyanobacteriota > Cyanobacteriia > Cyanobacteriales > Microcoleaceae > Microcoleus. The sequence continues at coordinate 22,765 of JANMLZ010000124.1, read as the reverse complement.
TATTATTCGATAGTTTAGCGAAAAAATTGGTCTCACCCACAGACGGATAGTTGTTTTCCGATTTAAGTCCTCGACTGCCCCAAAAATGGGACTTTAGTTGTGGAGCAAATCTCAAATCTACCATCTAAAATCTCACATCGATGGCTTCAGAAGCACTCGCGCTTCCACCGGATAAATCCGACTGCGATCGGCTACCGTAAAATCTCTGGCTAATCCCTAAAATTACTTGTTTCATTACCCAATACAAAACAGTAATTACTACAAAAGTTGCAGCCATTACGACAACCGGGCGCTTACCAATCAAATCATTCATTACGGTGTTAACCAGCGCATCGGGATTAGTCAGGATATCCCAAGTGTTGAAGCGGATAAATCGCCCTAAATAAATGCCGATCGCCGAAAGTGCGTGAATAATTATCTCCGTTGCCAGGATAAATCTACTCCAACCCTGTTGCTTCAAATAGTAACCCAAATTCATCACCGACAGCACGTAAGCCCCAAACCCCACCAGCATAAACGCCAGATATTGGGGAATCAAAGCCAATGTTACCACCCATACCGATCGCCCTTCTTTAATCTGCTCGATCAGGTGAATGATATCAGTTAAAACGTAGGGCGCATTCGGCAAAAATCCGATAAACCAGAAAAAACCGCCCCACCAGCGGAGAGAGCGAACTCCGCGCTGCCGGAGTACCCAGACATCGAAAGCCATCAGTGCGAGTGTAATGGCGATCGCCCCCAAAACGTAAGTTTTGCCCACATCTTGCACAATGTGCTTCAGATAGCCCAAAACATGGCGCGTGCTGGGCAAAAAAGTAGCGCCCAAGAGAATGCCCGTAGCCCACAGCAGCCAGCGCGATCGGGGTTTGCGAAACAGCCAAAAACTCAGGGCTAGCGGTACTAAAGCTAAAAACAAATTCCAAGACATCCAGCGGACATTGTGTCCCATTGCTTCGATCGCTTCCAGGATTAATCCCATCATGTCAATTTTTTTGCAATTAAAGGTTGATGCAGCACCGCGAACAGCGCAGATTGCATCTATCTTAGTCGTTAACTTGTAGTGCGTCAGCTTATGGCTCTTGGCTGTGCGCCTGAAAATCAAGAACTGCTGGCGCACTATACCACTGTGGAGTAAATCTAAAATCTAAAATGGACTGATATCAATAATTCCGGTTGCACTCCTTATGATAAGAGGAGACGGCAGTGCCGTTTCCCTACAATATTATTTTGGGTAGGGAAACGGCACTGCCGTGTCCTGATTTCGGGTAATACATTAATCCTAAATGATTCATGAGGATTTGTAGGGGTAGTGCCCCCGTGCCTACCCTCCTATGTATCGGGCAACCACGGGGGGATTGCCCCTACAATAATTATGTAAATGATTTCGGGTAATATATTAATTTCGATGCAAGGGGAATCGATCTGAATCTCAAATCTCCAATGGACGGATACACTCTACTCTTTATACATTTTAGCGATCGGAATCTCGATCTGAAAAGTCGTTCCTGTTCCTAGAGACGAAATACACTCTATCTTTCCCCGATGTTTTTCCACAACAATCGAGTGCGAAATAGACATTCCCAATCCCGTACCTTTTCCCACTTCTTTCGTAGTAAAAAACGGATTGAAAATGCGGCCTCTCACATTTTCAGGGATGCCCGTGCCATTGTCGGAAATTTCCACAATTACCGTTTTATAAGTTGTCATCATAGTGCCAATAGAAATGCGCCCGGGATTTGCCTCTGCTTCCGCAACAGATAACTTTTGATAGCGTTCTTCAATAGCATCAATGCCATTGACAATAATATTCATAAACACCTGATTCAGTTGGCTCGCATAACACTCGACCAGCGGCAGTTTACCGAAATCCTTAATTACTTCAATTTCCGGGCGGCAGTCCCGACTCTTCAAGCGGTGCTGCAAAATCAACAAAGTGCTATCAATTCCGGCGTGAATATCGACCGGCTTCATTGCCGATTCGTCCAGCCGCGAGAAATTTCTGAGGGACAACACAATTTGCCGGATGCGCTCGGTTCCTACCTGCATCGAACCCACAAGTTTTCTTAAATCCTCAGCCATGAAATCCAAATCTATCTCTTCAATGCGATCGAGAATTTTGGAATTAGGTTCGGGATACTCATGTTCGTAAAGAGTCACCAGATCCAGCAACTGTTTTGTATACTGGTTGAGATAAGCAATGTTAGCGTGAATGAAGTTAACGGGATTATTAATTTCGTGAGCGATGCCGGCAACTAAGTGCCCCAAAGAAGACATTTTTTCAGTTTGAACGAGCTGAGTTTGAGTAGAGCGCAATGACCGGAGTGCTTGTTCGAGCTGCTGAGCTCTTTCCCTTTCTCTCACCTCACTTTGTTGGAGTGCTTCCTCTGATTGTTTGCGCCTCGTAATATCCTGAGCAAATCCAATTATTACCTTGGGCTGACCGTCCGCATTCCTGCTAAAAATAGTATCCCGACTTTGCAGCCAAAACCATCGATCGTTCGCGGCCTGCATCCGATACTCAATTTCCAAAACTTCGCCATCTTGAATTTCTGCGAAGCTAGCGTGATGTTCGAGAATTTTCGCCATGTCTTCCGGGTGGATCAACTGAGACATCAGCATCGCTCCCATTTCTTGAACTTCGTCAAATGTATAACCCAAAAGTGTTCCCACTGAAGAATTAGCGTAGATATTTCGCTGTTCTTCCAAGTCGTATAGATATAAAATTCCGGGAGTAGCATCGGCTATTTTTTTGATAAATTGCTGGCTTTCTTGCAAAGCTGTTTCAGCTTGTTTGCGATCGGTAATATCAGTGATGATACCGTCCCAAAGTATATCACCGTTTTCTTTAGCTTCGGGACGGGAAATTATCTGAAACCAGCGAATCTTGCCCGAAGGCAGTACCATTCGTCCTTCCCACTGGAAAGGTTGCAAAGTTTGGGCTGAAATAGTAACAGATTCGTAATAATTTTGGCTGTCTTCGGAATGAATAAAATCTCTTGGAAAAGCCTGATCTTGCATCACATATTCTGGTTCCAACTCAAAAAGTTGTCTGCAAGCAGGACTTATGTAAGGAAAACTGAAAGAACCATCTGAACGCAACAAAAATTGATAAATTACTCCCGGTAAATTAGCCGAAAGCTTTTGAAATCTGCTCTCGCTTTCGTTCAATTCTTGCTCTGCTTCCTGGCGTTCGGCAATTTCTGTTTGCAACTGCACAAAAGCTTTGCTCAATTCCGATGTCCGCTCTACAACTCTATTTTCTAAGTCTTCATTCAATTGTTGAAGATTTTCTTCTGCTTGTTTCCGCTCGATCGCAATTCCGGCTAAATTCCTCACCGCTTCGATCAATTCCAGATCAGATTTTTGGGGACTGCGCGGTTGGGCATAATACATTCCAAAAGTTCCCAAAACTTTTCCCTGAGATGAAAAAATAGGAGTAGACCAACAAGCTCTGAGCCCAAAACTCAAGGCTAAATCTCGAAAGTTTTGCCACAAAGGATCGCTGGCAATATCTGCAACAATTACCAGTTCGCGGCGGTAGACAGCAGTGCCGCAAGAACCGACATTCGGGCCGATCCCTACACCATTAATAGTACCATTGTAAGTTTCTGGCAAACTCGGCGCGGCTGCGTGAAGCAGGTGTTGACCGTCTTTATCTAACAGCAAAATCGAACCCATGACATCTCTAGATTGGTGTTCGATAATTTTAAGTAAAGTATTTAAGGTTTCGGCTAGAGGAGCGCCCTTAGCAATCATTTCTAAAATTTGTTTTTGACCGGCCAACCAATTTTCCGCCTGCTTGCGCGACGTAATGTCGCGGGCTATCCAAATAACAGTGTTTTCCTGCATTGGGGAAATGTTAGCGACAAACCAAATATCTTTGTCGCCAATTTGCAGGCTGTATTCAAGTGAATGCGTCTGCTTTGTGTCGGCGGTAAGCTGAATTTGACTGAGGAAAAAATCTGCTGTTTCTGGTGGCATGATATCGTGCAGAGTTTTGCCGATAAGTTCCGCCGGTGGTTTGTATAAAAGTTCGGGATTTGTGGGGGCAATTTTTAGATAGCGTCCCTGCCGATCAATCACAAAAATTACGTCGTTCATTGCCGCAAACAAAGCCCGCAATTCTGATTCAGAAGCTTGCAGGGCGATTTCAGCTTTTTTGCGATCGCTAATGTCTGTGCCAACGGACAGCAGCCCGATCGAGCGTCCTTTCGCATCGAGCAAAGGTGTGTTTCTCCACGCTACCCAGACTTTTTCGCCATTGCGGCGGATGTGTTCATTTTCATGTTTGAAGTATTTGTGCGACTGTTGCAAACAGTCTCGAATCATTTTTGCTAAATCATTTTCCGACAAATTGGCAGGATCTATAATTGTGCCGATCGCACTTTTACCAATTATTTCTGCTTCTGAATACCCCAAAAAAGTTTCAGCAAACTCGTTAAAAAAAGTAATCTTGCCTTGACTGTCTAACTGCACAATAATGCTGTTAGCATTCTCAACCAGTTGCCGGTACTTAGCCTCGCTTTCCCGCAATTTCTCCGGCCCGTACACCCTGCTAAAGGCCAGCACCCCGCTCAAAAGTGCCAACAACCCGCCTCCGGCGAGCAAAAACCCTCGAAAAGGTGAACTCGTCGGCCATCCCCCCAGAGGAATTGCTGCCAACTGCCAGGAACCGCTGGGCAAAGTCACTTCCAGAACCACCGGATCTTGCTGAAAAATCGACTTGTCGCCGAAAAACACCTCGCCGGACACTCCCCTGGCGTCTTTGCCCTGCAAAGCGTATTGAAGCTTGGCTGAGGAATCGTTGAGTCCTGCTTCCTCAATGAGGGCACTTTTTTCGATAACCAAGCCTGCCAAGCCCCAGTAAACTCCGGTTTCGGGATCTGCGCCGGAGGGTGTGAGAAAAATGGGCGATCGGCTGATGAACCCCACACCTCCCTCCAACAATTCCACGGGCCCGGCAAGCAAAGTTTTTCTGGTGTTGATCACCTCTTCGACCATTTGCCGCTGTTCGGATATCGCCGTCAAGTCAACCCCGATCGCCCTTTCATTGCCAACCCGTGGATAAATGTAAGCGATCGTCGTGCCTTTAACTAAAGTGATGTTGCGAATGCCGGTTTGCTGGGCCAGCAGAATTCTCGCCGTCGCTGCAAACTCGGCTTCGGTAATTTTTGGGTTGTTGGAAATATAAGCGACTAAACCCCGCATCAAAAACAGCCGGGAATTCAAAGAGCCTTCCAGCTTAGAACGGACTGTGCTCAGCCGATCGATCGTGCTGGCGCGGTTGTGCTGCAAAAATCGCTGTTGTTCCGATCGATCTAAAATGCAAACTCCGACCAAAATTGCTAGTGATGCCGAAATTGCTGCTAAATACGGTGAAATTTGGAATTTTTTAACCTTAAAGTATTCCATCTGCCGGCAGTTAAGGTATGTTTTTACGTCTTTAGATAGATTTAGTCTAATTCGATTTCTCTAGGCAGATGCAATATTTCCGGCCATAACTGGCTTTTGATATCAATTGGGTTCTTCATCGGAATGATATAAACGCAGGACACGGCTTGGCCTTTGTCCCTACCACGATCGATTGTAGGGACAAAGGCCAAGCCGTGTCCTCGCTTATCATTTCGGTGCAGCCGGAATTGATATGGCAAGTCGGCGCGAGTTTTTTTTGTATTCTAGGACGCCCGCCGCTCGCTTTGCGATCGCGCACTCCTGAGTACGATCGGGCCCGGATACCCATCCGAAAGACGTGATTTATTCGCTAAAATAAGGTTAGCAATAATTTTTTTCAGCGCTGGGCGTAATATCGTTTCCGGTTGTATCGGTATTGTTCAAACAGTCAACAGTCAACAGTCAACAGTCAACAATCATTCCGGTTACACCGGAATTGATATAAATCATTCATAGGGGCAATTTGATGCAAGAACAGTTGATGGAAGCGATCGCACCTTACCGCGATCGAGTAGATTATCTAGAAGTTCGCCTCGAACAAAGCGAATCAACTGCGATTAGTTTTCGCGGCCCTCAGTTAGATGCTGTCAACCGCAGTTTTAGTCTCGCCGGCGGCGTCCGCGCCTGTCACAAAGGCGGCTGGAGTTTTGTAACTTTTAACGGTTTAGCTGAGTTAAAAGCCCGCATTGAAGAAGCTGTCGTTCAATCTCGGTTAGTTGGTAGCGAAAAAACTGTACTGGCAGATGTTACCCCGATTCAAGATTATGTAGCGGTGGAATTGGGCCGCGATCCGCGCTCTATCACTCTAGCCGAAAAGCGGAAGTTGCTCGAATCTTACAACCAGTTGCTGTTAGATTATGACCCGCGAATTCAGACGACAATGGCTGGTTATAGCGATCGATTCGGGATTACTTATTTTGTGAATTCTCAGGGCACTTCGATCGCTCAAGAGCGGTTGGACGTGACCGGGCGCTTCGGAGCGATCGCCCGCAATGAAGATGGTGTCGTCCGCCAAGGGTTTGAGTCGATTCACTCGCGATCGGACTACAATGTCTTGACAAATATCGAAGATCGTGTTAAGAGTGCCGCCGTTCGAGCTGTCGGCCAACTAGAAGCAAAATCGGTAAAAGGCGGTCAGTATCCAGTGATTTTAGACCCTTATTTGTCAGGGGTGTTTATTCACGAAGCTTTCGGCCATTTGTCGGAAGCCGACGGCATTTACGAAAACCCGAAAATGCAGGAATTGCTGACTTTGGGCAAACCAGTGGCGATCGAACAATTGAATGTAATTGACGACGCCACAGTGCCAGGATTGCCGGGAACATTGAAATATGACGATGAAGGTGTGCCCGCTCAGTGCAAGCATTTAATTAAAAATGGAGTTTTAGCAGCGAGAATGCACAATCGCGAGACTGCGGGCAAAATGGGCGAAAGTCCGACGGGAAATGCCCGAGCCCTGAGTGCTAGTTTTATGCCGTTGGTGCGGATGACTAATACGGCGATCGAATCGGGATCGCATTCTTTTGACGAAATGGTGGGCGACATTGAGGAAGGAGTGTATGCAGTGCGGATGTTGGGAGGACAAACCAACGGCGAAATGTTTACCTTTGCCGCAGCCGAAGGGTTTATGATTCGCAATGGCAAATTGGCCGAACCGGTCAGCGATGTCACTTTAAGCGGCAATGTATTTCAGACTCTAAAGGATATTGAGTCGATCGGCAACGACTCAGTTTATGCCTACGGCGGTTGCGGTAAAGGCGGCCAAAACGGTTTGTCCGTAAGCGTCGGCGGCCCCCATCTGCGAATTAAAAACGTCGTCGTCGGAGGACGGTAAAAAGTTTTGGCATTGCTGAATTTAGGTATGATTCACTCGGCGAGTGAATCCCTGAAATTTATAGTAGGGGCAATTCATGAAATTTATAGTAGGGGCAATTCATGAATTGCCCGGGCAATTCATGAATTGCCCCTACTAAATTTTGGAGGTAAATCATACTCGAAATCAGCAACGCCAAAGTTTTGAGTTTTGAACTCAACAGTTTTTTGTCTGCGTAAGGTGCAACCTAAGCACCTGAAAGTTCAGGTAACATCAATTCCGGTTGCATCGGAATTAATACAACCCGAAATCAGGACACGGCAGTGCCCATAGGTGTCAACTTAAGCCTAAAACCTTTGATAAATATGGGTTTTACGCTCCCGTCTAGATCCCCCTCGCATCCCCCTGGTTGTAGGGGGACTTTGAGAAGACTCCTGTCCCCCCCTACAACCAGGGGGGCTAGGGGGGATCTGGCCTTAATAGTCAAACAGCAATCTCTGACTGGATTTGAGCTTAAGTTGACACTAATGGGCAGTGCCGTTTCCCTACCGTGATTTACTGTAGGGACACGGCACTGCCGTGTCCTCGCTTATCATTCCGGCGCAGCCGGAAGTGATATAACTCATAAAAAAACCCGGTTTCTGGAAGAAATCGGGTTTTTTTCTACTAACTAAGAGAGGAGTGAAAAATTAAAAGGTAGCGGTTGCGGGAATTCTGCGTTTCTCGCACAACCGCTCTCAACCAAACTCCAGGCAAATTTTACTTGCAGCTTCTTACAACTGTCTCATTTCGTCTTCAAGCACCCGAACCAAATCTTGGTTGCCGCTGGCTCTCGCTACTTCGATGCGGTGCGTCAGTTGCTTCTGAATGTTAGCGCGGTGGGTATCAGCTATTTTTTTTACGTTTTGGCGATTTGTGTTCATGATGGACGTTCCTTATATTTAATTTGGTGTATCGGCTACTTCTTTAATATAGCGCTAAATTTCAAAAAGTATCTAAATTTACAAAAAGTTTACAGTTATTGACCGATCGACCAACACAGCCTATAATATCGGCCATAAGTCAATAGGGATATCTTGACAATCAGAAGTCATTAGTCATTAGTCAGTAGTCATTAGTCATTAGGCCGATGCCCTCTTTGCCCGATGCCCTCTTTGCCCGATGCCCAAGCGCAGTGCACGCCCTACATTTACTGTCAACTCAAAACTTGCCCCAGCGCCTCTACCAACTGCTGAAGGTGTGCGAGCTCGTGAGTGGCCATCAGCGAAATCCGAATTCGGCTCACGCTGACAGTCGGAGGCCGAATCGCCACTGCAAAAATACCCATTTCCTTGAGTTTGCTGCCAACTCTTAAAGCTGTGGCTGCATCTTTTAACGGCAGACTGAAAATTGGGGAGAGAGAATTGCTAATTGGTAATTGGCGATCGGTAATCGCACCATATTTCAAAGTTTCGATATTTTGATGCAACCGAACTCGGCGTTCTGGTTCTTGTTGTACAATTCTCACAGCTTCCAAAGCCGCCGCTGTGTCAGCAGGAGTTAATGCTGTAGTATAAATCCAACTCGCAGCTCGATTCCGCAGAAAGTCAATTAAAGCAGCAGAACCCGCAACGTAGCCGCCCAAACTTCCCAAAGCTTTACTGAGCGTGCCAACTTGAATTAGCGGCAATCCCGTACACCCGAAATGTTCTGCACAACCGCCGCCCTTAGCACCGAAAACTCCTGTAGCGTGAGCTTCATCTACTAATACCATGCAGTTAAATTGTTCCGCCAAAGTTAACAACTCTGGGAGCGGACACAAGTCCCCATCCATGCTAAAGACGCTATCGGTAATAATTAAACACTTGCGGTATCTCTGGCGATTTTGCTCTAGCTTGGCCTTTAAATCCTCAAGATTGCAGTGAGTGTACTCTAGCGCAGTTGCACCGCTGAGTGCGGCTCCGTTTTTGAGGCTCGAATGGTTGTACTTGTCAGATAATATCAAATCGCGCTTGCCTACAACGGATGCGATCGCCCCTAAATTCGCCAAATATCCCGAACTAAATACTAAAGCATCTTCAGTTTGTTTTAAATTAGCAAGAGCCACCTCTAGCTGTCGGTGCAAATCGCGGTGTCCGCCCACCAACCTCGAACCCGTCGCACCAGTACCAAATTCTTTAGTTGCAGCCATAGCGGCGTGAATTAACCTGTCATCCCCGGCTAGTCCTAGATAATCGTTGCTGGCAAAGTTAATCAGCCTTCGACCTGCTAACTTTACCACAGGCCCAGGGGAACTTTCGAGCGATTGTGGCGATCGATACCAATCGGCGCGACGAACAGTGTCGAGAGACTTCTCTATCCAAGCGTAAGGGTCTACATTCATATTGTTGTGCGATCGGGTAATACGTTATATTATCTGGTGATCAGTCCATCGCCATCATAGAAGCATATGCCACTCACTAAAAAATATAGATTAGTCACCCGCAGCGATTTTGACGGTCTTGTCTGTGCAGTTTTGCTCAAAGAACTCGATATGATCGACGAGATTAAATTCGTGCATCCTAAAGATATGCAGGATGGAAAAATCGAAATAACAAATAACGATATTAGCACCAATTTACCCTATGTTGAGGGAGTTTATCTAGCATTCGATCACCATTTCAGCGAAACTCTCAGACATGACAAAATCAAAATCAACCATATCATTGACCCCTATGCAGCTTCCGCAGCTAGAGTGCTCTACAAATATTATGGAGCCAAAGCAAAGTTTCCTGATATTTCCGACACGATGATGGCGGCAGTTGACAAATCAGATTCCGCTCAATTTGCCAAAGAAGAAGTTTTGTATCCCGAAGAATGGGTGCTATTAAACTTCTTAATGGATGCCCGAACCGGCTTGGGCAGGTTTAAAGAATTTACAGTTTCCAATTATCAGTTAATGATGCAGTTAATCGATTACTGCAAAAATCATACCATCAATGAAATCTTGCAGCTTCCTGATGTAAAAGAAAGAGTAGACCTCTACTTTGAGCAATCAGAAAAATTTAAAGAGCAAATACAGCGCTGCGCCAAAGTTTATGATAATTTAGTTGTTTTGGATTTGCGAAACGAAGATGTGATTTATGCGGGGAATCGTTTTGTACTTTATGCTTTGTTCCCCGAGTGCAATATCTCGATTCACGCACTTTGGGGACTGAAACAACAAAACACTGTTTTCGCAGTTGGGAAGTCAATCTTTAACAAAACTTCTAAAACTAATATTGGGGAGTTAATGTTAAAATATGGTGGCGGCGGGCACCAGAATGCCGGAACTTGTCAGATTGAGAATGATAAAGCTAGTAAAATTTTGAAAGAGTTAATTTCCCAAATTGAGCAAAATGGTTAAATTGGATTGATATACCTCTTGCAAAAATCCTTTTTATCAATTGATGGACAGGCAAGATGCCCATCCCACAAGAAAAAATAAATCTTGTGGGATGGGCATCTTGCCCGTCCTAATTATTTTTGCAAGAGGTCTAATTTTTTTTGTCGTCAGGACTTGAGTTCTTGATTATTTGAATTTTTAGGACTGAAGTCCTTACTACAAACGGGAGTTTACTCCTCAATATTTTGAGGTTGTGATTTTTGGGAGTTAAGATTTTCTGAACTATTGCCTTTAACTCGTGGCAAATGGTCTACCAAACCCATATCAAAAGCTACATCCGGCAAGTCAGCAACGTTATATTTTCCTGGCTCAAACAATCGCCCGGGAGTAAAACAAGGGTGTTTCAATTCTACCACTTCGCTAGGTGAAAACATTCCCCTAAACATTTTTCGTTCGAGTCCCATAATTTTCGCTCCTAAAACAACTCTCGCATTAATCTTAGCAATTTTTGAGCAGCAGCTTCCCAATTAAATAAATCCGCAGTCTCTCTAGCTTTTTGAGCTACTTGAAAGCGCATCGGATCTTCAACAATTTTTCGTAACTGCTGGCGAACAGACTGAACATTTGGTTCTGCCCAATGAGGAGCATTTCTAATTTTTAGATACTGAGTATCGTAACACTCTCCTACGGGAATTAGATCGTAAGCAATGGGATAGCAGTTAGCGGTATTGGCGTAGTCAGTTGGGCCACCATACATAGTCATGGCGACGGGTAAACCCGCAGCAAAGGCATCCAAAATCTTGATCGCAAAACCTTCGCCGCGAAACGGAGCTAAAAAAGCATCTGCTGATAAGTATAAATCAGCTAGTTCTGCTTTAGTATAAAATTTAGGCTTTACCTGAACTTTGGATTTTACCTTGCCGAATTGTTTTTCGATATTCATGAGATGTTCCACTATGACATCAGGATTTTTACCACCATCTTTGATAATTAACTCTATGTTGGCATCATCTTTAAATTCTTGATAAAAAGCTTGAATGGCTAGATCCGTTCCAAATCTATACAAATCATAAGAATTGGTCATGTGCAGAATAGATTTTATATCTTTTTGAGTTTTTTGCGGTCTGGGAAAATAGAGTTGCGAGATTAAAGGATTGAAGCCGAGAGGCATAACTGATACTTTGTCAGTGCGACATCCAGCTTTGATTAAGACGTTTTTAGAATATTGGCTGACGGCTAGTTTGTGGGATGAATTGTTGACAGCATCATAAATCCAGTAATCATAATCGTCATGGTTTTTGGCGAATTCGTAATTGATCGCAAAGAGTTCTAAGTTGAGATGTCCGTTGAGTTCTTTTAAAAAATAAGGTTTCCAGTAATGAGACCATTTTATCTGAAATAAATCTGATGGTGCGGTGTTCATCCACTTCGCTAGCAAATCGTTTTCTTCTGCTGTGGAATTGCGGGTGACATGAGGGGCAATTTCTGAAGGTTCGAGCGAAATAGGAATTCCCATTTTGTCTAAGGTTTTGGCTAGGGATAGCGTAATGTCGGCGAAGGAGTTAAAGTGCTGAAAGCCTACGTTAAAGTGAACCATTTTTATTGGAATGGGGAATGGGGAATGGGGAATGAGGAATGGGGAATGGGGAATTGGGAATTGGGAATTGGGAATTGGGAATTGGGAATTGGGAATTGGGAATTGGAGGCAGAGCCTCCGGGTATGTATTCCCCGGCAGAGCCAGGGAACAAGACTAATAATTAATAACTAATAATATCGTTTCCATTTGCATCGGAATTATTAATAATAACAGAAATTAGGAGACGGCAGTGCCGTGTCCCTACAATCAATCGGGGTAGGGACACGGCACGTGCAGTCTCCTCTATATCATGTCTGAGTGCAACCGGAATTAATATAAGAAATAACAACTAACTAATAACAACTAACTAATAACTAATAACAACTAACTAATTTGCCGATCGCACTAAAATGACTGTACAGTCGCATCCGCGCACCACAGCCTCGGGGATATTCCCATGAATCACTTGCTTCAATAGCCCTTCGCGGCTCGCTCCCAGGACGATCGCATCGCACTCATCGTTTTGAGCTAAATCAATTAAAGCATCAGACACCGACTTAGCACAAACCGAAGTTGCGACTACCTCACAGCTCACCTTGCGCTGGAGAAATTCCGCCGCTTGTTTTAATTCGCGGCGATCGGACTCTGTAACAGAAGACTGGTTTACTTGACACAATTTAATCTCTGGTAAAGCACTCGCCGCTACCAAAGCCGGTAGCAGCCGCAAAGCCGCTGCTTGCTTGTAACTGCCGCGAATTGGCACCAACCAGCGCTGTAAACCCATCAGCATTTGCAGTCCCAATTCTGGGGTTGGAATGTCTGAATTTGGCAGGGAAAGTTCCGTTTGTGGAGCAAATGTGGAATTATTGTCTGCATCGTCAACTCCTTGGGCATTTAACTGCCATTCTGTAGACGCATATTCCCGCGCGCTAGTCGCTGATAACACATTTTTTTGTCCTGCTACTAATAGTTTCTCGCTCCACTTCACCAAAACCACCTCGCAGCCTGCTTGCCGAATTACGGTATCGACAACATCGCCAAAAATGCGCCCTGTGGTGGAAATTTCGCCTTGCCAGCCCATCAAAATTAGATCGATGTGTCGCTCCCCAATTGTCTCTAAAATGGCGTTAGGCACGTCGTGAGCTACCCGTATTTGAGTGTGTACTGGCAAATTCCAATTGCGAACAATGCGCTCGGCTTGTTGCAGCAGGCGGCGGCTTTTGGTTGTCCGCACTGCGCTTTCTGAGGGAGAACTGTTGCGCGGTACTATGATGATTTGTAGGCATTCTAGTTCATAATTGCGATCGCGCGCGATCGCGGCCGCCAGTCGCAACAAAGCTGGTGCTGTTTGCGGGTTGCTGAGTGGAACTAATAAGCGGCCGTTTCCTACCTGGGGAGCTCTGGTTTGGTAAACAACGTAGGATGGTTCTGGATGCGGGCCTTGGGTGATTTCTCCGCTGAGGCGATCGGACTCAACTCGAATAATATCACTTCGGGTGATAATTCCGACTAAATGTCGTCCTTCTACAACGGGTAAGCGACTGAGATTGTACTGGGTGAGTCTGTACAAAACCTCGCTTAAAGTATCGTTGGCTTCGACGGTTATTGGCTGTGGAGTCATGAATTCTTTGAGCAGCGAATTACCGGAGATATTGCGATTTTTGGCATTCGCTAAATCTGTCTGACTAATAATTCCGACCAATTTGCCATCGTCAACTACTGGAAAACCTCGGTGAGTCGATCGCGAAAACGCCTGCATTACTTCATCAAAAGTCAGTAGACTGGAAAGGGTTTCCACCTGACGCTGCATCACGTTGGCTGCATACAAGTCGCTCAAAGCATCAACCGCAGGTTTATCTTTGATCAGTTGAATGCCGTTAAATTCTAAAAGGCGATCGTACAAAGAGCCACCATCCACCTTTTCTGCAACTAAATAAGCAACTACAGAACAAATCATCAAAGGTAGCACTAACTTGAAATCCGCCGTAATTTCAAACACAATAACTACCGCAGTAATTGGCGCTCTAGAAACCGCACAAAAAAACGCTCCCATTCCTGCCAAAGCGTAAGTTACAGGCAAACCAACACCGAGCCAATCTGCCTGGATAATGCCGACTATATGACCTAGTGCAGAACCCATAATTAGGGAAGGTGCAAATAATCCTCCCGGAGCTCCTGAAGCAGCAGAGATAATTGTCAAAAAAAAGTGAGCAATAAAAGCAATTAAACTGGTTTGTCCAGTAGCTTCACCGGTTAACAGAAATTCGCGTAACCCAGTATTATTACGGAAATTTTCTGGCAAAGCTGCTATTACTAAACCGCAGATTAACCCAGCCAAACCCACTCGCCAAGGCAAAGCTATTTTGAGCTTTTTTCGATTGAATTGCAAACTAGCAATTACCCCTTTGCTGAATAAAGCTCCCAATAATCCTGCTAGAACTCCTAAGAGTACATAAAATGGGATTTCTCTAGCAGAAAAACTGGTTTGGTACTCTCGCAAATTCAGGTCTAAACTGTCTCCGCCCAAAAGTTGTGAGACAACCGCACCGATGAAAGAAGCGATAATTGCAGTGCCTAAAGTTACTCCAGAAACATCGTGTAGCAGTTCTTCAACGACAAACAAAACTCCTGCAATCGGAGCATTAAAACCAGCAGCTAATCCCGCCGCCGCACCGCAAGCAATCAATTGTCGGCGGTAGTCGGGGGAAGTTGGCATCAAGTGACCAATCCAGCTAGCCAAAGATGCTCCAATTTGGACAGTTGGCCCTTGTCTTCCCAGGGTTAGACCGGAACCAACTGCTAAAGTAGTGGTCAACAGTTTGGCAACAGCTACTCGTAAATTCAAAGAAAGATTGACGCCTCCGAGAGCAGCTTTGACGTGGGGAATACCACTACCGGCAGTTTCTGGAGCCCAACGTTCTACCAAGAAACCTGTGAGGAAACCGCCTAATAAACCGACAGTCGGAAGTAAGATAAAAGCTGGAATTAGCGTCGATGTAGCGACTCGCCAACTACCGAGCCATCCGACTCCTAATTTGAGTAAAACGCCGGCTAATCCTGATACTAAACCGATCAGACAAGCTTCAAAAATAGCGAGGCGTTTCGGTCGTAAAAAAAGTTGAGATTCTATGACCCTGGAAGCTTCCCTCAATTGTTTAGGGATAGGAATATACCGCATAAATAGGGTTTGTTGCCTGAGAATTGTCTGCTTGATCGGACTATAGCAAAAAAAAACTCACTTGGTTGAAATCGATCTGCTGAGAACGGGAAACTTCCTGCCAATGGTCTCTTGGATTTGATCGGACTACCGGATTTTGGTTAGTCGGGCTAATTTCGGTCTCGAAGCTGAACTCTACCCGTTTAATGTGCGAGAATCGATTCCCCAATTCTTGTTTCCTTTGCAGTCAGGAGCTCAAGAGCCTGTGGCGAATCTATCTAAGGTCTTGAAACAGGTTTACGAGGAGGCAACTGTAGACTTTGCGATTGATTATTCAGTGCAGCCTGTGCCAGCCCTGGACGATAGTGATTTTTAATGGGTGCAGTCATTGATAAAATTCTAGGACAGCGACAAGGAGTGCGATCGCAAATTTCCGTTATCGTAGAGATAGAGAAAGCTAGCATGACCCACCTTGCTGCTCATTGTAAAGTTAGGGAGGGTCGAATGATCCCACGAACAATTCCTGACCCAAAGACAAGACCAGCCCTCCAAAGTAAGTGCTCGTTCGCCTCTGGTTTAAGCATCTACCATAAATGATATAATTTAGGAGCTTACGAATTGGATCCGATTGATGTGGTCTGGTTGCTGGCGAGCGCCTCTCTTGCTAAAATGAAACCGATAAAATAAATAATTAGGAAATCTTTCCAAGTATGTCTAATCGATCACCCCGAAAAACCGTGTCTTCTGTTCAAAAAGAGCTGTCAATCCGAAGTGAAACTATTCAGAGAATTTACAATTTTTATATAAATAACCTTTTTTACGTAAATAGAAAATATCAGAGAAAACTTGTTTGGGCGATTGAATAAAAAAGAACATTTATTGATTCTATTTTAAGAGGCTTTCCAGTACCTATAATATTGCTAGCTGAGGTTGAAAGAGAAAAAAATGCCGTCTTTGAAATTATAGATGGTATGCAAAGATTAAATGCAATTACTTCTTTCATAGAAGGTGAGTGTGACTATGAGGGCAAGTTTTTTGACTTAGCGACAATGGTAGAGTCAAAATCTCGTCTAGATCAAGAGATGCTGTTTCAGCAAACACCTATTCTAGAGAGGAAATCCTGTGAAGTGATTGCAAGTTATGTGTTACCTCTTTCAGTTTACTCCTTTGATGCTGAAGAAAAAATTGATGAGGTATTTAGAAGGATTAACTCAAATGGTAAATATCTATCGAGGCAAGAACTTAGAGCATCCGGAGCAACAGCTTACTATCCCGATCTAGTCCGAAAGATCTCAAGTGAAATAAGAACTGATACCTCGGCTTCAGATATACTGCTTCTCAACGACATGAAAACTATAAGTATTACGAATAAACAACTAGAATATGGCATAAAGGTTGATAACATTTTCTGGATGCAAAATAATATTTTAACTAAGGAAATGGTAAGAGAATCTAAGGATGAAGAGATAGTAGCTGATATTGTTGCATATATGACATTATTCCCAGAGGTGCCGAGAAGCAGTTCTGATGTGCTAGACGAGTTTTATGGTTTAAAGGAAAGCTCTAAGCAAGAGGAAATAGAAAGATCCCTTCAGAAAGTCAATTCCGATACAATCAGAAAACGCTTTCTCAAGGTATATGACCAGATTCGCAAAGTATTGCAAGAGTCGGGATGTAAGTTCAGTGAATTGATATTTGAACAAAATATTCAAAGTCTTCCGCGTTATTTTCAAATAATTTTTTTGAGTTTTTATGAACTAATGTTTGTTGATAATATGGAAGTTATAAATTCCACAGAACTCATTAGTAAATTGACGAATATAGGACAGTAAATCAAGATTCCTGTAGGTGGTAACTGGAGTGCTATTAGCAAGACTAACAATATATCTGCTGTGAAAGGTATTATCAGAAATACCTTTAAAGTTAGAGAAAAAATAGATCCTGCTACTGATAGTTGGTTGACCGAGTTTGAAACGTTACTCACACAGTCTAAAATTGAGCAAACTCTTTATGATTTTAAGCAAGGTTTTACGAAGCTAGATGGAAGAGGAGATTTCGATCAAGATAGCTTCGATAAGATAATAAAAACTCTTACTGCTATGGCTAATCATTCGCCTAAAGCGATGGGTTATGTATGTGTTGGGGTTGCAGATAATGAATCTACTGCCAAGAGGGTAGAAAACTTATACGGTATTCACAGTAGAGAATATCGAAATTTTTGGATTACTGGAATAGAACACGAATCTGTCAGACTTCAAGGAAATCTTGATAATTTCTTTAGATGGCTGATACAACAAGTACAGTCTCAACCCATTGAGCAATCTGTAAAAGATCGCATTGGTAAAAGTATCAGATTGATAAATTATTATCACAAAGATGTAGTTATATTCTCTATTCAAGGAGGTTCACATCCTGTAATGTATGACAATAGGTTCTATCAACGGATTGGTGCCAACGTCGAAGAAGTAAAACCCGCAGGATATGTGGAGTTGTTCGGAAATTTTTCATAAGGCTTGCTCCTCCAGCTAACGACATGGAAATTTTCAACTTCTTCGACTCTGTTAACGGCAATCTCGCCGGTACTGAGTTTGTGGAAAATAGAGCAAATTTATCCAATCATAGAATTTTCTCTCGGTTTGCAGCACATAATGTCACTTTCATTTAGGATTGGATGGATTTTTTAACCGCAGATGCACGCAGATAAACGCGGATGAATTTTACCAATTTGCGTTAATCTGCGGTTTTTTACCCGATCGACTCCACCAATGTTTTCAAATCCGGTACTTCCAAATCTGGCTTACCGCTAGCTGGCATTGTCGCCCCAAATCCTGTTTTGTCGTGTCGCCGATTTACCCAAACTGTGGAAATTCCCATGGATGTTGCTGGTACAATGTCGTGATACACACTTTGAGCAACGTGCAGAAGTTTTTCCGGTGGTATTCCCATTGTTTCTAGGGCGATTTCAAAGTTGCGAGTTGACGGTTTGTACGATCGTACTTTTTCCGCAGTAATCAACCAGTCGAATTCAACTTTTAAGTGTTTGGCTGTTCCAGCAAATAAGTCATCATCAATATTGGAAATTACCGCCAATTTGTATTTCTGCTTGAGTGCTGACAAGGCTGCAACTGTATCGGGAAAAGGTTGCCAATTTTTGAGAGAATCAACCAAACTGTTAATTTCTGTTGCTGTCGGTTCAAAATTAAATCTTTGACCGAATTTTTTCACTATTTCTTGCAAGATTTTCCGGTATTCGATATAATCATTTTCGTCCTTTTCTAGTTCGGATTCAAATTCAGCAAAAAGCTCTAAAGTTCCATCATCACTAAAATCGATTTCCCGATTTGAGAGCAATTGTTTCAAGGCTGGCAATATCCCCCTTTCCCAATCTATAAGAGTTCCGTAACAGTCAAAACTCACAACTTCAAATCGCTCAAAATCAAACATCTGTCATCGCTCCTTTTTTACGGTTGATATTCAGCAAGAATTTCAATTTTTCCGACTATATTGCGATTAAATTCTGCCAACTCTTGGGCCGGAATCCAATATTCTTGGTGAATCGAACTACCGACAGTTTGGACGGGATATTTTTTTAAGAAGTCAGCCAAAACTCGAAACCGGGTTACATAGCCAAAATATCCCGATGCTGCATCTCTGGTATTCCAATCTCGTGCAATTTGTATGGCGTATGCTTTGTGGAGTACAGGATAAAAAATAGGCTGAAAAGATAGACGCGGCGGAAATGCCATGAAATCGCTTTCTTGAATTAATTCCATTTCTTTTTTGCCGACAGCTCGAAAAAGTGTCGCTGTCTCTCGATCCGATACAGTGATATTTTTAAACCAATCTTTCCAACCGTCCCAATTGTGAATAATTCTTGCCAATTCTGCATAACCTGCGGCACGGGGATGAGTACCGTCATTTTGGGCAAGTTCTTGCAGCCAAACTTCTGACTTTTGCAGCGGGGTATAAACATCTAAATAAGGCACGTTTAACTCGGTGCAAACTTGGGAAAAATGTTTCGATAAGTTGGCAATTCTGATATTTCGATTTACATCGAGAACTGATGGAGGCCCGATCATTAAAATTGGTGCCATTTCTTTGGCAGCATTAAGAATGTCTCGGGTATTTTCAATTGATTTCTTAACTTCTACTCGATTTTTTTCGTTTTCTAAGTGAGTGTCATTGACGCCAAACGAAAATACTATTCTGCCGTCGCAATAGTGAGGTAAGCGGTCAAAAACTTCGCTGAACCAGCGAGATTGTATATCGGCACTGGTTGCTCCCCGCACTCCTAAATTGTAGTAGGTGATATCGTGTCCTTGCTTGCAAACGGCCGCGCAAATTCGTCCTGTCCAACCTAGACATTTTGGATCGCAAGTACCGTTTACGAAAGAATCGCCGATAAAACAAATACGCATATTATGTTTGGGAATTGGGAATTTGGTAACTGTTGACTGTTGACTGTTGACTGTTGACTAATGACTAATGACTAATGACTTCTTCCTTTAGTTTTTGCCGATGACGGACAATCCCTCTACAATTACAGATGGTGTGTGACAAGAACCGTTCCACTCGGAGTCTCCTCCTAATTCTACTAATTGTTTGAGGACGCTGTAGACGTTTCCGGCTACCATTGTGTCTTTGATTCTGCCGACTATTTGACCTTTTTTGACTCGGTAGCCGAGATCGACGTTTATTGAAAAATCGCCGGAAATTCCGGCACTACCGCCGAGCATTTGATCGACTACAATTCCGTCGTCTAATTGAGCGATTAAATCCAGGAGCGATCGCACTCCTGGTTTAATTAAAACATTGAATAAACTTGGTGTGGGATAGCTACCCAAACCTGGGCGAAATCCGTTGCCGGTGGTGCCACTCCCCAAGGCTCGACCGGTGGTGCGATCGGTATAAAATAGCTGCAACACTCCATTTTTGATAAAGACGATCGCCCGAGTGGGAGTACCTTCGTCGTCAAAAGGACAGCTATAAGGCCCGATATCCGGCTGCTGCGAGAGGGTGACAAGGGGTGATGTGACTTGGGAACCCAATCGATCGCTCCAAGGCGAAGCGCCTTCGAGTACCTGTTTGCCGTTCAACGCCGCACAGACAGTCCCCCACAGCAAATCGGCGGCTTTGGCTGTAAACAGCACCGGCACGCGGCCAGTGGCGGGGGCTACATTATCTTTCGCCCATTCCAATCGCTGCAAAACCCGCTTGGCGCTGGTGTTCATGTCGAGGGTGCCGCGTTCGGTTTCGCCTTCCCAAATGTTGAGGAAATCTTCGCCCCGCACTAATTCTGCTGACAAGTAACCGCTGAGGGTAGTGTCGGTGTGGCCCGAATCCAAGCCTCTGGTGTTGAGTAAGCGGGTGCTTTCGATTTCGCAGTCGAGTTCGGCGGTGCAGAGGCTTTCGGGATAGGCTTCGCGGACGATCGCGATCGCCTCTTTTCCCCAGTTTACTAGCTGTTCGGCCGACACCGATGTTCCGAGATCGGGATAAACAACTTTTTCACCGGTGCCGAGTTCGATGGTTTCCGGTTCGTTGAGTTGCGAAAGTGCGATCGCCCGATCGACCAAAATTTGCGGTTCCACGGGCCCGTAAGCCACCGCCAAACCAGGCCGCCCGTCCCGCCACAGCCGCAGAGCTATGCCTTCTGCTTGGGCAGTTTCTAGCTGTTTGAGGCGGTTCGCTTCAAAAAAGACCGGCCGCGAGAGCGATTGCGATTCCAATACCTCAGCAGCTTCAGCACCTGCTTTGGTGGCTAGTTCTAACAGTTGTTCTGCTGATTGGTGATTGGTCATTGTTGTCGGTGGTAGTTGACAGTTGACAGTTGACAGTTGACAGTTGACAGTTGGCAGTTGACAGTTGGTAGGAAAGCAGGAAAGCAGTTGTCAGTTGTCATTGGAAGCAATTAGCAATTACCGATTACCGATTACCAATTACCAAATTTTTGCGCTCAATGCCATATCAGTTATTGCCAAGCGATCGACTAAATACTTAATTCGTGCAGCAGCCAAAATCCTGCGAAAGATTCCGAGTCTGGATTCGACTGAATCGCCAAGAAATGTACTTGTTTGGCTTGTTTTTTCGCCGCTTCAAATGCTTTACCTTCTCTCTCAGTTGCTGCGTCTCTAAGATTAGCTAAAATCCAGCGATCGTTAGCTCCGGTATCTAATACCAGCTTAGGGGGCGGGCCGCTTTCAAATTTGAGAAAAGCCAACTCCAAACCCGACATCCAACCGGCCAAAGCCGTTGCTCTCGACGAGTAGATCATCAGCCCCGGAATTTGCGTTTCTGGGGCGAGGCGTGTCATCGGTAGCCCGAAAGCTTCGCCAAATCCGATGTCCCACTCGGACATTTCGTCAAAAGCGGCGATCGGCAAACTCACAAACGCCCATTTTTCGCCGATCAAAGCATCTGGGAGCGCCACAGGCGTTTCGGGTACAAATTGAACGCTCGGGTTCACAACCGGTTGATAGCCCGGTTCGGCGGGATAAAAGTCTTGCATCCGTTCTTCCAGCCACAGGCTGAGGGCGAGGGTGCGGCGGCTACAGGCGGCGGGAATATCCAACTCCTCGCAGGCTTTGGTAATCATGTTCGCCATTTGGCGACGGAAAAAGCGGATTTTTTCGGGTCGTTTCGGTGCTGCGGCGATCGCCTCTTTAATTGCGCCAGCCAGCCACAGGGAATTCACTGTTGTACTGGCGCAGAATTGGGAGTAGCGAAACAGAGATTCGGCTTTGTCGCTTACCTTCAGCGGGCTTTCGCAGATCAACAGTTCCCATTTTTTTTTCTCTCGCTCGTCTAGGATCGGACGGCTGTAAAAGTCGAGTTCCCAAATAGTTGCCATGCCGCGCTGTTAAAAATTAATCCTTTCTCATGTTACCGGACAGCGCGCCAGTTTCTGATTCTGACAATTTCAGGCTGATTGTCACTCGCGGGCGATTCACGAAGAGGGATAGCTTCGCACGCGCGTACTTTCCGTTATATTACCGCTCCCGCTTGCAGCTTCCGATCTAATTTTCGGCAACATTGCACAACCGGACGCATTAGTAACTCCTCGCCGAACAGTCCCGCAGCAATCTGAATCGGCGATGTTTGTTAAACTTGTGCAAGCCAGGAAAAAGTAAGACTATAGCTCAATACGGTTCAGTTAGAGCTTTCAGATGAATTTAATTTCACGAATTTATCGGAGATACAGACTTGCGAAAGGAAGTCAGATTTTTCCGCTCTGAATCGTGTCAACTTATCCATTTTCATACCCTGATTAAGCAACGAAAAATGCCCCCATATCGTATCCGCTCAATAAGTAGGGGTAGCAAAGAAAAAAAGTAGGCAAAGTATATAAAGTGTTATAAAATAGGACACATGACGCAAAAGATTATTTCACAAGATAAGTCATTCTCAGATTTACTGCAAACCAT
>JANMLZ010000111.1:0-37106 GCA_031372825.1 Cyanobacteria bacterium OTE_58_metabat_593 | reverse complement strand
GTGTGGTTCTGACGACATCATGAAAAATGGGAGAACGCGCAGAGGAAAACAGAACCATAAATGTCGAGACTGTGGAAGACAGTTTGTGGAAGATCCACAGTGGAAACCAAAAGACAAAAACATCATCGCATTGGTGAATTTATTGTTGCTGGAAAGAATCTCCTTAGCCGGAATAGTAAGGGCAGTAGGTGTGTCAGCAAGCTGGCTCCAAAATTATGTCAACAAATATTATCAACAGGTAGAGCAGAAAGCAGAAGTAGTGCCAAAAGAAAAAGGGAAGCTGACGGTTCAAATGGACGAGTTGTGGTCTTTTGTGGACAATAAAGGGAACAAGCAATGGGTCTGGCTCGCAATAGATGCTCGAACCAGAGAAATCATCGGATGTAAGATAGGAGACCGTTCGCGGACATCAGCCAAACAACTGTGGGATTCATTACCAGGAGTATATAAGCAGTGCGCCAAGGTGTATACGGATATGTGGGAGGCCTATGACTCGGTAGTGCCAAGCAAAAGGCATTTTGCAGTAGGAAAGGAGACGGGATTAACGAGTTATATTGAAAGACTCAACAACACGTTAAGACAGAGAATATCAAGGTTAGTGAGAAAGACATTATCATTCTCAAAGAAACTAGAGAATCATATTGGGGCAATTTGGAACTTCATCCACGAATACAACCAACAAATCAGAAAAAAAATGGGGATTGGATAATCAGAGAGATTGTTTTCCTCTGTCCTTTACAAAAAAACACTACCGGATATTTAAGCAATATATTGAGCGAAATTATTAAGCAGAGCAGATTGGAATTTAATTATGAAGATGAGGAAGAAAGTCTGGAAATTGAACTATTAGATGTTTCTGTAGATGAATGATTCAGTCATAAAGTCCGCTTGGTTTAGACAATTATTGTTTTTTTACCTTTAACATCTACACCGGCAACAAAGAAACGTGAGCCGAGACAATCTTCCACCCTTGAGGAAACTTCCGCCACATCTGACTCTGCCGCCCCAGCCGCACCACTCCATCCATTACGCGCCGAAATTCAAGCGTCACAGCGGCTGTGTCTGCACCGAAAGTAACCACTTTGAGATTGGACATTTCTCGATCGACATTTACAGGCGATCGCCCGGCGCGAAAAGCCCTCACTTCATCGCTCCCGTACAGATTCTCCGTCACCCCAAACCGCACGACGAACGGCGAATCCCAGAACAAATTATCTAGAGTTTCAATATCATTCGTACAAAGAGCTTTTTCGTATTTTAAATACACTTCAGTTAAGTGAGCCACCACAGCAGCATCATTTATTGCAGTCATAAATTGTAGATTTTAAAATTATTAAATTTGACAACTTTTGTTTGCAATAAGGACTCTTCGTCCTTACTACAAACGCAACTAATTACTGAAAATTAATGTTCGATTTTGAGAGAAATAATCTTGTCGCCTTGTTTGATAGCATTGACGACAGACATATCCTCAGTTTCACCAAAAGTTGTGTGAATTCCATCTAAATGAGACTGGGGAGAATGGCAAATAAAGAATTGGCTACCACCCGTATCTTTACCTGCATGAGCCATCGATAAAGTTCCTGCCAAATGTTTGTGCGAGTTGATTTCACACTTAATTTTGTAGCCAGGGCCGCCGGTTCCAGTGCCTTTCGGACAGCCACCTTGAACCATAAAGTTAGGAATGACTCGGTGAAAAGCCAATCCGTCGTAAAAGCCTTTTTCCGCCAAGTCAACAAAATTCTTCACTGTATTCGGCGCATCCGCATCGAACAGTTCTAAATTGATTGTACCTTTGTTGGTTTCCATAATAGCGCGGGTCATAATTTCTCCTTGCTTCCTAAAATGAGTGTGCTGTCTGCGCGTTAATTGCGGACTTCGCTTTAATAGCGACAGGTTTCAACCTGTCGTTATATTTTGGCTTTCAGAAGTCTAGCATACTCCGGCAACTGTGATAAGACTTATGCGCGCTTTCCGAGGAAACCCGCTTTCTTGCAAGATTTCTCCTTAACAAAGCCCATATTTTCCGAGACACCGGGTTTGTCACCCTCAGTCATATTTTAATTGTTAGTCACTTGCGGGCGATCGGCTTCTTCCTGAATATCGTTCATATTAAAAATGAAAGGAACCCGGCTAGAACCTGCACCCATTACCAGCACTTTTGGCATCTGAGCACCACCGCTTCTCCAAGCTTCGATAGCCTCCTTTTGCAGCACCAAATCGCCGCCCTGAGCTTTCAAAGTTTCCGCCAAAAGCCTTTGAGCTTCCGCCCTACCTTGAGCGCGGTTAATGTCAGCTTGAGCCTGTTGTTCTGCTTCCTGAGCCACATAAACAGCTCTTTGCGCCCGCTGTTCGGCAACCTGTTTTTCCTCAACCGCTTTCGCAAAATCAGTGGAAAATCGAATATTGACAACGCTGGTATCAAGCACGATTACATCATACTTTGATAGCCTTTCCTTGAGAGCACTATCAAAATCTCGCTTCAGTTCACTTCTTTGAGTAATAGATTGTTCGGCAGTTCTCAGTGCAGCCGCTGTTTTAAACGCTTCTTGCGTCTGAGGTGCAATAATTTTTGAAACTATATTCTCCAATGTTCCTTGAGTCCTTCTGACATCAACTATTCTGTTGGGATCGAGGCGAAAATTGATGGCAAAACTAGCATTTAAATCCTGAAGGTCTTTAGTAGCGCTTTGGGCGGGGACTTCAAATTTTTGGACTGTTACATCGTACACATCAACCTTGGATATCAGCGGGGGTCTGAAGTGAAATCCTTCTAACAATGCTCCATCTGTGGCTTTTCCTAAAACGCTGACCACTCCTGCTTCGCCTGGATTGATGACGACAAAAGAATTGAAGCCGAGGAGCAGCGCACCTATTAATAGAATTCCAGCGATTGCTGATGATATGTTCTGGAAATTTTGAGATTTCAAAATATGCGCTCCTTTGTGATAATTCAATTATATAGCGATCCGAAATGATTTGCAAACCTCTCTATAATCTGACTTGGTGTCCGTTAATTTTCGCGCTTCGTTAAAAATTACAATTCACAACTGATATAGAATTGCTATAATATTTAAAGGAATGAGGTAACAGCGCGATGGCCGAAATTGTTAAATATCCCAGAACTTATCACATCGAAGGTTCGCGTTTCCAGCCGGGAGATGAAGACCTCGACAGCGTGCCATTTAGCAATATTTGCGATCGCCCTACAACGATCGAAGAAAAGGTAGACGGCGCAAATACAGGCATCAGCTTCGCCCCAGACGGACAAATGCTGCTGCAAAGTCGCGGTCACTATCTCACCGGTGGCCCGCGAGAAAAACATTTTAACTTATTCAAACAGTGGGCTTACAGTCTCAGCGGCCCGCTGGGAGAAGTGCTGGGAAATCGTTATATTTTGTACGGCGAATGGCTGTATGCCAAACACACTGTTTTTTACGATTTTCTGCCGCACTATTTTATGGAATACGACGTGCTGGATTTAGAAACCAGTCAATTTATGAGTACAGAAGCCCGCCGCAAATTGTTAAGCGGACTGCCGTTAGTGTCAGTTCCCGTGCTGTTTTCAGGAGTGCTGAAATCTCACAATCAAATGATGCAGTTGATGGGAAATTCCCATTTTATTGGGCCTGGATATTTGGAGAGATTGCGCTTGTATTGCCTGGAAATGGGATTAGATGAAGAGCGGTGCTTGAAAGAAACTGACAAGAGCGAGATTATGGAAGGTTTGTATATTAAAATTGAAGAAGACGGAATAGTAAAAGCGCGTTACAAATACGTGCGTGCCAGCTTTTTGACTGCTATTAAAAATGCAGAAGGACATTGGCTTAACCGCCCGATTATACCGAATATTCTACGTCCCGGTGCAGATTTATTTAAATTTTAGTTAACCAGCAGGTAAAGTTATGAATGCTCTATTATCACAATCCCCAACTTGGACTTTTCCCTTTTGTCCAGCACCGCCAGATTGGTCGCTGGATTGGGATAATATTCAAACACATTTCGACTGGATTGACAACCTCAAAGGATGCCAGCAAGACCCGATTTACCACGCCGAAGGAGATGTTTTCATTCACACCAAAATGGTCAGCAAAGCCTTAATCTCTTCCCCGAATTGGCGTCAATTACCCGAAAAAGAACGTTCGATGCTTTTTGCCGCTGCTTTGCTGCACGATGTAGCTAAACCGGCCTTTACAAAACTCGAAGCAGATGGCAGAGTTAGTTCCAAAGGTCACGCCCGTCAAGGTGCGAGAATGGTCAGGCAAATTTTATCGCAATTCGAGCCGCCTGTGCAGTTTGAAATTCGGGAAACAGTTGTGGCGATCGTCCAATTCGGCAGTTTACCCATCTGGCTGCTAGAAAAACCCAACCCGCAGCAGTCGGTAATTAAAGTCAGTCAAGTTGTCCGCTGCGATTTCCTGGCACTTTTAGCAGAAGCAGACGTGCGCGGCCGCCACTGCGCCGACCAACAAGAAATACTAGATAAAATACAACTATTTCGGGAGTTTTGTCAAGAAAATAATTGTTTTAATTCTCCCCGACAGTTCCCCTCAGCACACAGCCGATTTATTTACTTCCGCAAAGAGAACGGCAATCCCGATTACGAAGCATTTGACGATACTAGATGCGAAGTAGTTTTGATGTCGGGATTACCCGGAAGTGGCAAAGATTATTGGATTAAAGAAAATCTGCCCGATCGCCCGGTAATTTCGCTGGACGCGCTGCGACAAGAAATGAATGTTCCTCCCGATGAAACTCCCGGCAATGTAATAATGGAAGCCAAAAATAGAGCGCGGGAATATATGAGAGTGGGGCGTTCTTTTATCTGGAATGCTACGAATACAACTAAACAAATGCGGCAGCAATTAATTATTTTTTTTGCTGGTTATGGAGTGCGAATTCGCATTGTTTACCTGGAAGTTCCTTTGGAGGAAGTATTGCGGCGGAATCGATCGCGCCCCGCACCAGTCCCAGAAACAGTCATTCGCAAATTAGCTGCGCGGCTGGATATTCCAGACATCACAGAAGCGCATCAAGTCGAGTGGATTGCGGGCTAGACATTTTTTAAATATTAATGAATTTAGTCCTTAATTAATTAGCGCACCGATATCAATTCAGGGCTGTTTCATTCTCGGAAAAACTATAAACGTAGGGGTAGTGCCCCCGTGCCTACCCCCGACCCAGACTAAGAGGGCGGGCACGGTGGCACCGCCCCTACGAATTATGAAACAGCCCTGGAATCAATTAGTTTTGTAATTTTCCTCAGTCCAGCAGCGCGGCAAAACTTCGCCGGAGGGAAACACTAATTTACCCTTGGGAAACTTCGCTGGTTCTTGCTCTTCTTCACCTGCTTGATTTCGCCCCAATACCTCATTTAGAGCAGGACTGATTAAACCATCGACATCGAGAATTTCGATCAAGTCGCCGGATTCTTTTTCTTGTAAAAGCATGGTTTTTCCTTGTGTGTTGAATGTGATTTACGGTTTGAGGACAACTTTGATGCAGTTGTCTTTTTTCTGCTTGAAAATCTCGTAAGCGTGGGGCGCTTCATCCAATTTCATGCGGTGGGTAATTACGAAGCTGGGGTCTATTTCGCCTTTTTGGACGCGATCGAGCAAAGGCCGCAAATAACGGTGAACGTGGGTTTGTCCCATTTTCATGGTCAAACCTTTGTTGAAAGCAGCACCTAATGGCACTTTGTCAACAAACCCGCCGTAAACGCCGGGAATCGAGACAGTACCGCCTTTGCGACAAGCGAGGATGACTTGGCGCAGGGCCGTGGGTCGATCGCTCTCCAAGCGCACAGCCTGCTTTGCTTTGTCGTACAAAGCGTCCAAACCGGTGCCGTGGGCTTCCATCCCCACAGCGTCGATGCAGGCGTCGGGCCCCCGTCCCCCCGTCATTTCGGTGACGGCTTCCCCGGCGTCCATTTCTTCGTAGTTGATGATTTCGGCTTTGGCCGCGGCGGCCATTTGCAAGCGTTCCGGTACGCGATCGATCGCAATTACTCGATCGGCCCCCAGCATAAACGCGCTTCTGATCGCAAATTGTCCGACCGGCCCGCAGCCCCAAACAGCTACTGTATCCCCGGGCTGAATGTTGCAGTTTTCTGCCGCCATGTAACCGGTCGGAAAGATATCGGTGAGGAACAATACTTGTTCGTCCGAAAGTCCGTCGGGAATTTTTAAAGGCCCGACATCTGCAAACGGAACGCGGGCGTATTCTGCTTGTCCGCCTGCGTAGCCCCCGGTTAAATGCGAGTAGCCAAACAATCCCGCCGGCGAATGGCCGTAGATTTTTTCTGCCAATCCTGCATTGGGGTTGGAGTTGTCGCACAGCGACCACAAATCGCGGTTGCAAAAGAAGCAACTCCCGCAAGAAATAGTAAAAGGAATGACAACGCGATCGCCCTTTTTTAAGTTCTTGACTTCGCTGCCTAGTTCGACTACTTCCCCCATGAATTCGTGACCCATGATGTCGCCCGATTGCATTGTGGGAATGTAACCGTTGTAGAGGTGCAAATCCGAGCCGCAGATTGCTGTAGATGTAATTTTGACGATCGCATCGCGCTGATTGATAATTGTTGGCTCAGGTACATTATCAACTCGCACGTCATTTGCTCCGTGCCAGCAAAGAGCTTTCATTATTTTTTTCTCCTTTAGTTAACTCCCAGATTTTTGATTCTAAATCTTAAATTTACTCCGCAGCTAAATCAATTGGCTGGATTGTTTAATTTTAAGCATATAAAATGTGGCAGTTCTCTATCCGAGGTATAATTTACAAATCTATCTTTCGGCTGTTTTAAGTTATCAAAAAGGTAGAGTTGATCCCAGAGTAAATTGCAATAGATTTAGGATTATTGTTTTAACAGCTAACAAAGATGGCTGAGGTTGTTTTTGGCGATCGCCAGTCGCTGCTCTCTCATATCGTGTCTGCTCGATTAAGTGCACGCGCGGCTCGTAGTGCGGACTTCAGTCCGCAGCCGTATAGCGGACTGAAGTCCGCACTACGAACCATATAACTGGGCTCGCATCTGGAGAATCGCGCACCCTACTTAAGGGGGATTAATCGTCAAATATTGTATCATTAGTTATACGTAAAAGCCGAGCTTGCGGTAAAGTTGTTAAAGATTAAAATTTATCGATCGCCTTTTATGCCTTACACTGCATCTACCCCAACAGACCCCAATCAAGCCAACATCCCCAATGCCGACCACCGCCTGCTAGAATTCACAAAGCTGACACCGATGATGCAGCGGTATGTGGAAGTAAAAGAACAATATCCCCACGCACTTTTATTGTTTCGAGTCGGCGATTTTTTTGAGTGTTTCTTCCAAGACGCAGTTACAATTTCTCGCGAATTAGAGCTTGTTTGTACTAGCAAAGAAAGCGGCAAAGAAATCGGCAGAGTACCGATGACGGGAGTGCCACACCACGCCCTCGATCGCTACACTTCAATGTTAGTAGAAAAAGGCTATGCCGTGGTAGTTTGCGACCAAGTTGAAGATGCCTCGATCGCGGCTAGAGAAGGCCGTCAAGTCAAGCGAGAAATTACCCGGATTCTGACTCCAGGAACTTTGACTGATGACGGAATGCTCAAACCCAGACAAAATAATTTTTTAGCAGCAATCGTCATCGCTGGAACGCATTGGGGATTAGCTTATACAGATATTTCTACGGGAGAATTCGTCACTACCCAAGCAGAGAGTTTAGAACAATTAACCCTAGAATTGCTGCGCTTGCAACCATCGGAAGTCTTGATTCCGACTAATGCGCCGGATTTGGTGACGATGTTGAGACCAGGAGAGAAATCTGAGCATTTGCCAGATTGTTTGCCGACTTCGTTTTGCTATTCTTTGCGATCGCAAATTCCGTTTACTTTGTCCGAAGCAAAACAGAGAATCCTGCAAAAGTTCAGAGTGCGATCGCTCGAAGGGATGGGATGCGGACACCTTTCCCTCGCAGTGCGCGCCGCCGGCGGTTTGCTGCAATATCTGGAAGAAACTCAAAAGGAAAAAGCAGTTTCTTTGCAAAGATTGCACACTTACACTCTCACCGATTTTATGATCCTCGACTATCAAACCCGCCGCAATCTCGAAATTACTCAAACTGTGAGAGACGGGGTTTTTCATGGTTCGTTGCTGTGGGCGATCGACAAAACCAGCACTGCAATGGGAGGCCGGGCTTTGCGCCGTTGGGTACTGCAACCTTTGCTCAATATTAAAGGTATTTGTGCGCGACACGACACGATTCAAGAATTAGTAGAAAATAACACACTGCGCCAAGATTTGCAGCAGTTACTGCGCCAAATTTACGACATCGAAAGACTGACGGGCCGCGCAGGTTCGGGAACAGCTAGCGCCCGAGATTTAGTCGCTTTAGCTGATTCTCTCTCGAAACTGCCGGAATTAGCCTTGATCGCAGCTCAAGGGCGATCGCCCTATTTAAAAGCACTGCAAAATGTACCGCTAATTCTAGAAGAATTAGCCACTAAAATTCACGATCATTTAGTAGACGAACCGCCGATTCATTTAAAAGAAGGAGGTTTGATTCGAGCGGGAATCAATCCCATGCTAGATGAAATGCGCCAAACTGCATCCACCGACTTAGCATGGATGGCTGATTTGGAAGAAAATGAAAGAAGGCGCACCGGAATTTCTAATTTAAAAGTCGGCTATAATAAAGCTTTCGGCTATTACATCAGCATTACAAAATCGAAAGTAGACCAAGTACCGAACGACTACACCCGCAAGCAAACTCTGACAAATGAAGAACGCTACAGTACAGAAGAATTAAAAGAAAGAGAAGTGCGAATTCTGACGGCGCGGGAAGATTTAAATCACTTGGAATACGATATTTTTGCTAAAGTGCGATCGGAGGTAGGAGAACACGCCGAAGTTATTCGCAATGTTTCCCGTGCGGTGGCGGCGGCCGATGTTTTGTGCGGTTTGGCGGAAGTCGCTGTTTACCAGAATTACTGCCGCCCAAATATGGTAGAAAGTCGGGAAATTAAAATTATTGACGGTTGTCATCCGGTGGTGGAAAAATCTTTACCACCGGGATTTTTTGTACCTAATTCGGCTTTTTTGGGCCGGGAAGAATCGCTAAACCGCCCAGATTTAATTATTTTAACCGGGCCGAATGCTAGTGGCAAAAGTTGTTATTTGCGGCAAATTGGTTTAATCCAGTTAATGGCGCAGATGGGCAGTTTTGTGCCGGCGAAGGCTGCTAATTTAGGAATTTGCGATCGTATTTTTACGCGCGTCGGTGCAGTAGATGATTTAGCAACCGGTCAGTCTACGTTTATGGTAGAAATGAATGAAACTGCCAATATTCTCAATCACGCTACGCCGAAATCATTGGTTTTGTTAGATGAAATTGGTAGGGGAACGGCGACGTTTGACGGACTTTCTATTGCTTGGTCTGTGGCGGAATATTTAGCAACCGAAATTCGGGCGCGGACAATTTTTGCAACTCACTATCACGAGTTGAATGAGTTAGCTTCTATTTTGGATAATGTGGCAAATTATCAGGTGACAGTGAAAGAATTGCCGGATCAAATCGTATTTTTGCACCAAGTTCAGCCCGGGGGTGCTGATAAATCTTACGGAATTGAAGCGGGGAGATTGGCTGGTTTGCCAACCTCAGTGATTGACAGGGCGAGACAGGTGATGAAGCAGATTGAGAAACATAGCAAAATTGCGATCGGGCTGCGGAAAGGTGTTAAAAAAGATGGCAAAAAAGAGTCGGAGGGCGAACAATTAGATATTTTCGATGATTGATTTTTTGGCGTTACAAAAAAAGATATAGAGGACACGGCAGTGCCGTTTCCCTAACGTAATTAATTGTAGGGAAACGGCACTGCCGTGTCCTGATTTCGGGTTATATTAATTCCGATGCAACCGGAATTGATGTAAGTCCTTAAAAATTCAGCTTTAAGGACTTGCATTCCTTACTACAAACCAATAATTAACGTTCATTTTGCAACTTTCTTACTTCTTTGTGGACGCTCATCCCAATTTCCAATGCCTCATTCAGCAACTCGCCGTATTCAGTCGCCCGATCGCTCACATCCATCGCCATCAAAGCAGCTAAATTACTTTCAATGTTAGCAAATAACTCGTAACGGCGATCGATAAATTTCTGATTTTCCCTGAGAATCCTTTCTGTTTTTAAAGCACAGACTAAACTTTCTCTAGTAATTGTTAATGCCTCGATTGCATTTGCTCGATTAATTAAATTGGCTTGTAAGTTGCCAGCAGCCGTTAGGCGATCGATAATATCTAAAGCCTTAATTATCTCGTGATACTTCTCAACTTCATCCAGTAGACCCGCTAGCGTTGCTAAATGCTTTGCCTTCACCCATTTATAGACATTCCAAGCAACAGTAATCGCCACTGACAAGCCCAAAGTTATTTGCAAAACCCGGACAAATATCTCAGCATCGGTAATACCAACTTGATTTTTACTGGCGAGTAAAGCAATAGGCAGCGAAACAACTAATGTCATACAAAATATCAGCAACTCATTCAACAAAAAAGAAAATAACTTTTTACGATCTTGGAATACAGCCGATCGGTAAAAATCCGCTGCAAAACCGTCGCTCAAAGCTATTCCGCTCAAATCCTCCAACTCCTTTTCAGGAATTATCAACTCATCCAAACCCGCTTGTTTCACTATTTCAAATCTCCTTAACTTGGCATTAATTAAAATCCTCCCAGAGACCTAATTGAATCCCACAGACTCATATAAAAATTGCTGTCTCGGCTGCGGAACAGTTGAAAAGCTTGTCCCGGTGCGCCAAAAAATGGTCTCAGCGTCCATCCTAACTGACTGCCAACAAAGGCATAAAGTCCCAACCAGAATCGCAAAATATTTAGCCTGATATCTTTGCCTTCGGCATCTTGTTCCGACAGAAAGTGCATTCCTTGATAAATGAAACTTACCCCCAAAAATCCTGTGACTGCCATAATAGCAACATTCAGCAGTAGAAAAAAATTGTAGTTGGTACTGCTGATCAGAAAAAACAGACTGACAGGTGCAAATCCAAACAGCAAAACGCTAATCATCGCCATTGATGTCATTAACAATGTCAAATACTGCTCAAAACTGCGTTTTGAACCAAACATGACATTAAAAAAGTACAGTGTCGGAAAGCAGATAATCAGCGTCAGCAAGTAAAGTGCTGGCAATTTAATTGCTGAAATCAGACATTGCATCCACGTACTAGATGCACCCAAAATTGCTCCGTAAATGGCAAAAAATACGGTACTAGAAATCAACAAACCGAAAATTTTAGATTTGAGTTTGACACCTTCGCGAATTTCTTCGAGAAACTTTTGCCGTTCCCGCAGCAAATACATTACTACTGAAAAATATTTCACGGGTTCTCCTTGTGACTGATGCGACTCTGAATCAGTCATAACTCAAGCTGAGTACGATCGACAATATTGGCAAATCAGGGCACTCTATGTTAACCAATTATTGTTGCACCCAGTTCACCATAGACTGAGATGTAGAGTCGTTTTTAGAGATAGTTGGCGGGTAGCAGCGATCGGGCACTCGCTTGACTATCGGCTGGATATTTCTAGTCAAATCGTAGTCAAATTGTCTCCAAAAAGGTCGGTTTGTAGTCAATTTCTAGTCAACTTGACCCCCGATCAACCCGAAAAATCGCCACTAAAAAACCTCAAACCGTTGATTTCTCGTGAGTTTGAGGCTCTTATATTCAGAAGCGGGCGGCGGGAATCGAACCCGCATAGTTAGCTTGGAAGGCTAAAGTTTTACCACTAAACTACGCCCGCATTCACACAGAAGACAAACATATCACAAGTTTATCTCGATTGCAATAGGAATGTGCAAAATTTTTGAATACCTGCCTTAAAGGGGCTGCATTGGTGCTTATTCGCCGATCGCCCCCAGGTTCCAAAAATCCCCGTCTCCGACGCTGGATAAGGCTTTACGGATGGAAATAATCGTAAATTTGCTGCGCCAGACGCGGCCCAATCCCAGAAACTTCTGCCAACTGTTCGGGAGTCGCTAAACGCAGATAGTCGATCGACCTAAAATGTGCTAACAATTGTTTTTGTCGGTGGTGTCCCAATCCGGGAATGTCATCAAGGCGCGATCGCTTCATTCTGGCACTTCTTTGATCCCGGTGAAAACTTACAGCAAATCTGTGCGCCTCATCCCGCACCCGCCGCAATAACTGTACACCCGGTTGCTCAGCATTAGTGGGTAGCGGCAAAGATTCCCCCGGCAAAAATATCTCCTCTCGCTGCTTTGCCAGACTAACAACGCGCAACTCTTCTAGCAAATTCATCTCCCGCAAAACAGCCACAACTGCTGATAGTTGACCTTTTCCACCATCGATCATAATTAAGTCCGGTTTGTCCACAATAGCACGATCGACTGTAGATACACTGCTGATTTCTTCCTGTTCTCCTAAATCGCTAAACTCTTCTTGCTTTTTACCTCGAAATCGACGACCGATAACTTCTGCTAAACTAGCAAAGTCGTCAGAATGACCCGACTTAATCTCAGGATTTTTAATTTTGTAGTGGCGGTAGTGCTGATTGGCTGGTAAACCATCAATAAATACCACGCGGGAAGCTACCGCATCCGAACCTTGAATGTGAGAAATATCGTAACCTTCAATGCGGTGCGGAACTTCTGGCAAATCGAGAACTTCTGCTAAATCTTGCATTGCTTGAGAATTGCGATCGCTCAATCTTTGCATTCTCGCCAATTCATACTCAGCATTGCGTTCCACCATCTCAATTAACTCTGCTTTACTTTGTCGCTGCGGAGTTAAAATTGTCACTTTTCGACCCTTGCGATTGCTTAACCAATCTGCTAATATTTCCGCTTCTGGTAAATCATATTGTACTGAGATTTCGCTGGGAATTTCTACAGGTTCGACATTTTGATAGTGTTCCTCTAACACCCGTTGCAAAATCGCCCCGGCTTCTACCCCCCCTTGGTAAGGGGGGGGAACGAGGGGGGGGTGAGATAATTCTTCTTCCCCGGAATGTAGGGGCGGTGCCCCTGTATCAACCCTGGGTATTTCCGCCATAAATCCCAGTCTTCCGACTAATTGACCGGCACGAATCTGGAATAATTGAATGCAAGCGTGCTCGGTGTCTGCTGCAAGGGCGATCGCATCCCGAGAAACCGTATCATCGGGTAAAGACACTTTTTGACCCGCACTCAAAGACTGCAAACCCTTAATTTGATCGCGAATCCGCGCCGCCGTTTCAAAGTTCAAATCTGTAGCGGCTTCTTCCATTTGGGGTTCCAGGATATCGAGCAATTCCTGAGTTCTTCCCTGGAAAATCATCGCCACTTTTTGGATGATTTTTTGGTAATCTTCCGCAGATATTAACCCTTGACAAACACCAACACAGCGGCCGATGTCGTAGTTCAAACAAGGACGGTCTTTAAACAAAGGTTGAGGGCGCTGCCGCAGGGGGAAAATCCGCTTGATTAAATGCAGCGTGCTCCGCAGCGCCCCTGTATCCACGTAAGGGCCGTAGTAGCGGTCTTTGGCACTACCTGCGCGACGTTTGCGGGTGATAAAAATACGCGGATATTTTTCCGACCAAGTTATGCACAAATAAGGATATTTTTTATCATCTTTGAGGAGGACATTAAAGTGAGGTTGATGTTGTTTAACCAGGTTTGCTTCTAATGCTAAAGCTTCCGCTTCTGTGTCGGTGGCGATGAATTCAATTTCACGCACTTGCTGCACCATCATCGCGATGCGAGGACTGAGATTTTGGCTTTCGCGGAAGTAGGAACGGACGCGGTTTCGGAGTTTTTTTGATTTGCCGATGTAAAGGATGCGATCGCCCTCATCGCGCATCAAGTATACACCAGGAACTGCCGGAATTTCTTTGAGGCGACTTTCTAGGCGTTCTGAGTCTTTAACTAGCGGCAGAGTTTTTGTGGTCATTAGTTATTAGTTATTAGTTATTAGTTATTTGTTGTTACCAATACCCATGCCCCATGCCCAATTCCCTATGCCCAATTCCCAATTTATAATATCTGAGATAAAAACTTGCGTGTGCGTTCTTCCTTCGGATTTTGAAAAAACTCTTCCGGGCGCGCTTCTTCAACTAAAACGCCGCCATCCATCAACACAATGCGATCGGCAACTTCGCGCGCAAATCCGACTTCGTGAGTTACCACTACCATTGTAATTCCAGTTTGAGCTAAATTTCGCATGACATCTAAAACTTCTCGCACCATCTCCGGGTCTAATGCGGATGTCGGTTCGTCAAATAGCATAATTTTAGGTTGCATCGCCAGGGAACGTGCAATCGCTACTCGCTGCTGCTGTCCCCCAGAAAGTTGTCCGGGATATTTTTTTGCTTGTTCTAAAATCCCTACTCTTTCTAATAGTTGCATCGCCACTTCTTCGGCTTTTTTCTTGGGCCAGCGGCGCACCCAAACGGGCGCTAGCATGACGTTTTGCAAGACGGATAAGTGGGGAAATAGGTTGAATTGCTGAAATACCATTCCTACTTCCCGGCGAATTGTCTCGATGTTTCGCAAGTCGTGGGAAAGTTCGATTCCGTCGATCGTAATTTTACCCTGCTGGTATGCTTCTAATGCGTTGAAAGTGCGAATAAACGTCGATTTTCCTGA
The DNA here is from genome assembly GCA_031372825.1 of Cyanobacteria bacterium OTE_58_metabat_593. Lineage (GTDB taxonomy): Bacteria > Cyanobacteriota > Cyanobacteriia > Cyanobacteriales > Microcoleaceae > Microcoleus. The sequence continues at coordinate 22,458 of JANMLZ010000111.1, read as the reverse complement.
ACCCGAGGGCCCCATCACGACGACGACTTCGCCTCGGTTTACGTTCATGCTGACGCCGCGCAGTACGTGAAATTGTCCGTACCATTTGTGGACGTTTTCTGCTACGATTACTGTTTCTGGGGCTGTTAGTTGAGTTTCCATATTTTTTTTACCGCTGATGTAAGCAGATGAACGCGGATGAACGCAGATAGTTTTTTACCTTTGACTTACTTCTAAACTTCGTTCTATTTTGCGGCTGGCTAGTGACATTGAGTAGCAAAATACCCAATAGATGATGCCGACGAATATGTAAACTTCGGCGTACCTGCCGATGTAGGATGGATTTGCTAAAACGGCGCGGGATATGCCGATTAATTCTAACATTCCGAATAGGGAAAGTAGGGATGTATCCATAAATAATCCGATGAATTGTCCGCCGATCGCCGGAATGACTGTTCGCAGTGCTTGAGGTAGTACAATCAGAATTGTGAGTAAGGGTGTATTTAGCCCGATCGCCCTTGCTGCTTCTATTTGTCCCCTGGGCACGGCCTGCAAGCCACCGCGCACGTTTTCCGCCAAGTAGGCCGCACTAAATAATGTTAGTCCGGCGATCGCCCGAATGACTCTATCTAATTTGGGATATTCTGGCGGCAAGAATAATTGCAGCATTACTTGACCTAAAAACAAAATGCCAATTAACGGCAAACCTCGAACAATTTCAATGTATAATGTTGAAAACAGTTTGACGACTGGCAAAGAACTTTGTCTACCCAGGGCGAGCAATACTCCCAAGGGAAAGGAGAGTACAATGCTAATAATTGCTAAAAACAGCGTCAGCACTAAACCGCCCCAATCATTTGTTGACACTTCTGTCAAGCCCAAACCGCCTTTGATTAGCCACAGAATTAGTGGGAAGGAAAGAGCCCAAATTGCAGGCATCCAGCCCATGACTTTGGGGTTGATTTGTGTCGCGATGGCATAGCTGGCGGTGGCTGCGATGATAATTCCTAAGAGGTAGAGGCGAGATGTGAGGTCGATCGGCGAAATGACCGCACCCACAACCGCAGCCCCGAGTATAATTAATAAAGGTGGATTCCAAAGCCTTTCTTCCCGCTGAATATTTCCCCAAGTTAAGCCTCCCAACAAAGCAATTATGGCCGCTACTATCCACAGCCGCCAGTACGATTCGCTGGGAAATCTACCGACAAAAAATAACGGCAAGTTGGCTGCTAACACGCGCCATTGAGCCTTTGTAGTTGCCCAAACAATAATTCCTTTAATAGTTTGGAAGGCGATAATTAGGCAAACTACTGTCAGAATGCTGTTGTACCAGGTACTAAATAGGTTTTTGCGCGCCCAATTCCAAGGGGTGGGCGATTCGGTGGCTGGGGGCGATAGTACGGGGGTTGTTTCCATAGGTTATTAGTTGTTATTAATGATTGATTATACTAGCTAATATGCCTAGAATTTTATTCACATCTGTGATGTAATACTCGGTCAAACCTATTTCAATTACTTGGTCTTTTAATCTGAGGAATTTCCAGATGCTTCCGCTAGTGACAGCGCCATAAATCGCAGGAATTGCGTTTCCTTCACGTTCATTAAATATTCTGGCTGCCAACATTTCCGCTACACACTGTCCCAATTCACTATTGAGATTTTCCGGTTTTGCTTCTACAATTATAATGACTGGTGCCTCGACGAACAAGAGTCCTGATGAATTGCCAATCAGAAAATCGCAACTGCCGTTTAAGCCTTTTTCGGAGTCAACATTAAAGTCAATACCTGAAAATAAGCTAATTCGCTTTTGTAATTGTTCTCTAAGTTCAATTAAAATTGGTGCTGTAATCATTTCAGCGCGGGATTTTTTGGTGTTACTTGCCAAGGCTAACGGTACACTGCGCTTGAGAGTTTCTGCTAGTAGTTGGCTGCATTCTAAATTGGGGTTTTTGCCAAATAAATCAGTGACTTCCGAATACTTTAATTCAAATGTTTTGACTACGCCCTCTAAACTAAAATCACTGTATACCATTTTTCTCTTTCCTTTAAGCGCCGTTGTAAAATCTCAAACATTAACTCTTTACCTTTCCTTGAGTTGTACCGTGCTATTGTACCAATTCATGAATAGAGAAATTATCAAACTAATTGTCAGGTATGTTCCCATGATAATTATCATTGTTTCGATCGCCCTTCCGGTCTGATTCAAGGTCGGAGATCCCACAACAAAGTAAATGTCGGGATAAGCAACCGCAACCGCTAAACTGGAATTCTTAGCTAAATTGAGATACTGACTGGTTAAAGGCGGCAAAATTACTCGCAAAGCTTGCGGCAAAATTACCATCCGCATCATGGTTCCAGACTTCAGTCCCAAAGACTTTGCCGCTTCCCACTGGCCTCTAGATACTGATTGAATTCCAGCCCGCACAATTTCGGCAATGTAACTGCCAGTATACAAGCTGAGTCCTGTGACTAGGGCTGCAAATTCTGGAGTTAATTTTAATCCTCCTTCGAGTTGTAATTCTGGTGTCAGACGCGGCAAACCTAGGCGGAAAGGTGGATTTTTGGTGATAATTAAAGCTAAGATTGCACTCAGGACGATCGCACCTAGAGCCCAAAACAACTGTCTTCCCGGCTTAGCTTCTTCCAGCATCACCCGTGTCCGCCACATCCACAGCCCAGCCGCCACCAAAACTCCGATAGTTAGCAAAATCAACCAAATCTCAAAACCAGGTAACGCCGCCGGCCAAGGGACAGCAATGCCGCGATTTGTCAAGTAAATCGGCCCGCTCATCTGCGGGTTGTCTTCCAGTTTTGGTAGGGAAATGAAAACTGCAAAATACCAGAAAAATAATTGCAGCAATAATGGCGTATTCCTCAAAATCTCCACATACAAACCAGCCAGAGTTCGCAGCAACCAATTGTCGGAAAGGCGCGCAATTCCTACGGTCAAACCCGCAATTGTTGCAAAAATCAGCCCGAGTCCCATCACCCGCAGCGAGTTGATTAAACCGACAAAATAAGCTTGTCTGTAAGTGTTTTCGGGACTGTAGGGAATCACGCTTTCGCCGATATCAAAGGATGCTTGGGAGTTGAGAAAATCAAATCCAAATGCAATCCCCAATTGCGCGTAATTGGCACTGAGATTGTCCCAGAGAATGGCGATGACAGTGATTACTAAAATTACGAAGATCGCCTGTCCGGCTATTTTCCAGAAGCGATCGTCCCGCAGCAGTTTTGAGATATCTTGAAATTTGGACAATTTCTGAGATTTGCCCGGTTGAGGTTCTGTATTCATAATTTTTAATAGCTGTCTAAAATATCTTGTTGGTTGACAGTTAACAGTCAACTGTCAACTGTCAACTGTCAACTGTTAACGGAACGGCGGCGAGTAAAGCAAACCGCCATCTTTCCAGAGTTTGTTTTGACCCCGGTCTAACTTAAGTGTACTTTTCGGGCCGAGGTTACGATCGTACATTTCCCCGTAATTCCCCACTTTTTTAACAACCCGGGCGGCGAAATCGTTCGGGAGTCCGAAACCTTTACCTAAATCTCCTTCCTTTCCTAGCAAACGTTTGACGTTCGGATCTGTAGTGCTTGCCACAATTTGGTCTACATTGGTAGAATTAATTCCCAAATCTTCAGCTTCAATCGCTGCAAAAACGATCCATCTCACCGCATCCGACCATTTAGGATCGCCGCTTTTCACCGCTGGGGCTAACGGTTCCTTTGACATCACGATCGGCAAAACAACATTATTCTCAGGAGTCGGTAGAGTTGTGCGCTTAGACACGAGTTGCGATCGATCGGCTGTAACACCTTGACAGCGGCCTTCTTGATACGTCGCAAAGGTAGCATTCACATCTTCAAACACCACAGGAGTGTATTTAACTCCCAATTTTCGCATTTGGTCAGACAAATTCTGTTCCGTACTCGTACCTGTCTGCACGCAGATCGATTTGCCTGCAAAATCTTGTAAAGTTTTGATGCCGCTATCTTTTTTGACCATGATGCTTTGAGAGTCATAAAAGATCACTGGGGCAAATTCCAGTCCTGTAGTGCTGTCGCGACTCGCCGTGTAGGTGGTATTTCGGCTGAGAATGTCGATTTCTCCGGCTTGCAAAACTGTAAATCGATCTTTGGCGTTGAGCTTTCGGTACTCGACTTTTTCGGGATCGTCAAATATTGCTGCCGCCACAGCCCTGCACACATCCACATCCAGCCCCGAGTATTTGCCTTTTTCGTCTACAAAGCTAAAACCAGGCAATTCGCCGCTGATGCCACAAATTAGTTTGCCGCGGCTGACAATTGTATCTATCCGGCTGGAAGTTTGTGGCGACTGGCCGCCCGCAGGCGAGGCTGATGTTTGTCCGACTTGTGCCGATCGATCTCGACAAGATGCCAACGGTGCCACGAACAACACACTTGCCAGCAGTAGAAATCCCCATTTACGCATAAATTTTAGTAGAACGCTTTCTCGACGATCCTACCAAGAATTTGGGGTCAGAGCCTCCCCTTTCTAGGGGGACTTTAATTCTCTTCCAGCGTTCAAGCATTCCTATGATGAATGTGCTATCATAGAATGTATAGGAGGAAGTTAAAATGCTCGTTCTCGAATTTAAGGCTTACGGCAAAACTGAACAGTTCAAGGCAGTCGATGAAGCGATTAGGATTTGTCAATTCATTCGCAATAAATCGATTCGTTTATGGATGGACGGCAAAGCTAAGTCATGGTTCGACCTTTCCAAATACTGTGCAATCTGGGCTAAAGAATTCGACTTTGCAAACAAGTTGGGTGCGATGGCAAGACAAGCCAGTGCGGAGAGAGCATGGGCATCAATTTCTCGCTTTTATGACAACATAAAGAAAGGAGTGAAAGGGAAGAAAGTAGGCTATCCCAGCTTTCAGAAGGATTGTCGATCTGTTGAGTACAAGACTAATTCTTGGAAGCTGTCAGCAGATTGCAAGTCAATCACTTTTACAGACAAATGTGGTATTGGTAAGTTGAAGATCAAAGGTACCCGTGACCTTGGATTCTACGATCTCAGTCAAATCAAACGAGTCAGATTGGTAAAACGTGCCGATGGGTATTATGTCCAGTTTTGCATACAGACAGACCGCCTAGAAGTGCTTCCAAGTACCGGGAAGACGATTGGTCTGGATGTTGGATTGAAAGAGTTTTACACAGACTCAAATGGTGATTCTGCCCCTAATCCTAGATTTCTGCGTAAGGGTGAGAGCGTGTTAAAGCGGTCTCAGCGCTTAGTAAGTCGGAAGACGAAAGGTTCGGCTAATCGCCGAAAAGCTAGGGTGATTTTAGGTAAGCGACACCTCAAAATAAGTAGACAACGTAAAGACCATGCTATCAAGTTGGCAAGGTGCGTAATCACATCAAACGATGTAGTGGTCTATGAAGATTTGAGAGTGTCAAATCTGGTTAAAAATCACTGTTTAGCCAAATCAATCAGCGATGCATCTTGGTATCAATTCAGAGTGTTCTTAGAATACTTTGGGAAAGTGTTTGGTCGGATTACCATTGCGGTGGACCCTGCCTATACCAGCCAAGAATGCAGTAATTGCGGGGAAGTCGTTAAAAAGTCCCTTTCCACTCGCACCCATATTTGTAAGTGTGGATGCGTAATGGATCGAGATCACAATGCTGCAATTAACATCCTGAATCGTGGGATAAGTACGACGGGGCACGTCGGAACTTCGTTGCTAGACAACGTAAACGCTTAGGGAGATTGCACCTCTGGGTTAGGTGTGGTAACACTCTTAATTTAAGTCCGGTCTATGAACTAAGAATCCTCACGCCTCAGGCTGAGGAGTGTCAACTTGTAGCTGTCGAGAACTGTTGCTATCTATCGGCGATGTACAACAGCCGACTGCTCAAAATTAGCAATTCTGAACCTAGTTATGCATTCTGAGAAGTTTACTCACTACCGACGTGTTATTTTTTTTGCCCGCTGCGGGCGATCGTCCTTTGGTGAAATATATATGGAATTTTGATTTAATTGGCTTAGAACCGTTCTGGTGCTAAACGCTGCTCAGCTAAATCGCGGATTAGCGACAGCCGAGACTCGATGTACTCATTCAACATATCTGTTTCTTTGCCATTGAGCGCAGAGTTGGTCATTAACTGCTTCAGCAGCCACTGTACCAGGGTGTCATCGTCCAAATTAACTAACAGAGTGGCTTGGGTGGTCTCAATTAATGACCAGAGTTGGCGTAACATGACTGGAGTCATAAAACCTCGTTGAGCGTAAATACGCACTTAATGGGCGGGCTGGGCGAAAAGTTGGTCTTAGTCTTTCAAGCCGATAGACGAAAAGCACCCTAATTGCGATCGGCTTAATGATTATTTTATATTTGACCACAATAACTGAATATAGTAGTGTCAAAAGCTACAACACACAAGATGTTACCAAAGTTCCCAATCTCGTCATATTGAGATACACAGCTTGATAAAAGATTAAGAATCTTTACATAAGCTCGATTGCTCAGATAATTCAGCAGCAGCCAACTTTTCCACCTGGGCCAAAATTATTTCCAATTCAGCGATGATTTTCGTGGCGCCCTCCAAATCGTTTGATTCGACTAGACTTTGAAGCCGATCGGCCATTTCCGGCATTAACCGCACCGCCGCCGTCGCGCTGACACCTTTAATTTGATGCACGCGGCGGGCCAGTGTCTCCACATCTCCCGAGGCGATCGCCTCCTTAGCAGCTTCTAAATAACTGCCAGTATCCACCACAAAAGCTTCCAGTATTTCCCGCTCAAACTCTAAATCAGCGCCCGCAATTTCGTGCAAACGTGCCATATCCACTACAGATGCGAGATCGGGAGCAGAGTTTTTGAGTTCCTCGCCATTAAACTTGGGAACTTCAATTTTCAACTGTACCGACCAATTTTGTAATATAGATTTTAAATTTTCGATCAAAATAGGCTTGCTAATATAATCATCCATACCCGCCGCCAGACACTTTTCCCGATCGCCCTTCAAAGCATTCGCCGTCATCGCAATCACCACTGTCTTTTGATGCGGCTCGATCGAACCAGCAACATCTGCCGCTTCCAGGCGCCGCAATTCCAAAGTCGCTTCGTAACCGTCCAAAATCGGCATCTGACAGTCCATCAACACAATGTCATACTTTTTGAGGGCAACCATAGATAGCGCCTCAGCGCCGTTATTTGCCACATCCGCCGTGCATCCCAAAACTCTGAGTTGATTCAGACCAACTTTTTGATTGATCGGAGTATCTTCAACTAACAAAATCTTTAAGCTTGCTAACTCCCGGTTGTCAGTCGCTGAGGGTGGATTGGACGTTGGATTTGCCAGAGAAGAGTCAATTACCTCACCCGGGGCGATCGCATTTACCAAGCAATCAAACAGCCGATGAGCTTTCACAGGTTTAGTTAAATAGCCACTAAAACCGATATCTACCAAGCGTTTCGCTTCCGGTATCTGAGTAATTGAAGTCAGCACCACCCAGTGTGTCTGCTGCATTGCCGGTTCAGCAATCATCAACCTTTCCAGACTTCCCGCCGCCATTTCCGGCAACTGAATATCGACCAAAACGATATCGTAAGGGCATTTAACACTGACAGCTTTGTACAGAGAGGCGATCGCCATCCAACCATTCTCAACCTCCTCAACTTCCATCCCCCACAAAACAGCCATTCTCAGCAGCACTTTTCGCACTGTCGGCTTATCGCTAGCAACTAACATTTTCCGACCTGCCAGCACCGTTTGCAAATTCACTTCGCACCCAGTCTCTAAAGCAGTTAAATTTTCCTTAACAGCAGGCACTGTAAACCAAAAAGTCGAGCCTGTTCCCGGCGTACTTTCCACACCGATTTGACCCCCGATCAACTCCACCAACTGCTTAGAAATAGCCAGACCCAAACCTGTACCCCCGTACTTTCGCGTCGTAGAAGCATCAACTTGAGTAAAAGATTGAAACAGCTTTTTTTGGTCTTCCGCAGCAATTCCGATCCCTGTATCTGTGACTTTAAAAAGCAAAAACAGCGAGCGATTGCTTCCGAGTTTTAACGGTTGAATATTCTCTAAAAGTTTCTGGTCGCCGCTGGCTGCCGATAACCCTGGAATCCTGCCAGTAGATACCTCAATTACTATTTCTCCTGCTTCCGTAAACTTAATAGCATTGTTAATCAAATTAGTGAGTATTTGCCGCAACCGCGCTGCATCACCTCTTATTCGCAGCGGCACGTCGCTGTCAATCAGCGCCACCAATTCTATACCTTTTTGTTGTGCGGGAGTTGCTAGCAAATCCAGCACTTCATCCAGACAGATACTGAGGTCAAATTCGATCGTTTCTAAGCGCATTTCTCCTGCTTCCAGTTTGGAGAGGTCAAGAATATCGTTAATGATAGACAGCAAATTTTGACCGCTGAGTTTCAGCGTCTGCACAAAGTCTAGCTGTTCGGGAGTAAGATTCGTTTTCAGCAGCAAATCAGTCATCCCCATCACTCCATTCATCGGAGTGCGGATTTCGTGACTCATATTTGCTAAAAATAGCGACTTCATTCGAGACGCTTCCAGGGCGACTTCTCGGGCCTGCTGCGCTTGTTCAAACAAAGTAGATTGCTGAATGGCGATCGCCAACTGCACGCTCAACCTTCCCAGCAAGTCTACCTCCGAATCAGTCCAATCGCGCGGGCCGCTGCACTGGTGGGCCACCAGCAATCCCCACAATCGATTTTGGCACTTGTCCAAACTCCCTATCTTATCCCCAATTCCGGGATTTTCCGGCGAATATTCTGTTACCAACTCCTGACTTTCATCGCCGATAAAAATTGGTACAACTAAATTAGCCCTTACCTGCAAACTCACCAGAAAATCTCGATGGATATCGCCCAAATTTGCCGTATAAATATCTGCTATTGCTTGAATTCTTCCAGCGCGGTAAAGCGATACATAACTTTCTCCAAAAGATGTTTCTTGAAGTCTTTTCCCTAGCAGTGGTATCCAATCAGATCCTACAGATTCCACAACAACAGTCCCTGTTTCATGGGAATCAAAACGATAAATTACCGTGCGGTCAGTTACTAGCAACTGTCGCACTTCTTGTACAGCAGTGCTCAGAGTTTGAGTGAGGTTGAGAGACTGTCGGACTCGTTGGGCGATCGCCGAAACCAGCCGTTCCTGTTCTGCTTGTTCCCGCAGCATTCTCTCAGCTTGCTTGCGTTCGGTGACATCGCGAATTACCGCAGCAAAGCACAGCGGTTCGCTGCTTTGAGGGTGCTTGACCAGAAAAGCATTCATCACAACATCAATCGGTTTTCCACTACGTAAGTGTTGCATTTGACCTTCTCCTTGCCACTGGCCCTGACTGATAATTTTTGGCAAAATCTCTTGACTGAATTCCTGTTTAAAAGTTTGACCGATATAATCCCATATCTCTGTATAAAGCACTTGCGAAATATTCTCTAAACCCACCAGTTTTCGTCCGGCTTCATTGACAAACAGCGTTTGACCTTCCAGAGTAGCCATACCGATAAAATCGCTGCTATTTTCAATCAGCGATACAAATTTTTGGCGTTCTTCTTCACCTTTTTTCCGTTCGGTAATATCGCGCTTGACGCAGACATGACAAATTATATCGCCGCTGTTGTTAATCACAGAGTATGCCGCAACGTCGATCGCCAGCGTGCGACCTTTTTTAGTACAGTTAGTAATTTCGCCCCGAAAAGTTCCTGTTTTCCCTAAACTTTCGGTAATTTCCGAAAAGCGCTCCCCCGCAACCAGCGGCGGCGCTTCTGCTTCCAATTCCGCGTCTGTGTATTCTAGCAGCGATTGGTGAGCGCGATTTTGTTCGAGGAAAAACCCGTCAGCATCAATAATGACGATCGCATCATTGGAGTTTAAAAATATTTCTCGGTAAAGTGTAAGTTTTTCCTCAGCTCGCTTGCGTTCGGTGATATCCCTTTTGACGCTGACATAACAAACCACATCTCCACCATCATTGAGAACCGCAAAAGCCGAAAGCTCCACCTCAACTATTCCCCTTTGCAAAGCCTTAATACAAGTCATTTCGCCTCGGTAACTCCCAGTTTCTGTCAAGCTTTGCAGCACCGACGCAAAAGCGTTTTCTCCCATGTGAGTTGCAGGCGTTTTCCCCCACAATTTCGATGGACTGTAACCCAGTAAAGCCGTGTGAGCTTGATTTGTTTCTAAGTAATGACCTTGGGGGTCTAAAATGGCGATCGCATCGTTAGACTTTAAAAATATTTGTTGATAAAGTTGCAGCTTCAACTCAGCTTCTTTCCGGGCGCTAATATCTGTAAACAAGCCGTAGTAAACTATCTCCCCCGATGCTTGCAGTTCCGGTACAGAAGCTCCTTGTACCCATTTAAGTTTTCCCGACGGAGTGACAATTCTTCCTTCCCACCGCCAAGGCTGCAAATTTTCAGCAGAAAGCCTCACCGAGTTGAGAAAATCATCTCGATCTTCGGGATGAATCATGTTAACAATTACATTAATATCCTCTTGAGCCGCCTCGGGTTCTATTTCATACAATTCTCGGCAACCGGCGCTCACAAACGAGAAGCCCATCGAGCCATCTGGATTCAAGTCAACTTGATATACCGTACCCGGTATGCTAGCAGTAATTTTTTGCAGTTTGGCTTGACTTTGATTCCTGGCTTCATCTGTGGGCTGCAATTGAGCAATCTCCCGAGAAACACCTAAAACTGCAAATATATTGCCCTCCGCATCGCACAGCGGCAGTTTTTGCGTGTCAAAGACGTGCTGTTTTCCGCCTTCAAAGCCGATCGCCTGGTAGGGATTGCGAACAATCTCCCCGGCGAGCACAGCTCGATCTTCCTCGCGGATTCCCTTAAATCGGCCATTGCGATCGCCAAATACGACTGCTTCTGAAAAACCTAATTCAAGATCGTCTTTGCCGATAATTTCCTCAACATTTTTCCCCAAATATGCAGCAAAACTTTGATTCACCAAAATGTATTTAAAATTTCGATCTTTCGCGAAAACCCTGTCCGGCGAATCGTCAATTAAAGCCCGCAACAATAGTTCTTGACTCGGGCCAGCCGGCGCCCAATTATTTTCATTTTTCCCCTTGACATCTGTCGTTTTAGCTGCTAGAGTTAGTAACGAATTCGCACAGATGCCAGCGGCAGTGTGAAGCAAACAAAGGTGTTCAAAATTAAAAGCCGTTTCTTGCTCTGCACCGATCAAAAATACTCCCAACAATTCTTCACTTTCATCCGAGTTAGCCGGTGCCATCAATATTGACTTAAACTGAGCAATTGGTGGGGAACCGATGCTGTGCGCCCAATCCCGATTTCCCGCCAGCCATTCAATGCTAGCGACTTGCAAGCGCCGTTCAATTTCGGCTCTGGCGCGAGCAGTTAAAGGCTGTGAGTGTTGCAGATATATGCGATCGTCCGGTAGCGTCAAAAGTGCGGCCGCCGAATTTGGAATCAGGCGATCGAAGCATTCGAGACAAGCAGACCAAATTTCATCAGCGCGATCGGCGAGTTGTACTTTTGCAGTAAGTTCATTGAGAACTTGCACTTCCAAGGTACGCTGGCGGACTTTTGCCTTGAGGCTGGCGGCTAGGATTTGCATAGTGCTCACCACACTGGTTTCCTTATATTATAATTATTAATTTTTAAACTTTTTTAAAGGATCATCTTAAAACACATCCGGCGAAAAGACAACTTTTTTATATTTAAATTACCTTCAACGCTAAAAAATAGTCTCACAATGGGAGCAAAGAGACACTGCTCAAAGCCATGCTCTCACTCCCGGTGTGAGACTTAACCTTACACCCAAAGACGGATGCAAGCTTCAGACTTCCCTTGAAAGTTCAAACTCTGAAATTCATCTGTAGAGTCGATCGATAATACCAATTTAATGGGTCGTTGCACATATCTCGATCCCCCTAAATCCCCCTTAAAAAGGGGGACTTTCACCCCCCCTTTCCCCCCCTTTTTAAGGGGGGCTAGGGGGGATCGGATTCGGGAGCAGCCTCATGAAAAATTGGTATAAACGGTGAAACTACCCCATTAAAATCACATTATCGATCACATGGATCACACCATTATCAGCTTCGATATCCGCAGCGACAACTGTAGCATTTTTTACCTCAAAACCGTCAGAGCAATCAATTTTAATCGGCGAACCTTCCAAGGAAGTAACAAAACCAAGTTTTGCCAAGTCAGCCTTCATAAACTTGCCAGAAACGACATGAAATGTTAAAATTCTGCTCAATTGGGGAACGTTCTGCACTAGGGTTGTGATGGTTCCCGGCGGCAATTTGGCAAAAGCATCGTCATTCGGTGCAAAAACAGTGAAAGGCCCCGGACTTTTGAGCGCATCCACCAAATTAGCAACTTGTACGGCTGTTACCAGAGTTTGAAAACAACCAGCACCGACGGCAATATCAACAATATCAGGCATTGTGTTTTACCTTATTTACTAAAATTCTCTACTAAGTATGGTAAACGAATTTGGTTATTAGTTACTGGTTATTGGTTATTGGTTATTGGTTATTGGTTATTGGCTATGGGTTATTGGTTATCGCTAGACTACTGCTGCCGCATCAGGTGCCAAAACTTTTGTTTCTAAATCTGCTATTGGCGAGTTAAAGTTCTCTCCTTTATGAATGCTGAAACTGCCATACAAAATTGAAATTTCAAAGATGTCTGTATGAATTAAAGCCGCTGTCCGGTGTGCGTCTTCACCCAAATGAAAACCAATCAAATCAGCTTCAGGATCTTTGACATCTTCAGGATGGAAAACCTCCCAACTAATATCTCGGCAGTCATGAAATACGATCCTACAGGCGATCGATCGCCTGTAGGATCGTAAATACATTCAAATACAATTTGATTTCCCCACAAAGAGACCTTGACATTTGCTACAAGAGATGTAAGTCCACCTAGGTTAAGCAATTCGTAATCATCTGCCATATTAATTCCTCACTTTTTCTCCAGTATTGTGTGTACCAGGAATCAGATTTCCAAATTCATCGCGTGTTTTGAGCAAGCTGCCATCTTTGTCAAGACGCAAACCTTTATTTATTCTTCGGCCATCTGAAGCGTATCTTGGAGCTGGGGTGCGTACAACTTCACCATTAGTACGAATATGGACTCGCGAACGATCGACAAATTCGTATTCCAGATAACCACGTTGAGTTGTTCTAATTTCTGCACCCAGTCCCCGCAAAAAGTCATCGACTTCTTGACGAGTCATATCATTCCGATGCCAACGGATTTGATATCATTCCAGTTAAGTCTCCAAATTCTGATGCAATTCCATTTCCTCCAACTCCCTGACTCGGCACTCAAGTCTCCCGATCAACCATTGCTTTTGCTACTTTAGCATAGTTGGAAAATGGGAAGAGGGAAGGCACAACACTGATTCTGAGACGGATACACGGATTAACACTCGAAAAAATCAGGAACAAATCACAAATAATAAATCACAAATAATAAAAAAATATCGCCTTTCCGAACATTCGCGATCGGTCTTATCAAATTATCGCAAGTACGAGTATCCGATCCAACCTGAACCGAGCAATTTTAGATTTTAGATGAGAATCTAAAATCTAAAATGCTAGGGTTGGTTAACTCCATCGTGAGTGCTGATAAAAAGCGTAGGTATCAAACAAAGCACCTACCAAACCAAAGGCTAGACCGATCGCCAAAAAACCCTGGAGGGGACAGCCGCTGCCGAAAGTAGCTAAGAACTGCAAAATCATTTCTTCTCCAGAACGACCAACTCCTTGGAGAGCAGGGATCAGGCCGATTAACGAAAAGCCAGTCAATCCCGCGCCGATTAACAATATGGGAGCGATAAAGCTCAACAGGCCAGTCAGCAGTACAGACCGCAGAAAATTAGGAAAGATGCTCATAGGAGTCAGTAAATTCAGCTAAACTGCCGAAAGGCGTACAAGTAAACTAAACTTGTCCTTTTCTACGATAGGCAGCGATCGCCCCCAGCGATCGATTCTGTCAGAAATCTTAAATGTTAGAGAAGAAACTTGTTTAAGATTTGTAGATAGATTTCATTTTTGCAGTTGTTCTACAGTCAAAATTCCTTGAGCACCACACCGTCGAGTCTCAGTTTGTGGAGTCAGCGCTTGTTTGCAGCAATTTTATTGGGCGGCCAAGTCATGCTGCACTTACTGACTCGCAAAATTAACCGCCGCAATACCCTCGACCAAATGGCAGCAGTTGGCCCGGAATCTCTGCTGATTGCTTTGCTGACTGCGGGTTTTGTCGGCATGGTATTTACGATTCAGGTAGCCAGAGAGTTTATTAACCTGGGTGCTGGGAATGTCGTCGGTGGCGTTTTGGCTTTGTCTTTGACTCGGGAACTTGGCCCGGTCTTAACAGCCGTGATCGTGACGGGACGGGTTGGTTCGGCTTTTGCGGCGGAAATCGGCACGATGCAGGTCACAGAGCAGATAGATGCTCTGCTGATGCTCCGAACAGACCCGATCGACTATTTAGTAATTCCCCGCGTTCTGGCTTGCTGTTTGATGCTGCCAATTTTAACCATATTGTCCCTCGTGACGGGCATCGCGGGCGGACTGCTGATTGCGACGACAATGTACGGCGTCTCTCAAACTGTGTTTTTAGAATCAGTCCGCCATTTCCTGAGTTTGTGGGATATTTGCAGCGCGGCAATTAAGGCTTTTGTGTTCGGTGGTTTGATTGCTGTCATCGGTACTAGCTGGGGTTTGACGACCACCGGCGGCGCAAAAGGTGTCGGACAATCGACTACGACGGCGGTGGTGACGGCTTTGCTGGCTATTTTTGTGGTTAACTTTTTGATGACTTGGCTGATGTTTCAGGGCACGGGCTCTAGCGTACTCAAAGGCCTGTAAGCTAGGAAACGTTCATCAGTTGACAGTTGACAGTTGACAGTTGACAGTTGACAGCTACCTCTTACATCGATAGAAGAGGATTGGAGCAATGAATCATTTTGTTTGATTTCCCCCTAAACGGGCAGGCTTTAGACCCAATTTTTAGGCGTAAAATATAAAGTATTGGCAAAATTCGTTTAACTTAAACCCATGACTATAACTGCTGATTCGACTACGCCGACAAGTACGATCGAACTCGCCCCGAGTTTTACGATTCCCATCGTCCTCGTACTGGCGGCGATACCGCTGCTATTCGTGCAGAAGTGGGTGAGTTTGCCACTTTCGCTGTTCGGCTTGTTTCTGATGTACCAAGCCGCGACGATCCGGCTACAATTCACGCTAACCGATTTGGACATTTATCGATCGTCCAACTTGATCCGCAAGTTTCCTTTCCGAGATTGGCAAAATTGGCGGATATTTTGGCCTGCATTCCCGATTTTGTTCTATTTCAAAGAAATTAACAGCATTCACTTTCTACCGGTTCTGTTCGATCGTAAAATGCTACAGACTTGCTTAGAACAGCGCTGTCCCCGTCAAGACTAAAAAAGTTGTTAATTTTAAATTTTTAACTTTTCCGTGCCCCACGCCGAACCAAATTTCCCATGAATCCAGACGAATCTCCAACCCAAGAACCGCAAGCACAACCAGCCGCTGATGGCGAACCAAATTTACCTGTGAATGAGACAGACAACCAACTTCCATCTCAGACAGGTGATTTGTCGATCGAGCTTCAGGCTGACGCCGCCCAACTTCCGCCCGAAGCAGACCCCTGGGGCGATGAAGATAGTGCCCTCGCCCAATTCGTGGACGAAGCAGCCGCACTCGCCCAAATTGGGCCCGATACTGACGCTGGCGAATCCGAAAGTTCGATCGAGCAAAGTTCGCCAACCACAGACTCCCAGCCAGCAGCAACCGCAGAAACGGTAACAGACATCCCAGAAAATGGTACCGAACAGTTGGCTTTGCGAGTCAAAGAATTGCAGCAGCAAGCACAAGATTTGACCGACAGAATTGCCACCTTGGAAGCCGACAAAGCCAAGGCTTTAGAAACGTTGGGCGAGACTCAAATGTCGATCGGGCGTTTGGTACAAGACGGCTTGATTCAACTAGATAATCGCAAAAACGCGCTACAAATCGAAGTAGAAAAACTCGAACGGCGGCGCGATCGAATTCAAAAAGAAATGCGGACAACTTTTGCAGGCGTTTCCCAAGATTTAGCAATCCGAGTCCAAGGTTTCAAAGACTATCTAGTCGGGAGTTTGCAGGATTTGGCCGCCACCGCCGAACTCTTAGATATGACACCTCCGGTACAAGAGACAGCCAAGCAAATTCCGGCTGAAGAGTCTCAATCCTCAGCACCAGTAAATCCCAAATTTGCCGAACCGGGATTTCAAGAACAAGCCAAACAAATTCGCCGCATCCTCGATCAATATCGGACTGTCCCCGACTATTACGGCCCGCCTTGGCAACTCCGGCGCACTTTTGAACCCATCCACGCCGAACGAGTTTCTAACTGGTTTTTCACCCAAGGAGGAAGGGGCGCTTTGCGGACTATGGGTTCGCGGTTGCAAAATATCTTGATTACTTCGACAATGATTTCTGTGCTCAGAAGCGTCTACGGCGGACGCGTACGGACTTTGGTACTCGCGAACAGTCCCGAACGTTTGGGAGAGTGGCGTCGGGGTTTGCAGGACTGTTTGGGCATTACTCGCAGCGATTTTGGCCCGGAACGTGGGATTATTATGTTCGAGTCTGCGGAGGCTTTGGCTCAAAAGGCCGATCGACTGGTGAAAGATGGAAAATTGCCGTTAATTGTGATTGACGAAACAGAGGATTTAATTAGTTTGTCAATGCTGCAATTCCCGCTGTGGCTAGCCTTTGCTCCCGATCCGCTAACCTTGACGACTGCTAAGGATTTTTGAGATTAAATTCAGTTTTAATACCATGAATTCCCGGCGAATAGAATTCGCGGCAATACAAACTTTCGTCCGCCTCCGCGGACTGAAGAAACTAAGATGTAAATTAACCGGATTAATATTAATTAATGATTGGTAATTTGCAGTAGTAAGGTGCGCAGTGTGCACTACAAATAGTGTTTCATATCAATTTCGGTTGCATCGGAATCAATATTACCCGAAATCAGGACACGGCAGTGCCGTGTCCCTACAATTAATCTGGCGTAGGGAAACGGCACTGCCGTGTCCTCGCTTGTCATTCCGGCGCAGCCGGAATTGATATCAGCGTCCAAGTTTGAAACAGTGACAAATTTGAAAAGTACAACAAATCTCAAATAAAAATATGCCTAGCTGGATAATTTTAAATGGCGCATTGTTAATCTCCGCTTACCTACTGGGTTCGATTCCGACTGGGTATACCTTGGGTAAATGGATGCTGGGAATTGATATTCGAGAGGTTGGTTCGGGTTCGACTGGTGCGACTAATGTACTGAGGACTTTGGGGAAGGGGCCGGGGTTGGGCGTGTTGCTGGTTGACGTATTGAAGGGCGTAAGTGCGATCGTCCTAATCCGCTACATTTACTCTCTCAATTTTACCCAGCAGCTAGCAACCGCCGCAGGTTTAGAAAATACTGCAACAATCATCCCTTGGATGGCAACTTTAGCAGGTTTATTTGCAGTTTTGGGCCACAGCAAATCAATCTGGCTGGGATTTACAGGTGGCAAATCTGTCGCGACAAGTTTGGGAGTTTTACTCGGTTTGTACTGGCCAGTTGGTTTGGGAACTTTCGGAATTTTCGGGATAGTTTTTGCAATATCACGAATTGTCTCTTTAAGCTCAATTATCGGTGCAATTAGCGTAGCTGGATTGATGTTTGCTTTAAATCAGCCGCTAGCTTACGTATTGTTTGGAATTGCGGGCGGTGTATTTGTAATTGTGCGGCATCGGAGCAACATTCAGCGTTTGTTGAATGGTACGGAACCGAGAATTGGAGAGAAATTGGAAACAGCAGCGAGCGATAATTAGTATTGATTTTGTGGCATTTCTTTTCTTCCTTCTTGCTTCTGCATTCGGTAGTATCAAGGTATTAACGTTACGAAGAGAGTAGTGGTATGGTATCATCCATTAGTGTCAACTTAAGACTGAAACGTTTGAGAAATCTCGTTTATATCCGAGTCCAGATCCCCCTCGCATCCCCCTGGTTGTAGGGGGACTTTGACCCCCCCTGTCCCCCCCTACAACCAGGGGGGCTAGGGGGGATCTAGATTTAATAGTCAAACCCCAGTCTGTAACTGGGTTAGAAGTTAAGTTGACACCAATGGGTATCGTCCTCAATCAAACTCGACTCTTACTTTGCGATCGTAGCTCACTAAATGTCAACTGCGATCGCCCGCGACTAGATCCCCTACAACTTCGGCGAAGTCGGGGAAGAAGATATCGCGCTTAATAAAATTCCTATAATTTTTCCGACATCCCTCAAATAATATTCGATCGCATCAATATCAACAATCTTGCCTTCTAACTTCAAAAATCTCCACACAGTACCGGATGTCACGGCTCCATAAATAACCGGAATCTGATTTCCCTCTTCTTGATTAAATAACTGAGCCGCCAACATCTCGGCTGTACACTGCCCGAAACCAGCCTTAATATCTTCTTTTTTAGCTTCAACAAGGGTAATCACAGGAGCGCTGATAAACAGGCGTTCCGCTGACAAACTCATTAAAAAATCGCAGGTTCCATTTAATCCTTTCTCAGGAGCTACATTAAACTCGGAACCTGAAAATAAACCAATTTGATAATTTAATTGCCGTCTAATTTCCAGTAAAATTGGTGCGATAATCAGTTCAGAACGAGCTTTTTCGGTGTTGATATCTACGGCTAATGCTGCGTTTTCTTTCAAGGCTACTTTCAGGATTTCACTAGATTCTACTTCTGATATATGAGCAAATAAATCTTGATTTTCCTGGAGAGTTAAGTCGAATTGCTTGACAAGTTCCTTGAGCTTGAAATCGCTATAAGCCATCTTAAATTCTTTGTTGTTATTTTCCCAATTCTTGAGAGCGCAAACAAGCTGCTTTCACTGCTTCGATCAGCGCCGATCGAAAACCGTTACTTTCTAATGTAGCAATTCCGGCGATCGTCGTACCGCCGGGACTTGTAACTCGATCTTTCAATTCTGCTGGGTGCATTCCCGTTTCTTGTAATAGTTTCGCTGTACCAAATACTGTTTGCAGGGCTAATTGCGAGGCGATCGCCCGTGGCAGACCAGCACAAACACCGCCATCTGTCAAGGCTTCGATCAAAATCGCAACATAACCGGGCCCAGAACCCGAAAGCCCAGTCACCGCATCCAGCATACTTTCGGGCACTTCCACCACTTCTCCCACCGCCTGAAAAATCCGCGTTACCAATTCTAAATCGGCTGGTTGCACAAGTTTGCCCGGGGCGATCGCGCTCATTCCCGCCCCTACCGTCGCCGGAGTATTCGGCATCACCCGCAGCACTCCTCGCCCCGGGAAAGCCGGTTCGAGCTTACTGAGTGGCACCCCCGCCAAAATTGACACGATTACCGCTTCTGACTTAAAATCAGCCGTTTCTTTATTGTGGTTTTGTGGGCGATCGGCACTCACGAACAATTCCAAAGCTACCGTCTCAAAAACTTGCGGTTTAATCGCCAAAAACAGCACTTCTGTAGCAGCAGCAACTTCTAGATTGCTGGCTGTTGTTCCGATACCGTAGGTTTCCGTCAAAAATTGGCGGCGCTGAAGTTGCGGATCGCTCACCAAGATTTCTGAAGGCAAATAAACTTTTTGGGCAATTAAGCGCGATAACAAAGCTTCTCCCATTACCCCGCCGCCGATCGTACCAAACTTTATCATAGTTATTAGTTATTGGTTATTAGTTATTAGTTATTAGTTATTGGTTATTTGTTATTAGTTATTTGTTATTAGTTATTTGTTATTTTTTAACTGCCAACAGTCAACAGTCAACAGCCAACAGCCAACAGCCAACTGTCAACTGTCAACTGTCAACTGTCAACTAACTACTGAGCCGCTTGAGCTTGTTCTGCGGGCCAGACTGTCGGTGCAGGAGCAGCCGCAGCGCGGGGTCGTCCCTGAGCTGGCGGTACTTCGTGAACCACACCAGACTGAGTTCTCACCTGCACACAGCTAGGCGTAAACAAGAAAATACTTTCGCCAATTCGCTCTTGATGACCGTCAAGGGCGTAAGTACCACCC
This sequence comes from Cyanobacteria bacterium OTE_58_metabat_593, assembly GCA_031372825.1. Lineage (GTDB taxonomy): Bacteria > Cyanobacteriota > Cyanobacteriia > Cyanobacteriales > Microcoleaceae > Microcoleus. Next base: position 2,366 of record JANMLZ010000111.1, on the reverse strand, counting down.
GCCACAAAGTCCACAGCTCTTTGGGCTTGGTCTGGGTCCATCACCGTCAGGTTCAAAACCACAGATTTGCGTTCTTTGAGAGCTCGAATTGCTGCCGGCATCTCTTCAAAAGTGCGCGGCTCCATGACTACTACTTCCGAAATCCCATTCATAGCTCCAGGCATTCCAATCACGTTATTCATTACTAACCCTACTCCCCCGGTTGGTGCAACAACATCCGTACCTGTCGATCCTACTACTGACCGCTCGCGCATTCTGCTATTTTGGCGGCGTTCTTCTGCAGCGGCTGCAGCGGCTGCTGCGTTCGGTTCTGGCTGTTGGTAGACGTTCCCAAAGCGATCGCCTTCGGTTTCGTCATACTCGTAATCGTATTCAGGCTCATTGTTGAAGCCTATAAAATCTTTCATCTTGGAAATAAGGTTCATGATTTACCCTCCATCACGACTTTGCTACCCCGACTATACTCGCGTTGCGGGTTAGCCGCGGGTCGCTAACTACTCTATATTTAACCCAATTTGTGTCGATCGGAATATTTCCATTGCTTATCCGCTCCTAGAGCCGAATAAGGTTTGTCCGACGCGTACCATAGTAGCACCTGCTTGAATTGCCAAATGATAATCTCCCGACATCCCCATCGAGAGCTGCTGCATCTTAATATGGGGCAAATTTTGCTGCTGGATTTTGTCAGCAAGTTCACGGGTGCTGTTAAATAATTCTAGGATTTGCGAGTCATCTAATCCTAGCGGAGGTATTGTCATCAAACCTTGAATTTTGATATGCTGACATTTGTTGAGTTCTGGAAGGTCGGCAAGCAGTTCTGGGACGCTCCAGCCGTATTTGTCCGGGTCTGGCAACATTTTGACTTGCACGCAGACTTGGGGAGAGCAAGACATTTCCCCCGCCAAGCGCGAAAGTCGAGCCGCAAGTTTTAAGTTGTCGAGAGAGTGAATCCACTGGAAATGCTTTAGGGCTAAGGCGACTTTGTTGGCTTGCAAGTGACCGATCAAGTGCCAGTTGATATCCGGTAAATCTTGCAGTTGGCTTTGTTTTTCGGCAGTCTCTTGAACCTTACTCTCGCCAAAATCCCGGATGCCGGCATCATAAGCTTCGCGGATAGCATCAGTCGGTACCTGTTTGGTAACGGCAATTAACCGCACTGATTCGGGCAACTGTTGGCGGATGCTGTTAATTCGAGAGGCAATGGTCATGGGTGCTCAACGCTCTTGACTGGAGGAAAGGAAAATTAAGACAGTTACCAATTACCAAGTTACCAATTACCGATTACCAATTACCGATTTTCGCTATAGAAACGTCCGCTTGTGAATCGCCTGCAATTGGTCGTAGTCTTGATATTGACCGCTGCGACGCAGGGTTCGCAGGCGAATTTCGACCATCAGGCGAGCATCGGAGCGACTGATTGGTTCAAATCTCAGACCGCCCGGGCCGTTTGTCACTAAAAAAAATAGGCGCTGGGCGTATAGGGTGGTAAATAATTCTTGGCTGTCTTCAACCTGGGATACCCTGAAGAGGAGGCCAAAGTTTGGATGATTCAGGTAAGTTTCAGTAGTCATTCACGCTCACAATCGATCGATTTTAGATTAAAGATTTAGATTTTAGATTTTAGTTTCGCTCTCCTGGCGGGACGGGGTTGTTTTCAGATGGGGTGCACAGGGCGATCGCCGTAGCCATACAGTAGTCTCCGTCGTGGCTGAGGCTCAATTGCCACTGGCAATTTCCCCAAACAGAGGCTCGTGCTGCTGCTGTTCCGTGCAGTTGCACGTTTGGAGCACCGCGCGAGTCGCGCTGAACTTCCACATCTGCATATCGTATTCCCCGCCATCCCGTGCCTAGTGCTTTGACAACAGCTTCTTTGGCTGCCCAGCGCCCTGCTAGTTGGTTGCAGGAAACTCGGTTCATTTTACCTTTAATACTGCTGTGTTGAGAATTTTGTTGCCCGCAGTCTCTTTGTTCGGCGGGCGTGTAAACTTTTTCGAGGAAGCGATCGCCAAAGCGGTCTAATGCCGCTTGAATGCGGGGAATATATACGATATCTGTCCCAAGATAGATGTTCAAGGTCTTGGATCTCTAAATATTGGTAGGGTCGAAAGAAGATGTTACCATCTTTTCCCTCCCATTCGGAACCGTGCTTGCCATTTTCACGGCACACGGCTACTCGGGTGTACTCTTGTCATTTTGAGGACTTCCCTTTCTTCCGACTTGAAAGGATGTTTCTTGATTAGTTCCAAGTCGGTTTTAGTTTTAACATCGTGACAATGCCGATGCAATAGTTGAAGATTTTTGTACTCATCCTTACCTCCAATGGCTCTAGGGACGATGTGGTCAACTTCCATTACATCTTCATTTCT
>JANMLZ010000058.1:0-112641 GCA_031372825.1 Cyanobacteria bacterium OTE_58_metabat_593 | reverse complement strand
TTTTTTTATTTTTGTTTTATTATTTTCGACCTTCAAACTATCTCCTGCCCGGCCGGGGCGTCCCCAAACAACCACTTGTGGGGCCCCGCCCCACTCCCGTCTCCTCTTCCTCTATATCATTCCGGCGCAGCCGGAATTGATATCACAGTGAAATATTCTGATGAAACACCCGGTGGTTGAGCGAAGCGTCCCCGTGTCCAACAATATCCGCTATCCGCCGACTTCGCTGATTGTTTAAAGTATTTTTTTAACACTTGACAGAGAGAGAAACCTAGATTAATATGACGCTATTGCTAAATTCTAGTTAAAAATTCACACAAGACAAACAGTGTTGATTTTGAATTGAATATACAGCGCCAGTACCTGGAAAATTAAATAGATTAAAGTAGTGTTTTAGCAATTCAATCATTTGGCGATCCGACCGATACGCCAAATGGCTAAAACACTGATTCTCTCGTTGCATCGGCCGTTCGCTTGTCCCGTAAGGGTTTCAGCGATTTTTGAGAGCCAGTTTTAGACGTAGAACGATCGAAAAATCGTATCGGTCGGAAACTGCTTCTGGAGCCTTTACTGGGCATGGCTTCCACAACGAGAGGGTCGCAATTCACATTTCCCCGCGAGGGGATTGAAACTTTGGTGTTGTCGCAAGCAATGCAAGTTACTGTCTTTGGTCGCAATTCACATTTCCCCGCGAGGGGATTGAAACATAACTTGGACAGATGACCATCAGGTTTTGCAATTACTCTTGACATTTCTTTAGTAAGAGTCGCAATTCACATTTCCCCGCGAGGGGATTGAAACTATGCTAGCGATAGGACTTGCTCCAATTGTGAGGTCGCAATTCACATTTCCCCGCGAGGGGATTGAAACTTAAGCTTCCTAGCGCTCATCTTACTTTTCCTTACTATATAGTCGCAATTCACATTTCCCCGCGAGGGGATTGAAACGCAAAGTCTTTGTTCTGGCTGGGTTTTTCTTCCAAACCGTCGCAATTCACATTTCCCCGCGAGGGGATTGAAACTTTGAGAATTTAGCATATTTTGGAGTACAAGATATCCATAGTCGCAATTCACATTTCCCCGCGAGGGGATTGAAACTGTTCAAAGATTAGTTGCATATCGGCGATCGTAGTTAATTGTCGCAATTCACATTTCCCCGCGAGGGGATTGAAACTACCTGCGTAAACGAAGGTACTCCCTGAAATAACGGCTGTCGCAATTCACATTTCCCCGCGAGGGGATTGAAACTTGAAATAATTTCTTGTAGTGATTCTTCTACCAAAGTCGCAATTCACATTTCCCCGCGAGGGGATTGAAACTAATACATATCACTCAAGTTATCTTGAACTGTTTTGTCGCAATTCACATTTCCCCGCGAGGGGATTGAAACTTTGGATGGGCTGAAAAGCCTCTTTGGATACTATCCCGATAAAAGTCGCAATTCACATTTCCCCGCGAGGGGATTGAAACACCCCTAAGTCTTGGGCCACACTGACTGCACTGGCACCGTGTCGCAATTCACATTTCCCCGCGAGGGGATTGAAACAGCACTGCATAGCCATGTTTGCAGCAGCCTTTACCTTTGAGTCGCAATTCACATTTCCCCGCGAGGGGATTGAAACGCACCAACTCCGCTGCATAGATCGAGCCATCCATCAATTGTCCCAATTCATATTTCCCCGCGAGGGGATTGAAACTTTATTCTCTGTAAGAAGCGCACCGCGATGCGTTTCTGTCGCAATTCACATTTCCCCGCGAGGGGATTGAAACTTCCCATTTATCCATATAATAGGTCGATCGACATTTACAGACTCCGACAAAGAAACCGGGTTTTTCGCGAATTTACTCGTCACAACCAAATATTTGGGAAAAAACCCGGTTTCTGGAGCTCATGTGTAAGTTCTATAATTGCAACTGATGGGGATAAACTGTTTCAACACCTATCGTTTCCATAAATGATTCTGGTTCATCCTGAGTTGCGGGAACAAAATCTCCGCCAACTTCTGCTTTCACCCATCCGCCAAATAATTCTACTAAATAGGCTTCACCATTCTTAAAAACCTCAACAATTATCCCGGCTGTTTGTGGCGGTGCAATTTCGCCATCAGCGAGGGGAATTTCTTCGGTTAAATTAACTGCGTCGAATAATTTAAATTTGCTCATTACTGTCCATTCTTCAACCCTCGAAGGCGGGTTTTGTTCGTGTAGACGCGGTTTCAAGCGCCGGATTTATACATCTATCAAAGCTCATTTGGAACAGGCAAGATGCCTGTTCCACGGTACTTATGATCGATGTTTAATGCCCTAACAGTTTATCTCGCAAATGCTTAATTCGATCGCGCAATTTGCCCGCCTCCTCAAACTCCAGCTTCTTCGCCGCCGCCTTCATCTGCGTTTCCAACCGCCCGATTAACTGAGGAATCTCATCCAAAGATAACTCATTTACCTGTTCGTAAACCTCCTCCAACTGCTGAGAATTCAGCTTCCGCGACACATCCAAAAACGCCAAAATCGCATTGGTAGATCGCTTTTTGGCGATCGGCTGTGGCGTAATCCCGTGCATCTTATTGTACGCTAGCTGGATGCCCCGACGGCGATCGGTTTCGTCGATCGCCTTAACCATACTATCCGTCAATTTATCCGCGTACAAAATCGCCTGTCCCCGGATGTGGCGCGCCGCCCGCCCAATCGTTTGAATCAACGAACGTCCCGATCGCAAAAACCCCTCTTTATCCGCATCCAAAATTACCACCAGCGAAACTTCCGGCAAATCCAAACCTTCCCGCAGCAAGTTCACCCCAATCAATACATCAAACTTGCCATCCTGCAAATCTTGGATAATTTCGATGCGTTGAATCGACTGGATTTCCGAGTGCAAATACCGGACTCTAATCGCCCTCTCCTGCAAATATTCGGTTAAATCCTCCGCCATCCGCTTCGTTAAAGTCGTCACCAAAACCCGCTCGTCCAGACTTACTCTCTGATTGATTTCCCCCAACAAATCGTCAATTTGTCCCTCCGTCGGGCGCACAAATATCGTCGGATCGACTACTGCCGTCGGGCGGATTACCTGTTCGGCAACTCTTCCTTCAGAAATCTCGATTTCCCAATCCCCAGGCGTAGCAGACACGAAAATGCACTGATTCTCTCTTGCCCAGAATTCCTCTGCTTTTAAAGGGCGGTTATCGGCCGCGCTGGGTAATCGGAAACCGTGTTCGATCAAGACTTTTTTGCGCGCTTGGTCGCCGTTGTACATCCCACGAATTTGGGGGACTGTGACGTGGGATTCATCTATCACCAACATCCAATCTTTCGGGAAATAATCAATCAAACATTCTGGCGGTTCCCCGGCATTTCTGCCTGCTAAATGCCGCGAATAATTTTCAACTCCGTTACAATAACCGACTTCCCGGAGCATTTCCAAATCGTAGCGGGTGCGCTGTTCTATCCGCTGAGCTTCTAATAGTTTCCCGTTTTTTTCAAATTCTACCAGTTGGTCTTCTAATTCGAGTTCGATTCCTTGACAAGCAGCTTCTAATTTATCATCGGCGGTGACAAAGTGGCGCGCTGGATAAATATTTAAGGCCGTTGTACTGGCGATGATTTTACCAGTTACGGGGTCAACGTAGCGAATGGCGTCGATTTCATCGCCGAAGAATTCGACGCGAATTATTCGATCTTCGTAGGCGGGGCCGATTTCCACAACATCGCCTTTGACGCGAAATTTACCTCTGCCTAAATCTATGTCATTGCGGCTGTATTGGATGTTGACTAAATCTCGCAGAACTTGCCGCTGGTTGACTTCCATTCCTACTTGTAAAGAGATGGCAGCTTTCAGGTATTCGGCGGGCATTCCCAAACCGTAGATGCAGCTAATTGAGGCCACTACAATTACGTCGCGGCGTTCAAAGAGCGATCGCGTGGCGGAGTGACGCAGCATATCGATTTCGTCGTTAATTGCTGCCGTTTTCTCAATGAATGTATCGCTGACTGCGATGTATGCTTCTGGTTGGTAGTAGTCGTAATAACTGACAAAGTATTCGACTGCATTGTTGGGGAAAAAATTTCGCAGTTCGTTGCACAGTTGGGCTGCCAGGGTTTTGTTATGTGCTAAGACTAAGGTTGGTCTGCCAATTTTTTCGATCGCCGAGGCAATGGTGAAGGTTTTGCCCGTACCTGTGGCGCCGAGTAAGGTTTGAAATCGATCGCCCGCTTCAATCCCTTTGACGAGTTGCTCGATCGCTAGCGGTTGGTCGCCCGTGGGCTCGAAGGGCGCTTGCAATTGAAAAGATGCTGCCGCAGTTACCATAGGAAAATGTAGCTATTACCGATAAATCTTAACAAAAATGCAGGGATTCTGCAATTTCGTTCAGAAAATAGTTAGACTTTGTAATATTATTTTAATTATCGGCCGAAATAGAAAGCAAAAAGCCCAGAAAATCAGTTGTCCGAACCCAACAATCAACAACAATAATCAAGAGGAAAAAAATATGAGTCTCACCCCCAAAAACAAAGGCAATGCGATCGCCCGCCGCGGCAAAGCAAGTTCCAAAAGCCAACCGACACCAGCCACGGATGCCAAAGCAACAGGAATTCAACTTTATCAGCCGCAACACCTGCATGACAACCGCCCTGTTGGCCCAGACGATTTTACGATCAGCGATACCGTCTCGATGTCGGGGAATCGCCCGATCGGCACTAGCACCCTGCACATCAGCGAAACCTACGGGATTGTAGGCAATCGCCCGATCGAATCCAGCGACTTGGAGGTGGTGGGGACAGTGGGGAGACGCCCGATCGGCTCTAGCGCCATGCAAGTCAGCGAAATGTTCAGTATGTCCGGTGCGCGCCCTATTGGCGTCAGCCTTCTGCACATTGATGAAGTTTACTCGACAATGGGTGGCAATCGTCCAATTGCCTCAAATGAAATTGACGACAGCTCGACCTTAATGGGATTCTTAGATTAATCAGTTGTTAGTTGTTAGTTGACTGTTAACTGTTGACTGTTAACTGTTAACTGTTGACTGTTAACTGTTAACTGTTAACTGTTAACTGTTAACTGTTGTTATATCAATTCCGGCTGCGTTGGAATGATAGGTAGGACACGGCAGTGCCGTGTCCCTACGCTAAATTAATTGTAGAGACACGGCACTGCCGTCTCCTGATTTCGGGTAATATCAATTCCGGCTGCGTCGGAATGATAAGCGAGGAGACGGCAGTGCCGTTTCCCTACCGTGATTAAAAGTAGGGAAACGGCACTGCCGTCTCCTAATTTCTATTAATAACTAATAACAACAGTCAACCGTTAACCGTCAACAGTTAACAGTCAACAGTTAACAGTCAACAGTCAACAGTCAACAGTCAACAGTTAACAGTTAACAGTTAACAGTTAACAGTCAACAATCAACTAACTAATTTCTCTATCGCTGATATTTACTCAACAAAGCAGCAAATCGCTTGTAGTCCAAAGGCTTCCTCAAATACTCCGCCGCCCCCAATTCTAAACCCTGATTTTTGTCATCCAAAAAAGTCAACATAATCACTGGAATATTTGCCAAATCCGGATCGGCTTTCAACGCCGACAGCACCGCCCAACCGTCCATACTTGGCATCATCACGTCCAGAGTAATCGCATCCGGTAGCAACTCCTTCGCCAACTGAAGCCCCGCTTCACCACTAGCCGACGATCGCACCCGAAATCCCTGTTTCGACAAGCAACGAGTAATCAAATCCCGTGCATCCGGATCGTCGTCAATCACCAGCACAGTAGCAGCATCGGGCAACTCTAGCGGTTGCGATCGCGCTTCTAATTTCGATGCTATTGGCGCTGGAATAACCTCTAACTTCGACGGAAACTCAGGCTGCATTTGTTCAATTTCTCGATCGCCCTGGGCTTCTTTCAGACTTTTAACCGCAATCGGTAAGCGGATCGTAAAAGTAGAACCGCGCTCAAACTCGCTCTCCACCGCAATGTCCCCGCCCATCATCTGGCAAAACTTCCGGCTGATTGTCAGCCCCAAACCCGTACCCCCGTACCTGCGGGTAGTAGAATCGTCCGCTTGGGCGAAAGCTCCGAACAGCCTCGACACCTGATCGCCAGTCATACCGATGCCCGTATCCGTGACTTGAAATACGATCGCCGGCTGTTGACACCGAAAACGAGTTGCTGATATCTCCTCGGAATTGTTGATCGGCAAAACTTCCCCTTCTTCCTTCCAAACATTAATCGCAATTTTTCCTCGATCGGTAAACTTAGCAGCATTGCTCGTCAAATTTAACAGCGCTTGTCGCAGCTTCGACGAATCCGAGTAGATCGTGCCAATATTTCGATCGCAATTAACGCTCAAAGTATTGCCATTTTTCCCCACCTGCGGCCCAACTGTAGTCACCACCTGCTCGACCAAACTCAACACATCAAAAGTCTCCAAGAAAAGAGTCATCTTGCCTGCTTCAATTTTAGAAATATCCAGGATGTCACTAATAATATTCAGCAACTGCTTGCCTGCCATATTAATGCTTGCCAAATCCATCACAAACTCTTCTTCGCCGAGTTCGATCGCCTCTTCTTGCAGCAGCTCGCTGTAGCCGATAATCGCATTCAGCGGCGTCCGCAACTCGTGAGTCATATTTGCCAAAAAAGTGCTTTTCGCCCGGTTAGCAGCTTCCGCAGCGTTCTTCGCGACTTCCAATTCGCGCGATCGTTCCTCCAACTGTCGCTGTCGCACTTCCAAACCTTTGAGCAAACTACTAATTTGCTGAGCCATTGTATTGAGAGTAGAAGATAGCACGCCGATCGCATCATTAGAAACCACAGGCGATCGAGCCGCCAAATCACCGCTGGCCATGAGTTCCGCAGTTTCGCGCAGCAAACCGAGATTCCGAATAATTGCCGACACCGACACAAAAGCCACTATCCCGGCGATCGAACTCAAAACCCAAGCAGCCATCAACCAGTGCTGAGTACGGCTCGCCGCCGCCAGAGTCCGATCGACCAGCACCGCCATTGCTTCATCGGGAATCTTCGCAGCCAGCGCCGAGGCTGAGTCTATGGCCAGCAAATAGTTCTTCATCTCCACAGCACCCATCCACCCGACACCCACCGCCATCCAAGTTATCAGTACCAGAATGACAAACAGCCCGATCAAAGAAGCCCGAGTTCCCACAGAAATCTGCCTCGGAGCAAGTGCCGCCGCCCAAGGATAAGCTTTCAGAAAAGGATCGGGCTGTACCGGCCGGCCCGAATTCCAAATCTCCTCAATTTGACCGTCCGATCGCACCTTACCAATTCGCACTGTTTTCCAGGTATGCTGCGTTTGAGCATCTATTTTCACCTTGCCCGAAGGCGCTGCAAACTCCATATTTTTAGCAGCCGCCCTAACTTTCACCACATCTGTCGAACCAGCTTTTTCTACAGCTTGCTTCCACAGATAAACGCCCAAATAAGCCGCTTCGATCGGATCATCCGTAACTCGATTTTCCCCATATCGGGCTTTATAAGCCTTGACAAATTTCCGATTTTCCGCTGTATCCACCGTTTGAAAATAGTTCCAAACCAGCAAATGTCCGGCAATATTTTCCTGCCCGATCGCCCGTACTTCCTCTTCTGCTACGCTGACCGACATCACTGGCAAATCCTGCGGTTTCAAGCCAGTTGCCCGCAACTTTTGGAAAAAAGCCACATTGCTATCGCCGTTGAGAGTATTGAGAATAGCATCCGGTTTCACTGCTAAGATATGGGCGATCGCCTCGTCAACTTCCCTAGAACCCAGCGGCAAATACACTTCCCCCGCCAACTCTCCCCCCAGTGCCGCCAATTGAGCTTTCACGATCAGATTTGCCGTGCGCGGAAAGATATAATCCGAACCCAACAGAAAAATTTTCCGCTTCCCCTGTGACAGCAAGTAATTCACCCCTGGTACAATTTGTTGGTTCGGAGCCGCACCAGTATAGAAAATATTCGGAGACTGTTCTAGCCCTTCATACTGCACCGGATAAAACAGCAACCCGCTGCTATGCTCCAAAGCAGGCAGTACAGCTTTGCGGCTCGCCGAAGTCCAACAGCCAAATAGCACCGCCACCTGCGCTTCTAGGAGCAATTGCTTAGCTTTTTGAGAAAAAGTCTGCAAATCGCTGGCTCCATCTTCTATCACCGCTTCCAAGGGGCGTCCGAGCACCCCTCCCGCCGCATTAATTTCCTCAACAGCCAACAGCGTCGCATCTTTCACAGAAATTTCGCTGATCGACATCGTACCTGTCAGCGAATGCAACACGCCTATTTTGATTGGCTCACGAGTCTGGGCTGTTACTGCTTCGAGGGGGTTACTACTGCTTGCTCCCATAGGGTTTTAGATACTTTTTAGTAATAACAGGAATTCTAGTTCGATCCTGCGGGAAGTTAGCCTTGATGCTAACTCTTGTTTAGCCGATCGATTCAGCCGATCGCTAGAAAACTTGCCAATTGCCACAGCCCGTTGATTTCAAGGGTCAAATTCCCGCCTTGACTTAAGTCTGTACTAGGCATTGGACGATCGTCCCGGGTGAAAAATTCTCCGTTTCGACACCCAGAACTCTCCGTAAATTCCCCGATCGATTCCAAGCGCATCTAAATTTTACGGTGACTGTGCGCCGGAACCCAAGGACAGTCAATATTTGATGGAATTCTGGTGCGGTGCGTGGCAATGGCCGCCCCAAAATACAGTTGAGATAGCCCAAAAGCCGATCGACCGTAAAATATTTCCCAACTCTATCTCCCTTGAGGCAGAGGGAAATCTCCGTAATTTCCCTTAATATTAAATTAAGGCTAACTCTCAATTAGTCTTGTTAAAAATAAATTTTGCAAACAACAATAGGGTGAAAAACTAATGAATATTGAAGAAAACGGGAATCCGACGGTCAGAGGTATTGAAGTTACACTACCAAAATCCAGGGAAAAACTGCTCGGCGAAGAAACAGAAAAAGCCCTCGGACAGCAAAAACAAGAAAATGCTCAAACTATGCGCGCTGTCGAACAGTTGAAAGAAGAACTTCAGCACAAAATAGATGAAGAATGTCATCACAAGCTAGATTAAAACTAATCTAATCTCTCTGGGTGCGGGTAAGATGCGGTCTTGCTCGCACCTGTCTTTTTGAAGCAAGAAGGAAAAATTCAATAAGAATTTACGATCTAAATTATTTTTGGCTTAAAAAAATAGTTCGGACGCAGGGCTGAGGATTTACCAGCATTTTGGCAGAAATACTTCTTTGCCGCGCCTAAAACGGTAAAAATCCGGTAACTACCGCCGCAGTCCATCCCAGACTAAAAAATAATTTCCCCCTATTTCCTATTGCCTATTCCCTATTCCCTATTTCGGTTAAATCTCTTAAACAATCTGTTCCCGAACTTCCTTCCTTCTTTCTTCCTACAGGTAGAGTGCAACCGGGCTCCTTGTTCTATATGATAAATTTAAGTAGAAAATGTAAAACTCGATACAAACAAGGAGAAATACATGAGCATTGAAGATAAAGCAAAGGCAACCGGCAAAAATATCGAAGGCGTCGCTCAAGAAGCCCTAGGCAATGTTACTGGCGATCCCAAGGATAAAGCTGAAGGCAAAATGAAGCAAAAACAAGCCGAAGCCGGTCACGCGATCGAAGATGTCAAAGATGAGATCAAAAAGAAAATAGACTGAGCCTAATACTAATTGAGAGGGTCTATAAACCTGACCCTCTCAAGTATTCAAATTGTTGTCAAAACGGAGGAAAAAAAGTGAGTTTATTGCAGCAGAGTCGCAAAATAATTGCAGGCTTACTCTTGGTTCTGATGCTGGCCGTTACGACTGCCTGCGCGCCCAGCGTTTCAGCCCAAAAACCGACTAATGTACCTGTAGCAATTGGTGGCTCTCAGGGCTATTACGCACAGCTAGAACGCGGCAACACCGCAGCAGGTCAAGATTTTGGTCAATGGGTAACAAAGACGGCTCAGGGTCTGGTTCAGGATGCTTACGTGCGCGACAATAACAAATTGGGAGTTGTAATTACCCCGAAAGTCCGCCCTACTGAAGTCAAAGATTTGGCGAAATCTTTAGCCCAAGGTTTTCACCGCAATTTCCCAAATCAGGATGTCAGTGTTTTGGTTTATGCTCCTGACAAAAAACTGATTTTGACAGCTAAATACGACCAGCAATCAAATCAGATTGAGTACAAGTCTTGACCTGATGAACAAGCTTAAGTTTTGTCCGGTGGCGGTTTAATATTTCGCAGTATTTTTCAGGCGAAGCCATCTCAATTTGAGACTAAAATGTTGTGTAGATTGGAAAAGAATTACCATGAGTAGCAGCGATAATTACAAAAGTCAAATCATGAGCGATTTGGCAAAGGGCGATAAAGAAATGATGCCGGAGACAACCGGTGAAGAGTACGAAAATTTTGACGATTTTGCTCAGAGAACTTCGCCGCAGGAGCGCAAACAATTATTCGGGCGTTCTCTGAATCACGATTCCCTGCCGCCTGCACAGTTGGAACCGGAACTGCAAAAGGCGATCGCCCAAATTAAGCCAAACGAACGCGACGACGTGGCGCGGGAATTCTTCAAGCAGTTGGACAAGAGAGGATTGAACGATCGCCAATTGGAAAAGCAGCTAGGACTTTCTACCCACCACGCCAGCCGCATGAATGCTGACGATGTTAGCAAGCTTGCCTCGTTTACCTATCACAATCACCCAGATATTTTCCGAGACGTGCTGGCCGAACAGCCGAGTTTGATGAAGTTTTTGGGCAATCCAGTGGTTGCGGGTATTGTGGGAATAGTTGCTGCTAAATGGCTCAACAACCGCAAATAGTCGAGGAAGGACTCTTCGTCCTCACTGCAAACTTTTTTGATTAGCAATTATATCACTTCCGGCTGTGCCGGAATGATAAGCGAGGACACGGCAGTGCCGTTTCCCTACCGCGATTAATTGTAGGGACACGGCACTGCCGTGTCCTAATTTTTACCGCGATTAATTGTAGGGACACGGCACTGCCGTGTCCTGATTTCGGGTAATATTAATTCCGATGCAATCGGAATTGAAATTACTAATTATTGCTCACATATAAAAATAGCTACACAGCAGTCAACAGCGCTACACCTGACACTCGGCAAAATTGAATGTAGGATTAAGTGTTGCCGTGAATCAGAAAAAAAGATGAACATATCCACTATTTGGCGAAAACTCCGCAGCCAGCAAGCCTTCTGCTTGGCTGCACTGCTGTCAGTTTGCCTCGTATTTATCGGTTGTTCCCCCGCCCAGTCAGCCGGTGGCAATCCACCCGATCCCAAGTTAAAAGAGCAAGTTTTGCAGATCATCCGCGAAAACCCGCAAGCAATTTTAGATTCGGTACAAGCGTACCAGCAACAGCAGCAGGATTCTCTCAAAGCTGCGCGGCAAACATTTTTTCAGGAGATGACAACTAATCCCAAATCGGCGATCGGGGATTCTCCCAGCACGGGTTCGGCTTCGCAACAGATTGTACTTTTAGAATTTTCTGACTTTCAATGTCCGTTTTGCGCCCGTGCTCACGATACTGTCAAGCAGTTTATGGCAAAAAACCAGGACAAAGTAACTTTAGCTTACAAGCATTTTCCCTTGACTTCAATTCACCCTCAAGCCATGCCAGCAGCTAAAGCAGCTTGGGCGGCCCAGCAGCAGGGCAAATTCTGGGAGTATTACAGCGCTTTGTTTGAAGGGCAAAAAAAATTAGGTGAGGAATTGTACGGATCGATAGCCCAAAAGCTCAATCTAAAATTAGATAAATTTAACACCGATCGCAACAGCCCCGCCGCTGAAGCCGCCATTGCCAAAGATGTGCAACTCGCTCAACAACTGGGCATTGAAGGCACTCCATTCTTTATTATGAACGGCAAAACTTTCTCCGGCGCGATCGAGCTTGCTGAAATGGAAAAAATTCTCGCTAGTATCTCGAAATAATTTCAAATTTCTACGAGGGAGAGCCTCTATAAATATGTTCCCAGGCTGAAGCCTGGGAACAAAAAAGGGCAAAAGCAAAAACGAATTCCCAGCTTGGAGGCTGGGAATCAGAAAAATTAGAAATCTTGAGTTTTCAATTAAACAGCCGCCAACTGTGGAGTCGGACGCTTGCTATTGCGAATACCATCGATCGCCTCTGCATAATCCTTCGCCTTAAACACCGCAGAACCGGCGACGATCGCATTTGCGCCCGCTTCCAGAACCTCCCAAGTATTGTTCACTTTCAAACCACCATCCACCTCAATCCAAGGATCGAGGCCCTTGTCGTCACACATTTTACGCAACTGGCGAATTTTCGGCAACACAGCCGGAATAAAACTTTGACCGCCAAAGCCCGGATTGACGCTCATAATCAGCACCAAATCGCAAAGTTCCAGCACGTACTCGATCAACTCCAGGGGCGTCGAAGGATTCAGAACCACACCAGCCTGCTTGCCCAATTCCCGAATTTGACCCAGAGTGCGGTGCAAGTGAGGCGAAGCGTTGTGCTCGGCGTGAACGGAAATAATGTCAGCACCAGCCTTAGCAAAGTCTTCGACATACTTCTCTGGTTCCACAATCATCAGGTGGACATCGATTATCTTGGTAGTAACAGGACGAATTGCTTCCACAATCAGCGGCCCGATCGTAATATTAGGAACAAAGCGACCGTCCATCACATCTACGTGAATCCAGTCAGCCCCAGCTTTGTCGATCGCCCGAATCTCATCTCCGAGACGGCTAAAATCCGCTGATAATATGGATGGAGCGATCGCAATCTGTTTTTGGGATTTGGTCATGGCTTTCGTCGGTTCTCCTGTCTCCTGTGCTGTATCCAGTTTATCAAACTACGGCTGTCCGGGTCGAAAACTTGTAATCATAGTACCTGCGGGCGCAAGCGGAAAAAATTTTGCCTCTAACACGCAGTTTTTGTGCTTGCGCCTGCCGTGCTGCGAATTTTGGTTTAAGATATAAATTTTCCCTCTAACAAATAACTTTTGTGCAAAACCAGACCTTCTGCAAATTTTGAGTAGCCAATTATGAAGAATACAGATCCCTTAGAAAATCCTGAACTCGATCGTGCAAGTCTGTTTGTATTAATGATCCCAGTCATCGGCTTTTTCCCCGCCCTGTGGAATCTTTACCGCCGTCAAGGCAGCCCCGAACGCAAAGCCGTCAGCCGCTTGGCAATTGCCCTTGCTTTTAGTTGGCTCTTAGGACATATTCTTTTAGAAGCGGGAGCAATGTCTGCGGAATCTCCGACACTTGCCATGTTATTAATGAGTAGCCTGCTGACAACCAGCTATTTCATCGTCGCTCTGGGACTGATGGTTCGCCTCGGTCAGCGTCAACCGCTATGGTTGCCCGGAATTAGCCGCGTAGCCGAGCAAGTAGTGGGCAAACATTTATCCTAATTTAGGGTTCTTTAAAGCCCCACCGTATTGATTGAGTGCGTCTTTAGCTTGATACTACATATTGCCATTATCTTTTTTTATTTTTGTTGTGTGTGAGGAAGCCAGTGCCAGCTCAAAAAACTCCTAATCAAGACCCTATCAAACAATCGACCGCTCAACCTTCAACCAAAAAATCGCACCAACCCCACCGAGGCCGGTGGCTGGGTTTTGGTTTTGGTTTGGCTGGAGTAGCGATGCTCTCAGCCACAGCCGGAGCGCTGCTAGCCGTATCCCTTTCCACAACCCCGCTTCAGCAACAAAAGTTGAGTCCTGAAGAAGCGGCGGTATTTTCTCAAGGCGACATGGCAAAGCTCAACATGAAAATGCCAGAACTGACTCGCCCAGTTAATATTTTAGTTTTAGGACTTAAGGTGCTGAGTTCCGACATCAACGGCCAGCCCGACAAGGAAAAGGGATATGAGGTTTGGGAAAACTCTTTCAAGGGATTAACCGATACAATGCTGTTGGTTAGGTTCGACCCTCAAAATAAAAAGTTAAGCGTGCTTTCTATTCCGCGAGACACCCGCACCTATGTTGAAGGTAGGGGCGAGGTGAAAATCAATGAAGCTAACTACTACGGCGGCCCGGCTTCATCAGCCAAGTCAGTCAGCGGACTATTGGGCGGCGTGGGAATCGATCGCTATGTCACAGTCAATATTCAAGGCATCAAAAGTTTGGTCGATGCCCTTGGCGGCATTACTATTAATGTCCCTAAAGACATGAAGTATACCGATGAAAGCCAGCATTTATATATAGATTTAAAGGCTGGTAAGCAGAATCTCAACGGCGAACAAATCGTGCAATATTTACTTTACCGGCACGACGATTTAGGCGATATCGGGCGGGTGCAGCGCCAGCAAACTTTGATGCGGGCTTTTGTGGAACAGGAAGTTAATGTAGGTTTGCTGTCTCGCTTGCCGAAGATTTTGTCGGTGATTCAGTCTCACCTTGACACGAATTTGAGTATAGAAGAATTGGTAGCTTTAGCTGGTTTTGCTACTAAAACCGATCGCGCTAGCGTGCAGATGTTGATGGTTCCCGGCAAGTTCAGCGATACCAAGGATTATAAGGCTAGCTACTGGTTGCCGGATCAAAATGGCATCGAAACTCTGGTAGCAGAACATTTTGACTTCGGTCAAAATACTTGGCAAATTGAGAATGCTGATGCGACTTTTCTGAAGGTGGCCGTTCAAGATAGTACCGGAGATCGATCGGCTGTTGAAGATTTTGTCAGGACTTTAACTCGGGCCGGCTATCGAAATGTTCAGGTTTATAAAGCTTGGCCCGAACCGCTGGACGTAACGACGATTGTAGCTCAAGACGGCGATATTAAAGGTGCCGAAGCGATTCGCCAGTCTTTGGGTTTCGGAGATGTGCTGGTTGAGAGTACCGGTGCTTTGCAATCCGACGTGACAGTCAGATTAGGTAAGGATTGGTTGAGTAAAAAAAATCAGTCGGGCGGGGACTTTAAGTCTTTTTAAACAGGCTTTAAAACTCGGTATTCGTAGGGACACAGCAGTGCTGTGTCCTCTTTTTTTTTTTTCTCGGTATTTTGTAGGGACACAGCACTGCTCATTGGTGTCAACTTAACGTTAAACGTAGTCAGAGACTGCTGTTTGACTATTAAGCCTAGATCCCCCCTAGCCCCCCTTAAGAAGGGGGGGAAAGGGGGGGTGAAAGTCCCCCTTCTTAAGGGGGATTTAGGGGGATCTAGACTTTGCTAAAAGCGAGATTTCTCAAGGTTTTCAGGCTTAAGTTGACACTAATGAGCAGTGCTGTGTCCTCTGCACTTGATTTTTATATTTTATTAATAGCCAATTCGTCGAATACAAATTTTTCCCCGATCGCACTTTTTAATCTTTCAATAATTATATGTATATTTATATCTGTTCCCACTTTAATGTAGCAAAGAGTGATGTGAGGTTTAAACTCTAGTGAGTTAGGTAAAAACTCACCCAGATTCCTAATTTGAAAAACAAGGTCATTTACAGATTCGTTTATTTTAGGTAAGATATAAACTACATAGTAACCATTTTCATATCCATCAAAAAAACTAATATTCTCGATTTCAAAATTAGTACCCAATATTTCTTTAACCTTTAAATCATGTATAGAAAATTTTTCTGATGGTATTAAACCGTAAGCAAGCTTCAACCGCCTGTTTAAAGTTATCTTCAGGGCTAACTGGATCTTGTTTGGCGATCGCAGTAAGGGCCATAAACCAATGATCTGGTTGTCGTTCAACTTCGCGCAGAATTAGGGGGATAGCGGGTTTACCGATGCTAATAATTTTTTGGTAAGCAGAATGATTTAATTTTTTTGTTGGTGAGGAGAGCATTTCTGTGTCATGACGCCATTTTTCTGCAAGTTCTAGAAATGTTTCTTCCAATGACTGCTGAGTTTGGATGTCGGAATGCTCTAGTTTTTCCATGAGCTTTAATCGGACTGTGGATTGGTTTTATGCGATTGTAGCATTATATTGGAAGCGATCGCACTCTCAGAAAGGAAAGGGCGATCGCTCCGATGTGACAAGCACTTTAGCCACCAGATGATGCACACATAAACACCCTGTCGCTATTGCCTCCCTTTTCCCCAGCCATACAACAAGCTAATGTTTCATTACCGTCTTCGGGCTTGGTGGGAGGAAATATATCTACTTTGAACATATAATTGTTGGTTTCCTTTGGCAATCCCAGTAATTCTAGGGAGTCGGTAAACTGAGTATTTTCAGCATAGTAAGCTAGTTGTTTTTTCTGACAAGTATTAACGTAAGTAATTCCCTCTACTTGTTTGGCTTTATTTATAAATTTCAACATTGCTCCCAGAGATATAGTAGCGAGAATACCTATAATGATGATAACGACTAACAACTCTACGAGAGTGAAACCAGAGTTGTCCTTGCGATAAAGCCGAAAAAAAATCCTTAAGATATATTCCATTTTACCTTAATTAAACAGTAAAATTAACTAGGCACAAAGAGTTCCTACCGGAAGCCTATATTCTTACTAGAAACTCTTTGTGCCTTATAGATATTGGTGTATATCCGGCCTGACTAACAAACATAAAAATGTGAGCCACGACCAGATAACGGTACAATTACTGCCAAAACCATTTCCAACGGTAACAATTTGTGTCCCAGCTATACGAGATACCCTGACCCCATACATTGTTATTACCAAACTTCCATTGACAAAGCTGATTGGCACCGGGAGATGCACCGTAACCAGGTTTTCCCTTTGCTCGCCAATAATCATTATTGTCTCGTGTCGTAAGGCGACCTAGGTGATCGTTTGTTGTAAACGCCGATGCTGATTCTGTGTGAGAAAAAAGAACTACACTACCAACTAAGGCAGCCATCGCTATTTTACTAAATTGTGCTGGTTTTACCATGAATTATTGTCTCCTATTTAAACAACTAACTTTTGAACACTTTATATTAAGATTATCAAACTAAACTCTGATAAATGCAAATTACAATATGTCAGAATAAGTAACTAATTTAGTCAGGCAAAATGTCAGTCAATGTCATCTACTGTTGCTAATGTCATCCAATGTCAGATATTTGTGATAACATGATATAAATCCTTGACAAATCAGAGCAATGGACGTAAAAGATATATTGCAGTTTACAGATAGTCTATTTTTTTCCGAGACGGGTAAGCATATAGATCGTCTGCAAGAGACTATTTTGAAAGGAACCTTGGATGGTCAGAAATATAGCGAGATTGCAGAAGCCGAACATTGTACTGAAGGTCATGTAAGAAATGTCGCCTCGGAATTATGGCAAATTCTTTCCAATGCTTTAGATATAGAAGTTAATAAATCTAATTTGAGACGTACATTACAAAAGTCTTATTTGTCTATTAGTTCATCAACTTTTACAACAGAATTTACAAATGTTAGGAATGTTAATTTTTGCAATGGTAATATACAACAATCAGAAGAAGTTATGAATAATCGATCGCCCGCATCTCCCCCAAACCTCCAACAAACCCCAACTCAATCCCACCTAGACTTAAGCGACGCACCCAAAATCTTTACCTTTTACGATCGCACCACCTCTCTCACCACCCTCAAACAGTGGATTCTACAAGAAAACACCCGCCTACTCGCCATACACGGCATAGTCGGCATTGGCAAAACCGCCCTCGCCGCCCAACTCGTCGAACAAATCAAACATGAATTTGATTTCGTCATCTGGCGAAGTCTCGCCACATCTCCACCCCTGTCAATACTTCAAACAAGTATCATTCAATCTTTCCGTAGGGGCGGTGCCCCCGTGCCCGCCCCAAATCCCGACGGCGTGGTTGTCCCAGAAAATGGGGCAACCACGGGGGGATTGCCCCTACTGAACTACTTGCAAAAATACCGCTGTCTGCTGATACTCGATGACGTACAAATGGTAAATAGCAGCGGACAACTCGCTGGCAATTACAAACCTGGATACGAAGATTACGGCACACTATTCAGACAGGTAGGAGAATTATCTCACAAAAGTTGCTTAATCCTGATAGGTTCGGAAAAACCCAGAGAAATCGCCGCATTAGAAGGTAACAACCAGCCAATTCGCTCGTTACAACTCAATGGTTTAGGTGCAGAAGCGGGGGAAATACTCAGAGAAAAAGGTTTAACTGAAGATGCAAAATGGTCAGAACTAATTGAACAATACAGAGGCAATCCCTTGTGGTTAAAAATAGTTGCTACAATGATTCAAGATTTGTTTAACGGCAGCCTAGCTGAATTTTTGGATGACGGTACACTATTTTTAGGCGATTTAGAATCTTTACTGCATCAGCCATTTAATCGCTTATCCGAGTCCGAAAAACAGGTAATGTCATGGCTAGCGAGTGAAACCGCGCCAGTTTCAATCTCAAAAGTGCCAGAGAATATGCAATTATCCCGATCGCACTTTTTGAAAGTGATGCAATCCTTGGGACGGCGTTCATTAGTTGAAAAAATCCAGGAGGGCGATCGCACATTTTTCACCATTGGGCCAGTCCTAAAAGAGTATGTCAAAACTAACTATTCCTGCCCCAACATAGAACAAGAAGCCCGATCGCCCTTATAATATCCTTAGTATTGGGAAGCCAAAAACCATGTCACTCACACAAACCCAAGTCACCTATACTGAAGCTCAAGCGAATCTTGAGGAACTGTGCGAACAAGTCATCAACGATCGCGATGCCATCATCATCACCCGCTCTGACGGCGAAAACGTAGCCTTAATTGCCGCTGACGAATTGGCAAGCTTACTGGAGACAGTCTACCTGCTGCGATCGCCCAAAAATGCCGATCGCCTGTTAAGCACCTTGAAAGACGCACAAGCCAGAATTGTCAAACCTCAGACTGTCAGAGAATTACGCCAGGAGTTAGGACTTGGCGAAGAAGCGTAAACAAGAGCCACAAGAAACGCCTGAACCGGAGAAAACCGCTGTTCGCGCGTGCAGTTTTTCAGCCTAAATTCCTAGAAGACCTCACCTATTGGGTGGAAGTTGACCGCAAAGTTGCCCTCCGATTCTTAAAATTGGTAGAAGCAATAGTGCGCGATCCGTTCACAGGTATCGGCAAACCAGAACCTCTAAAATATTTGGCTGCTGGTACGTGGTCGCGAAGGCTTACCCAAGAGCATAGAATAGTTTACTTAGTGAGCGAAAATCGAATTGATTTTATCCAAGCTCGCTATCACTACGAAGATTAACCCGATCGCCCTTAATACCCCCCTATCATGCTCCAAATCCGCCGCCGTCCCCCCAGCACCTCCGTTTCCGTACTCTACCTCAGCTACAAAATCGCCGTACCCGACGCCGAACCCCAGCACATCCTCGAAGAAATAGTCTGGCAAAAAGAAGTAGAAGTTGCCCAAAAGCGCGATCGCACTTAAATTTGATAAAATTAGGTATCTCCAAAACATCTGAACGATCGCTAAATGCACGTTATCAGTCGCAAAAAATTAAGAGACTACTGCCAAAATCATGCTGATTCCTGCGAAGCCCTCGATGATTGGTACAAGATTGCTAGTCAAGCCAATTGGACTAAACTTATTGAAGTTCAAACTATTTATCCTCAAGCTGAAGCAGTTGGAAATTTTACAATCTTCAATATCAAAGGAAATAAATATCGCTTAATCGTAAGTCTTAACTATCAAAAGCAGATTGTTTATATCAAGTACATTTTAACTCATGCAGAATATGACAAAGACAACTGGAAAAATGACCCTTACTTTTGACTCCGACAAGTACAGCAGCCTCCTATCTCAATATCAACCTCGGATCATCAAAAATGAAGATGAAAACGAGATATTTTTAGAAATCGTTGAAAGCTTGCTGTCTAGGAACAATCTAACTCCCGAAGAAGATACCCTGCTAGAACTTTTAGTCAAATTAATTGAAGATTTTGAACAAACACATTATCAAATAAATGCTTCAACTCCCCACTCAAGACTTCTTCATTTGATGGACGCTAGAAATCTAAAACCAGTGGATTTAGTGGAAATCATGGATACAATTGAGATAGTAACTCAAATTCTTAATAACCAGCTAGAAATTACTAAAAAACAAGCTGAGGATTTGGGGAACTTTTTTCATGTCAATCCGAGTTTGTTTCTGTTCAATTAATCCTAATAGAGACTTCTATTATAGAATAGATTGAAACTTGTCGCGATCGCCCTTTATCCCCTTTATCCCCTCTACTATGCTCCAAATCCGCCGCCGTCCCCCCAGCACCTCCGTCTCCGTACTCTACCTCAGCTACAAAATCGCCGTACCCGACGCCGAACCCCAGCACATCCTCGAAGAAATCGTCTGGCAAAAAGAAGCGGAAGTTGCCCAAAAGCGCGATCGCACGCCCTTATCCGAACTTCACAAAAAACTCCCCTTCGCACCACCAACCCGCGACTTTCTCGCAGCCCTTAAACATGGTAAAACTAAACCAGCCATCATCGCCGAAGTCAAAAAAGCTTCTCCCAGCAAAGGCGTAATTCGCGAAGATTTCGATCCGGTGGAAATTGCCCAATCGTACCAAGAAAACGGCGCAACTTGCATCTCCGTACTCACAGATGAAAAGTTCTTTCAAGGCAGCTTTGACAACCTGGCTAAAATTCGTGCAGCAGTCGATTTGCCCTTGCTTTGCAAAGAGTTTATTATTTATCCCTACCAAATCTATCTCGCCCGCATTCACGGCGCGGATGCCGTACTTTTAATCGCAGCCATTCTTTCTGATAAAGACTTACAATATTTTGTGAAAATTGTCAAGACTTTAGGCATGACAGCCTTAATAGAAGTTCATACTCAAGAAGAACTCGATCGAGTATTAACCCTCCAAGGCGTAAACCTGATCGGCATCAACAACCGCAACCTAGCAGACTTTTCCGTTAGCCTAGAAACCACCAGCCAACTATTAGCCTCACGCCAAACCGAAATCCAAGCAAAAGGCATCCTCACCGTCAGCGAGTCAGGAATCCACACTCCCGACGACCTCACCCGAGTTGCGATGGCTGGCGCTGAAGCCGTTCTCATCGGCGAATCCCTGGTCAAACAACCCGATCCGGGTGCAGCTTTAGCCACTATCTGCGCTTCTCATCCCAGCGCCTGACCCCCCAGACCGCTTGACAAATAGCCCTGAATTCTGATAAAAATTGATACAGTAGGCAAATAAATGAGAATTTCTGCCCTGGATCGACTCAGGTGCTGAAAGCAAAAATAGCAATCGCAGCCATATCGCATAGAGATATCTTGCAGCAAAGCAATTAAATCTATTCTTTGAGCCCGTCGATCGCAAAATTTAGCGGTATCAACGCACCCAGCCCCGAATATTCGATCGGCAAAGCAGGGATTTTTGTACAGTTAGAAAACACATAAAAAGTCGGGCATCTAGCGTCTACCTGTGATGCCCCTCATACATTAATGCCGTGTCGGTTAATTGAGGTATGTTAGCTTTCATGGAGCCAATTCCCCTTCCTTCGTACATTCATTATGAATTGCTACTTCAATTGTTAGAACGCAAAACGATGTTTGCTGTCAGTCCACAATCGTCGCAGCACCAACAAGTTCACCAACTTATTATTACACTGCGTAAAGCCCTGGCGATTCAAAAGCAATTAGAACAAAGCTGCGAACGATCGAACTTAGCCGTAGAACACCACTGGTCTCTCAACGAAACTAATCATAGAGAAATTAAAAATTAAAAAAATTAGACTGCGGGCTTGGCAATTGAGCTTTTTGATTTATTCTATTAACTCCCATAGAAAAAGTTAGGACAGATCATGGACAACAAATTAATGCTGATGATTCCCGGCCCGACGCCGGTGCCCGAAGCGGCTTTGCTAGCGATGGCAAAACACCCGATGGGCCACCGCAGCAAGGAATTTGATGCGATTTTTGCAGAATGTACCGAAAACCTGAAATGGCTGCACCAAACGAAGAGTGACGTGCTGAGTTTAACGGTTTCCGGTACCGGCGCGATGGAAGCTGGGATAATTAATTTCTTGAGTGCGGGCGATCGAGTTTTAGTCGGCACAAATGGTAAATTTGGCGAACGTTGGGCCGAAGTAGCCGAAGCTTACGGTTTGAATGTCGAAATTGTCAAAGCCGAGTGGGGTCAAGCTTTAGATCCGGAAAACTTCCGCGAAAAACTGGAAGCAGATACAGAGAAGCAAATCAAAGCTGTCATCATCACGCACTCGGAAACTTCCACCGGCGTGCTCAACGACCTCGAAACCATCAACCGCCACGTTAAAGCCCACGGTGAAGCTTTAATTATGGTCGATGCTGTCACCAGCCTAGGTGCTGCCAATGTGCCGATGGACGCTTGGGGAATCGATGTCATTGCTTCGGGTTCTCAGAAAGCTTATATGATTCCCCCTGGTTTGGGTTTTGTCGCCGTGGGCCCGAAAGCTTGGGAAGCTTACAAAACTGCGAAACTGCCCCGCTACTACTTGGATTTGGGCAAATATCGCAAAGACGCTGCCAAAAATACGACTCCTTTTACTCCACCGGTCAATATGTTTTTTGGGCTGCAAGTAACATTGCAGATGATGAAAGCCGAAGGATTAGAAAACGTTTTCGCCCGCCACAAACGGTTGATGATGACTACCCGTGCGGCTGTACAAGCTTTAGGTTTGCCCTTGTTTGCTGCTGACGGTGCCGCTAGTCCTGCGATTACCTCGGTTATGCCGCCCGCCGAAGTAGATGCACAAAAAATTCGGACTTTGATGAAGAAGAGATTTGACATTGCGCTAGCCGACGGACAAGACCATTTGAAGGGCAAAATCTTCCGAATTGGTCATTTGGGCTTTGTGTGCGATCGCGATATTCTAGCAGCTATTTCTTCTTTAGAAGTGGTGTTGCGAGAAATGGGTTACGAAGGCTTTACTCCTGGTGCCGGCGTTGCTGCTGCTGCTAAACTTTTGGCTGAATCTTAATCTCAGTTGTTAAAGGATTTTGGGTTTTGGATGTTTTCTAAAATCTAAAATCCTTTTAATATGCCGTGGCCAACCAATCAAAGATTTTATCCAACTGTTCTAGCGTCACTAAACCGTACTGCCACAATACCATCGGCAAGGAGTTCGGGTCGCGATCGCGTTGTCGCTGTTCGTTGCCGCCAACACGTTCGGCGACATCAATTGATGCGCGAGAGATTGCCAAATCTTCTTGTAAAAATCGAATTAGTCGAGTATAAGTAGCGGGTGCCATGAATTTTTCCTCCAATTGTAGGACACCATTTTCTGATGCGAACCTGATGTTTTAGATTAGTAATAAGCCAGTTTTAAATCTGTCTTGGAACCGTTGATATCTGTTAAAACAGTATTGGCCTTTGAAAATGCGAAGTTTGTTGCTGAGTGCTACTCTAAAGCCAACCTTTCCCAAAAAGTGAAAGGTTTGGGATTTTTTTCGCTATGGGATCGAAAGATCTGCGATCGAACCTAAACTGAATACCTCGGTATTGTGCAGCAGAAATCTGAAGAAATTCTGCTACCTAAAACTACTCGCACCAGGTTCAGAGTTTAACTTCATCTACCAAAATGCAGAATCCGCAAATCTACTTCCGAAAAGTTGATCAGATATTTCGATCTAACCCTAACCTGCTACCTCAATTTAACTTTGCCAATTAAATTGGCTCGTCGCATCTTACTTCAGATAGGTTTAGTAGATGAAGCTCGATCGCCAGAAGTTCCAGAGAATTTCTTTTCGTGCTGCTAGCCCTTGAGGCTGAGCATCGTCTCTCAGGATTGATAACGAGTCGCTGACTCATCTCATACCTGCGACTAATATATTTACAGCTTTCGCAAACAACCTCAACCCCTGACTGACTGAGATCGACATCGTACCAAATCTTTTGGTGTTTGTGCTGACTCGTTCATTAATAATTTAACAGATTTTATCAATTTTTGTAAAGTTTATAAATTTTTTGGTGTTCCCGAAGCACAACTCAGCCGGATCGCAAGAGCGGGAGTGACCTTGCTAAACCCGGTTTCTAGGAAATTTTGTGTTTATTGACGAGAAATATGTTCAACAGTTGACAGTTGACAGTTGACAGTTGACAGTTGACCCTTCGGCTACGCTCAGGGCGGCGCAGTTGACAGTTTGAGAGCGACCTCTACCTAGAAGGAAGAGGATTGGAGTAATGAATAGTCTGATTTTAATTTCTCCCTCACTCGTGAGAGGCTTTCAACCAATTCTTTCTGGTAATAAACCGGGTTTCTGCTCCCGATGGGTCAGCCCTGAGACTACAAAAACTCGATCGCCATTCGATCGCCCACTTTGACACCGAGTTCAGCAGCCCGCCCGCCCCGGAGTTCAATAACTCGATCGACAACAGTATCGGGCCCGTAGGTGGGACAAGGATCGGCAGTACAAGGAGGTGCGGAAGCTTGGATAGCTGTCACCACGCCATCCCGCAGGAAAATCATATCCAGAGAAATCTGGCAATTTTTCATCCAAAAATTGACCCACCGCGCCGGTTTAAACTCAAACAGCATTCCTCTGTCATCAGCCAAAGAAGTTCTGTACATTAAACCCATAGCCTGTTGTTCCGCTGTTTTAGCGACTTCGAGTTCGATCGGGCGATCGGCTATCCGAGCTCTAGCAGAAACAGGCAGCACTTGACCCGATGTTGTCGGCGTCGGAGACTGCGACGCCAAAATACCAGTAGCATCGGCATTCGCGATCGGCAATGTTGGCGAACATCCCAGCAAAAATATACTTACCCCAATACCGAGCAAATTAGTTAAATAATTCATATTGATTTTAGATTTGAGATGGGGAATGGGGAATTGGGAATTGGACATTGAACATTGGAACTCACCAACAGTCAACAGTCAACAGTCAACAGTCAACCGTCAACCGTCAACCGTCAACAGTCAACAGTCAACCGTCAACCGTCAACCGTGAACAGTCAACCGTGAACAGTCAACCGTGAACAGTCAACTGACTTCAAGCTTCCCGCATCACGTAGCCAACACCGCGCACCGTCTGAATCAAACGCTTTTCGCCCTCATCTTCAATCTTGAGCCGCAAATAGCGGATATAAACCTCAATCACATTCGACTCGCCGAGAAAGTCGTAACCCCAAACATTTTCCAAAATTTGTTCCCGACTCAAAACGTCGCGGGGATGTTCCATCAAATACTTTAGCAGCTCAAATTCCTTCATGGTCAGGTCGATCGCCCGTCCGTTACGCAGGGCTCGCCTGCTTGCCAAATCCAAAACTAAATCGCCAAACCTCAACTGTTCGTTGCTGGTGCTATCCGGCTGTAAATACAAGCGCACCAACTGCAAAAACTCTTCGGTGCGATAAGGCTTGAGAAAATAATCGTCCGCCCCGGCTTCCAGACAAGCCACACGATCGTCAACTGTATCACGACCGATCAATAGCAGCACCGGCGCCCGATTGCCAATATTTCGGAGGTGAGAACACAATAACAACCCCGACTCAGGGCCAAGTATGCGGTCAATTACAATCAAAGCTGGCTGCAATTCATGGGCTAAATGTTGACCTGTGGCGGTATTAGAAGCTACTACCGGTTCGTAGCCGGAGGATTTTAAGTCTAGACTCAAGTGTCCGGCGAGAACTTCGTCTGTTTCTACTAGCAGGACACAGGGATTGCGATCGAGAGTAATTGCAGCCATTGAATTGACCGATGTAGATCATACCAGTTCTAGCACGTTTAATGGCTGTTGACTGTTGACTGTTGACTGTTGACTGTTGACTGTTGACTGTTGGTTGTTGACTGTTGACTGTTGACTGTTGACTGTTGACTGTTGACTGTTGACTGTTGGTTGGTTCCAATTCCCAATTCCCAATTCCCAATTCCCAATTCCCAATTCCCAATTCCCAATTTAAATTATGACCATCATTGTCTTTGGAAGTATCAATACCGACCTCGCGGCTAGATTGCCAGTCCAGTAAAAGAGAAGGTCTGCAACGATTGAATTCGGCCCACATCCGTCTTTTTCACAGAACTTCAATCATTTTCTAACCTGAAATACGGATGTTTTTTCTTCTGACAGCAATGGGGGCGCGATCGCCCGCGCCGCATTTTCCCCCGATCGCCCCTCACGCCGCCCGGAATTGCCTCAAATCAGTTAAAGTAAGAAAAAGAAGCGCAAGTACCGTCACATCTGAGCGATAATGGCATCCTCTTCCTCTGTAGCAGTTCGCGAACTCCCCTTATTTCCGTTGCCGGAAGTGGTTCTATTTCCAGGTAGACCGCTACCGCTGCAAATCTTCGAGTTTCGCTATCGAATCATGATGAATACGATTCTGGAGGGCGATCGCCGTTTCGGTGTACTCATGTGGGACCCCAACCAAAACAAAGTCTCTGCCGTTGGCTGTTGCGCCGAAGTAATTCACTGTCAGCGCCTACCCGACGACCGCATGAAAATCATGACTCTCGGACAACAGCGCTTTCGAGTCCTGGACGCTGTTCGGGAAAAACCCTATTTAGTCGGTCTAGTAGAATGGATTGAAGACGAACCACCGCAAAAAGACCTCCGATCTTTGGGCAAAGAAGTCGAACAACTGCTTCGAGATGTAGTTCGCCTCTCCAGCAAATTGATGGATCAGCCGATCGACCTCCCGGAAGACATTCCCAGTTTGCCCACAGAATTGTCCTATTGGGTAGCCAGCTACCTGTACGGTGCAGCGACAGAACAGCAAACTCTTTTAGAATTGCAAGATACTGCTGCGAGATTGGAACGGGAAACCGAAATTTTGACTTCTACTCGCAATCACTTGGCAGCGAGGACTGTACTGAAAGATACGCTCAAATAGCCAGCGCAGGCAAAAAGCCCGATCGGTTTTGCCTGCACTGAAGCAAGAATTAGGCACAAATCATCGGATTTTCGATTTTCGATTGACTGATGAACTAAGGGTTTGGATCGCAAGCCCACAGTTCCATTTTTTTCTTTGAACTGGTATTATAAAACTTCATTAAGTTTGTAAGCAGTAGTGAGCAATAGTAGTATTATATAGTCACAAAAGTCAGTCAACTGAGAAAATTATGGCGCTCGTTAAAAAATGGAGACTCTGAATGCAACTAGCAGAGAGACACATCATTAAATCCACCGAGAATCGTTTTGTGGAAATTGACGAATTAGCCTTTAAATCGAAAAATTTGTACAACGCGGCTAACTACGTTATCCGTCAGAGTTTTGTCTATGGATGGGGTTACATTAATTACAACGAAATGAACCGTTTGATGAAATCTCATCAAGCATACAATGAATTACCAGCTAAGGTAAGTCAACAAATATTAATGATATTGGACAAGAATTGGAAGTCTTTTTTTGAAGCAGTCAAAGCTTACAAAATAGATCCCACGAAATTCACGGGTCGCCCGAAATTACCAAAGTACAAAGATAAAGTCAAGGGTCGGAATATTCTCGTCTATACAATTCAGGCGATTAGTCGCCAGCAACTAAAGAAAGGAATTATCAAGCTTTCAGGTACTAATATTTTAATTAAAACTCAGATCAAACAAGAGCAAATTTGTCAAGTTAGATTGGTTCCCAAATGCGATTGCTATGTAATTGAGGTAATTTACAATGAACCGGAGTCCACCCTAGATGAAAACCAAAAAGAATTAATAGCTAGTATTGATTTAGGATTGAATAATTTAATGGCGTTAACTTCAAATCAGCCGGGCTTTACCCCTCTGCTGATTAACGGGCGACCATTGAAATCAATTAATCAATTCTACAACAAACGTAAAGCACAGTTACAATCCCAGCTCAAAGGTCTGCGTAAAACTTCATCACGGATTCAACGCCTAACTCGTTGTCGAAACCAGAAAATCGATAATTACTTACACCATGCCAGTCGTTCCATCATTAATACTTTAAGAGAACGAAAGATGGGAACTCTGGTAATTGGTAAAAATGTACAATGGAAAAACGAGATAAATTTAGGAAAAAAAACTAATCAGAACTTCGTAACAGTTCCTCATGCTCGATTGATTGAGATGTTGGAATATAAGGCTGCATTGGTGGGAATAAGAGTGATGGTGCAGGAAGAATCATATACTTCTAGATCCAGTTTCCTGAATTTAGACTCGATTCCTGTTTATGGGGAGAATGGTGCTGATCGTGTCAAGTTTTGTGGTAAGCGAATTAAGAGAGGATTGTACAAAACATCAAGCGGTAGATTAATTAACGCCGATGTTAATGGGTCTTATAATATCTTGAGAAAAGCAATCCCAAATGCGTTTAGTAATGGGATAGAGAGCTGCGTAGTTCAGCCGAGGCGGGTTAATCCGCTCGAAGTAAAAAAGAAAGGGGAGGGACTGAACGCCTCCCATGTCATGTAATAGATGACTATACTTTTACAAGCTATCTGTTTAATCCTTAACTTCAAACAGGTTCGGATAGGTTCTTTATAGCAGTAGATGCTTGTGTTAGAAAATCTCGACCAACCGAAACCATACGATGCAGTTAGAGGCGGTCAACTGCCACCTCCTGTGAGCGCTGTTGTGCTCGGCGGACTAGCAGGAGTTAAGCACCGACTGTCTAGCTGTGTCAGCGAACATCGCATTGCCGCCCTGAAAGAAAGCTTGAATTATGGCGATGCAGGCTTAAAAATAGTCATCAAGATTTGTAAAAGCGAAACAGGGCCAGTGCAGCGGGCGGGCTGCGATTTGCTCCGACAAAGACTAAGTGCGATCGCCCATGAAAAATTACAGGCTTTCGTAGCTGCAAGTTCAAATTCACCAGCCCCCAGAGACAGGAATCAAAAAATATTAGAGCATTTACCCGGTGCAGTCTCAGAAAAAAAATCCGAAAAAAATAACGATCGACAGTTGTCAGAAGCACAGCTAATATTTGAGACAAATATGCAGCAGATGCAACCAAATTTATTGCTTTTAGAAGCATTAGTAGCCTCTGTAGAGCGCGAAGAATTTACCAGGGAACTAATGAATCTTTGGGATTTGTTAATCTCAGAAATTCAGGAACCTCTCAAAGAACTGCGTCAGGCCGTTGGCAGCGCTATTTCCGCCCAACTCCGCATTCAGTGGCAGTACAATCAAGCTGAATCTCAAGCCAATCAGTGGCAGCAGCGAGCTTTGCTAGCACTTCAGAAAGAGGATGAAAGTTCAGTTCGCCTCGCCTTGGTTCACAAGCAGATTCAATTCGATAAGGCGGCAGAAATAAAAATCGACTTAGACGATCAAACTGTGCGAGTAGAAACTCTCAACCGCAACTTGCTTGCTTTGGAAAGTAAAATTGCTGAAGCTAATTCTAAGAAAGAGATCCTGAAAATGCAGCTTCATTTTGCCAAAGTACAGGAGCAAATTAACTGCACTTTCAGTCAAATGAATACTATATTTTTTAGTCCTTAGTTGTCAGATTCGGCGCGTATATATTATTGCTATTCGGTCAGACTTGGATGATTGCTGATGGTAGCGTTGTAACGTTTGACTTAGGTTGGGTGCAATCTTTAGCAGTGCAAACTGCCGTTGTATGCAACATTCAAATTGCGATCGGCGATAATCGGATCACCTATGAACTTTTAGGACAAGATTTTATAGCTCGTTATAATGCAATACGGTTCACTTAACACTATTTATGCGCCGGAGATCCCCCTAAATCCCCCTTAGGTCGGGGGACTTTGACCCCCCCTGTCCCCCCCTTTTTAAGGGGGGTTAGGGGGGATCTGTCTTAAGTGAACCGTATTGCGTTATAATGTGCGAATTCTCGAAAACAAAGTATAATTTCATTCCCGATAATTTATCAGCAACAGGCAAGACGCCTGTTCCACAAATATAGAATAAGGAATGATAGAGGAGACGGCAGTGCCGTGTCCCTACCCAAAATAATTTTGTTGGGACACGGCACTGCCGTCTCCTAATTTCTGCCCTTCAACTGTCAACTGTCAACTGTCAACTGTCAACTACTTAATCTTATTCACGTAGCCCCACAAACTATAATCGCGACTCAGCCAACCCCGGAAAAAAGCCATCTGACTCGGATCTTCTTGCACCCGTTTGTAGCGGTAAATAATCCGTTCGTTAATCATTTGCAGCGCCGTGTTTTTGTTATT
Source organism: Cyanobacteria bacterium OTE_58_metabat_593 (assembly GCA_031372825.1). Classification (GTDB taxonomy): domain Bacteria; phylum Cyanobacteriota; class Cyanobacteriia; order Cyanobacteriales; family Microcoleaceae; genus Microcoleus. The sequence continues at coordinate 82,671 of JANMLZ010000058.1, read as the reverse complement.
AGCAGCTTTTAGCGCATCCCTCGTGCGCGCATCAAAAACACCAGTTTGCGGCAATCCTAAAGCTTGCTGCAAAAATGTAATAGAATTGTTAATACCAAAATTAACAGCAGTGTCAAACATGACGATCGCCAAAGCAGGCTGCATCGTACCCGACAGGCTCGAATCCCAGTAATATTTATAAATTTCCAGGAGCTCTGCTTCCGACATCTGCGTCACGTCGAGGGGTGGTAGCCCGCGACTGTAGCGATAGGAGTTGTATTCCGTTTGCAGAATGCCCCGATAAGTTCTGCCACCCTTATCTGCGGGGTGATTGCTGAATCCGCCCTCAAAATATAAAGTGAAATAAAGCGCTGTTTGAAATAATTTCTGCCGAAAGCTTGCTGTCTGCTGCTGTGCGAGAGTCTTTTGGGCAAAGGGTAAGGGGATTGCTAAGGTTAACAAGAGTATCCCCAACAGCAGGTTTGGTTTCCACTTGATATGATGTTGGCGCTGTTTCGTTTGCTTGTCGCTCATAAATTCTGTGTGACGATCGCCCGTAGTTCCGCTAAAACTGCTACTCTGCAAAATGATCTAGATTCAACCTTTAACTTGATAGCACAGATAGGCCGCGAAATGAATTCCGATTTTCACCACCAATCCGAAACACCCAAATTTGAAGATGCTGCATCGCTGACTGTTGTTGCAGAAACCTATTACTCCCAAGGCGATTTAGCAGCAGCCGACGCTGCTTGTCGTCGAGCTCTGGAATTGCAACCGGATTGGGCGGCGGCTTACGTGACAATGGGTAATGTGCAGCAAGCCAGCGGCCAAATTGAGGAAGCGATGCGGTTTTATTCCGAGGCGATCGCCCTGAATCCCGATTTTGCTGAGGCTTATGCTAATTTGGGCAGTATGCTCTACAAACAAGGGCGTTTGGTGGAGGCGATTGTCAATTACCAAAAGGCGATCGAACTTAAACCAACTTTGGCTGCTGCTTACTGGAATTTGGCAGGGGCGCTGAAGCAGCAGGGGCAGCCGGATGCAGCCGTAGAGTACGAGCAAAAAGCTCTGGAACTCAATCCCCATCTAGCTCAAGTAGATTTTCACATCAATTTAGGCGATAAACTAGCGCGACAAGGGAAGTTAGATGAGGCTGTGGCTGCATGGCAACGGGCGATCGCCTTCAAACCCGATTTACCCGAAGCATACTGTCAAATTGGCATTGTTTTGCGCCACCAGGGCAATTTTAAAGACGCCATACCCAACCTACAAAAAGCCCTAGAAATTAAACCCGATTTTATTTCCGCCCACCAACATTTGTGTGGCATCCTCAGAGATCATAGCGATTTAGCATCAGCGCGGCAAGCAGTGCACAAATACAGCCAAATGTGCGCCGAAACCGATCCGATTATGACGGCGATTTACTTCGTCAGCACCTATCAAGTCTCAGGATTGAATCAAATTGCGGGCGATCGGTTTTTAGAGCTAGAATCGTACTTGCAGCAAAACTTAGAAACCGCTAGCTCCATAGAAATTAAATCGCTTTATGCAAACTTTTTATTCAGCACGCCCTATGTGCGAGATGACTTAGCAGCCAACTCGAAACTTTACAGATTAATTGCCCAAAAGTACATCGAAAAATGTATCAAACCTAATTTTTCTCAACCCGCAAATTACAGTTTAAAACCAAAAGCAGCAGCCAGCAAGTTAAAAATCGGGTTTTTGTCGAATCACTTCAGTCGGCATTCTGTCGGTTGGTGCAGCGCTGACATTCTTTACGAATTGTCCGAGATTACACCCAATTTATATTTATACGCTTCCGAAAGAATTGTTGAGGACGATCGCACTGAGCAATTTGAAAGTCTCGGCAAACTGACTTTCCCCAAAACTTACCCAAACGGACTTGCCAATTCCACAGAAATTGTCGCCCAAATTCAACAAGATGAATTAGATGTTTTAGTCGATTTAGATTCTCTCAGCGTACCAATTCACGCTGACATTCTCCACCAAAAACCCGCGCCAGTTTGTGTTTCTTGGCTGGGATTTGATGCTCCTTACATATCCTCAGAAAATTACTTTCTTACAGACTGGCACTCGCATCCAGCAGATCGAGAAAAATATTATGACGAGCAGCTAATTAGGATGCCGGATTCCTTTGTTGCGGTGTCAGGTTTTCAGAGATATGGAGTCGATCCGGTGGTATTGAGAAAGTCGAATCGGATCGGTTTGGATCAGATAGTTTACCTGTGCGTCTCTCCCGGCAGAAAATTCAATCGCGAGTTGGTAAAAGCACAAATTGCGATTCTCAAACAAGTGCCGAACAGTATCTTAATTCACAAAGCTTTAGGCGATGCTGCGGTGTTTGAGGCTGCGTATCATCAAGCTTGCGAAGCTGAGGGAGTCAGCAAACACCGCATTAAATTTTTGCCGAGGGTTGCTACCGAGGAAGAGCACAGAATTGTCTATTTGCTAGCAGATGTTTTGTTAGATTCTTATCCTTATAATGGAGGTACTCATACTTTAGAAGCTTTGTGGTTTAATTTGCCTGTGGTGACTCGCACCGGAGAGCAATTTTTGTCAAGAATGGGTTATTCATTTTTGCAGGCTTTGGGAATTGAAACTGGTGTAGTTTGGTCTTGGCAGGAATATGTGGAGTTGGGTGTAAAATTGGGTAAAGATCGTGAATTTAGAAACGCCATTAAAGCACAGTTGGTGAAATCTAAAGACGCAGCAAGTTTGTCGCCGCTGTGGAATCCGAAAAAGTTTGCTGGTGATATGTATGCGGTGTTTGAAAAACTGTGTAAAATCAATTACCAAAAGTAGGGAAACGGCAATGCCGTTTCCTAGTCCCCGCGCCGGACACGGCAGTGCCGTTTCCCTACAATTAATCGGGAGATGGTTACATATTTCATTCAGGAATACTAATTATTTTGGGGTAGGGAAACGGCACTGCCGTGTCCTCTATATCATTCCGGCGCAGCCGGAATTGATATCATTCATCTAAAATCTCAAATATAAAATGGTATGACTTCAACACTGCCAACTATTAAGTTTTTGAAACAACCGACTTCCGCATCTTGGATCGAACAGGCGATCGCCCATTTGGATACAATCCTATTAGATCATTCTCACTGCGAGCGGAAAGCGGCGGGAGTAGCGTTAAATTTGATGTTTCGCTACCCAGCACGGGAAAAATTGGTGAGGATGCTAACTGCGCCCGGGAAGAATTAGAGCATTTCGAGCAAGTCAACCAGCGGCTAGAAGAGCGTGGCATCGCTTTGGGCCCTTTGGCTGCGCCTCCCTACGGTGCGGGTTTGGCGGGCCAAATTCGCAAGCAGGAACCGGAGAGACTTTTGGATTCTTTGCTGGTTTCTAGTTTGATTGAAGCGCGCAGTCACGAAAGGCTGGGGCTGCTGGGCTATCGCTGTCCCGACGCCGAATTAGCGAAGTTTTACCGCAGTTTGATGGCGAAGGCAAGCGCGCCATTATGGGGTATATTGGATTTTGGCAACAACTTATTTCGATCGCGCTCTTGTGATTGAGAGGCTGGAGGAATTATCATTGGTAGAGAGCGAGTTGCTGGCAACTCTTTATCCTGAACCGAGAATTCATAGTTAAAAATCAGGTGCATTTAAAGACTTTCAACAGTTGACAGTTGACAGTTGACAGTTGACAGTTTAAGAGCGACCTCTACCTAGAAGGAAGAGGATTGGAGTAATGAATAGTCTGATTTTAATTTCTCACTCAAAGGGAGAGGCTTTCAACCAATTCTTTCTGGTAAAACATAAAAGATCGCTAATTTTACAGTTGCTAAATTCAAAAAATAAATCTATTTTACAACAACCAATGGAAACCACATATCTAGATTTTTTAGTTCGTTCCTGGGAAACACGCGATCGGGCTGATGCCTTTCATTTAATTCGGGATATTTTAGTAGAGTACGGTTTAATATGCGATCCTTTCGGTGCCGATCGAGATGTTTATGATGTAGAAATACATTATCAGAAAAAGGGTGGAGAATTTTGGGTGGTTGAACGGCAAGGAGAAATAGTGGGTACTGCTGCTTACTATCCGATCGAGCGCGGGAATAATGCTGTAGAAATTCGTAAAATGTATATTTTGCCAGCAGCCAGGAAACAAGGTTTGGGGAAATTTTTACTGCAAGAATTGGAAGTTAAAATTATCGCTCGCGGCTTTGATGAAATCTGGATAGAAACTGCTAGCGTTCTTAAAGAAGCTGTTAAGATGTACGAAAACAACGGATATCTACCGACAACCGGTGTGGAAACGCAAAGGTGCGATCGGGTTTACAAAAAAGTTATAAAAGAAGGAAGTTCGGCAACGGATTATGTAACTAATTTAACGGATGTAATATCAATTCCAGTTGCACCGTCAGGTGATGTTGACTGTTGACTGCGCCGCCCTGAGCGGAGTCGAAGGGTTGACGGTTTGAACAATACCGATGCTACCGGAAACGATATAACAACCAACAAATAACAACCAACAAATAACAAATAACTCATTAATTTCTCTTTTGCCGTAGCGGAATCTCGATCGCAAATTCGGAACCTTCTCCCAATACAGAATTGCAGTCAAGCTCGCCACCGTGTTTTTCTACGATAATAGAATGCGAAATTGCCAATCCTAAGCCTGTTCCTTTGCCAATTGGTTTTGTAGTAAAAAATGGGTCAAACAAGCGCTGTTTCACATTTTCGCTCATCCCGGGCCCGCTGTCAGCAATCCGTATCACAACGCAGTTATTGTCGGTTAGTTCGGTGCTAATCGTAATTGCCAGATTTTTGCCTGGGCGATCGGATTTATTTATGTCCATTTCCAAGGCGTCGATCGCGTTGCTCAACAAATTCATAAATACTTGATTTAACTGACCGGGATAACATTCAACTAAAGGTAAGTTACCGTATTCTTTGATCAGATTAATTGTCGGGCGATCTGGTTTATTTTTCAGGCGGTTTTGCAAAATCAGCAGCGTGCTTTCAATGCCTTCGTGAATGTCTACTTGTTTCATTTCGGCTTCGTCAAGTCTGGAGAAAGTCCGCAGGCTCAAAACTATGTCGCGGATGCGATCGGCTCCGACTTTCATAGATGCTACAATTTTCGGTAAATCTTCAACAATGTAATCAATTTCAAAGGCTTCTATTGCCTCTAAAATTGTGGCGGTAGGCTGCGGGTATTGCTGCTGGTAAAGTTGCAGTAGTTTGAGCAAATTTTCTGTGTATTCGCTGGTGTAGCTGAGATTGCCGTAGATAAAATTAACTGGGTTGTTGATTTCGTGGGCGACACCTGCTACTAACTGTCCCAAACTCGACATTTTTTCACTTTGAATTAATTGAGTTTGGGTGCGCTGGAGTTGGCGCAAAGTTTGTTCTAGTTTTTGAGTTTGAGCTTGAGCTAATTGGGCAGTTGTGCGGGTTTGGGTATAGAGTTCGGCGTGGTCGATCGCGATCGCAATTTGAGCAATCACTGCTTGCATCAGTTCGACTTCCGAATCGCTCCAATTTCTGGCTTCCGCAGCCTGATAGCAGGTAATAGCCCCAATATCGCCGGAAGCAGTGTGAATTGGTAGCGACAGCACTGAGTTAACTTTTATTGCTTGGAAAGCTTGGCGCAATTCTACATTGTCAAAAGTGCTAACATCATCAATTCGCAGAACTTCTCGGCGCAAAATTTGCTCTACTCCTGCACTAGATGTGTCCTCTACAACATAAGTACCTAGGAAACTTGGCAAAGCTACATTTTTGGCTTCCCAGACTATATCCCAAACCGGAGGATTGCTGTTGGGACGGTACCAAGTGAAGATGCACCAATCTGGCTGCATCAAATTGCGAATTTCTTGAACTGCGGTTGCTAAAATTGTGTCTAATTCTAAAGAATTGCGAATCTGGTTGGCTATTTGATTGAGCAGTTGTTCTCTCTGAGCTTGCTGTCTGAGGGCTTGTTCCGATCGCACTAACGTTTCTTCTGCAAGAAAGCGATCGGTTAAATCTTGGACAACTGCTTGGATAATTTTTTCATTTCCAACTTGGATGACTGTCAGCACGACTTCGGCGGGAAAATCCGTACCGTCTAAGCGCTGGTGCAGCCAGTCAAAACGGTAGTTTCCCCGTTGAAAGGCGATCGCAATCATCTCATTAGCCATACTTAAAGAGTCTCTGCCACTGGCTTGGAAAGGCGGCGACAATTCGCCTGGATTCTTGCCGACAAACTGCCCTTGGCTAGTGGCTCCAAATAGTTCTATGGTGGCGTTATTGACATTGCGGATACCGTTTTCATCTAACATTAAAACAGCCAAACTGGTTAATTCATAGAGCGATCGAAATTTGGCTTCTGACTGCTGCAATGCGGCTTCTGTTTGCTTGCGATCGGTAATGTCGGCAACCATTGCCAAAGCGCCGACATAGCGTCCCTGTTTGTCTAACAAAGGATTACTAGAAACTATCGCCCACAACTCGCCGCCGTCTTGGCGGAGAAACTTAAAATCGTGCTGTTCGCGAATTCCTTCCCGGCGGCGGTTGAGATTGGCCCCAGCGATCGCCATGCCTTCTTCATCCATGAAAGCAAATAGCGGTTGTCCGATTGTTTCCTCTACGGTACAGCCGAGCATATCTGCCATTTTTTGGTTGACAAAAGTAGTTTTACTCTCCGCATCGATCATCCAGATTCCTTCATCTGCTGTCTCGACAATGCACCTATATTTTTCCTCGCTTTCTCTGAGGGCTTCTTCTACTAATTGGCGAGCGGTAATATTTTGAGTCATTAGCAATCCGCCGATGATTTCTTGCCGCTCGTTTCTGACTGGCAAAGTATGGGAAAGGTAAATGCGATCGCGGTAAGTAAATTCTGTAACAACTGTTTCTCCTGCTAGCGCCGCCAGATAATTTGGCTCGACAGCAGCGCAAAAATCTGGCTCGAATACTTCCCAGATTGTCTTCCCTTCCATTAATTCTTTGGAAAGCCCGACGGCGGCTAATTCTGTACCTTCTACCAGGGTGAAGCGCAGTTCTCGATCGAACAACATCACCGCACCATTGGGAAAATTGCTGGTTATAGTGCGGTAGAGTTGTTCGCTGGCTAGCAGTGCTTCTTCTGCTTGTTTGCGATCGGTAATTTCGATGATTACTGAACCAATGCCGATCGCTATATCGTCTGCATCTAACAGTGGAAAGTAAGAGGCTACGATGTGTCGCAGTAGCCCTGGCTGTCTGAAATTTTCGCCACTGATCTCGATGTTTAGTATAGGTTCCTTTGTACTCAAAATTTTCTGGTAAAGAGGCTCCATCATTGGGGCGATATTCGGTAAAATTTCTCCCACAGTGTTACCGATATGTTCCGCTGGACTGGCACCATTCATTTCAGCCAGCATTTTATTAATTTGTACGAACCGTAATTGGTCGTCCAAAATACACAATCCAACTGGAGATTCTGAAAAAAAGGCATCAAATCGTGCTTGTCTCTGTGCCAATTCTTTTTCCAGAGATTGGCGCTCGCTAATATCTCTGATGCAGCCCACACTCCCAAAGACTTCGCCACAAAAATCTTTCAGCAGACAAACTGACAAGTGCGAGTAGAAGTCTTCCCCGGACTTGCGGCGCATTGCGATTTCTAGTTCGCACTCGCCTTTTTCTAACAACGGTTCTTGAACTAATTTTAATATTAATTCTCGCTCTTTTGGTGGATAAATTAGACCGATATGTTGACCGATAACTTCATTTTCTGCATAACCATAGAGCTTTTCTGCTCCTTGATTCCAAGTGGTAATCAAACCCTTCGTATCTGTGCAAATTACGGCTTCGCGAATTTGCTCTAAAATCTGATTTTGCAGTCGCAGTTCCGATTTTGCTTGTTCCAGTTCAGCGATTTTTGCTTGGAGTAGTTCCTGAGTTTTTGCCAGTTCATCTGTCTGGTTTGCTAGCACTTTTTGGAGAGGTAAATTGTAGTCTGTCGCTGATTCCAGTGGCTGACTATTTTCATCGCAATCGTTGACAAGTACGCGCGGCGAAGCTATCCCGTAGGGAATCGCACTCAAGCAAATTGCGTACTCTCCGTCTGTTTCAATTTCCCACTGGGAAACTCGCACGGGTACAGGATGACCGTTTTTATGCTTATATGCTGTTTCGCACTGGCTCGTGCAGCTATTTCTGGCTTGACTTTCTAGATATTTTTCGATCCCAGGGGACTGTGTTTGCAGAATTTCCCAGTAGTTAAGTCCGAGAGTTTCTGCCACTGTGTAGCCCATAATACTTGCAAAAGCTGGATTTATCTCTAGAAAAGTCCCGTCTATGCGACACAATGCCAGCCCGACTGGGGACAGTTCTAACAATTTGCTATTGTGGCGATCGGGCGTAGCTTTTCCTAACTGGCTTTGCATCTGACCTAGCTGGACTTGGGATATCTAATTATATCTTTTCTTGTGTCTATCGTTGTGATTTTTATCACTCAGTAAGGAAGAAGGAATAACTTCCTCCTTCCTTCTTAGTTTAATTAATCGCGGGCGATACCTTCGGCTCGGGCGGCCAACTGCACAGCACCTGCGACAGCAATGGCAACTCTTTCGTCAAAAACTGACGGTATAATATGTTCCTTGTCAAGCTGGGAAGGGCTGACTAAAGAGGCGATCGCATAAGCTGCACCCAAATACATACTTGTGGTAATCGTGCTAGCCTTGCAGTCCAAAGCACCTCGAAATATCCCCGGAAATGCCAACACATTGTTAATTTGATTTGGGTAGTCGCTACGTCCGGTGGCAATGATCGCCGCATCCTCCATAATTAATTCGGGCTGAATTTCGGGAATGGGATTTGCCATTGCAAACACAATCGGATTCTCGGCCATCGATCGCACCATCGATCGCGTGAGTACACCCGGGGCGCTGACACCTAAAAATACATCGGCACCGGCGATCGCATCTTCCAAAGTACCGCTCGAAGCCACAGCAAATTCTAATTTTTCTGGGTTCATATCCGTGCGGTCTTTGGAGAGCACACCTTTGGAGTCGCACATGATGATGTTTTCGGCACCTGCTTTTCGCAGCAAGCGGGCGATCGCGACTCCGGCCGCACCGGCTCCGTTAATCACGATACACACTTCTGCGATCGTTTTTTTGACGATTTTTAAGGCATTAATTAATGCTGCCAAACTGACAATTGCCGTGCCGTGCTGGTCGTCGTGAAAAATCGGAATATCTAAAGTTGCTCGCAATCTTGCTTCGATTTCAAAGCAGCGAGGAGAAGAAATATCTTCGAGGTTAACTCCCCCAAAAACCGGGGCGATATTCTGTACAGTGCGAATAATTTCCTCGGTATCTTGGGTGTCCAAACAGATAGGAAAGGCGTCAATTCCGGCAAATTCTTTAAATAGCATCGCTTTGCCTTCCATGACTGGCAGTGCAGCCATTGGGCCGAGGTTCCCTAGTCCCAAAATTGCGCTACCATCGGTAACAATAGCAACAGTATTTTGTTTGATTGTCAGGTTGTAAACTTGTTGGGGGTCGTTGGCGATCGCAGTACAGATGCGGGCGACTCCTGGGGTGTATGCCATTGCCAAATCGGACTGGCGTTTGAGGGAAATTTTGCTAATTACGCTGATTTTTCCGCCACGGTGCAAGTTGAAGGTGCGATCGTACACGTCGAGCACTTTGACATCCGGTAGCGCTTTGACTGCTTGCACAATTTCTTCGTTGTGCTCGATACTGTAAGCATCAACGGTGATATCGCGAACAGTAGTGGCGCGGGTTTGCTCAACTAAGTCGATTTGACCAAAGTTGCCGCCCACAGAGGCGATCGCGCTGGTGACGCCGGCCAGCATTCCCGGCTGGTTCGGCAGAGCAACGCGAATCGTTAAACTAAAGCTGGGGTTCGGTGTCAGTTTTACCATGATGGCTTGATTTCAGATTTGAGAATTTCAATCTTAGATTTTATCGCCAATGTTAGGTATAAAATTTAATAATTCAAATTTTCAACTGAAATTTTTAACAAATTCTCCGAACCTGAGACGCGATCGCACATATCTCCGTAGGGTGCGTCAGTTTCAATATGTTTAAATTGTGTCAAAACTTGGGACTATATATCCCCGTAGGGTGCGTCAGTTTCAATATGTTTAAATTGTGTCAAAACTTGGGACTATATATCCCCGTAGGGTGCGTCAGTTTCAATATGTTTAAATTGTGTCAAAACTTGGGACTGACGCACCCTACTAACTAACTGTCAACTGTCAACTGTCAACTGTCTAATTCCTGCTGCTGTCTTTTGAAGTGAGACACTCAGGAGAGTCGGCGGTGCTTTTTGGCAGCCGGGAATTGGGAGGATAAAAGTAGATGCACGACTGTTTAAGCCGACAAATAAACATTAGATCGACTGACAAGCGGGCATTTTGTATATAAATTGTTGCTGCTCAATACTTGCATTCGATCGCGAGTGCAACTTTACAAACGATCGAACTACTTGCAGCAGGTGCACGAAAATTTTAGCGACTGTTACTCATAGGCAATCTACTCAACACTTCCTCATCGGTACTGGTTTAGCTCAGCACTACGAGTGGCAGGTTGTTAACTGTCAATTTTAGCGATCGGTCGCAGCATCCGCACAGACAATAGTAAAGATTTTGCAAGCGAGACAATCGGGGGGAACTTTTTCTAAGTCTTGCAGATCTACCGATCGATCTATCTCACTGCCGGCGGGAACGATGCACAGGGCAACTTGTCCGACTCCAGCCATCAGTTCGGCAACTCGCTCCAAAATACTGTCGATTTTGCCAATTAATTGGTCTGCTGCATCCAGACTCGACGCGATGATGAAAAAGGTTTTGACTCCATCGGGACAAGGCGCAAAGCCGAGGGTGCACTCTTCTAATAGCGCTTGAGTCGAGAGACTCAAAGGCTCATGGAAGCGATTGATTACAGCTTGATAAAAGGCGATTGTCAGAGAACGATCGCCAAAAACAGGTTGAGATAACATAACTACTTCCTTTCGTAAAATTTTCGCGAGCATTAAACTGAATGTTAACATACCTTAATATAAGTCATTTAATTAAATTATGTAGCGATCGCGATCGTTGACTAGGTGTGATAATTTTGGGCTTGTCAAGCGATCGCCATTGTGATAAAATGTATCCTCAGTTACCGAAGCCTGTAATTTCGATCGTATCTTCAGCAAAAGCTAAGTACAAATACATAAGTTAGTTGAAAAGACTAAGTATCAAATCAAAATATTAAAGATGAACTCGATCGCCCAACAGTTAAAAGCAAGATTTGAAAAAGCATTCACCGCTGCATTCGGCGAAGGTTATTCGGGTACAGATCCGATGCTAGCCGCCGCCAGCAATCCCAACTTTGGGGACTTTCAATGCAACGCGGCGATGAGTTTGGGGAAAAAGTTAGGCAAGCCCCCACGGGCGATCGCCTCTACGATCGTCGAAAACCTAGATATTGCCGACATCTGCGAAACCCCGGAAATCGCCGGCCCAGGCTTTATCAACTTGAAGCTGAAACCGGCTTATTTGGAGGCGCAAGTTAGGGCGATCGCGATCGACACCCGTTTGGGGATTTCGCAGACTCAAGCGCCTCAGAGAGTGGCGATCGACTTTTCCAGCCCGAACATCGCCAAAGAAATGCACGTCGGCCACTTGCGATCGACTATTATCGGAGATGCGATCGCCCGCACCCTCGAATTTATCGGCCACGACGTAATCAGAATCAACCACATCGGCGACTGGGGCACCCAATTCGGAATGCTCATCGCCTACTTGCGCGAAGTTCACCCCGAAGCATTAACAACTGCTGACGCCCTAGATTTAGGCGATTTAGTCGCATTTTATCGCCAAGCAAAACAGCGCTTCGACGCAGACGAAACCTTCAAAGAAACCGCCCGCCAAGAAGTAGTAAAACTGCAAGCAGGCGCCGAAGACACCCGCCGCGCCTGGAAATTGCTGTGCGATCAATCCCGCCGCGAATTCCAAGTAATCTACGACTTGCTCGACATCAAATTAACCGAACGTGGCGAATCATTTTACAATTCATTATTGCCCGCAGTAGTCGAAGATTTAACCAATCTAGGTTTGCTAGTAGAAAGTGACGGCGCAAAATGCGTTTTTGTAGACGGTTTCACCAACTTTGAAGGCGAACCCCTACCGCTAATCGTCCAAAAAACCGACGGCGGCTACAACTACGCCACCACCGATTTAGCCGCCATCCGCTACCGCATCAAAGAAGACGGTGCCAAACGGATAATTTACGTCACAGATTCAGGACAAGCCAACCATTTCGCCCAAGTATTTGCAGTAGCCAGAAAAGCCAATTGGATTCCCGAAGATGTCGAGATTGTCCATATTCCCTTCGGTTTGGTATGCGGAGAGGACGGCAAAAGACTAAAAACTCGTTCTGGGGATGCAGTGCGGTTGCAAGATTTGCTCGATGAGGCGATCGTCCGCACGCGCAAAGATTTGGAAGAGAGATTAGTAATAGAAGAAAGACAGGAGACAGAAGAATTTATAGCTAACGTAGCTCACGTAGTTGGTTTGAGTGCAGTTAAGTATGCCGATTTGAGTCAAAACCGGGCGAGCAATTACACTTTTAGTTACGACAAAATGCTCGCATTGCAAGGAAATACCGCACCTTATATGCTCTATGTTTGCGCGCGAGTGCGGGGAATCGCCCGCAAGGGCGAGATTGATTTTGATAATTTAGATGCTGGTGCAAAGGTAATTTTACAGTCAGATGCGGAGTTAGTTTTAGCCAAGCATTTATTGCAATTTAGTGAAGTGATAAATGCTGTTGGCGGCGATTTATTGCCAAATCGGATTTGTCAGTATTTGTTTGAATTGAGTCAAAAATACAATCAATTTTACGAACAGTGTCCGGTATTGCCTGCTGAGGAACCGTTGCGGACTTCGCGGTTAATTTTGTGCGATTTGACGGCGCGGACTTTAAAGTTAGGGTTAGGATTGTTAGGAATTCAAGTCTTAGAAAGAATGTAATTTTATAATCGTAATTGATATAGTTCATCTGCGTTAATCTGTGTTTATCTGCCTGTATCTGCGGTTGAAAAAAGAGAATTTTGCAACCGCAGATGATAATGGATTGACGCTGATTCACGCAGATAAAGTTTTCCCAAAAAGAAGGAAGGGTGGCAGATTTCATAGCTCATTCAGTTTCATTTCCTGTGCCTTTCCTTCAGCAATTTCTTGTTTTGCGCGTTGAGCAGCAGCCACAAGTTGCGGTTGCGTTTTCTCGAAAGATTCGTCCCATTGAAGCTCATCTTTTAAGTCTGCGATATACTCTTTCAAGTATTCTGCTACTTGCTGCTGTAAATTTTCTGGCAAAGACTCCATCATCTCGATCACTGCATCAATACCTTCCCACAGTTCCGATACAGGTCTAGTTTTTCCTGTCTTGATTTCCAGCCATGCTTGCCGAAAGCTCTTTTCTGGAGATGGGAGTGCTTCTTCATCTTTGTTAGCAAGAACGATGATGCGGATTCGGCGATCGGCAAATTTTGCCGCTTGGGCGAGAATTTCTTCCCAAGTTCCCTCTAGTTCTAACACTTGTGTTGTCATTGCTGTTACTTTTTTCAGAATTTGATTTAGTCAATTATAGCGCATCTTTAAAATCGAGCATTTACGGCTTTTTGTTAACAATCAAGCTCTCCAAAATGCTTTTAAACATTGTTACGACAATTTGGCGATCGTTATCTCTCACAAAAATATCGTAATTTGGACTTGAGTTAATTTCAATCAACCAATACGCTCCCTTTGCATCCAGCGCGATGTCAAAGCCAGCATAGTCGATCGCCATTTCCGCAAAAACAGGCCTCACAAAATCTTCTATTTCCGCAATAACCCTTGAATTAGTTATATGTCGAGCTTTTGCACCTTCCCAGTGCAGCGGGCTCAGATTGCCCGCAAATTCAGCCTGAGACTTGTCTTTCTCGTACAGCAAAACTAGCTTTTCTTTGCAAAATACCGCCCGATATTCGTGCTCGATTTCGATATACTCTTGAGCTAGCGCCACATAGTCATAATCTTTGCTATTGACATTAAATATAATTTCTAAAGCTGCTTGAATTTCCTCTCTACTTTCACACAAAAAAACATTGTTGCCGCCCGAACCGCGATTTCGTTTGAGAATGACTGGAAGAGCAAAATTTTTCTCTACTTCCACAACCATTGACTCAATATCTTGAAAACTCAAATACTTTTTATACTTTTCCTCGCAATACGGCGAGACGAAACTGAGAGTTTTAGGAGTATTTATCTTGCCGTTTAAGAGTTGATAAGTATATTCTTTATCTTTTAAAATTTGTGCTACAGACGCGCTGGTAAACGGCATCATGTAATTGACAAAAAAATAGTCTTCGCCGCCGTGTTTGATTCTAATCAAGTTTTGGGAAGGATGCAAGATTTCGTAAGGGATGTTTAATTCCCGACAAGCTGCTAGCAAAATTTCAATATTGGTTAGCATAAAATTCAATTTAACTTGTGACTTGTAACTTTTTTATCCACCCTCAGTCAATATCCCGCCAGTGACGAGCATCCACAAATCGCGACAAATGTCCCACATTTGTTGTAGCAATAACAACTCCTTTTCCACCTTCAACAATCAGCAAAGCTTGAGCTGCTAAAATTACATCTCCATCAAGTTCTTTGGGATCTGCCGTCGGCATTCCTGCCTGGCGGGATGTTGCCCACAACTGAGCTGCTTTGAGCATTGTAGGTGTGGTTATTGGCAAGTATTCCAGCCATCTTAATTTGCATTCGTTAAGGCGTTTAATACCTGCGAGCTTATTTGCCCGCACCAACTCCCGTCGCACTTCGTAATCTGCTATTTCAGGTAAAATCACCCTATAATTTTTTAATAGCAAAGATTCTACCCAAAGTTGACACTCTAAAGTTACAGGCGGCCCCTTGGGATTAGTTAATATTCCCAGAGGCACGGAATCCAATAAAACTATCATTTTTGTTCCACAAATAGGAGTTTTTCAGATGAGATTTGGTCTTCATCTAATACTTTTTGTAAGTATTCAAATGTTTCTGTTTGTTCCTCGGCGTCTCCTTCTTCTCGCCACTTTCGCAGCCACTCAATTGCAGCTAAATTGATCTCCATTTGTTCTTCTTTAGTTCGCGAAGGAAGCACAGGGGATGAATTTTTATTGACTAAATTTAGCCAGTGATTCAACCGTATGTCTACTACTTCGGCAATTATCTCTTTCAATTCTCCAACGGTCAATTCCGAGACTCGTTTGGTTTGGAGAATTATCGCTTCCAGTTCTGCAACTGTCAAGTCTGCTACGAGTTTTGTTTCCATTTTGTTTCTTCCTTGCATGAAAGTGATTTTAAATATTTGAGATTGGAGAATCGCTCGCACTTCTCGAATCTCAAATTAAATCCTATTCTATCCAAACAACCGCTGCTGTCCGTTAGCCGCGTCTTTCCCCGCATAAATCTCGCGGGTTCCCTTGGGAATATAAATCCAGCCGAATTCTTGCAGGCGGTTTGTCAAATTGGAAATACTCACTCCCAATTCATCCCTAATTTTGTATAAATGCGACCACTTGGTTAAATCCTTACCTTGTCTCTTATCCTCCAAAATACACCGAGGCATCAACAAACAGCTTGCAAAATATTGCGCTTGCCATTCGATCGATGCAATCTTGGTACTCGCGATCGCACCCCGACACACAAACGGTTCCTCAACATCGTGGGCAGTTTTTCCTAGATTGCCTAAGTTGAGTTCCAACTGTTCGACAGTGCCGTCTGCTTCATCTTGATTGATGTGCAGCACCCAGTGGCCGATTTCGTGGGCGATCGTCGATTCGATGAAACCAGGTGGTTTTTCGAGAATCTGTTCGTTGATTTCGATTAACCGCTGCTGTGGCAAAATCCTCGCGGCGATCGCACCTTCTTCATCCGGCTCAATCAACTCCCAAACTACGCCCAAGTCCAGAAAATCAGCAACCGTTGTCGCATCAATTGGCCATCTCGGAGCAAAATTTTGCGTTTTCTGCATCTGCATCAAGATGTCCGAAGCCAAACGCTCGATCGTTTCTTTGGGATAGAAGCAATACGGTTTAAAAATACTCACTATGAGGGGCCTCTCTTACGCTTCAAAAGATTGTTTGAGCCAATCTGGATTTTCTTGCATCCGCCGGAAAAGAGCCTGCATTTCCTTCGGATTCTGCTTCAGCAGCGCTTCGTACTGCTGCGGCAGTCTCCCAGCCAAAAAAATCAACTCCTCTTCGTTGATGTCTAGATTCCGCGCTAGCGATCGAATTACCTCTTCTTTTGGCGCGTAATCAGCTCGATCGTTCTCCAGCTTCGACAAATAAGTAAAGTCCACACTTAGCATACCTGCTAGCTCACGTTGTGAGTAAGCTTTGTCCTTGCGGGCTTGACGGATTAGTCTTCCAAATGTTTGTTCCACGGTTTTTTGCCTCCTGACAAGCATTCTAGCCTGTTTTGATCAAAAGTTCAACAAAATACTTGACTACAAAATCAACATACGCTACCATGAGGTAAGTTGACGGTTTAGTCAACCAAATGAACCATATTGGTGTGGTATAAAATGTAAATTAGATAGATAAAACACTACATATAGCGCCGTCAACGGAAAGAGGAGCGAGCAGCGCTGTCAAAACCCTTACACGCAGAAAATAAAAAGGAGCCGATCGCAAATGCTGAGAACCTGGACAGACACGCATTACAAGCTCGAAGACGATGACTGGCTATACATCGCCACCCACGAAGAACAAAGCTCAGCCTCACTGGTTTGTCCTGGCTACGCGCGGGATGGCGAAGGCTTCAGCATCCACTTCACCCCAGCGCACTTAGAAACGTTAGAGAATTTGCTCGCTGCGCTGCGGATTATTAAAGCTCAACAAGAGGCGATGCTCGATTATACATATCCAGAACCAAAACCGACAAAACATCTGATTCGGCAATCGAAAATGGCAGGAAGTTCGGCCACTGAACCTGTAACGCATTGAACGGATGGATTTTTAGAAAAGACAAAATCAGAAACAGAAAAGGCTGTAAAGGCGCGATTCAATCGCGCCTTTACCATAACTGTTACAACAGCAGAGTAAAATGAAGAAATTAACGAAACTCAGAACCAAACTCAACCTGCAAGAAAACCGTCTGAGAGAGAATTTTGAAATGCTCGACCAAATTCGGGCCGATGCAATTAACGACATCGAAAGTCTCAGCGAAGACTTCCAGCATATGACTTTAGTTGCCGAATCTATCCGTCGTAACTACCGAGCTTTGTTAGCCCAAAATCAATTGCTTAAAGACACACTTTTAAGTATAGTTGACGAATGCGACTGCTGGCCACAAAATCGGTGCGATCGCTGTCAGCAAATTCTCAAAATTATCGCCAGCGACAACTCCGAACAAAAACCCGATGCAGCCAGAAAATACCGAGGAATTCTCAGCCAACTGCGGAACTTAGGATAACTGAGAACGTCTCAGTAAACAATCAAAAAAATTAGAATCAGGAGCAAAAAGCATTATGACACTAGCAACTCCCAAAGATAGCAAAGCCCAAATCTTGCAAAACTTCCAGCAGATTTTAGCTGACAAGAAAAAGATAGAATCAAAAGTTGAGACCAGAGAACAGTCAGCCGAAAAAGCCAAAAATAAACAACTCCTAGAAGTCGCGTCTACATACACAATTGACAGCATCGTCAAAGGCTTAGCCGACTTGCAATTAGATTTCGGCAGCATCACCAGCGGACTTTCCGAAAAACTGAAGGCGGAATCTTCAAAATTAGACGAATTAAAACGCGCGATCGAAATTGAAGCCGATCAATTGCAACAGTTACAGCAAATTCGAGTTGTCGCAGACGCCTTCCACATCTTAACTCAAGAGCACCAAGAAAAATTGACTGTGCTGGAACAAAACAGCGCCAAAGAGCGCGAAATTATTGAAAAAGACACGACCCAAAAACGTAAGATTTGGGGGAAAGAACAGCAAGAATTTGATGCAGAAGTTCAAGAAAAAACTGTACTGACAATTAAACAGCGCCAAGGTGAAGCAGCAGATCACCAATACGATTTACAGCGGGAACGCAAAATCGAAACCGACGCCTACGAAGAAACGAAGCGCACATCGGAACGGGATATCCAAGAATCCACCCGCGAAAAAGAAAAGAATTGGGCAGAAAGAGAAAAATTACTCAGCGACAATCAAGCGGAATTCGAGAAGAATCAAACCAAAGCCGCAGGGTTTGAAGAAGAACTGAAACAGGCTTATACTAAAGCCAAAGAAGAAGCGATCCAGGAAGTTTCTCGCGAAGCTAAAGTTAAGGCAGATTTAGTGGACAAAGAATGGGAAGGAAGCAAGCAGGGATATGAATTGAAAGTGCAATCCTTGCAGCAGACAATCTCGCTGCAAACTGAACAAATCGCCGAGATATCCGCGCAACTGCAAGCCACGATGAAGCAAGCGCAAGATTTGGCAATGAAAGCTTTTGCTAGCAAAGCTTAAAGATTACTCGGCGGTTTCAACCGCGACTAAATAAACGAATTCTGTCTTTGCGGAATAAGAATTCAAATTGAAACCAGACTAAATTTGCCCAACTATTAAGAGATGGAAAGTTGTGAACAAAAAAGTAAGTGACAAGAGTACCAAGGCTGAAATATTGGAAGCCTACAAGGAAGCAGCAGAAGCAAAGACTGCTTTGGAATCGCAACTGAAGCAGGTTAATAATAATCAACCAACAAATGCTTCCCCGAAGCAAACAGCAGTCCCAGAAAAACCGATTGTGGAGGCACAAAAACCAATGAGTTTAACTCAAAATCAACAAAAAATGCAGTCTACAATCGACAATTTAATTTTGCTGCAATTTGGCTTTGGCGGCGCTGTCAGCGAGTTGTCTGAGAAATTAACTTCTGAAGCTGCTAAACTCGGAGAATTGCGGCGCACAGTGGGCGAGGAAGTTCAACAACTGCAAGAGTTGCACAGTTTAGAAGATGTGGCGGAAGATACGCTGGACAATTTAATTCAACAGTACGAAGAAAGCGCGAAAACATTTACTAACGAACTCAGCGAACAGCGCGATACTGTTGAACAGGAATTGTGGGAACAGCGCCTAGCTTGGGAAAAAGAGCAGGAACTGCAAAAGTTGGCAGTTAAAGAACGCAATGAGAATCAGCGAAAAGCTAGCAATCGGGATGAAGAGTTGTATAATTACGATTTGGAACTCCAGCGAAATCTGGACATCGAAGAATATGACCAGCGCCAGGAAAGGCTGCATCAAGACATACAAGAGTTTGAACGCGAACAGGAGAAGCAGTGGGCGGAACGCGAAAAATTAATTGCGGAACGGGAAAAAGTCTCTGCGGAAGTTAAGGCTAAGGTTGAGGCTTTTCCGAAAGAACTGGAAGCTAATATTAAGAACGGGAAAGATAACGGTCGCAATATTGGCAATTACCAAGCTAAAATCAAGTCTGATTTGTTGCTGAAAGACATGGAAGGTCAAAAGCAAAATTATGAACTGCAAATTCAAGGGATGTTGCAGACTATGCAAAATCAAGATGCGCGGATTGCTAGCTTGTCGAAACAACTGGATTCTGCTTTGAAACAGGTTCAAGATTTGGCTGTGAAGGCAATTGAAGGTTCGTCGAATTTGAGTTCTTTCCAAGCTGTGAGGGAAATTGCGATCGAGCAGGCGAAGACTCAGCAAAAAAATAAGTAGTTCGCAGCATTTTGAAAAGTTAATTATATCGCTTTAGATACCCGATTTCTTGAAGAAGTCGGGTATCTGAGTATGGTCGGGAGAGATTTTTGCGATCGCCCTTCCAACCCTTCCAACCCTCATAAGCTATACTAAAATCAGCACCTCAACCATCAAAAAGCATGGTACAACAACTCACCCCTGAAACTAAACCAGAAATCATCTACCCAGACAACGACGGAGAACCAATGTCAGACAACACCAAACAATTCCGATGGATTGTCACTATTAAAGAAAATCTAGAAATCCTGTTTGCTAGCATCCTAGATGTCTTCGTCGCTGGAGATTTGCTTTGGTATCCCGTTGAAGGAAATAACAAAATTCGCCAAGCACCGGATACAATGGTAGTCTTTGGCAGGCCAAAAGGTGACAGAGGTTCTTACAGACAGTGGGAAGAAGATAATATCCCTCCCCAAGTCGCCTTTGAAATCTTATCCCCTGGGAACCGTCCTGGAAAAATGGCAGAAAAACTCTTGTTTTATCAGCGCTATGGAGTTCAAGAATATTACATTTACGATCCAGACAACATCGAATTGAGCGGCTTTGTTCGCAATGAAGATTGGTTTGAACCAATTGCAGAAATGAATGGCTGGGTGAGTCCGCTGTTGGAAATTCGTTTTCAACTAACAGAAAATACCCTAGAAATTTATCGGCCAGATGGGCGGAGGTTTCTCACTCCTGTGGAAATGGATCAACTCAGAGAACAGGAACGAGAAGAGAAAGAACTTGCTCAATCTCAAGCCCAACAGGAACGAGAAGAGAAAGAACTTGCTCAATCTCAAGTCCAACAGGAACGACAGCGTGCAGAGGAAGCGATCGCCCAACTTGAAGAAGAGCGACAACGTTATCAAGCTTTGTTACAACAAATACAGCAGCAAAGCATAGACTCTGACCCTAGTAATTAACCAAACGAATCCAATTCAAGGCATCTCCCTTAGTCCAGTTTCTAGATTGTCTGTTCCCATCCAGGCTGCTTGAGGCCCAAACCCTATTGGTAGCGATCGAGTTTTTAGTCAAAAGCCCGATCGCCCTGTGCGCTTATCGAAACTGTCCCTGACTCTCCTGAGCGCTTCACTTACGCTCTCTATGCTTTAAGTTAATCAACCAAAAGATATATTTGAGTTAGAGGCACTATGCAGAACCAAATTTTACGTCAAAAAGATACTAATGCTTGGATACTTCAGTGCTGGGTTTCTTTTATTGTTGCCCTTTCTGCAACTACTATAGGTGTGATTTATTTACAGGTCGATCCCTGGCAAAAAGCTTTTATGGGCATGGGTTTAACTTTTTCAGTCGGCTCGTCTTTTACTTTAGCAAAAACGATTCGCGATAACAACGAAGCAACAACATTAACTGCCAGAATTGACGAAGCGAGAGTTGAGAAAATTCTCGCCGAACACCATCCTCTCAAATAAATTTTGATTATACAATGTATAGAAGCAAACCCCGCGCGTGCGGGATTTGTTTGTTGAGTTACAGGTTTTAAGCTGTGGATTTTGATTGAGGATTTCAATGGCCGCCTTTTAACTTGCGATCGCCCAACGCCGCTTTTTTTTTCGAGTAGTGCGAATCGTCGCATACTCCACGGGAAAACAAACTACAGGAATCACCTGATCCTGGCGTTCTTCTTCCAGATTCTTGAGTTCGGTGTAATCAACCCAGTGAATGCAATTCACCGGACAAGTATCCATCGCCTCAACAATCAACTCTTCTGAATCCCCGTCTTGTCGAACTACGCGCGATCGCTCGAATCTTCCCCTGTTCTTTTAACTTGTTCAGGGCGTCCATTGTTTCTGCAATTGGAACTAACTCGGAATTCCAAGTGCCGGCGGGCCAGTGGATTTGGTAAAGGTCGATATAATCGGTTTTGAGGTTTTTTAGCGATCGATCGCACGCTGCGATTACTAAATCCGATTTCAGGTGATTGGCGAAAACTTTGGTAGCATAAACTACTTGCGATCGCACATCTGAAAGTGCTTAGGCGATAATTTGTTCCGAATGCCCTTCTCCGTAAACCTCAGCCGTATCAAAGGTAGTAATACCGGCCTCAAAAGCGACGCGTATGGCTTTGACAGTTTCCGCATCCTCAATTCCCACCCACATCCGCTTGCCGGCTTGCCAAGTCCCCATAATTATCGGGGTTATCTGAATTTCCGATGTCCCCAATTGTCGCTTTTCCATACCATAAGTCATCATTTAGATTTTTACTAAGCTGTTACGCATTTAAACCACTAACGAGGCCTGTAGGGTGCGTCAGCTAGATCGCTTACTAGGCAAGGGAAACGAGAAAGGGCTGACGCACCCTACAATACTATTTTAAATGCGTAACAGCTTATTCACCCTGAAACTATCTAATTTTAGCCGAAAAAAGCTGCTGTAGTTGATTTCATCCACTGATTTTGTTACTATTGTTAAAACAAAACTAAATTCCTATGAAATCAACTACTCGCGCGCTGAAAGAATGGAATGTAGCGGTTAATGCTCTGGCTGATGGCGAAACAATTCTGCTGTTGCGAAAGGGCGGCATTCGCGAGCAAGCAGGACAGTTTAATGTGGCTGACAAACAGGTTTTGCTGTATCCAACTTTTGAACACCAACAGCCTGATTTGTTAAAGCCGGATTTTGCGAGTCAAGTAACAACTGTAGAATCTGGTTGGCATCCAGAAATTATTAAAATTGGCAGTTGGGTTGAGATTACCGATGTTTTTTTGGTGGCTTGGGAACCGGCAATTGCCGCGCTTTTTCCTTACCATATTTGGAATGAAAAGTTTGTCAGCGATCGCCTGAAATGGAAACAAAATCAGCCAGTTTATATTTTATTGCTGCGGGCTTATCGGTTAGCAGAAACAGTAGAAATTCCGTACATTTCTGAATACGGGGGTTGCCGTTCTTGGATAGATTTGGCGGCTCCTATTTCGCTGGAGGGAAGCGAGGCTGTTTTGAGAGATAAAGAGTACATTGAACGCTCAAATGAAATCCGCAATCTGATCGCGAATCCTCCGAATGCTTCTAATTTGCAGAAAATCACAACCCTGACTGTTTCTAGTGAGAATTTTAGTCCTCATTCATAGTCTTTAATGTACTTTTTGAGAGGCGCGTTTCCACAAAACCCAGCCCAAAATCGGCAGTTAATGCCATCAAAGCGGCCGGAATTGCCCCAGCCAAAAGTAACTGATTGTTGACTGTAGCAACTCCCCGAAAAATAAACACGCCCAAGCCGCCGGCACCAATTGCAGCCGCGATCGTTGCTAGCCCGATCGCAATTACCGCAGCAACTCGCACGCCCGCCAAAATCACGCCCAGTGCTAGGGGAAGTTCCACTTGCCATAACAGTTGCATATCGGTCATTCCCATGCCTGTTCCGGCTGCCACAATCGCCGGATCGACACCGACAATACCGGTGTAAGTATTGCGGATTATTGGCAGTAAAGAATAGAGAGTGAGGGCGATGATTGCCGTGCGATCGCCTATTCCACCCAATATCGGCACCGGAATTAGCAAGCCAAACAAAGCTAAACTGGGAATTGTTTGCATAATATTAGCAAATCCCAAAATCGGCTTTTTCAATTTTGGTTTTCTCGTGACTAAAATCCCGAGGGGAATTCCCACAATAATAGCAATAAAAATTGCCACAGTTACTAAATATAAGTGTTCGATCGCGCGCCGAATTATCTCAGCACCATAGCGGTTGAAAAAAGTGATCATTGGGTAATTTGTAATTGTGGTATAATTGAATATCTCGTAGTGTCGGGTTCACCAATATCTTTATTACCCAGTCCCCGGTAATTGCAAACAATCAATAAATGCGCGAGCTTCTGGATGTTGAGATTGCAGAAAATCATCGGGGGATGCCAATTCAACTAACCGCCCATCTTGCATCAAACCAATTTTAGAAGCTAACAAAAAAGCTTCTTGAATACCGTGGGTCACAAAAATCACAGTTTTGCCCAGTTGCTGCTGCAATTGACCAAATTCCCGCTGCAATTCCAGGCGAGTAATGGGGTCTAAAGCACCAAACGGTTCGTCCATTAACAACATCGGAGGGTCTGCCGCGAGTGCTCTGGCGACGCCCACCCGCTGGCGCTGTCCGCCGGATAACTGATGGGGATAGCGTTTGGCGAAGTGCTGGGGGTCGAGGTTGACTAATTCTAACAGTTGGCGGACGCGAGATTTAATGCGATCGTCCTCCCAACCTTCCAATTTCGGTACTAAACCAACGTTTTGCTCGACGGTAAAATGCGGAAACAAACCGATTTCTTGAATTACATAGCCAATTTTTCGTCGCAGTTGAATAGGGTTCCACTGAGTTGTCGGTTTTCCCATAACAATCACTTCGCCGCTGCTTGGTGTCAGTAGATTGTTAATCAATTTCATGGTAGTAGTTTTGCCGCTCCCGCTGCGTCCCAGCAATACTAAAACTTCTCCTTGGAACACTTTGAAATTGAGTTTGTCTACTAAAGACCTGCGGTTGAGGCGATATGTAACGTCGAGGCATTCGACAGCAATTTCATTGTTTGCCATGATTAGTTTTGGTGATGTTGGTTTTTAGCAAGTTAAATTATGAGGCAAAAATTGGTCTTACGCGCTACTTTTAAAAGTAAAGTGCGGACTGCCTGTTTACTTAATTTACAATAAATAAGCGTCGGGAACAATCTAAAATTTAAAATCCGCTTGGTTTTGCCATTCTAGCAACAATGCTCGACATTGGAGGCAAGTTAATTTTTTGAGCAAGTCGCGGATTCCGTCCGGGGTAGCAGGATATGCTGCACCGATAAGTTCGGGGTTTACTGGTGCTGTGGGGTGCAATTGGGCAACAAAACCGTAGAGTTTTTGATTGGAAAATGAACTGTTGATTGCCCAGCCGATCGCATTGAGCGGTTGGATACGGGCGATCGCACTTTCAGTCACGCGTAATTCCTTCTTGATTATAGCTGGAACTGCCTCTGCTGGCGTCGATCCGGCTGGTACGCGACCGCCGGGAAAATCGAGGGTTGCGGATGCCACGCCGGGGCGATACATCGGTGGGGGAAATAGCAATTTGTCAGCTTGAATGGTCAAGATTACCACTGAATCTGCTCTTTCTACTAGCCAATATTCTACTGTTTGTCCTTCGGTTGTTTCGAGATGTTCAGCGATTAGTTTTACCCAATGAGAGTTGATTTCTACAAAACGGTCTAGAGTTTTCCACTGGGATTTTGCAGTTTGGTTCATGTCGGAATTTTTGAAATAAATCAGATGTTTTTTGCTATGGTAATCGATCGCTGGCGATCGGCTGAAAGGTCGATCGGTCTTTTGAGCTTTAAACCAGTTTTTTTGCGATCGATTGTAAATTTTTGCGACAAATATACACATTTCCCTAAATAATTCAGTAACATAGACTACATAATTTAAGTTAATCTGCACCTTCGTTCTGCGTTGTTACAACCCCGCAAGGAGTGCAGACTCTTAGCTCGACAGGAGTAGTTATGCAACTGCAAACAGATATCCGTACTTGGCAACCGCCAGCAACGCCAGCAAGCGCCACGAGTGCTCGCAACTGGGAAAAATTTGGCTGCGCCGTACCTGCACCCAAATTGGCTCCTTCTACTTGGGTCAAATTGTTCAATCCGCCCACAGCATTCAGTTTTGACGAAGCATGGCTTTTGTGTGAGTGTTCGGAGGAAAAGTGGCTGGCTTGGATTCCTGATTATGGGGAAATTTTGCTCAGTACACATGAATTTTGCGCTACTTAATCGGGAATTAAGTAGGTCGGCGGGGAAATTCACAAGTATGTAATAAAACATTAAGTAGGTTGAGCGGACTTAAATTTAAGACGTTGTGTACGGTAGTCTCCTCTTTTTCCTCTAACTTCTACTCCATTAATTACGGCGTAGGCGAGTTCTAATTCATCATCAAACATTTGTAGCAGCTAATTCATCTTCTTTAATGTGTTGCCACTCTAATTCAATTGGGTTCATTTCGGAACAATATTTGAGCAAGAAAAAGATACAGCACTTTTCAGGTTAGTGAGGTACATAACAGAGGTAGGGACACTCAAGCGTGCCCATAGGTGTCAACTTAAGCCTGAAACCCCTGATAAATGTCGCTTTTAGGCAAAGTCTAGATCCCCCTAAATCCCCCTTAGGTCGGGGGACTTTGATCGGACTCTTGTCCCCCCCTTCTTAAGGGGGGCTAGGGGGGATCTGGCCTTAATAGTCAAACAGCAGTCTGTGATTGGGTTTCACCTTAAGTTGACACCAATGGGCGGTGCCGTGTCCCTAGGGCAATAGAAGAGCAATCGGGGTGTACTTCATGAACCTCGAATCTGCTGTATATAAACCTGACCTTCCCACTTTGACCATAAAAAATTTACTCTGTGTGGAACAGGCCGGAAAGCCTGTTAAGCGAGAAAGGTGCAAAACATCTCAGCAAAAAAATATTTCACAAAGGGGTTGACAAACTTAGGGGAGTTTGGTAATGTAATGAAGTCGAGCGAAAGAGATGCAGCGCATCAAGTTTAACGCAGACACAGGATTCAAAGTTTTCAAAGCTTTCCTGGTGCTTATGATGTAATGGAACCACACCGATCCATCCCGAACTCGGTTGTTAAACGTTGCTATGGCGAAGATACTCGGCGGGTCACTGCCCGGTAAAATAGCTCGGTGCCAGGTTAATAATAAATTAAAGCTCTTTTCCCGCAACAACGGAAAAGGGCTTTAGTTTTTTCACAGAATATTTTTGCCCCGTCCGCTCCAACGCCCTGTGAGGACGCGCTTTGGCGACAATTTCACAACTTCTCTGCCGCTTTCAGCTTGTTTCTTCTGCAAGTCTGCAAATATTGCGTCCAAGTCATAATTGAAAGACTTCGCATACTCTTCACGAATTTTGTGAATTTCTTCTACGATTTCATCTTGCAACATAAATTAATTTCCTAGTAGTTCATAAGGCGTACAAAGAATCGGCAACTCGTATCCGCAATCAAAACTGATTTCTGCAAGTTTTCCCTGGATTTGAGCGTTTGCGATATGCTTACAGTTCCAGGTTAACAGGTAATCCAAGCCGTGAACGGTGGCTGCTGCAATGTGAATTGCATCGATATGTGCTTTAGGGGGAAGATTGCTGCGTGTAAGAAATTGTGAGGCTAAGTCTCGGACAGCTTGATTTAATTCTAGCAATGGAACATCGCGAAGGAGTTCCATACGTTGAACCGCAATCTCTGTGTCTCCTTGTGCTACCTCGTTTAGGACAGCCTGTGAGATGTACATTGTGAAAGCACTGCGGCGATACTCCCACCAATCTTTTGTTACCTCGATATTGGCAGCCAGGATTAGTTTTTGGTTGATCGAGCTGTTAGGTAGCCCAAGATGCTCGTTTCAATGTAGAGGGTTTCGCTCATAGGGGATAGGTATTTGCTAAAGCATATCGAAGGGCGCGATCGGGTTTACTGTTATCAAACAGAATCGCACTGACAATTGCATTTGTATCAAAAACGTAGCGCATCTTACTCATCAAAAAGAATTGAATCCAAAATTTCTGGGGTCAATCCTCGCGATTGAGCATTCCGACTCATCTCACTCATTACCTCCTCTAGGGGTCTTTTCCGTCGAATTGCATCACTAAGTTTCAGGCTAAGTAATGCCTCCAATTTACGACGCTGTTCTTCAGAAGCAGCCTCAAATATTTTAGCAACTTCAGCATTAACGCGAATTGCGATCGTTTTGGTTTGCATGATGGTTATGTGATGTTTTAATGACTGTTTTCAAATAAGCTAGAATTGCAGGGGACTCGAACCATATTTTAACACAATCATCACAAGCGATCGCCCTTATTTTAGCAGTCAAGAGTGGGCGATCGCAATCGATTTAAGTGAGAAATGAGGCGAAAGAGATTTGGTAGCTTCACTTCAACAAAGTGTTAGACTGCTACAATCACCTTTCCAGCTTCAAGGTAGTGGGATTCCTGCGGAGCGAATAGCAAGCTTGACAATCCCTTTAACTACCTCACTCACAGTTGCATCTCCCAAGGATTGTCCCCACTTCACCAACTTGTTTTTCATTGTTGAGTTATCATGAGCCTGCGTAGCTATGTCATGCGCTACTTGCTCTTGAGCGACATCAACTGTCACACCTTGCTTTTTCAACTGCTCAATCAGGTCTTCGATCTCAGACGCAGCCTGAGCCAAATTTTGATTCATGTTGATGTAATCGCCTTGTACATAAGTACCACCAGCCGTGTTGATGGTCGTCTCGTTGTAAGGCCCACCACCTGTACTAATTATGCGTGACATTTTACTGATCTCCTCTAATAGCTCTAAAAAAGCTGTTTTTATTGTTTTAACACTTTTTTCATTTAAAGTTATATTTATCCTATCAAGATACTCCTTGACTCCATCAGGATTAGAGGTTGTTGTATACATTTCTTTTAACAACTTTATATTTTCCAACAAGGTAGCATGAGCTGGATTGCTCAGACCAATTAAGTCTGGTTTATTTTTGGAACTTCCATCAACTTCATTTAGTATATATTCAGTAAGACTAATTTCTTTTAAAAGAAGAGCTTGAGGCTGATAATTCTTTGTCATTCCAATTGTAGATGCTACTTTATGAAGTATACCCAAAATTTCAGTGGAATCTTCATTACTACTAAAGAACTCATCACATACTTTACTAATTTTTCTACTTTTATCTAGTTCGTAAAAATACTTTGACATTAATATAATTTTACAATCAGGCGACGTTTGTCGAAGGTATTCAGCGGCTCTGATTCCAAAATAATTATCTGACTGATATTTCGGCTTAGCATCCCCCACCCAGAAAATATCTAAGATAACAATTTCATATCCCTCAATTTCTCTTAAAGCGTTAATTTTAGATTTACTGTTAACACTTCCACAGCCATTTGATTCTAAAATTTCCTTGATTCGGTTAGCAACTTTTACATCATCGTCCGCAACTAAAATTTTACAGTTTTCAAGAATTTGTCCTCCCATGAATATTTATTCTCCTTTATAATGTGGCAATTTTTTATACTCATGCCACTGTTCAACAGGAATACCTAGACAACGATACTTCAAATTGCTTTCTGCTGCTAGAATCGTACAGGCAAAGTGTGAGGTATCAGATATACCACTACAGAGAAAATCTATAAGAACAAAGTCACATAATTCACAATAATTTCTCACCAACTTTGCGTACTTCATCTCCGGTTTGTCTAATAGGATGTGCTTGGCATAAGGAGGAGGCCACGGAATGCCCTCCTTCAAATTTTCAAGACAATCATTGACCATATTACGAAGTTTTTCATCATGGTTAAGAGCAGCTTCTTCGCTGTCAAATAACTGCGATGAACCCAACTTGTATATTACTTGGGCAATCCTACGAGCTGCTTGAATTTTCCTTAGCTCAATTTCTCGGATAGAAATATCTTTGCCATAATCAAAATGGTATGAATACTTGCTCAAGCTTAAAGACCCCTCTCAATTTTCAGTTTGTCTAACGCTAATTTAACATTGAACTCTGAAATATACTGAAAACCCCAAAGCCTCTACCTGCTCTTAAGTCAGATTAACCACCTTAAAGAGGTTCAAACTCTCCTTTGAGATCAAAGTCAACCCCTTTATCCCATCAAAGCATCCACACCTAACGTCGTCAAGTAGAATATTCATGTTTACATATAATCCTTCATATCCTCAAGCGGCTCATCAAAGTCATCAGGTAGCGGTAGAACAAACATTCCTTTCATTGTTCCGGCAACTCGACGCTTCTGTGTCAGCTTTTCTTGAGTTGAGTTTTTAGCCTGCTTTTGAATCAAAAACTCAATATAATGAAGCACTTCTGTCTGAAGAGACTCAGGAAGTTCTGCTAGTTTTTCTAAAATGACTGGCTGTATCATGGTTTCTATTCGCGATCGCCCATCTACTCCATTAAACCACCAAAACCCAATGTCAGCAACAGAATAGCCCATTATCTAGCCCGATCGCCCAAAATCGCACTCACACCATCATCATTCTGCAACTTGCCTAAAACCACCCGATCGACTATCGTTCCTAGTAGCAGGAATCACAAAGAAAACATGAAAGCAATATTGCCACCTTGGATAGTTTTAGACTCCCTACTGCACAACTGGCTGCTAGAAGATATCGGTAGGGGCGATCGCACAACATCGGCCTTATTCCCCGCAAACAGCATCCAGGGTAGCGCTAAATGGATAGTCAAAGAAGCTGGAGTCATAGCCGGATTGCCGATCGCCGATCGCACATTTAAACTTTTAGACAGCAGCCTCAGTTTCATCCCCCAAGTACCCGAAGGGAAACTGTGCGAAAAAGGAGAAGTAATCGCCGAGATTTCCGGCAATTTCGATGCGCTGCTAACCGGAGAAAGAGTAGCATTAAACTTGGCAATGCGTTTGAGCGGCATCGCTAGTTTAACTCAAAAATATGTTGACAAAATTGCCGATTTGCCCGTGCAATTAGTGGATACCCGCAAGACAACACCAGGATTGAGATTGTTGGAAAAATACGCGACTCAAATCGGTGGTGCTTGCAATCATCGCATGGGATTAGATGACGCGGTGATGATTAAAGACAATCATATTGCGGCGGCTGGAGGAATTGCCGAGGCGATCGCCCTAATTCGCAATTCTATCCCCTATCCGCTGACAATCGAAGTTGAAACGGAATCTCTGGCTGAAGTGGAGACAGCTCTTGGGCACAAGGCGGATATTATCATGTTAGACAATATGTCCTGCGATTTGATGCGGCAGGCTGTGGCCATAATTCGCCAAAAGTGCGATCGGGTGAAAATTGAAGCTTCTGGGAATGTGACTTTGGAAACTATTCGGAGTGTGGCGGAAACGGGAGTTGATTATATTTCTACGAGTGCTCCGATTACGCGATCGACTTGGCTGGATTTGAGCATGAAAATTAATAATTAGTTGACGGTTGACTGTTAACTGTTAACTGTTGACTGTTAACTGTTGACGGTTGACTGTTAACTGTTGACTGTTAACTGTTGACGGTTGACTGTTGATTATTTATTGGTGTGAATAACCAACAAATAATCAATGCCCAATGCCCAATGCCCAATGCCCAATTCCCAATTCCCAATTATCAATTACTTCGATATAAAATGCACCCAAAAATTCCCGTCAGCCATACAGACGTTGCGAATTAAGCGATAGGAATAGTGCAAGTATGCACCGCTGACAGTTGTGTCGTAACCGGTTGGGAACCACTCGCCATAGGGATCGTGAACGAAGAATCCTTCGCTGTCGTAGCCTGCGGCAACTATAATGTGACCGAAAGATGTGAAATATCCGTGAATTACAGCCGGATTTCCGCTGGCTAGCCAATCTTGAACGTCATTAATAGTTGCATTCTCCGTATAG
This sequence comes from Cyanobacteria bacterium OTE_58_metabat_593, assembly GCA_031372825.1. Taxonomy (GTDB): domain Bacteria; phylum Cyanobacteriota; class Cyanobacteriia; order Cyanobacteriales; family Microcoleaceae; genus Microcoleus. The sequence continues at coordinate 51,586 of JANMLZ010000058.1, read as the reverse complement.
AAATCTTGAGCGCCGTAATCTTTCACAATCTTTGCTAAATCATACGGGTCCCAGCGACTGTAACCTTTGGCGATCGCATATTCGTACAGTTCGTCCTCAAATTGCCCGGTTCTTTTGCGCCGGGGAATTCTCAAAAAGTCCAGACACATCGCTAAAGAAGTTACATTGCAAGCACCTGTAGGATTGTACAAGTTATCCATTTGCGATCGATAAGGAATGCCAAGTCTGACAGTAGGCGGATTCGGTTTGGGATAAAGCACAACACCGTCTTGAGTAATTTGAGCGTGTGTTCCGAAAACATACCAAATCCCTGAACCTTTGAAAGACTCGTTGCGGAGAGCAACTCTCACATGACCGCGAATCGGAGCAAAAGCAAGCAGCTCAAACTCTTTTCCGGCTGGTATTAATTGTTTTTCTGATTCCTGAAGTTGAGAAGACGCCAGCGGTTTTGATTTAAAAACGGTGTCTTTTGTTATCTTCAGGATCATCCGAGGTGTGGGAATGTCCTTCGGTTTGGTTTCGATCAGCTTTTCGGCTGTGACTGCTCCTAAAAAACCCGGTTCGCCACACTTCATCAGGGTTTGAAATCGGTGGAGGGCGGCGGTAGAGAGAGGCCCAAACATTCCGTCTACGGGAGGTTTCAGTAAACCTAGGTCAATGAGGCGGCTTTGAATTTGACGGCTGAGGTCGTCGTCAGCGGCGATCGCCCTAGAATCATACCTAATTTTTGACTTTAGAAAGTTTTGTAATCTCATGTTTGCCTACCCGTGTCAATCGATTTTAGATTTTAGATTTTAGATTTACGATCGCCGATAAATCCGGTTTCCCTAGATTAAATTGCTCGATCGCCAATAATTCCCAGTTTATCGTCTCATAAAATTACGTTAATTTTGCCGATCGACCGTACCTTAAAGGCTTGATATTAATTATTTGATACAAACCTTTAAGGCCACGGTCGATCAAACTTTATGCACTATTGACTAAAAATCTCTGGTATCCGTTGACCAAGTTTTCTGCTGAATGCCCTACCAGCACCAGCGATGGTAGAATTGCTGGCGTTGGGGCGATCGCAAGCAAGTTTATGCTTCGTCGGGGCGAATTACCACAACACCGATCGCATCGGGAGACAGATATTTGACTGCCGCTTCCCGGAGATCCTGCGCTGTCAAAGCTTGGATGCAAGCCGCATAGTTGAGTGCGGGAGCGATATCTCCTACCATCGATTGATAGTAACCGTACAAACTTGCCCGATCGCTCGGAGTTTCGTTAGCGAACACAAACCGATTTGCGACTTGGGTGCGGATGCGCGAAATTTCGGCATCTGTCACCAGTTCGGTTTGGAGAGTGCGGATGTGTCCGACGATGGCTGATTGGACTGCTGGCAAGTTTTCTGCCGCTAGTTGAGCAGAAATCGAGAATACGCCACCGAGTCGCTGAGTCATGTTGCTGACCGAAATTGAGGAAACTAGCCCTTGATCTTCGCGCAAATCCTGAACCAAGCGAGTTGTGCGGCCGTGGCCCAAGATTGTCGCTAAAACGTCGAGGGCATAGGTTTCGGACATTTCCACGAAACCGGGCACTCGCCACATCACGATCAGTCGAGCTTGCTGAAGGGCAGAGTCTACAAATTCGCGGCGGACTGTTTCTGTAAATGCTGATTCTGGGCTGTAGTCAGGGCTTGGGAATTCTGGGTGAAAGTTGCCCACAGCAGGCACATTTATTTTGCCGTTTTGTGCTGTGCTTTTTGCTGCAAAACTGTCTGCGACAATTTCAATTAGTCGATCGACCGGCAAATTGCCTACAGCTACGGCTGTCATCGCCCCTGGCTGATATCTGCTGCTGTGGAAATCGCGCATTTGTTGGGCCCTCAACTGTTCGATTACCGCCGTCGGGCCGAGTACCGGTCGCTTGTAGGGCAGGACTTCAAACGCTAATTCCATCGATCGCTGATAGGTGCGACGGCGGGGATTGTCTTCCGATCGTCTAATTTCTTCCAATACTACCAGTCGTTCGCGATCGAAGGCATCGTCAGGAATGCTCGCATTCAGCAACACATCGACTTGCAGCGGTGCTAGTTCGGCAAAATCCTTGGGGGCTGTGGTGATGTAATAGTTTGTGTAATCTTGGCTGGTAGCAGCATTGGTGACAGCGCCGCGTTGTTCGATCGCCCGCTCAAATTCCCCGCTGGGAATGCTCGGAGTTCCCTTAAAAATCATGTGTTCTAAAAAGTGAGCCATGCCGTTAATTTCGTCTGGTTCGACGGCTGAGCCTAAATTGAGCCACACGCTGAGGTTAACCGCATCGACCGGCAAGTGTTCGGCGATCACTGTCAGGCCGTTGGGGAAACGGCGGACTGTTGGTGCGTTCAGGGGCGATCGGGCGGAGGATTTGAGCAGGGTTGATGTCATGTGGCTTTTGGGTTTTATCTTATTCTCTATATCTTAAAGGGTCTTTAAGGAAGTCATCAGTCAGAAGCAGGCGATCGATCGCGCGGCTGGTGGTTGGTGGGGATGTCGTCTGGGGCGATCGGGTAACACCAGATACAGAATATTCTACCTAGAGATGATATAATCTCTACAGTCGAAACTTGTTTACCAATTGCTAAAGAGTGTAATTGATAAACTTAGAGTTTTTTGTAAGTCAGGGTGTTCAGATTTAGCGACGTTGATATTTATGTGGGTTGTCAAGTCAAACGAGCCAAAAAAAATCATGAGCCAAAATTCTCGGAAATCTAATCACCCTAAATTGGGTTTTCTCTTAGGTCTTGCTATTGCTTTAGTAATACCAACTCTAGCTGCTTCTTCACCTGCTGCACCTCCAAAACCTACTACTCGTACAACCGAGCAATTTCGATGCCAACTAATGTACGGAAGTGCAAACCAGAAGTATGATAACTTAATTACTATTGGCAAGCGCACTGAGGAACCTATAGGCCGTTCTTACATTTCCTCTTCAAGTCCCAAATCCTTTACGTGTAAAATCATTAATAACCCAGGTGAAATAAAACTAGCTTACGGTTTACCTGACAACTCTAATTTGATTCGTGTATCTGTCAAGATTTATGTCGATGGTGAACTCAGAAAAACTTTAGATTTTGGTCGTGGCGAAGCTATTCGTGAGTCAATAGATATTACGGGTGCGTCGGGGTATACCATCGATTCCAAAGTTATTTTGCCAAAAAATGAATACGGTTATATCTATTTGTTGCCTGAGTCCTGAGTTTTTTGGGTGGCAGTAGAAGATGTAAAATAGTCTTGGATACACTCCGACCAAAGAAACCGGGTTTTTCACTAAATATATGGAATGCAACGAAGTATTTCGGAAAAAACCCGGTTTCTGACACCCATTAGTGATTCCTCGATTTCAGACTCCAGAAATCAATGAGTCTGTATCTGAATTGCTCATCCTTGTCAATGAATTAATCAGTTTATTGGCACCTTCAACGTCCTTGCAATAGTCGTTCAGCAGTTAGTTCCAACAGGCCCAAGACCGGAGATACGAGCGCACTATCACCCGTATACACAATCTCTTCATACAAACCCTCAACCCACTCCAACACCGTCACCCGCTGCTGCATCGGGTCAACAATCCAATACTCTGCAATTCCTCGCGTCGCATACTCAGAGCGTTTGTAGCGATAGTCTCGATTTTCTTGATGGGGACTCACCACTTCTACTACCAGCAATGGCGGCGGCATATCACTCATAATAGTCGATCGGCTTCTTCCCTCCAAAGCCGTAGCCAATTCCTCCGATAGCACCATCAAATCGGGAAAACGAGTCGTCGCCCGCGCACCAAGGACAACAATTTCAGTCCCAATTCTCAATCGATAAGGTGGAATACCGAGTTGAAAAAATAGACTCAATAAAAATGAGCCAATTCGGCGATTTAGATCGCTTTCTGGGGGCGAAACAATTAGTTCTCCATTGTCCAATTCGTACTGAGTATCTGTACCATCATCAAAATTCAGATACTCTTCAAGGCTCATTTTTTGGGATGCAACTGTCATAGCAACTACGCCTCTGCTAAAAGTTGTTCAGGTGTACCGATCGTTTTAACAATATTTCTAACCAATCTAAAATTCAACCTCACCACTTTTTCAACGGCCTTGCAACAGCCGTTCAGCAGTTAGTTCCAACACGCCCAACACAGGAGATACGATCGCACTATCACCCGTATACACAGCCTCTTCATACAAACCCTCAACCCACTCCAACACCGTCACCCGCTGCTGTATCGGGTCAACAATCCAATACTCTGCAATTCCTCGCGTCGCATACTCAGAACGTTTGTAGCGATAATCTCGATTTTCTTGATGGGGACTCACCACTTCTACTACCAGCAACGGCGGCGGCATATCACTCATAATAGTCAATCGGCTACTTCCCTCCAAAGCCATAGCCAATTCCTCCGATAGTACCATCACATCTGGTATACGAGTAGTTGCTCGCGAACTATTCACCACAATTTCAGCCTTCATCGTCAATCGATGAGATGGAATACCCTGTTGTGCAAAGTATATCAAGAGAAATATCGCAATTCGGCAATTGAGTTCGCTTTCTGGGGGCATGACAATCAGTTCTCCATTTACCAGTTCGTACCGAGTATCTGTACCATCATCAAAGTTCAGATACTCTTCAAGGCTCATTTTTTGGGATGCAACGGTCATCGCAACTACGCCTCTGCTAACAATTGTTCAGATATACTCATCATTTTAACCAGATATCTAGCTCCTCTCAAGACCATCTTGTTAGTCATAAAAATAAAATAAAAATTTAATTGACAATTTTCACAAAAAGTGGGTATCTTTCCTCCCACCCAGCCGATCGCTCTCCAATAGCCGTTGCAAATATTTACCGATCGTGGATCACTTGACTGATTGGGCAATATACGCGAAACTTTACATAACACTGATGTATTGCTTCTATTTTTAATAACTTCTGTTAAGTTGTGACTCAAAATCTATCAATTTGTCAAAATTGATATAGCAGTTTGCCAGTCAGCCAACTCTCAAGAAGCGACTTCAGGAGGCATCGTCCCCAGTTTGCTGGTGTCGGTGTCTGGTCTCACTATTCCTATTCAGTCAGCCCGGATTATGGAAACACTAGAGTTTGTGATTTATCCAGACGGCCGCGTACAGGAAACAGTCACCGGCATTGTTGGCGCATCCTGCGCTGAGGTAACGGCCGCAATCGAAGCCCAGCTTGGCGTGGTGCTTCATCAAGAGTCTACATCTGAATATTTCGCCCAAGCGCTCAATCAGTCAGCCGAAGCGACAACCCAAGTAGCTTTTAGCGATTGGTAACTTTTTTTGTTGAGTTCACTTAAATTTTTTTGGAATCACCATGTCACACTTTAGCCAAATTAAGACCCAGATCCGCAATTTGAATTCTTTGGAAGCTGCTTTAACTGACTTGGGAATCGACTGGAAGTCGGGCCCGACAGAGGTACGCGGCTATCGCGGCCTCACCAGCACTGCTGAAGTAGTTATCGAGCAACAAAATGGCTACGACCTCGGTTTTAGCTGGAACGGGACTGAGTATGAATTAGTGGCTGACTTGCAGTTTTGGCAGCAAGATTGGTCTGTAGACCGTTTCCTGAATAAGGTGACTCAGCGCTACGCTTACCATACGGTGGTGAATGAAAGCGCTAAGCAGGGTTTCCAAGTTTCTGAGCAAAAACAAAATCAAGACGGTTCGATCCGCTTGGTGGTTCAGCGCTGGTGCGCTTGATAATTTTTCGAGTTTTTGGCAATCTGGTCTCATCAAAGTCCGCCTGCGCGGACTTATTTATTATTGGAAGAGGTTTAAATGTCTGAGCTTTCTCCATTCCAAACAGATAGCAGGGACGATCGCACTGGTTTAGAGCCGGAGTTGGGAGGATTTTTGAGGGATTCGCCCGATCGCACTGGTTTAGAACCGGAATTAGGCGGCGTGTTGCGGCAAAAAGGGGTCTATGTTGACGAGATTACCTGTATTGGCTGCAAGCATTGTGCTCATGTTGCTCGCAATACTTTCTACATTGAACCGGATTACGGTCGATCGCGCGTAGTTCGACAAGATGGGGATTCTGAAGAGTTGATTCTTGAGGCGATGGATACTTGTCCGGTGAATTGCATTCACTGGGTTGATTATACCGAACTCAAAAATCTGGAAGAGGAACGCAAGGATCAGGTGATTCCTGTGGTTGGTTTTCCGGTGGAGTATGCGACGATTCGGGCCCGTGGTCGCCAACAAAGAAAAAGCTAAATTGGGCCGTAAGTTCAAAGGTAGCCATTGAAATCCCCAATCAAAATCCACAGCTTGAAACAATCAGCAAAAAACAAAGCCCGCCTACGCGGGCATTTTTTATACAAAATATAACTTTCACTTACTGCTGATGTTGATGCTCAACACTTGCTCACCAATGAGACACAATTAGGTTAGGTGTTGAGCTTTACAGGCCCTGCAGGGCTGTTTCATTCTCTTGTAGGGGCAATCCCCCCGTGGTTGCCCTAATCCCTGAAACACTTGCAAAATCGTGGATAGGGAGGGTAGGCACGGGGGCACTACCCCTACAAAATTGCGGTTTTTCCGAGAATGAAACAGCCCTGTTTACAGGCCCTGTACCGCATGACTCTAGTTAGCAACAAAAAGCTAAGCTGGGCTTTGAGCTTTCTGGTTTTACGGTCGATTGGGAGCATCGCCATGCTACTTGTCCGCAAGGGCGCATACGAAGTCCACTCCAAGCGGACTAAGAAAAAATTAAAATTTAAAATCAAATGAGTTACTGTCTAAATCCTAACTGTTCCAAGCCGCAAAATCCCCCCGCAGTCAAATTATGCAAAAATTGCCGATCGAAACTGCTGTTGCGCGATCGCTACCGGGCCATAAAGGCGATCGGACAAGGCGGCTTTGGCAGAACATTTCTCGCCGTAGACGAAGACAAACCCTCAAAACCCCGCTGCGTCATCAAGCAATTTTTACCCCCAGACAGCCAACTCATTGCATCTTCAGTCGATCGCAATAGCAAAAAAGCAGCCCAACTTTTTGAACAAGAAGCAATGCGATTAGACGAATTGGGCAAACACCCCCAAATTCCCGAACTATTAGCTTATTCCATCCAAGACAGCCGACAATATGTAGTTCAAGAATTTATCGACGGACAAAATCTAGCACAAATCGTCGAACAAGAAGGCACATTTACAGAAACTCAAATTAAAGACTTACTCAATAGCTTACTACCTGTAATTCACTTCATCCATTCTCACAACGTTATTCACCGAGACATCAAACCGGGAAACATCATCCGCCGCGCCGACAAACAATTAGTTTTAGTTGATTTTGGCGCCGCCAAAATTGCCACAGGTACAGCTTTACTCAAAACAGGAACCAGCATTGGCAGTCCCGAATACATCGCCCCCGAACAAGCCAGAGGTAAAGCATTTTTTACCAGCGATTTGTACAGTTTAGGCGTAACTTGCCTTTATTTGTTAACTCAAGTTTCCCCATTCGATTTGTTCGATCCGGGTGAAGATGCCTGGATCTGGCGACAATATTTATCGAACAACCCAGTCAGTGAAGAACTCGGTCAAATTTTAGATAAAATGATTGAGAATGCTACTAACCGCCGTTATCAAACGGCTGTTGAAGTATTAAAAGAGATAAATCCGCAATGTGCGATCGACCTAGCAATTCCCCAAACAATTTCCAAGTTAGTTAAACCCGTTTCCACTTCAAACCCGCCCCAGCAGCAAACCTATAACTGGCAATGTGTTCACACCTTAACTGGTCACAAAAAGTTAATTTACTCTGTTGCTTTCAGCCCCAACGGAGAAGTTGTAGCCAGCGCTAGCGATGACAAAACCATCAAGCTGTGGCGAGTAGAAGACGGACAAGAAATAGTAACTCTCGCAGGCCATACAAACTCAGTTTATACAGTAGCTTTCAGCCCCGACGGACTAATGCTAGCCAGCAGCAGCCACGACAAAACTGTCAAACTTTGGCGGATGAAAGACGGGCAAGAAATCCGCACCTTAATCGGTCATAGTAACTCAGTTTACGGTGTAGCTTTCAGTCCCGATGGCACTCTGATTGCTAGCAGTAGTTGGGACAGAACAATCAAGATTTGGCGTGTCAAAGACGGGCAAGAAGTTTGCACGCTTGCGGGTCACATTAATTTAGTTTATTTTGTGGCATTTAGCCCGGATGGCGAAGCTCTTGCTAGCAGTAGTTGGGACAGAACAATCAAGATTTGGCGTGTCAAAGATGGCAAGCTAATTCGCACGCTTACAGGTCATACAGACTGTGTTCGCTGTTTAGCTTTCAGTCCAAATGGCGAGTTTTTGGCTAGTGGCAGTCATGACAATACGATTAAAATTTGGTGGGTCAAAGATTGGCAAGAAGTTTTAACTATTACAGGTCATTCCTGGTATGTTGATTCGATCGCGTTTAGTCCCGATGGCGAGATTTTGGCTAGTAGCAGCAATCAAATTATCAAGATTTGGCGGGTTAAAGACGGTGAAGAAATTTGTAATATTGCTGGTCATACTAACTCGGTTTATTCCGTTAATTTTAGCCCGGAAGGAGATTTTTTGGCTAGCGGCAGCAGTGACAAAACTATTAAAATTTGGCAGAATACCATGTTTGTTTAATTGCCGACAATCAATTTTTTTTGTAGTAAGGACTTTAGTCATTATTGACTAAAAGCTTTCGGAGAGTTGAGAAGTTTTTGCTACAAACTGAATAAAAAAGTTATTATCAATCCATCTGCTTCACTATCTCCAAGGCTAACCCTAGCACCTCTGCAATTTGCTGATCATTCAATCCCAAAAGTCGTAATTTACCAACCATTTCAATTTTAACTTGATTTGTGCTGGTCTGGAAGTCAGGAGTCATAGGCTGACTTTTATCTGGGGTAGTAGTTGGAAGTTCTGAGCAAGCATTGATATAGTTAATTGTGTTGCTATGACCAAAATGAGTATTATTATTGCGATCGCCAAAATTTATATTCAGATTTAATTGCCGCTCTAGCACAGATTTAAGATTACGTTTATCCACTGGTTCATCAAAAACATCAGATAACATTTGCAAAAGCTTGTAACCGATATCCTTAGCATGACCCGCCGTACAACCATAAGTATCTGCAATATCAGAATACTTTTGTTGCTTCAGTATTCCCTCGATAATTTTACGCTGCAAGTCATTGAGATGTTTGCCTGTTTTCGCGTGGAGCGCTTCATCTACAAATTCCAAGATATCGGCAGTGTTCATCAGTAGGGGGGTCGGAGAACTATAGTTAGTATACCCGACTTTATCCGTCTTTATCAGTCTTTTTCCGCCTTGCATCGCGATTTTAGAAATACCCGTCTTTTTCCGTCTTTTTTCGCTTTGCAGTTTTGTGCGATCGGTCTATGATGTGGAAAAGGATAAAAATCAGCTTCGCTGGAAGAAGGGAGTCTACATCTAATCCCAATCTCCAATAGCGATCGATGGTGCTTTACTATTTTGCGAGTTGCGATCGCACTTCTAAACTATCTTATAGGTTTTGGGCGATCGGCAGTATTGCGAACAGAATTTCATCTACCATTTTTCAGGCTTCTAATGTCTATAGATCCGTAAGATAGGCAGGTTTTTCCGATATTATCCGATCTTTCCGACATTTGAGCAAATTTTTCTGGAAAAGTTTCGACTCAATCCGACTGACAGGGCGATCGGGCTTGGGTTTTGATTGAGTTAAGGCAGAGCAGAAGGTGTTCGGACTGTTCGGAGTTAAACCGCAGATGTGCGGGATAAGCCGAGCAAGAAGAGTATTGTACTGCAACTGCGGGACAATTAATAGTTAAGTAGTAGGTAACACATGAAGTTGAGTCAAGTATTGACCGGGATCGGTGCAGTAGTATGTGCCTCAGTATGTGCCTCATTGATTGGAGCAGAGTCATTCATTAACTCAGCCACTGCTCAATCATCACGCCCATATATTGTGCTCGTCAATGGCTATGGGAACTGCTGTGCATGGGGCATTGCAGATAGGCTGCCATCAATAAACGCTGAGATCAGAAGCGTTCCCTACAGCAACTTTGAGCAAGGTGGAAAAAGCGGCGATACCAGTAGTGATGCGCGATTTTTGCAGGAGGGAGCCAATTTCATTAACAACAAACTTGATAAAAGTCGTCCTCTAATTTTGATTGGGCATAGCTTTGGTGGAGATTCAGTTCTAAAGCTTCTTCCTCGCATCAATCGTCGCATTCAATTTGTTGGAGTTATTGATCCTGTTAGAACAGGAGGCTTTCGTGCTCCTCTCATAGCTCTCCCTGTTCCGAGCAATGTAGATTATTTCTTCAACAGATGGCAGGAGAATCTACCATTCCCGAATGACTTTAAAGTTAACGGGTCAATTCCATGTAATGCACGCACATGCGATCAAGATTCACAGAACATCGCTCGAAATGCAGATTTCTCCCCAGTGACAACAGAATGTCGTTGGGATGAAGTAACCTGCCCTGGATTTAAAGCTCCCACACCTTTCCGTAAAGGTAGAAAAGGAACAAAGCAGGTACGGGTTAGCCATCAAGACCTTGCAAAAGATGCTTACATCCATCGCATTCTTGAAGAACGAATCAAGAAGGCGATTGGACGCTAATAAGCAGTGCAGATCGCGAATCTTGCAGGTTGTGTGGAGCATTGTAAAACTCCACACAAGCTTTGAAACCATTTGTTTACACCTCTAAGCTATCGATCGGCGATCGCCCCTCTCTTTTTTCCCGATCGACATCGACGCTGATTAGAAGCGGATAATCTCGATCGTGCATAGCGATCGCTTACTTGCCCGCAGAACCCAGCAAGAAGTATATTGAAATTTCTAGCTGACGAGAACTTCGATAATACGATCGTTCGAGAAGATTATTTCGCCGCAACCCAACACTTGATATCGTTACTGACTGATATGGGAAAGGCTTATGTTATGCTTATTAGAGAAAACTTGAGGGATAAGATGCAATGAAAAATCGCAGCTTTACAGTTCTTCTGTACAAAGAAGATGATATGTACATAGCTGAATGTCCAGAGGTTGGAACAGTAGATCAAGGTGAAACGATCGAGCAGGCGATTGCGGGTTTGAGAGAGGCTACGCGGTTATATTTGGAGGAATTTCCCGTACCTGAAACATCTCCGAGATTTGTGACCAGCATTGAGGTCAGCTATGCCTAAAATGCCGCGAATTTCAAGTAGAGAAGCAATTCGTGCATTGGAGCGTTTAGGATTCGACCAAGTTCGTCAAACCGGCAGTCATGTTGTTCTGAAGAAGGCAACCGAAGAAGGCGAAATTGGTTGCGTTGTTCCTGTGCATCAAGAATTGAAGGTTGGTACGTTGAGCGGCATTCTCAAGCAGGCGCAAGTCACAGTCGAGGAGTTCATTGAGAGTTTGTGAAGTCTAACAATAGAAAAGGGAAACTCGATCGTACTAGGCATGAGTAGATGCCTCTCGGTCATCCCGAATCATCTGCATCAGAATGTTTGCAGCTTCCGTTGCATCGTAGGGCGACCAAACCGGATACTCTGATGCAGAAAAGATAACTTGTAGTTCAGCCTTTGGGATTTGCACAGCTAGGAGTTTGAAGAGTGATAATTTGTCTGACTGGCTCAGACTGTTCACCAAAGGAATTAACTCAGCGAGAGACATGGTTTAAACTCCTAGACATACGAGGATACATTTATCATAAGCGATCTGTGAGACACGGTTTTATAGATAGGCGATTGTGTACCTACAAATAAAGCTAACCGCAAAACTTTTCCACACATCGCACAAACATTTCTACACCCATCCCCAACGCAGTTTCATCAAAATCAAAACGCGGGTGATGGTGCGGGAAAGCCAAGTTTTTCTCGGGATTTGCTGAACCTAAAAAGAAATAGCAACCGGGGACTTCTTGCAAAAAGAATGACATATCTTCGCCGCCCATTGTTTGACATTCCGGCACGATTCCTGCAGGAGTTTCTACAACTGATTCCGCAACACTTCGCACAAATTCAGCCATCTTGGCATCGTTGATTGTCGGCGGGTAATAGGAACAATAATCGAATTTGTAGTTAGCGCCATAACTCTGACAAATTCCGGCAATTACTTGCTCGATTCGCTGGTTAAAATAACCTTGATATGCTGGCTTGAAATAGCGCACCGTGCCACCAATTTGAGCGGTATCGGCGATGACGTTGTGGGTTTTGCCGGCGTGGAATTTACCGACGGTAACGACTGCGGAGTCGATCGGGTCAATGTTCCGCGCTACAATTGACTGCAAAGTGCTGACAATTTGGGCTGCAACGACGATCGCATCTACAGTCTGATGTGGCATTGCACCGTGTCCGCCTTTGCCCAAAATTGTGCAATCAAAAGTTTCTACAGCCGCCATCAGCGCGCCGCTGCGAACGCCTACAGTGCCTAAAGGTAGATTGTTCCACAAATGCAAGCCGACGATCGCATCAACATCAGGATTTTTCAAGACTCCCGCTTCAATCATCGGTTTTGCGCCGCCTGGCCCTTCTTCGGCGGGCTGAAAGATCATTTTTACTTGGCCAGAAAAGCTGTGTTTGTGCTGTGCCAGATAGCAAGCAGTACCGAGGGCGATCGCAGTATGGCCATCGTGGCCGCAAGCGTGCATAATTCCCTTATGCTGCGATCGATAATCCACCTCATTTTCCTCTTGAATCGGCAAAGCATCCATATCAGCCCGAATTGCTAAAACTTGCCCGGGTTTCCCGCTATCTATAGTTGCGACAATCCCGGTTTTAGCAATATTAGTTTGATGATCTATTCCCCATTCCTGCAACTTTTTCGAGACAAACTCTGCCGTTAAATTTTCTTCAAAACTCAGCTCAGGTTTTTGGTGCAAAAGGCGACGCCACGCGACTAACTGAGGCTGCAAATTTCTAATCTCCAGTCGCAATTGAGATAAATCGACAGAAGTTAAATTCGGTAAAGTAGAAACCATATTATTTGTTACTTGTTGTTTGTTATTTGTTATTTGTAAAACTCTCTCTTTTTCTTCTCTGTGCTCTCTGTGCTCTCTGCGGTTAAAATAAAATCTTAGTTTTTAACCACAGAGGCCGCAGAGTACGCAGAGAAAGAGAAGAATCAGAAAGAGAGTAATTAGAGTACGGTTATTTAGCAGTTTGAGGAACCAAATTAACTCCATGTAATAACCGCTCTAAATCTAATTCTGAGGCTGCTTTAGCTAATTGAGTCAGGTCATTTGGGTCGTCTAAATGTGGCAGAATACCTAACACAGGCATTTGAGTTAGGGACTCAATTAAATCAACTGGTGCTCGATCGGCAATTTCTGGTTCAGAATAAGCTTGAACGCAATTAAGGACAATACCTCTAAGCTTAAAACCAGTATGTCTGGCGAGAGCAACATTCGCCACAGCTTGCCCGATCGCCCCTAACTTCACAGGAACCACCAAAACTCCCCTCAGCCGCCAATCCCGGGCAATATCGGCCACCGTCAGTTCCCGGGTTACAGGCGAACCCAGTCCTCCCAAAGCTTCCACCAACACAAAATCCTTGCGTTCAGAGAGGCTTTGCCACGCCGTCCAGACCTTTTCCAGCTCGATATGTCTCCCCTCCTGTTCGGCGGCAACTGGCGGTGCTAGAGGCGCACTGAAGTGCAGCGGATTGAGTTCTTCGGGGGATTGGTCGAGGGCAAACAAACGGGTGTAGAGTTCCCGATCGCCCGTTCCTGTTTGCAACAGCTTCATAATTCCCAAACTGCGATCGGGGAAATACATTTGCCAATAAGCAGCCAGAGCACAGGTCAAAACAGTTTTGCCTGCGTCGGTATCAGTTCCAGCAATTAGCAGCGAGTTCATTGGCAAATAGCTAGTAAGTTGACAGTTGACAGTTGACAGTTGACAGTTGACAGCGACTTCTACCTACAAGGAAGAGGATTGGGATAATGAATCGTCTTCTTTTCATTTCTCCCGATCAGGGTTCCGGCTTTCAACCAATTTTTTCTGGTAAGTAATTGAGTTCCACTTTAGTCTAGAGGAATTTTGCCAGTCTAGGGTGAAGGCGAAGGCGTGGGAGTTGGCGCATCCTCTGGCGACGGCGCAGGAGTTGGTGCAGGAGTTGGTGCAGGAGTTGGCGCAGGAGTTGGTGCAGGTTCTGGTGCAGGAGTTGGCGCAGGAGTTGGCGCGGGAGTTGGTGCGGGCGTCGGTTTCGGCGCGGGAGTTGGTGCGGGCGTCGGTTTCGGCGTGGGAGTTGGTGCGGGCGTCGGTTTCGGCGTGGGAGTTGGTGCGGGCGTCGGTTTCGGCGTGGGAGTTGGTTCTGGTAAAGGTTCCGGGCTTGGTTCTGGTAAAGGTTCTGGGCTTGGTTCTGGTAAAGGTTCTGGACTGGGTTCTGGCAAAGGTTCTGGGCTTGGGCTTGGCAAAGGTTCTGGGCTTGGGCTTGGGGTTGGCAAAGGTTGCGGGTTTGGTATCGGAGTTAGTGTCGGTGCTGGAGTTATGAGTTCTGGTGGTGTCGGAGTGGGTTTGGGGCGCGGATTGTTGTTGAGAAATGAGCCGACTAAAGCCCAGGAACCGAAGCCTGTCAAGATTACTAAGCCGGCCAGCAGTCCGATCGCAGCAACGGGATTGTCCCAAAGAGTGCCGCCAGTCGGCTCAATTAGCGGGTCTGGCTGGTTTTGGGGGTGGGAACTCTGGGCGATTGGTTCAGGCCCACGGCCTACAGCCACGGTTGCGATTAGCGAAGGGTCTGGTTGAACCACTGGTGGCGAGGGCGGTACAGTTGGCGCATTAGGGTGAGGATTAGTTTGAGCGTCGAGTGCTTGGGCGACTTCGCTGACAGATTGATAACGATCGCCCGGAGAGCGATTTAACATCCGATTTAGCACCAAAGCTAAACCTGGGCTCACTTGCACTCGCTGTTGCCAATTCCACTGAAGTGTTGTTTGATCGATCAATTCCTGCGGTTCTTTCCCCGTCAGCAGGACGATCGCCGTTACAGCTAAAGCATACAGATCGCTGCTGGCAGTTGCGCGCCCGCTTTGCAACTGTTCCACCGGCGCGTAGCCGATTTTACCGACAGTTGTCGCATGGGCTGTGCCTTCGGGAGACTGGACTTTGGTGGCGAGTTCTTTCACCACTCCAAAGTCAATCAGTACCGGCAACTTATCCATTTCACGGAGGATGATATTTTCCGGGGAGATGTCGCGGTGGATGATGCCGCGGGCGTGGATGTGAGCCAGTACCGGCAGCAGTTGCCGCATAAATACCAAGACTTCGGCTTCGGTGAAGGTGCGACCATTTGAAGTTCGATCGAGCAACAGTTCGCGATAAGTCATCCCTTCCACATAATCCTGCACCAAAAACAAACGCTGATTCTCTTCAAATATTGCCCGAAACTGGGGAATTTGCGGATGTGCAATTTGGTAAAGTATTGCCGCCTCTCTTTGAAACAATTCCTTCGATTTTTCCAAAACATAAGGCCCGCTTTGCACCGGAATCAATTCTTTCAAGGCGCAGCGTTCTTGAAACCTGCCCAAATCTTCTACTAAATAAGTCCGGCCAAATCCCCCTTGACCTAAAATACTCAGCAAACGGTAGCGGTTTTGTAGGAGAGTTCCAATAGCAATAGGTGGTTGCATAAGTTTAAGTAGAAACTGTTAAATAGTTGACAGTTGACAGTTGACAGTTGACAGTTGACAGTTGACTGAGAATTAAAACTCGTTCATCAACAATTGCTAATTGTCCAGTGTTAAAAAATAGACGATCCTGCTAGGTCTTTAACACTCAAGATCGTACTTCACTGTCTTTAGCTCTCAGTCCCGACCAAAGTTAGCATTTTATGTTTTTTTACGCAAGTTCCAGAAACCAGTTTTTTTTTATAAATTTAAGGAGGGGCAACCACGAGGGGTTTGCCCCTACATTTCCGATGTTTTGGGGTCGAGCGAATGACTGCTGATGGTACTGTCAACTGTTCACTGTCAACTGTTCACTGTTCACTGTCAACTGTCAACTAAGCTTTGCTTTCACCATGTCTTGAATTTTATTACCATCTGCTTTGCCTTTAAGCTGCTGCATTGCCTTGCCCATCACCTTGCCCATCTCTTTTGCAGAAGTAGCGCCAACCGAAGCAATTACTTCATCAACAACTTTACTCACCTCTTCGTCTGACATCTGCGGCGGCAAATACTCTTCAAGAATTACCAACTCCGCCTCCTCTTGTGCCACTAAATCTTCGCGGCCACCTTTGCGGTATTGTTCGATCGAATCCCGGCGCTGTTTGGCTATTTGCATCAAAATTTCCAACTCTTGAGCTTCCGTCAGCGTATCTTGCCCCGAGGGACGGAGGCTGACTTCTTTTTCGAGAATAAATTTCTTGATGCCCCGAACTGTTTCCAAGCGAACTTTGTCCTTGGACTTCATGGCTGTTTTGATTTCTGCGTCAATCCGTTCTCTTAAGCTCATCGATTTCTTCCTTGCTTTGCCGGACATCAAGAATCTGGAGTATACTTCCGATTCTTAACTTTTATACAGTATTTTGCAAGTTTATGGCTTTTCGATCGATCGCCAGCTCGATCGTGCCGAAATTTAATCTGGCATAAATCGCCATATTATAAGCTAGCGTCAACCATTTATTTGAATCAAAAAAACAGTTTTTGAGGCAAACTCCTTACACAACTCATTTGGGCTTGCCAAATTTGGAGTTTCCGATGGTAAGATAGCCGTAAAATAATGTCTTGCAAGAGGCCTGCTGTGATCCGTTCTGCTACTTTACCGCTACCGCTTCCCGAGCCGCCGGTTTCTGCTCACGACCGTCTGCGGCTGTTCTCCGGTTCTGCTAATGTTCCCCTCGCCCAAGAGGTGGCTCGCTATCTGGGGATAGATTTGGGGCCGATGGTTCGCAAGCGGTTCGCTGATGGGGAACTCTACGTTCAAATTCAAGAATCAATTCGGGGTTGCGATGTTTACTTGATTCAGCCAACTTGCTGTCCGGTGAACGATCGCCTCATGGAATTATTGATCATGATCGATGCTTGCCGCCGCGCTTCAGCTAGGCAAATTACTGCCGTTATTCCCTATTACGGATATGCTAGGGCTGACCGTAAAACCGCCGGCAGAGAGTCGATTACTGCAAAATTAGTCGCTAATTTGATCACTGAAGCTGGGGCCGGTCGCGTTTTGGCGATGGATTTGCACTCCGCTCAGATTCAAGGTTATTTTGACATTCCTTTCGACCACGTTTATGGGTCGCCGATACTCCTAGATTATCTCAAGAGCAAGCAGTTGACCGATATTGTTGTGGTTTCGCCGGATGTTGGCGGAGTCGCTAGGGCGAGGGCTTTTGCCAAAAAGCTGAATGACGCGCCACTGGCAATTATTGACAAGCGCCGTCAAGCTCACAACGTCGCCGAAGTGATGAACCTGATCGGGGATGTTAGGGGCAAAACAGCGGTGTTGGTGGACGATATGATCGATACTGCGGGGACGATTTGTGAAGGCGCGAGATTGTTACGCCGCGAAGGTGCAAGACAGGTTTATGCTTGTGCGACTCATGCTGTTTTTTCACCTCCGGCGATCGAGCGTTTGTCTAGCGGAGTGCTGGAAGAGGTAATTGTGACAAATACAATTCCTGTCCCAGCAGAAAACCATTTCCCGCAGTTGACTGTACTTTCGGTTGCAAACTTACTGGGAGAAACTATTTGGCGGATTCACGAAGATAGTTCTGTTAGCAGTATGTTTCGCTAAATAGAAAAGCCAATTTTTGAAGGTTTGTTTTAGGGTGCGTTAACCAAGTGTGTAACGCACCATTTTTTTATCAATAGTGCGATCGTTTCCGTAAGCAAGGTCGGAAACGACACAGCGCCGTGTCCTGACTGTGAGTAATATTGATTTTAGTGCTACCGGAAACAGTATTACCGGAACAAGAAATGATAAAATTTTATCTTGTTGTCTTGAAGAGTGCGACCTTTTCTTATTCTAGATAGGTCTCATCAAAACAAGGGGTAAATAGGGAAAAATTATGAAACATTCACTGGTACGAACAGCGGCCGCACTAGCCGGTTCAGCAATCTTAACACTCGGAGCGATCGGCCCGGCCAAAGCATATACTTTTGACGAAACCGAAATTAACCAAGACCGAGTAATTGCGATCGCACAACCGGGTGGTCTGATCGGCTACCAATTACTCATAGTAGAACAGGTGACAGACAGGCGGCAATGCTGGAGCGAAAACGGCTCTAATCCCGTGAGAGTCGATCCGTTATTAGCTACCTTTGATTTCACCGGCATTTGCGGCCGCGCGACTGACAGCAACGGCTTTTCGATTCGCATGGCCGGCACTGATTTAGCATTAAAATACACCCTGATGTTGCAAGCCGTTGACGGCAATGTGTTACTAATTGGAACTTCCACCGATCCTAACGTTAAACCGATAATTATCGGCCGCACAAACGGCGATACTAACGGCTTTATGAAAATCACTCTCGATCCTGCTTGGCGCTTGAAAAAAAGATCTTATCAGGGCAAAGTATTAGGTCACTTTTATTTCACTAGCAAGGAATCCGCACCAGGAGAAATCGGCAATACCGGAGGAAATACTGGGGGGAATACCGGAGGAAATACCGGAGGCAATACAACATTCAAAGATATTGCAACTGATATCTATGCTTCCGAAATTAAAGAAGCTGTGGGGCTGGGATTTGTAGCGGGATTTGCCCAAGATAATACCTTTCGCCCCCAACTTGCTGTCACTAGAGAGCAATTAGTATCTTTAGTATTAGAATCTTTGAAAGGAATACAAGGTGCTAACATCACATTTCCTAGCAATGTTTCTATCCGTCCCTACAGCGATGTTGATAGCTCGCGTTGGAGTGCCGGAAAAGTTCAATTTGCCCGGGACAACAAGATAGTTAGCGGTTATAAAGATGGAACTTTTAAACCTACGCAGCCAGTCACTCGTGCTGAATTGATGGCAGTGCTCCGTCGATCGGCAGAATTTGGTTTGTCTGCGCGGGGAATGAATCCAGATTTAGTTGCTAAAGAGCCGTCTAAAACTTTTTCAGATACTCAAAATCATTGGGCTGCTTCTATTATTACTCAAATGTCTGCTTATTGTTCCGTTGCTTCCTCTCTTAACGAAATTGGCAATCGGTTTGCTCCCGATGATTCTGCAAAGCGGAATTACGCGGCGGCGGCTACTTTGCGGATGCTAAAATGCGTTAAAGCTCAGTAGAATTATTGTAGGGTGTGTCGCCATGACAATCTCTCGCATTCAATTAACAATCTGATGGCGACGCACCTTACATAATAGTTGAAGCAACAAGTAAATGTGATTATTGTCGGGTGCGTCAGTTAGAAAACCCAATTTTTGCGTAGTAAATCTCAAACTGACGCACCCTACAAGATTGGGCTATAACTACCACCTAATTAGTCGCAATTCACCTTACCCAGCAAGGGGATTTAAACTACTTGAAACGAAAGGTAACTCGATAATAACTCAGAAGTGAATCCACATCTCGACAAGTCTCTCAACCTAAAAACTCACAATAAAATGATCCTTGTTTATTCCGGTACGGGAATGTTCTTGATTCTGTTCTTCGCCACTGTAGTTCTGCTGGTGAATCTTCCACTGTATATTAATTACATCCCAAAAAGTTTTGAATTGATAAATTGGCAAATCCCGGGTGCGTTGAGTGCAGTGGCGGCATGGGTGATTGCAGAATACTCGGAAAAGATGAACCGAGAAGCAACCGAAGATACCTATATGGGTAGAGTGTTTTTGTACTTAGGGAAAAAACATCACGTGTTTTGGATTCCTGTGCGGTATTGGACATTTATTTTTATAGCTCTTGTCGCGTGGGATTTTTGGCGCAAAAACTAAAATGCAGTCGCAACTCACCCGAAGCACAATGACAATAACGGTAGCCAAAGCGTATTGTTTGATAACAATTATTAAAAGTCTCAAAGTCCAGCACTAGATACGGCAGTGCCGTTTCCCTACAGATATTCATGTATCATGTACAGATAGCAATTGTTTTTAAAATTGGTATTAATTGCTGAAAACATGACTTTTATTGCTTTTTCTTTTTTCCTGCTGCTGTAGATGGCTTTTTGCGCGTTTTTTTAACCGGGATTGTTTCTGACTCAGGCTGTGCGATTGTTTCGGTTGATTTGCACAATTCATTCAATAATAATTTCTGCTGAGGTTCGAGCTCATTCAGTCGATTCGATGCTGTTTCTAATATTTGCTTTCCTTGTCGAACTTGAATAGTTGTTTTATTGTCGATCGCATTTAGCAACACAAAAATCGAAACTGTTTGCCAAATATCTAAATCATCGCCGATGACATCACACTTTGACACGATTTTGCCGTTGTCTGGGGCGTGAATGCCTAAGCCGGAAGCTTGAATTAATGGCTGCATTTCTGCTATACTTAAATCAGCCAAGTCACTAATTTGATGTTCGAGCGATACTAAATCGGCTAAATCTGGTAAGTTGACCGATGCTGTGGCTAAAGCATCCAACTTGAAGGTAAGAGTTTGATTTAAAGGATCGGAGATGGCATAAATTGATTGAATTTGCGATCGACTAACCGCACCTCGATCGCAAAAATCTCTACCTTGCGGGGCTAGCGTAATTTTGCCATTTTCAGACACATCCAAGATTTCCAAACTAGCCAGAGTCGTCGCCGTAGTCTTCACAAAAATCTCGTCCAACCCCAGCAAATCCGCCAATTCCTTCAAAGTTGGCGCAGGTTCAAACTCAACGCCCGCCCGCAAAATGAACTCTTCCAACACGTTAAACTCGCGTGGTTCGCTAACCGTCACCTCCAGCGGAGTTTGACGGATTGCAAAGCGGAATTCACGCGCCACCAACACCGACAAACCCGGATTTTGCTGCTCAATTTGTGCCGCTAGCGAACTTAAATTCGAGTCAATTTCTTTAGTTGAGGATGCTAGAAACATCTACAAAACCTCCACACTGACGCACCGTTTTTGAAACTTCCTGATACATTTTGCCGACAGTACCTGTTTGTTGGGTAAATAAATCGTGACAGCCGACAACTACCAGCAATTCTTGAGCGCGGGAAAATGCCACATTCACCCGTTCCGGTTCCTTAGCAAATCCAATATCGCCCCTAATATTATTGCACACTGTGCTGACAATAATTACAGGTCTTTCCATTCCTTGAAATATGTCAACCGTACCAGTGCGGATGCTCAAAGACGGAAATTTTTCGGGTGCAATTCTATCTTTGATTGCGTTCAATTGAGCGCCGTAAAAGGTGATAATTCCGATTTCTTTGGGCGGTTCGCCGATCGCACATTTGGGCCGCCAAGCAGCCTCCATCTGATCGCACAAAAGCTCGATCGCATCAATCTCCTTGACATTCAACCGCGAAGTCCCCTGTTTTCCCTCTTCAAACCCTTGTCCCACGGGCGTTTTCACCCACAGGATATGATTATTTTCTTGAATGATTTTGCCTGCGAGATTATGGGCGCGCCTGATATCCGCTTCCTGAATACCACAATTGAGTTTCTGCTGGTAAAACTGATTGATTGCGCCCATAATTTGCGGGTGCATTCGATACTGAGTTGTCAGCATTTTTTTGATGCTGTCGCTGGCATTTTCAAACAACACTTTGAACAGCGATTCTTTGATGAAACTAAGTTCGTCTCCGGTACAACCGATGTCTTCGGCGATATCGTCGATCGTACTTTGATTGAACATCGGCGGCAATTGCCTGTGATCGCCCACTAATACTAATTTTCGGCCTTTCAAAGCAGGAATTAATAACTCTGGCGGCGTACATTTGCTAACTTCGTCAATAATCACTGCATCAAAACTGGGGAAGTTTTTACTAAAATCAAAGCTAGCAGCTTGCACGCAAGTAATGCCGATGACGTTAGCATTGTCGATATAAATTTGCTTTAAATCATTGCGGTCTTTTTCGGCTGGATTGCGAAGTTTTTCAATCCAATCAGTCACAAAGTTTTGAGAACGATTGAGGGCTGTTTCTTCTTGTTCTAATTTCCGCTGCCAAGTTTTGAATAGACGCTTAATTTTGCTTAGAAAATCCACGCTGAACAATCCTGTATCGGGAACTTCTGGCCCGTATTGTTCCGGGACTTTTTGCCATACTGACTCCCACCAATTCCTCTCAATAACTAATGTTGCTGTTGGTTGTTGCTGTTTCAGTTGACTGATAATTTCGCTCAATTCTGTTTGAAGTGCGGCGAGTTGTTGCTGCGAAGTTGCAGCCGCTGTTTGCAGCGGCGATAAATGCTCGTCAAGAGTGGTTTTGATGAGTTCCAAAATCCCAAAAGGCTCTAAGTCAGTAATCGATTTTTCAAGCTGAATCGTGCTGGCTTTCCATACCTCAACTTGCTTGACAAAATGCTGCGGTTGCTCCCAAATATTCGACTTTTGGGCGAGATACTGTTCGGCTAAAATCCGCAATTTTTCCGGTACGTTTGGCTGTTCGATAATTGCTTGCAATAGGTTAGTAACTTCGCTAATTTTTGAGTTGGCTGCTTGCTGCGCTGTTTCTACCTGAAGTTGGCCAGCGGATATTTGCTGCTGGTTCAAGGTTTGACCGATTTTATCTAATAACTGTTGCTGTTTGATCAGTTGTTGGTCGGTTTCATTTTTGAGGGGAACGATGCACTGACGGGCATTTGCGAGGATGGTGTGCAGCAATTCTTTGACTAGGCGATCGAAGGTAGTTTGGATCTGATTTGGCTGTAAGGATTCACTATAAAATTGTTGAATGTTACTTAAGAAAGTGGCCGCTTTTTCGATAATAAATTTGCGCTGACTTGGGCTGATTTGGGAATAGCTGGCGAAGTCTCTGGCTAATTGTTGCCATTGCGTACGATCGCCCGCAACGAGCACGATCGGCATTTGACTCAAATTCAGGTGCAAAAACTCGCTAAATCGGAACTGCTGTCCTTGGATGTCCTTAAAACCGCCGTTTGCTTCGTGGGATACCGCGTTTCGCAACCGATCTAAATCGGGTAAGTTAATCTTGGATTTGGGCGGCACGATCGGCAATTTGAGCGATCGAGCAATTTTCAACAGTCCCACGGGCAATTCTACCATATCATCAGTCAGCATCGCGCCCGTTTCCCAGCAAGTCTTCACAACTTCATAAAGTCCCGTATCTGCTGTCTCAATCCACTCTGCAACGGCGACAACAACGGCGGCAATTTCCGCTTTTCGCAGTTCCAAATTCTGGATTTTCTGTTCGAGATTGTGGCGGTGTGTCTGATTTTGCCGATCGCCCAACTGTAGCTGATTCACAGCATCCGACATCTGGCGCGACACCCGCAACGACTCCACAACCGTTGACATAGCGTGACAAACATCATCAGCGCGATCGAATGCCACCTTAAATTCCGACAGTTGCGCTGCTACAGTTTCCCGCAACCAAACCGCAATCCCAAACGCGCCGCAAGCAGGGCGATAGAAACCAATTTGAATAGCATTGCTGGCAGAAATTCGCACATTTGCCATAAAGTTTTCGACTAAAACATTGCTTTCAGAATAAGGTTTTAGTCGGGGCATAAATTCAGCAACTTCTGGAGATTCCCAGTCAACCTGCGGCGCATCTAGCAGATTTACCAGTCCAGAAATAACAGATTCAATCTCACTTTTTTCGGTTAAAACTCGTTCATGGTTTTTTGTTTGTTCGTTCCAGCTTTCCTCAAAACTTGCCTTACTTTCGTGCAAGTGTTTTAGTTCATTGAAAAAAGCTTTCTCGCTGGCAAAGTAAGCAGTAAACCTGTCATATTCTGCCAGCAACTGCTGCAAAGACTTGACATTATTTAGGCGTTGCGAGAGCTTTTGTTCGCAATCAGTCGCCGTATTTTGCAGCCAAGTGCCGATCGCATTTTCCTCCAAAAACGGCTGCCCTTCTTCCTGCACCTTATGAGCTTTTCCCTTCCGCAAAGCCCGAATCGCCGGATTGTGAACCAACCGACTCAAAGCATTATCTACAGCCAAATTAGCCTGGGAAGCAATCAAAGTTTTGCCGCCCTGACGGGCAATTTGATAGCAAATCTCCGCAATCACAGTCGTTTTTCCCGTTCCCGGCGGCCCTTGAATCAAAATCAAATCCCGCGCCGAAAGCACCGTTTCTACCGCCGCAAGTTGGTCATCATTCGCATTGGGATTTAATAAATTTTCGCGATCCAATTTAATCAATTTTTCTGGGCTTCTCGCCTGAGAAGAATCGAATAAAAATTCGCTCAAATAGGGGTTTTGAGCGCGTCCATCTGTCAGCATTTTTAAAGCTTTTTTCTTGCGTTCGATTTGACTGATATCGCCCGCCGCCTCAAAATATAAGAATCCTTGTTTGGGAATTTTATATCTACCGCCCGCTAGGCGATCGCCCAAATCAACATCTAACTTAATCCGCAGTTTACCAGATTCAAAATCAATTTCTGCAATGCTACCCAACGTCTCGCCATCGCGACTGCTTCTGCTTCCCGGCGGCGAATCAAACAGAATAATATCTTCATTGCGCGCCTTTTTCAGCCTTTCGCGAAAGTCGCCTACTTGCAAGGGATTTTCATCGTAGCCGTCAAGAGTTGCCGAATTGCGATCGATTTCAAAAGTAACGATTTTGAAGCCGGAACCGTAATTGTGAGTTCGGAAAGGTACGCAAAATTGACGCGCTTCGGCGATGCGTTTTTCAACATTTAAAAAAGTGTGCCAAACCTTTAGCTGTTCGGTAGTCGGTATATGTCTGTCATCCCAGAATGGGATTTGTTGGACACGGGCGATCGACTTTGCAGGAATTGGCGATCTACTTTTAGCCACAAGTCGCAACTGAACCGGCAAAACATACCCATCTTTTCTCCCTCTAGGAACCGCCACCAAACCAGCATCCAGCAGTTTCAATCCACCGATTCCATCTTCACAGCGTACAGTTGCTAGTAAGCGCAAAGTGCGATCGGCTTTTTGCAGCAATTGAGGTAATTCAAAACCGTCTTCATCCGTAGCAAGAATCAACTCCCAGATTTCCTCTTCCGAAAATCTTTCATTTACCTTTTGGCGGCGCACATAAAAAAGATTGTGAGATTCGCCGGCTATCTCCGACATTAGAACTTCCGCACGATCTCTGCATTCCCAATCGCAATATTTCGCTAAAGCCGATTCCCCTTCAACCTGACCAATAAACTTGCTAATTGTGCGATCGCCGCTAAACTTATATCCCCAATCTTCTGCTACTAAAGATGGCATATTTTGATTTCTGATTTTTGATGGGAGATTTTAGATTGGATTTAAGATTAGCATATATGCTCGTAGGGTGTGCATCGCGCACCAGAAGACTGGGCGGTTGAAACCGCGTCTATACAGACGAAACCCGCCTCCGCGGGTTGAAGACGAAGACCGGGCTATAAAAATCGCGTTATCTTCTTAAGTCTGCGGAGGCAGACATCGTTTGTATAGACGC
Organism: Cyanobacteria bacterium OTE_58_metabat_593; assembly: GCA_031372825.1. Taxonomy (GTDB): domain Bacteria; phylum Cyanobacteriota; class Cyanobacteriia; order Cyanobacteriales; family Microcoleaceae; genus Microcoleus. The sequence continues at coordinate 26,152 of JANMLZ010000058.1, read as the reverse complement.
GATTTCAACCGCCGTCTGCATCTGCACGATAAAACTAAAAGGGCGAATGATGGGAATTGAACCCACGAATGGTGGTACCACAAACCACTGCCTTAACCACTTGGCTACACTCGCCATAACGTTTTTAACTATAGCATCACATATTAGTACAAGTCTAGGGGTAAAGCAAAAATATTTCAAAATATTTCCGAGCATCCCAAAATTAGATAGAGACAAAGAACCTCAGACTTCAGATACAGTAAGACTTTAGCACAATTTTGCACAGAGGGCGACAGGCAAAAATTCCCGCCCAAAAAGCCTGTAGTCCGAGCTCAACAACTCTGGCAGTCTCCCGATTTCCGCCAGCACCTTAAAATAACCTTGTATCCTCCATCTTCCATCTTCTATCTTCCTTCGCGCTTTCGCGCCTTCGCGGTTCGTTAAAAAAAATCGGCGTTGCTGATTTGGAGTATGATTTGCCCCTATTCTAGATTTCATGGATTCACTCGCCGAGTGAATCATACCTAAATTCAGCAACGCCAAAAAATATTGTCTACAATCTAAAATCTAAAATCTAAAATCCTATGACTTACTGTCTCAATCCAGAATGTCAAAACCCCGAAAACTCCGACACCGCAGAACATTGCTTAAACTGCGGATCCAACCTCTTACTCAGACAGAGATATCGCCCGATTCAACTCTTAGGTAAAGGCGGATTCGGCAAAACATTTTTAGCACTCGATGAAGACATTCCATCTCATCCCCGCTGCGCTGTCAAACAATTTCATTTTTACGATCGCGATCCCGAAATCTTCAAGAAAGCCGTCGAATTATTTCATCAAGAAGCCATCCGTTTAGACGAACTAGGAAAACACCCGCAAATCCCCGCATTATTAGCCTGCTTTGAGCAACAACAGCAGATTTATTTAGTTCAAGAGTTTATAGAAGGCCCGACTCTCAAACAAGAATTAGACGAAGATATATATGATGAAACTCAAATTTGGCAACTGCTGCAAGACTTATTGCCCGTATTGCAATTCATCCACGACAGCCGCGTCATTCACCGCGATATCAAACCAGAAAATATTATCCGCCGCCAGTCAGACAACAAACCCGTATTGATCGACTTTGGCATTGCCAAACTGATGACTGAAACAGCGATACTCCGTCCAGCAACGCTCATCGGTAGTCAAGATTATGTAGCACCCGAACAAATGCGCGGCAAAGTATTTCCGGCTAGCGACCTTTACAGTTTAGGTGTTACTTGCATTCGCCTGATGACGCAAGTTCCTCCCTTAGATATGTACGACTATAACAACGAACGTTGGTGGTGGCGCGAGTTTCTCCCCAAAGGCACGAGTATTAGCGACGAGTTAGGTGAAATTTTAGATAAATTGCTGCAAACTCATCTCAATCAACGGTATGGTTTTGCTGCGGAAGTTTTGCAAGATATCAATGCAGCTTTGGATATGCGCGAGCAAAATTTGCTTTTGTCCAAAATGCCGATCGCCCCTACTCTCAACAATAGCGACAATTCAGCAGATTTCAACGCGCCCCAAACTCCCGATTCTCCTATTTTACCCACACAATCCGTCGCCAATTCCCCAGAAATTTCTTCCTTATCTGTCACTTCAAATTTTGATATAAATCTAATTTCTGGACAAGGCGTTAATTATACCAAACTACGGGACTTTTTGTCAAACAAAAAGTGGAAAGAAGCCGATCGCGAAACTTGGCTTCTGATGTGTCAGTCTCTGTCGCTGCAACCGGGAACTCTGCTAGAAATCAGCCAAATTAACCAGCTACCGTGCGAAGATTTGCAAATAGTCGATCGCCTTTGGGTACATTACAGTCAAGGTCGGTTTGGCTTCAGCATCCAAAAGCAAATCTACGAAAGCGTCAAGGGAGACTATATCAGATTTTGCGATCGGGTAAACTGGCCGACATACAACTCTGCGACTGCTTCAGGACAAGTTAAATATACTCAAAAAGCATCAATCGGACACCTCCCCTCTCGCAGTTGGGTTGGTGGCATTCAGTGGCTGCGCCACCTTGATGCCCTGTCAGCAAAGCTAACCGAATGCAACAATAATTAACCTGCTAAATTGTAATATTGTCTACCGACTAATATCAATTCCGGTTGTACCGGAATGATAGAGGAGACGGCAGTGCCGTGTCCCTACAATGTTATTTTGGGTAGGGATACGGCACTGCCGTATCCTAATTTCGGCTAATAATTCCGATGCAACCGGAAACGATATAAGTAACTAAAATTTCATATTTAAACTCTATCTAAAAGCAGATCAACCTGTCCTGTTAGATGTATCCAGCGACCGAGGTTCAGTGCGATCGCTTGTCGCACAATATATTCTGAAGCGTAAACACAGATACAAGTCTGCAACCGAACTAAAGAGAGGTATCGATCGATGTTTTTTCACAAAAAGCAACTAATGTCTCCGGTAACAGTAGACGAAGCCAACCCACGTTTTGCCCAATTGCTGCTAGAACAGTTTGGCGGAGCCACCGGAGAACTAACAGCAGCTCTGCAATACTGGGTGCAGTCCTTCCACTGTGAAAATGCAGAGATTAAGGATATGCTCCAAGATATTGCGATCGAAGAATTCGGCCACTTAGAAATGGTTGGCAAACTCATCGAAGCTCACACCAAAAACGTTGACCAAACAGATGCTTATAAAAGCACTTTATTTGCAGTGCGCGGTGTAGGCCCGCACTTATTGGATAGCCAAGGTCAAGCTTGGAGTGCTGCTTATGTCAACGAAGGTGGCGATGTCGTGCGCGATTTGCGCGCTAATATCGGTGCGGAAGCAGGAGCTCGCCAAACCTACGAGGCATTGATTAAACTAGCGCCGGATGCCGGAACTAAAAAGACGCTGCATTTCTTGCTGACTCGGGAGATTTCCCACACTCAAATGTTCATGAATGCTCTACAATCTATGGGCAAGCTTACCGATCCGATGTTCGGAAATATCGAGCCAGATTCAACAGTGGATTTGTTCTTTAACTTGTCTAGTGATGGCAAAGATCAACCAAATGCTTTGAACTCTGAACCTACTTTCAAGTACGTCGCTGAGCCTGCTCCTCAAGGTTAATCGCCATATTGGGCAATTTATATCCCCGATTTCTTAAAGAAGTCGGGGATATCGGTGTTATGTTTTTTTGAGGAATTTCGGATCCCAGATGTTAGAATCATATCAATTCCGGTTGCATCGGAATTAATATTACCCGAGATTAGGACACGGCAGTGCCGTGTCCCTACAATAAATCACGGTAGGGACACGGCACTGCCGTGTCCTCTATATCAATTCCGGCGCAGCCGGAATTGATATCATTCAACATCCCGATCGACCATTAACATCAAATCCCTATTGAAATTGCGATCTACTTACTTATTAGTTTCTCACGGCAGCCGTGACCCCAGACCCCAACTAGCTTTGGAAAACCTAGGTCAACTGCTGTCTCAAAATCTGGCTGACTCATCGGTGACAGTCGCAACCGCTACCCTAGAACTCGGCCCCGCGCCACTCCACGAACAAATTTGCAGTTTTGCCGATCGTACTCTCTCCCTCGGGCTGACACAATTGCAAATTCTGCCCGTATTTTTATTACCGGGAGTTCACGTCGCCGAAGACATACCGGCAGAGGTGGAAATTGCCCAAAAAACTTTTGGTGACAAGCTAAAAATTGAATTGCGCCCGCATTTGGGTTCCCAGGAAGCAGGCTTAACAAACTTGCTAAAAACTCAGATGCAACAGGTAGCTTTTATCCCCAATTTAGGCTCGCCAAAATGGATTTTACTATCTCACGGTAGCCGTCGTCCCGGAGGCAACTCGACCGTTGAGGAAATCGCTAGCAAACTTGGTGCGTTGACAGCTTATTGGTCAGTAAAGCCGAGTTTGTCAGAACAGATTGACAGTTTAGTTCGTGGTGGACAGCAGCAAATCGGAATTGTGCCATACTTCTTATTCAATGGAGGAATTACAGATGCGATCGCCAAAAATGTCGAACAGTTAAAGCAGCAATTTCCCACCGCAGAACTTCATCTGGCAAATCCTCTCGGCGCAAGTGTAGAATTAGCAAACTTAATCGCGGATTTAATTCAAAAATAAACCGCAGAGACAAAGAAGGCGTAAAGGAAGCAAGAAAAATGTCTTTAGGTAAAGTGTATTTAGTAGGTGCGGGGCCCGGAGATCCAGGTTTGATGACCTTGAAGGGAAAAGCTCTGTTAGAGTGTGCCGATGTCGTGATTTATGACGCTTTAGTCAGCCCTCAAATTTTGGCAGCAATCAACCCGCAAGCCGAACGAATTGATGCCGGAAAACGCAAAGGTCGTCACTCGTTAATGCAGGACGAAACAACTCAGCTAATGATCGAAAAAGCTCAAGATAATGCGATCGTAGTCCGTCTAAAAGGCGGCGATCCGTTTATCTTTGGCCGCGGTGGCGAAGAAATGGAAGAGTTGGTAAAAGCTGGAGTCTCGGTAGAAGTCGTCCCCGGTGTAACTTCTGGGATTGCGGCCCCTGCTTATGCGGGAATTCCTTTAACACATCGATCGTACAGTTCGTCAGTCACCTTTGTCACCGGTCACGAATCAGCCGGAAAATATCGACCGGAAGTAAATTGGCAGGCGATCGCCCGCGGCTCCGAAACCATTGTAGTATACATGGGAATCCACAATTTGCCTCACATCATCGGTCAGTTGACAGCAGCCGAATTGAGTGCAGAAACGCCCATAGCATTAGTACGCTGGGGAACTCGACCGGAACAAGAAGAACTGATCGGGACTTTGGCTACAATTGTAGAGCAAGTTGAGGCGACTGGATTTGCAGCACCGGCGATCGCGGTCATCGGAAATGTCGTCAATTTGCATGAAACATTGTCCGGCTGTCGCCCTGTTTATCAAACTGTAGAATAAGAAATTAGGACACGGCACTGCCGTCTCCTCATTTCGGGTAATATTAATAATTTCGATGCAATCGGAAACGATATGACATTGCCAACTGTCAACTGTCAACTGTCAACTGTCAACTGTCAACTGTCAACTGTCAACTGTCAACTGATTCAACGGGCCACTTGCCGCATATACTCCCCCCATAACTGAGCAGCATTTGCACTACCTCCCCCAGTCGGAGAATTATCATCATTTCCCAACCAAACCCCAGTCACCAGTTGCTGACTCGGAATATAACCAACAAACCACAAATCTCTATTATCATTAGTCGTGCCTGTTTTTCCAGCTTCTCCCAACCCCAAAGCAGCACTGCTACCCGTACCTCCCCGCACCACACCTTGCAGCATATCAGTCATCGTATCCGCTACCGCTTCAGAAACTAACTGCCGGTTGGCAACGCCATCTTTTTGATAGTCATAAATCACCCGGCAACTGTTAAAATCATTTCGATCTTTGCAATCGCTGCTGTCAATAATTCGCTTGATTACGTGGGGGCGATTGCCCAAACCCCGGTTAGCCAAAACCCCGAACGCACCCGTTAATTGCAATACGTTAACTTCACTTTCACCTAAAACCAAACCAGGGGACGAATTCAGTGGAGATGTAATTCCCAAACGTCTGGCCATTCCCACTACATTGTCTAAACCGACATCTTGTTGTGCTACTCTCAAAGCAATTGCATTTTCCGACTGTGCTAAACCCCGATACATATCAGCACTGCCGCTGGTTCTTTCGCAGCCGTTGTAACTTTGTCCGCCCCAAGAAAGCGGCTCGCAAGAATAAGTTTTGCTAGGCGGTATTCCGCGTTCTAGGGCGGCTGCATAGGTGAAAATCTTAAATGTAGAACCGGGCTGTCTCAAAGCTTGCGTCGCCCGATTAAACTGACTTTGCAAATAATCTACGCCCCCAACTAAAGCTAAGACTTCTCCGGTTGTAGTATTGAGAGTTACCACTGCTCCTTGAGAAAAACCTGCACTTGCTCCAGCATTTTCAACCGAATTTCTGAGGGAGCTTTCTGCTACTTTTTGCAGACCAGGATTCAAACCTGTTTCTACAATAAAGTTGCCTTCTCTGGCTAACTGTGCTCCTAACAAAAACTCCAATTCGTCAAACACATAATTGTAGAAATAAGGAGCGATCGTACTTTGCAGATATTGGCGAGCTTTGGGATTGATTTCAATTCGCGATCGCCTCGCGCGATCGGCTTCTTCCTGAGTAATCGTCCCCATTGCGCGCATCCGTTCGATCACCCGATCGCGATACTGCACGGCCAACTTATAATTTTGAATCGGATTAAAACTGTTTGGCGCTGGCAAAATGCCCGCCAAAGTCGCCGCCTCTGACAAAGTTAAATCCTTCGCCGACTTGCCAAAATAAAACCGAGACGCATCCTCAAAACCGTAAAGGTCAATGCCCAAAAACACGCGATTTAAATAAGTCAGCAACAGCTCATCTTTGCTGTAATAATTCTCCAGTTTCAAAGCAACTACGGCTTCCCGCAACTTGCGTCCAGCCGAATCTTGAGTTCCCACATAATCTCGAAACAAACTCCTCGCTAACTGCTGCGTCAGAGTGCTGCCGCCTTCGCGAATTCCTCCCCCGCGAACATTGGTCAAAAGCGCCCGCAAAACCCCGAGAGGATCTACCCCCAAATGCCAATTGTAGCGACTGTCTTCGGAAGCAAGTACCGCCTTGGATAAATAAGGCGAAAAATCCTGCAATTGCTTTAATTCTAGGTGAGCGTTATTCTGAGGAGGACGCAGGGGAGTTTGTCCGTCGCGGGCATAAACAATCACCGGGCCGTTGACGCTTCTGGGTAAGGGACGTACTTGAAATTTGGTCGATTCCACACCTACCAACATCGCCATCAAAGCGGTGATGCCGCTGACGCCATAAAAGCCATAACGGACAAATTCTGAATACCAAGGTGGCGGATCTACGTACTGAATTCGGACGGCGGCGGCGAGCTCTGGTGGCCCTAAAGTAAACACATCTCCGTGACGTAGGGAGATGTTGTTAACTCGCCTTTTGCCCGAGTAAATACCGTTAGTGGAGTCTTCATCTTTGATGACAAAAGGTGTTCGACGCCGACTATCCCGTGACAGGGATAAGTGTATGTGACTGACAACGGGATTGCGAACTACAATATCTGAAGATTTGGACGATCGACCTAACAGATATCGATCGCCCAATAGCGGATAAACCTCAGCTTTTGCAGCGCCGGCGTCTTGTACCCAGAGTTCGGGTACTTTGGCATTCGGTTTTAGCGCTAGCTGGTTAAAGTTAACCTTGGCAATAGTCTGGACTGCTTGGGTAATTGCACCCAAGACGGTTTGAGGTTTGCGGGGTGGCTGCGGTGGGGTCATATAGCAGTGGACAGTTGACAGTTGACAGTTGACAGTTACATTTGACTCGAATCAAACCGTTGATACTAGGAGGGTAAGGACTCTATTCATGAGGTTATTTATGTCCGGCGTCGCCCGTGTTGCTATATTTCGCTGTAGACTACGATCGAGCGATCGGCTCTTGCATCATTCTACTAGCAAGTTTTGGCTATTTTCACAATTGAGCCCACTAAGAGTGGGAGATTGTCGCGTCGGGCGATCGATTTTGGGGCTAGGTGCTTGTACTGCATTCACCCGATCGAACATCAGCCTGCATCGAAAATATACTCGACAAATCCAGAGAAAATTCGGGAAAACCCATAATTCCCACCGTCTCATTCGGCAAAACAATTCTTTTCAACCTGTAACCAAACCTACCTTGACTATCTTGATACGGATCGTTATAAATTTCCAGGCAATTATCAACTAAGTTAAATATCCAGTAATCCGAGATGCCATCTTCAGCATAAACCGATATTTTTTTCCCCTGATCGTAACTCAAAGTCGCATCAGCAATCTCAACTAGCAACAAAATATCCGCAGGTTGTGGCTCAGAAGACAAATAATCATCTACCTCTCGATTTCTAGCAACCACCACATCCGGCTGAGGTTCCGTATCATCCGTCAAAATAATCGGTTTTTGTCCCCGCACGAGCGCGCTATCGCCCAAAAGTATAACTAGAGAATCAAGCAAATTAGCATAACAATCCGAGTGTAATGTTGTATTTTTTGGCAGCAATACAATTTCTCCTCGAATCAACTCTACCCGCTCGTGCGACTCAAAAAACCCCAACTCACCTAGGCGGTGATATTCAGCTATAATAAAGCGTTTTGCAGTAACAATAGTCATAGCTAAGCAAATAGTACATACCAATACCTCATGCTATTGTAGCAACCACAAATCCGGAGTAATATCATTTCCGGTTTCATCGGAATTCATATTACCCGAAATGAGGACACGGCAGTGCCGTTTCACTAAAATTTATCATGGTAGGGAAACGGCACTGCCGTGTCCTCGCTTGTCACCTGACGGTGCAGCCGGAATTGATATGATATAGCACTTTTCAGATATGTGAGATACATAGTTCTTGTAGGGACACGGCAGTGCCGTGTCCCTACGAGATATTGAATGTACGACCTAAACCTGGAATCTGCTGTATAACAACCGCCTTCGCAGTTGCTATAATTAAAACCCCCCTTTTTCAAGGAGGGTTAGAGGCATAAAATACGCCAGATTCTCCTTACATCGAAGAACCCAAACCGGCATAAGCACCGTAGAAGAAAAGACTCAAAATGCTCAGAGCACCGAGACCTGCGACAGTAGCTACCAGCCACAAAGGAATTCTGCCACTTTCACTAAACATAGCGATCACCTCACTAATTCACAGTTAAACAAATTGGATTGAATCACAGAGATTGAACTGAAACACCAGTTAGTTAAAGAAATAACTGGAGAACAAAATCCCCAAAACAAAAATCATTAACAAACCCAAATAAAGCGAAGTCCGGTTTAACTCAACAGGCTGCTCATTGGGATTAGGAACGCGCTCAGGCATTGTAAACTCCTATCGTTGAATAAATTGCATTGCTGCGATCGCGCCCAAAAAGAAAATTGTTGGGACACCTAAAGTATGAACGGCCAACCAACGCACCGTAAAAATCGGATACGAAATTGGCTCGTTGTTTGGGGTTCGGCTCGTCATTTTTCCAGATCCTTGTTAAATTACTTGGCGTTAATGAACTGATCTACTTGTTTCTTCGCTTCAAAGCGATCTGAGATAATCGGCACTTCTTCACGCTGCGGTGTGAAATACTGGTTGGGGCGAGGAGTTCCGAAAGCATCGTAAGCCAAACCCGTTTGCACAAACAGCCATCCAGCAACAAACAAAGCTGGAATAGTCAGGCTGTGAATTACCCAATAACGGATACTTGTAATAATGTCCCCAAACGGACGTTCTCCGGTTGTACCAGCCATTTAGAATCCTCCTTTCAACAACAAATCGACAGACAATCTCTATTACTATTCTACTATCAAGCAGCTTGCGCTGAACCTTGATATTTCAGCAAAGTGCCGTTGGCACCGATCACAAATCCGCGATCGGGGCCCATAAAGACAATCCTGTAAAAATTAGCAGGAACATCCTCAACTTCGCGGTCTTTTTGCCAAGTTTTGCCGCCGTCCAAACTGCAGAGCAAATTGCCGCCGCCACCGGCTACCCAAACTTCATTGTCAGTCCGGTAAGCCATGTCCAGCAAACCCCAACTCGCCTTGCGATCGGGAAAAAACGGTTTTCCCCAACCTTCAGCCTCGGAGGCATCACTAAACTGAATCTGACCGCCGCGGGCGATCATCCACAAACGTCCGTCCTTGGTAAAGCCCATATTTTGCAGGCGGCGGGAACTATTGCGGTTGTGAGGTTCCCAAGCATCCAGTCCCGGTTTCCAGACAGAATAGAAATTTCCCTTCGAGGAAACTGCAACATACTGTCCGTCTTCAGAACGGTTGATATTGCGAACGACTCCAAAGGAATCCTGCACGATCGCTTTCCAATTTTTACCAGCGTCAGTAGTCCGGTAAATCGCGCCCACATCAGTCGTCATGTCGGCCGAGTTCGGGCCCAAAGCGGCGATCGTACTCGGAGAACCAGGTAACTGAGAGCTCAAAGCAATCCGCGTCCAAGACTTGCCCTCATCCTCTGTGTGGAGCAAAACAGAAGGCTGACCGACAATCCAGCCTTCGGAACCCGAAAAACTCACCGATGCAAAACGCGACCTAGTATCGTCGATATCCAGGGCGATCGGCTTCCAGTTAGAACCGCCATCGGAAGTTTCAAACAAAGTCGCCTCAGAACCCACCACCCAACCGTGCTGGGGATTGCCCGTAAAGGCAATATCCTGTAAATTAGCTTCCGTGGGCAAGGAAATCACCTGCCAGGGGTTGTAACTCACAGAACCGATCGTGCTACAACTCGTACAGATGAGTGCAGCCGCCAATAACATTACAATTCGTTGCCAAAATCTCACAATCGTTTTACTGCAAACCATACATACTAAGTAACAACAAAAAACCAACGACCAAGCCGCCAAAAATCAGCAAACTTTTCTGACCTTCAGTCATGCCGTTGACACCGACACCGTAACGCTGATTTGCCTTAAATCCCGATACCCCTTCCATCTGGCCGAGATTTTGAAACATCGGCTTGCGCGCCGCGCAAACGGGACATACCCAAGTCATAGGCAAATCTTCAAAAGCCGTGCCCGGGGCAATGTCAATTTTAGGATTGCCCTTTTTCGGATCGTAGACGTAGCCGCAGGCGCGGCACTCGTGCCGATCGAGGGTCTTAGTCTCAGTGGCTGGATCGCTCATAAATCCAAAAGAATAGGCTAGCTAACCGTGAAGTACCTCAGCTAAACTTCGCAGCAGTTGGGGCTTCCAACTAAAACTCAGGTTAGGACGGTCTTATTCGTCTTCGAGGTTTCCCGTGTCAACCGCCGATGCCACCGCACACCACAAGGATGTTCGACACAAAGCGTCGATGATGGTCTTACAAGCGTTTCCACAGGCAGCCGCCCGTCTTCGACAGGCAGTTACAAGATTAAAATATACATTAAAAATTATTGCAGAATATGGACGATTTATCTCAACCAAGTCGTAATTTCAGTCACAAAAAATCTATATAATACGTAAAGACAAGTTACAGAACCCTTTCACAGAGGCAGTAATTATTCACTGTGTTTGCACTTAGCGGCTACGAGTATTTTTTAGGTTTTCTGTTAATTTCCAGCCTAGTCCCTCTTCTCGCCCTCACGGCGTCTAAGGTGCTGCGGCCCAAAAGTCGTCCCTACGACCGGCGGACTACCTACGAATCTGGCGTCGAGCCGATCGGCGGAGCCTGGATTCAATTCAACATCCGATATTATATGTTCGCGCTGGTCTTCGTCATTTTTGATGTAGAGACAGTCTTCCTCTATCCTTGGGCGGTTGCTTTCAACCAACTAGGACTCTTGGCTTTTATCGAAGCCTTGTTTTTTATCACGATCCTCGTTATAGCTCTTGTATATGCTTGGCGCAAAGGAGCCTTAGAATGGTCTTAACTTCGGACAACTCACAAAAATCACTAATTGTCAACCCAGCAGAGCGACCTGAAGTCACGTCTCAACTCTCAGAGAACATCATCCTGACGACAGTTGACGATCTCTATAACTGGGCGAGACTTTCCAGCCTGTGGCCGTTGCTTTACGGTACGGCTTGTTGCTTCATCGAATTTGCAGCTTTGATTGGTTCGCGCTTTGACTTCGATCGATTTGGCTTGGTACCTCGATCGAGCCCACGACAAGCCGACTTGCTAATCACCGCCGGTACGATCACCATGAAGTACGCCCCCATCTTGGTGCGGCTGTACGAACAAATGCCCGAACCCAAGTACGTGATCGCCATGGGCGCGTGCACGATCACTGGCGGAATGTTCAGCGTAGACTCCCCGACAGCAGTCAGAGGCGTTGACAAACTGATTCCCGTAGACGTGTACATCCCCGGCTGTCCCCCCCGCCCAGAAGCGATTATTGACGCAATTATCAAACTGCGGAAAAAAATCGCCAACGATTCCATGCAGGAACGTGGCAACTTGCTTCCAACTCATCGTTACTACACCAGACCCCACAAAATGAAGGTAGTAGACGACATTTTGGATGGCAAATATTTGTCAATTCCCGGCCGGATGGCGCCACCAAAAGAATTGACTGAAGCTATGGGAATGCAAGTTCCACCGGGCCTGCTGACTGCACAAAAACAGGAGGTAAACCGTGGCTGATCAGGAATCTGCGATCGTTGAAGCAGGTAAAGTTTCCCAGTGGTTGACTCAGAATGGCTTTGAACACGAAGCTTTAGCGGCTGATAATTTGGGTGTGGAGATATTAAAGGTCGATCGAGAATTCCTAATTCCGATGTCAACAGCACTGTACGCCTACGGGTTCAATTATATGCAGTGCCAGTGCGCCTACGACCAAGGCCCCGGACAAGATTTAGTCAGCGTCTACCACTTGGCTAAATTGACAGATAATGCTTCCCATCCCGAAGAAGTCCGCGTCAAAGTATTCATTCCCCGCGCCGATCCCAGAGTGCCATCAGTCTACTGGATTTGGAAAGCAGCCGACTTTCAAGAACGGGAATCCTACGATATGTACGGCATCGTCTACGAAGGACATCCGAATCTGAAACGGATTTTGATGAACGAAGATTGGGTAGGCTGGCCGTTGCGGAAAGATTATATTTCCCCTGATTTTTACGAATTGCAAGACGCTTATTAATGTTTTGAGTTTTTAGCTCAAAATAACTGGTTCCTAGGCTCTGCCTGGGAACCTATGTCTAGAGGCTCTGCCTCACTGGGAAAAATGAGAAAATTGGAGGCAGAGCCTCCGGATCTGCGTTCCCAGGCTCTGCCTGGTAACGAGTAAACGAGTAAAGTATAGCTATAAAAAACCTATGACACTCACCCTCACTCTGACACGAGAAATAGAGCAATACTTAACACAAAGAGCAGAAGAGCAAGGGCTTTCGACAGAAGCATACACTCTGCAACTGCTGATAGAACATATTATGCTAAAACAAAAGCAGACAAAATCGGTTAATCTGCTTCAGTCTTGGATGGATGAAGAAGATGCCGAAGAGCAACAAGAAACAGGTCAGTATCTAATTCAGGCTCTTGATGAAGATCGTTTGTCCGATCGGCAGCTATTTCCTATTGAATTAAAAGGTGTAAGCTGGTGAGCAGAGTCGTTGTTTTGGATGCAGGTCCAATTGGTTTAGTTACGAATCCAAAGCTATCTCCTGAAAGCACCCTTTGTACTCGCTGGTTACAAACACTTATTATATCCAATATTCGAGTGATTATTCCCGAAATAGCCGATTACGAAGTTCGCCGAGAATTGCTGCGGGCAAACAAGGTAAAGGGTATTGCTCGATTAGATGAATTAGCCAACTTGGTCGAGTATTTACCCATTACAACTGCTGCTATGCGAAAAGCTGCCATGTTTTGGGCGCAAGCTCGTCAGCAAGGACAACCGACAGCCGGTGATAAGACGATTGACAGCGATATGATTTTGGCCGCACAGGCAATGACTCTTGATGTTGTGGATGTTGTCATCGCGACAACAAATGTTGGTCATCTTTCTAGGTTTGCGATCGCCGATTTATGGCAAAACATCAATCTCGATTGAGATTCTGGTGCTGATTGGAAAGATACTTGCATCTGCACGACTCCACGGTTAAAGTGAAATTGGAGGCAGAGCCTCTGGATCTGCGTTACCAGGCAGAGCTTGGGAACGAGTAAACGAGTAAAGGTTTGCGGCTAAATCTACCTCAATCTGAGTACATCCTAAACAATGGTGAAGTCAATTCTTTTTGATTTAGATGGAACACTGCTCGATCGGGATGCCTCGGTTGAACAATTCATCGCAGCACAGTACGAAAGGCTTACTGCTCACTTGAGTCATATTCCCAAAATCGACTATGTTACCAGATTCATTGAGCTAGATTGTCGGGGTCATGTTTGGAAAGACAAGGTTTATCAAACTCTGGTTGCAGAATTTGAAATTGGAGGAATGAGTTGGCAGGCATTACTTGATGATTACGAGACCCAGTTTCAGTTTCATTGTGTTCCATTTCATTTTCTCGTTGAGATGCTAAACGTGTTAAAGTAGCAAGGCTACTTGTTGGGCATTGTGACAAATGGATTAGGACATTTTCAAACTCGTTCAATTGAAGGGCTAGGGATTCGAGACTACTTTGATGTTATTCTGATTTCTGAAGTAGAGCAAGTCAGAAATCCGGAATCGGAAATTTTTCAGAGAGCCATGAATCGATTAGGAGTATCAGCCCTGGATAGTGTTTTTGTGGGAGATCACCCCGAAGCAGATATCCTAGGAGCAAAAAGCGCAAAGATGCGGACAATTTGGAAACGCAACACTTCTGGGCTGGAGGCAAAAGAGGCAGATGCAATTATCGACGAACTCAGTGAAATTCCCTCGATAATTGAACAATTCAAGAGTAGTTGACAGCCAGCTACAATTTCGAGATAAACTGAGGGCTAACTACATGATTCGGAGATTCCGAGATTAACAACCTATTATCCTTTGTAGTGCCTGGAGATCATCAAAGTGGTAAAAAATACAATTAAATTACTAGATGTCGTTGCCTTGACAGTGGATATTCCTGAATACAATCTCTGGCGCGGACAAGTAGGGACTGTGGTTGAACTGTTGGCTGATGGTGCAGCGTTTGAGGTTGAATTTAGCGATCGCAACGGACGCACTTATGAATCTGTCGGGCTGCAAAGAGAGCAAATCATGGTGTTGTACTTTGACCCAGCGTCACCTAATATCAAACCCGAAATGGTTACAGCATAAGTGGGGTGGAGGCGGGTTTTTATAATTTAACGCTACTTTCTAGGATATGATCAAAGTATGCTCATCACCTTGCCACATTTTTGATATCTGCTTATGCCCAAAAAGATTAGAGAACTCAAAAGCCTGTTGCTAAAAGCTGGGTTTACTTATCGTTCGGCAAAAGGCAGTCATACAAGATGGGTTCATTCTTTACTACCTAATGAACCAATTACCATTGCTGGAAATGATGGCGATGATGCGAAACTGTATTTAGAGAGAGAAGTTAATCGAAAAATTGGAATATTGAAAGCAATCGAAGAAGAGGAATCTGAATCATGAAATTACCTTATATAATTGTTATTCAATGGTCGGATGAAGATAACTGCTACCTAGTTCACTTACCTGATTTTCCATCTCAGCAGTTCCACACTTACGGAGATACCTACGAAGCAGCTTTGCAGAATGCAGTGGAGGTATTAGAGCTTTTAGTGGAAGAATATCAGGCAGATGGTAAATCTCTCCCAGCACCTAAAACTTTAGTAGAAAACTTGCTGTTTGCTTGAGCCTAGCCATTCTAATTATCCTTGTAATGGTTCGAGCAAGCCGCGTCGCACAGATTCATTTAAGGCTTGAGCTTGTCGCAGCAGTCGATCTTCATAAATATGAATTAATGCCTGCAATTCTTCACGTTCAAAATTAGTAACTGTACCGCATTGTTGGTGTTCTAGTAATTCACTCAATCGTTGTTCTTGGACAGGTTGCAGCCGGAGTTGAGTTAAAGCGATTACTTCCGAATCAGACAATGCTGATACTGGTTTAGCGGTTGGTAATAGAAAATTTTCTAGAGTTTCTATTAAAATTTCACTGACGCTGCGGTGGCATTGCTGCGCTAGTAATTCTGCTTGGTGATAGACTTCATCGGATAAGTTTAGAGTGATTTGAGCAGTCATAGGTGTGATGCTATGAAACGAATATCTATACTATGCCATATTTTAACTGGCAGTCTTTGTATCTGATCAAGATCAGGTTCTGGCTTCTTCAAGAATCTCAGCGGCTTGGGCCCTGAGAGTTATCACTCCCCTTTCTTCTTGGATGCGATCGCGATTACAGAAACAAACTAATATCAACTAGGAAAAAATCGGCGAGTTTTCTGGCTTCATCTATTTCGATAATTGTCTGAATCTAGCACTACTGGCAGATTGGGAGTTTGTAACCGCAGATGCACGCAGATAAACGCAGATGGATAGAGCTATAATTTTTATTATCGGTAATTCTCAAAACCTATGACTCAAGCTTTACCCAGACTCGTAAACTTCGAGGAATTTGTGGAGTGGCTGCCAGAAAATTCGGCGGTACGCTACGAATTGCATAATGGAGATATTGTTGAGATGGCACAACCAGTAGGCGAACATGAGGAAGTTATAAGCTTTCTTGGCATCGAAATTCCTTCTGAAATCAAACGTCTGGGATTGCCCTACGGTATCCCTCGCCAAGTGATAGTTAGGCCTCCTGAAAAAGATTCTGGCTATTGTCCTGATATATTAGTGCTGAATCGTGCAAATCTGGTGAACGAAACATTGTGGCAAAAACAGTCTATCCTGAGTTTGGGTGCATCGATACCTTTGGCGATCGAGGTTGTGTCAACCAATTGGCGCGATGATTACTATTTGAAATACGCTGATTATGAGGAGATGGGTATCGCTGAATATTGGATTGTAGATTATGCTGCGTTGGGTGGACGCAATTTTATTGGCAATCCGAAACAACCGACAATTTCTGTCTGTAACTTGGTTGATGGTGAATATCAAGTCCTCAAGTTTCGAGATAATGACCGGATTGTGTCGCAAGTTTTTCCTGATTTGAATCTGACTGCAAATCAGATTTTTGGAGCTGGTTTAGTGTAAGCTAAATAAGTTGTGGATTGGAATTTTTTTTAACCGCAGAGAGCGCAGAGAACGCAGAGTTAGATAAGAGAGTCAACAGTTAACTTCAATCATTACGCAAAGCTGCGATCGGATCTAACCTAGCTGCATTCCGAGCCGGCAAGACTCCAGCCAATAGGCCTACAGTAAAGGATAGCCCAAAACCGGCTGCGATCGACCATACTGAAATTACAAACGGAAAACTAAATGTTGTCGCGGCCCCAAAGGCGATCGCAATTCCCAACCCAATACCCGCCGTACCACCCACCGTCGAAACTAAAATCGATTCAGCCATAAATTGAATCAGAATAGCTGCATTGGTAGCGCCTACCGCTTTCCGAATCCCGATTTCCTTAGTTCGTTCCACAACTGACACCAACATAATATTAGCAATCCCGATGCCGCCAACTACCAGGGAAATTCCAGCAATCGCTACTACCATCACCGTAAACAAACCTACCACATTGCTAAAAGTATTCACAATATCAACTTGATTGATCACTCGAAAATCATCCGGTTGCGGCGGATAAATATTGTGGCGCAAACGCATGATATTTTCAACTTGAAATTGAGCATCAGCTAAATCCGATTCCCCAGTAGTTTGCAACCAAAAACCAGAGATGGCAATTCCAGCCAAAGAATTTCTACCCACAATTCGAGCCGACATATTTTTGAGGGGAATATACACGCGATCGTCCTGATCCGTACCCCCTACCGAACCCTTGGGTTCCATCACTCCAATCACCTTGTACCGTCCTCCCTGAATCCGAACATCCGCCGATAGGGCATTAGCACCAACTCCAAAAAGCTCGTCTCGCACCTTAGAACCGAGGACAACTACTGGTTCAGCAGCATTCAATTCTTCCTCATTAAAAAACCGTCCTGCTTGAGGTTGAATGTTTTTGACATCGGGGTAATTTAAATCGGTTCCCAAGATAGAAGTAGATGAATTTTGCTCGCCATAAACAACTTGCACTTGGCGCTGCAAAAAAGCCGAAATTGCCTTAACGGCCGGTGCTTGTTTACCGATCGCCCTAGCGTCATCCCAAGTTAAAGTAGAAGCAGAACCACCACCCTGACTAACACCACCCGATCGCGAAGCACCAGATAAAACCAACAGCACATTAGTACCCAAAGCCTTCAACTGTTCCTCAGTAGACTTTTGTACACCCTGTCCCACGGAAGTAATCGCAATCACCGAAGATATGCCAATAATCACACCCAGCATCGTTAAACTGGTACGCAATTTGTTATTCCACAGCGCCTCAGTCGCCATAAATACAATTTGAACATTTGAGATTTTGTTAATAACTGGGGGAGTTTTTAATTTCATTTGGGAATAGGTAATAGGTAATTGGAAATTGGGAATTGTCAACCACTAATACCAGTGGCACGATCCGCCGGGGGTTGAAACCCCCGTCTCATAGCTAAAGTCGGTTGAAACCGACTGAAAATTCGTCTAAAACCGATGTAGATTAACTAACTCTTCAGTCCTCTTTCAGAGGACTTTCGCTATGAGACAGGGATTTCAATCCCGGTTGGACTCGGCGACGAACCAACTAGCCCGACTGCGCGCACTAACGCAAACGACTTCCACCACCCGGTTGCAAACCCGGAATTCCCCCCGACGATGGAGTTTGAGATTTAGGCCGCAAGCCGGGGGGGAAACTAATAAACACTTTTTCATTTCCTTTCAAGCCCGATCGCACTTCCGTCTTATCATCAACCGTCATCCCCGTCTTAATCGGCACAAAAGCCGGCTTCCCATCTTCACCACCCGGAACAAACACCCCAGTTTCCTTTTGTTGGCGGACAATTGCCGCAGTGGGCACAACCAAAACATCTTTCAATTCACCGGCTTTAAACTCCACATTCACATTCATTCCCGATCGCAACATTTTTTTAGCATCATCAACAATCGAAGTTTTCACCTCAAAACTGGTAACATTTTGCTGGACGATCGACTGAGGTGAAATTTGAGTAACTTTGCCTGTAAAAGTCTTTCCCGTATAAGCATCGGCTTGAATAGACGCATTTAAGCCGAGGCGGATTTGAGCAATATTACTTTCTGCGACATTAGCGACTACCTGATTTTTGGAAGCTAAGGACAAAATCGAAGAAGAAGTCGCCGAAGAAACTGCACTACCTGCGGTTGTGGGCGTCACAAAAGCCCCCGGATCGGCATATTTGCGGGTGACGGTGCCGCTGAAAGGAGCGCGAATTTTGGTATCGTCAATCAAGGCTTGGATTGTTTGGAGACTACCTTGGGCGGAGAGAACTTGGGCGCGGGCGATCGCAATTTCTTCTGGGCGAGCACCGGCTTGAATTAGTGCCAAAGCTTGCTGTTTTTGCTCCACTGCGGCCTCAGAAGCGGCGATGTCTTCCGATCGCGCCCCCGATCGCACTCCCGCCAAAACCTGCCGTTTTTGCTCAACAGCAGCCCGCCCCGCAGCGATATCTTCCGGGCGAGCACCAGCTTGAATTAGCGCCAAAGCTTGCTGTTTTTGCTCGACGGCGGCCTTTGCTGCTGCAATGTCTTCCGATCGCGAACCCGATCGCAACAATGCTACAGCTTGTTGGGCTTGTCTGACTTGAGTTTGAGCTCGATCGCGCGCCGTGCGAGAAGTATTCACAACTTGCAGGGCGATCGCCCCATCTGCGTACAGTTCCTGATTGCGTTGAAAGTCTTCTGATGCTTGCTTTTTGGCATATTCCGCATCAGAGAGTTTAGCTTGCGCTTGGGCGATATCTTCAGGGCGGTTGCCTTTGAGCAATTTTTGGAGAGTTGCTTGCTGTTCGGCTAATTGCGCCTTGGCGACAGCAATATCCTGACTGCGACTACCGTTGAGCAATTTTTGGAGAGTTGCTTGCTGTTCGGTTACTTGCGCTTGGGCGGCGGCAATATCCTGAGTTCTATTACCGTTGAGCAATTTTTCCAGACTGGCTTGTTGTTCAGCGACTTGTGCCTTTGCTGCTGCAATATCTTCGACTCGATTACCGTTGAGTAATTTTTGCAAGTTAGCTTCGGCTGAGGCGAGTTGTCCGCGATTTTGGGTAAGTTGGCCTTGGAGGTTGGAGTCATCCATTTGGGCGAGAATCTGCCCTGTTTGAACAGTGTCTCCTTCCTTGACTAGCAAACTTTTGAGCACTCCTGAAGTTTTGGGGCTGACATTAACACTCCTTTCGGGTGCAATTGTCCCGTTTGCTGAAATGGCGATCGGCAAATTGACTCTTTCTACAGCAACGGTTTTTTCCTTGCGTCTGCTTTCGCGTTTCGATTTGACGGTAAGTTGACTGTAAGCTGTGTAGCCTACTCCTGCAAGCAATCCGACGGCGAGGAGCCCGCTTACCCAAGGAGTTAGCCCTTTTTTAATCTGAAACTGCTTTAGGAAGTACATATAAATTAGACCGATCGGGCGTCTGCTTCATTTTGACCGATCGGCAACAAAAAAGGTTCAAGTTAAGTGCGATCGAGTTTTTGCGGTTGTAGTGCAGGAATCTTCGGATAATTTTCAATACTTAAGTACATCAGCTACGATTAATCAGGATGCACTCTTGGTTGAAGAAGGTGTGAAATATCGTACTTTCCCAGCCGTCACTATTGGATTACTTGCCGTAGGTTGACGCAGCAGTGTAGAATCATCTGAGCAGCCAGCCACCTAACACTGCCAGGACTAAGACCCCAAAAAACTGCTCTGTTAAAGTCTCATGACCGTTAACTGTAACTTTTTTTGGCATGGTATAAGGTGCTCTTTGCTTCTTTTCCCCGATCGAACAATGATTTAGGTCTGGTAGAAGCTGTCTTAAACCAAAGGAGTTAAATTATAATGATTTCTTTCTCTAAGCTCGGGAACTACGGAAGACTCGGTAATCAATTATTTCAATACGCATTCCTTAGAATAACAGCACGGCGTTTGGGAACCCAATTTTTTTGCCCTAAGTGGGATGGAGATGAGCTCTTCAACCTTAATGACGAAGGTGAGCGTGCTAGCGAACCCTCCGGGATTATTCATCATTTCGACGCCCATCCTCAGCCTGGCTTTACATCCGAAGCACTTTCCATCGGAGACCACACTGAAATTCAAGGGTACTTTCAATCTGAAAAATATTACTCAGACAAGGGACTTGTACGTGAGTGGTACACGTTCAATAACGAGATTGTCGCTGAGGTGGAAAAGCTCTACGGCGACATTTTGCAAAGGGATTGTGTAAGCTTTTCGCTCCGCCTCGATACCGACTATAACAATACCCGAGAATATTTCCCGCTTTACCCGCTTTCTTTTTACAAGCAGTCCTTAAGTGCGATCGACCCCCAAGGTTCCATTCTTGTCTTCTCCGATCGTCCCGATTTAGCCAGAGAATTTCTTCGTCCCCTTCAAGGGCATGAATTGATCTTTGTAGATAACCTGAATGGTCCTCAGCAGCTTTATTTAATGACCCGATGTCGAGCTAATGTTATTACTAATTCAACTTTTGCCTGGTGGGGCGCTTGGTTGAACGCGCACCCAGGCAAGATAGTAGTAGTTCCGGCAGCTTGGTGCCGCCCAGGGGTGCCCAACCAGATTGAAGATATTCTATGCGATGATTGGGTCAAGCTCTCAGGCACTCATCCCGTCTTAGATCACTTTCAAGTATGGAGGCTCAGACACCCCGTCGCGACAGTCAACAGGCTCTTGAGTCGTGTCCAAAAATAGATACTAATACTTGACCAAGAGGATCATAACAGATTAAGTCTAATAGACATCTCCGAGAAATCCCAAACCATTAACATGAGGCGTTTGTAGTTGTTTGAGCGCAGTTTTCAAACACCCACAAAGCGCGATTTTCATTTTTTTGCTCTCTCGTTAAATATTGATTTTTAGTTTGTTTATGTCGAGCGTATTTGTACTATTAACATTGGAATGGTCGGCAATTGGTGCCAAGAAACTAAAGTTAATATAATTTCATCTGCCACTGTTAACTTACGATGTCGCCCGGCTCCACTTTTAATAATGCGCGTTTTTTTTCGCTCTATTTCTGCTTGTTTTTGAGCGTGCAAACCTTCGGGTTGAATAATTAAATCCATCAGTTGTTCGTCTTTCATACCTAGCAACCTTTGAGTTTCGGATGGATGCTGATCGATGAGCGCTCGATCGAACTTTTGACAAGTTCGATCGCCAATTTCCTCAACAAACAGCCGGGACACCCCATTCCTTAACCGCCGCCTCCGGGCCTACGAGAGAAACATACGGTTCTCCAAAATATTTCTTAGCAGCTTCCTGTGCTTGCGAAGCTGTCACCCGCGCAATTTGTTCTTGGAATTTATGGTCGAATTTAATTCCCAATCCCAAGGTTTCGTACCAGCCTACAACTTGAGCAATTTGCGAATTAGTTTGTTTTCCTAAAGCATATTGACCGAGCATTTTATTCTTGCAAGCTTGCAATTCCTCTTCGCTTAGTTGGGTGTCAGCCAGCCGATCGACCTCAGTACGCAATCCATCAAAAGCAGTCGCCGTATTTTCCGGCGCAGTACCCATGTACACCACAAACTGCGCCGCATCTAAACGCGTCCCGTAGAGCGCCGAAACATCGTAAGCCAAGCCCCGCTTTTCCCGCAATTCCACAAACAACCGGCTCGACAAACCGTTACCCAAATAAGTATTCAGCAACTTAATCGCTGCGTAATCTGGATCTTTGACAGAGGGTGCGAGGTAGCCCAGCATAACCACTGATTGCTGCGTATCTTGCGCCTTAACGACGGATTGAGGGGAAGGTGTTAGAGGGGATAAAGCTAAAGTTGGCAGGGGTGTTAAAGGCGCTTTCCAAGATCCAAAAGTACGATCGATCAGGGCGATCGCATCTTCGGTCGATATTCTGCCGGCTACAGAAATAACTACATTATCGGGACGGAAATAGGTTTTGTGGAACTGTTCGAGCTCGTTTCTGGTGAGCTTTGACATAGTATCTTCCGTACCCAATGTAGAGAAAGCGTAAGGATGTTCTTGATACATCGCTTGCCGCAATTGGTCGAAGGCGATCGCAAATGGCTGTTCTTGTTGGGAACGAATTGCCGATATGGCAATGCGGCGTTCAAGTTCGACTTCAGATTCCGGGAAAGTGGGCGATCGCATCAATTCCCCCGCCAACTCCAAAATGTCCTGAAAATCCGCAGAAACCGTCTTCAAACTCACTAAAAAATAATCTGTAGTAGAGTCAGCACTCAACCTCGCTCCCACCGATTCTA
Source organism: Cyanobacteria bacterium OTE_58_metabat_593 (assembly GCA_031372825.1). Classification (GTDB taxonomy): domain Bacteria; phylum Cyanobacteriota; class Cyanobacteriia; order Cyanobacteriales; family Microcoleaceae; genus Microcoleus. The sequence goes on along the minus strand of JANMLZ010000058.1, from coordinate 3,292 downwards.
CACGTTCGGCAATTTCTAGGGAAGAAAGGCGATCGGTTCCCTTGGTCATTACCGCCGACAGCAAGTGACACAATCCTGCTTGTTCCGGCTGCACGCAGCGGCTGCCGGCCCGCAAGAATATCCTAGCTGCAATAATATCTGCTGCTGGATTTTCTGCTGCTAAGACAACCATACCGTTGTCTAAAACCGTGCGCTGGATTTCATTTTTCATGGTTGATTTAGCTGGTAATTGGTAATTGGTAATTGGTAATTGGGAATTGGGCATTGGGAATTGGGCATTGGGCATTGGGCATTGGGAATTGGGCATTGGGAATTGGGCATTGGGCATTGGGAATTGGGCATTGGGCATTTGTTATTAGAAAAACTACTAACAAGTAACCACTAACCACTAACTACTAACTATGCCCCATGCCCCATGCCCCAGGCCCCAGGCCCCATGCCCCAGGCCCCATGCCCCAGGCCCCATGCCCCATGACTAAATTGGTTTGAGTACCACGGCCGCATAGTGGCGCGGAGAAAGATACTGTTGAGCTAGGCGCTGGAGGTCTAAGGGCTTAAATGCCTGAATCCTGGTAGGATAGCTGAGGGCTAGTTCCGCAGTGGCGATCGTACTGTAATACCCATAAAGACCGGCTAGCTGTCCCGGCGTTTCGATGCTAAAAGCGAAATCGTTGCACAGCAAACGCTTACAGCGAAGCAGTTCTGCCTCCGAAATCGGCTCAGACTGCAATTCCCAAAGCCGATCGCAAATCCGAGCTTCCACCTCTTCGACATCCTCCGCTTCTAAGACTGCACTGATCGTAAATAAACTCGATTCCCGTTGCAGCGAAAAAGAACTCTCGATCGCCTGTACCAATTGTAATTCTTCCCGCAGTTCGCGCACCAAACGCGAAGTCCGCCCGTCTGCGAGCAACACCGACAGCAAATCCAAGCCGCAAGCACTTTGCAACTGTTCAACTCCCGGCCCAGTCCAAGCCATCATCAGCCGCGCTTGTTCCAATCGGGGGAGACGCAATTCTTGACGGCGAATTTCTACTAGCGGCGGTTCGGCTTCTGCGGTTAATTTGGGACAATCCCACCTGTCAGAAAACTGCTCGAATGCTTTTCCCGTAACTTCTCTGGCTTGTTCTTCCTCAATTCCCCCAACTATCACCACAGTCATATTTTCCGGCTGATAGTGCGATCGATGGAAACACCGCATTTCGTGCGGAGTTCGCGACATCAGCAACTCTTCTGTACCCAATACCGATCGCCTGTAGGGATGGCGCTGGTAAACTGTTTCCATCATTGCTTGGAAACCCAGCCAATCGGGGTCATCTTGAGCTTGGCGGATTTCTTCGAGCACCACATCTCGCTCGCGATCGAATTCTGCATCTGGAATTGAAGCTCGCAGCAGCAATTCTGCCAACGTAGGCGCAGTTTCTGCTAAATAATCGGCCCCAGCGTTGATAAAAAAATGCGCGTAGTCGTGGCTTGTAGCTGCATTGGCGACACCGCCGCGGTTTTCGATTACCTGGTCGAATTCTCCAGGGGCGATCGAATCCGTTCCTTTAAATATCATGTGTTCTAAAAAATGAGCCATTCCCGACCAAGAATCCGGCTCCAGCGTAGCGCCAGCCCTCACCCACACGTCTAGCGCGACCACGGGTGTGGCCTCTAGGCACTGGTGAATGACAGTTAACCCATTATTCAGCTTCCAGACAGTGGCTGGGAACTCTAAAGCAGTGAGCAGTTGAGACAAGCTAGTTATTCTTAAACTTTAGTTAACTTCGGCTGCAACTATGGTAGCGCTTTCAGCTTCAACAATTGGGATGAATTGATACAAATCTCGAATTTAGAATTTTAAATCTCAAATCGATTCACCTCAATTTATTACCATTTTTAGCTTAAAAAGTCAATAGGTTGTGCGGGATATTAATGAATCAGTCGGGAGAAAGAGGAAGTTATCAGAATATTTCCATAAATTAAGAGATGTAAGAACACTAAAGACATCCAGAGGAGAACAAACAGATGGTAGCTACCCTTGAAGATACCAAGCGCCAAGCGATCGCGATGAAATTAGCAGACATGAAAGCGCTGCAAAACCTGCTGATCGCCAACGAGCAATTGTTCATCAAATCCTGCAACGACTCCGAACTGTGCGATCGATTCCGCGATATGCTTGAGGACGATCGCAAAAACATGGGCGTATTGGAAACCGTAATCGTGCAATACGGAGTTCAAAGCGAACCCAAAGAAACAACCACAAAAATGATTGAAGAAGTTCAGAAACTGATGGAAGGTTCTGAACTGACACTGTTTGAAAAAGTCACTCAGCATGAATTGCTCAAACACAAACAAACAATGGCCGGTTTGTTAATTCACAAAGCCGCTCAAGTAGTCGGCGCAGACATCGAAGCCGCCATTGTCCCCCTCAACACAGTCAACTTTGAAAACCGCGCCCACCAAGAACAACTCAAAGGAGTTATGGAAATCTTGGGAGTGCGCGAACTCACTGGAAAAGACCCCGACCAAGGCGTTTGGGCTCGCGTCCAAGACGCGATGGCTGCAATGAGCGGCATCATCGGCGGTGCAGTCACCCGCACCAAAGATGAGATGAACATCACCGAAGTTATCTCAATGGATCACCGCAAAGTCGATACCCTATTCATGGAAATCGAAAATACGGATAACCCGCAAAAACTGCAAGAATTCTTCGGTCAGTTGTACAAAGATTTAAGCGTCCACGCCGAAGCCGAAGAACAAGTTGTTTACCCAGCAGTTCGCAGTTACTACAGCGACATTCAACAACTGTACGACGAGCAAACAGAAATGAAACAAATGCTCGCCCAAATCAAGGCCCTGAACCCCAGCGCCTCAAACTTCAAAGCTCAAATTCAACAGCTCAAAACAGCCGTACAGGCTCATGTGAAAGAAGAAGAAAACGATATGTTCCCTCAGATTCGCCGCAACTTGAGCGAAGCGCAAATGGAACAAATGGCTACTCAGTTCAAAGCAGCCAAAAGCACCATCCAGCAAGAAATGGCTGGCATGAGCTAATTCAGCAGCGCATCAAGATACATTTGTTGTAGGAGCGGGTTCCACCAAAGATATTTGTTGGTAATTTATATCAATTCCGGCTGCGCCGGAATGATATAGAGGAGACGGCAGTGCCGTGTCCCTTCCGCGAATTTGTAGGGCCGGCGCGGGGGTTGCCTGACGCGACTGGCTTGGCTGGCAAATCCTCAGATGCTAATGGCCGGTTAAGCGGACTTTGCGGGTGGACTTTCAGGCTCGGCCCTGGGTCACGAAG